>CALMDH010000001.1:0-15585 GCA_937862735.1 uncultured Gammaproteobacteria bacterium
CTGGCACATCGATATCGAGGAGTTTCTGGAGCTGCGTAAGAACGTGGGCGACGAGCGCCGGCGCACCCACGATATGAACACCGCCAACTGGGTGCCAGACCTGTTCATGAAGCGGGTCGCCGAGGAAGGGGACTGGACCCTCTTCTCCCCCGACGAGACCGCGGACCTCCACGATCTCACCGGCCAGGCCTTCGAGGACGCCTACGTCGCCTATGAGGAACGCGCCGCCCGCGGCGAGCTGAAGGTGCACAAGAAGCTCAAGGCGGTGGACCTGTGGCGCAAGATGTTGGCCATGCTTTTCGAGACCGGCCACCCCTGGATCGCCTTCAAGGACCCCTGCAACCTGCGCTACACCAACCAGCACGCCGGCCGGGTGCACAGCTCCAACCTCTGCACCGAGATCACCCTGCACACCAACGATCAGGAGATCGCCGTCTGTAACCTGGGCTCGGTCAACCTGGCCGCCCACGTCACGGACCAGGGTCTGGACCTGGCCAAGCTCCAGCGCACCGTGGCCACCGCCATGCGCATGCTGGACAACGTCATCGACTACAACTTCTACAACGTCCCCCAGGCGCGGCGCTCCAACCTGCGTCATCGCCCGGTGGGCCTGGGCCTGATGGGCTTCCAGGACGCCCTCTACAAGCTGCGCCTGCCCTACGCCAGCCAGGCGGCGGTGCAGTTCGCCGACCAGAGCATGGAGGCCATCGCCTACCACGCCATCCAGGCCTCCACCGACCTGGCCCAGGAGCGCGGCCGCTACGCCAGCTTCGAGGGCAGCCTGTGGAGCCAGGGCATCCTGCCCCTGGATTCCATCGCCCTGCTGGAAAAGGGCCGCGGTGGCTTCCTGCAGATGGACCAGGGCAGCACCCTGGACTGGGACGCCCTGCGCGCCCGGGTGCAGGCGGTGGGCATGCGCAACTCCAACTGCATGGCCATCGCCCCCACCGCGACCATCTCCAACATCGTCGGCGTCAGCCAGTCCATCGAACCCACCTACCAGAACCTGTTCGTCAAGTCGAACCTGTCCGGCGAGTTCACCGTGGTCAATCCCTACCTGGTGCGCGATCTCAAGGCCCTGGGCCTGTGGGACCCGGTCATGGTCAACGACCTCAAGTACTACGACGGCTCGGTCCAGCCCATCGAGCGCATCCCCCAGGAGCTCAAGGACCTCTACGCCACCGCCTTCGAGATCGACCCCCGCTGGCTGGTGGAGGCCGGCAGCCGCCGCCAGAAGTGGCTCGACCAGGCCCAGAGCCTCAACCTCTACATGAAGGAGCCCAACGGCAAGAAGCTGGACAACCTCTACAAGCTGGCCTGGGTGCGGGGGCTCAAGACCACCTATTACCTGCGCTCCATGGGCGCCACCCATGTGGAGAAATCGACCATGGCCACCCCCGGCAAGAGTCAGCGCCCCGGTCCCATCGCCGGCATCCAGCTAGCCAGTGCGACGGTCGCTCAACTCACGGGTCACCTCAATGGTCACCTGAATGGCCAGAAAAACGGCCAGCTCAACGGCCAGAGCAACGAACAGCCCCCCGGCCGGCCTGGCGAACAACGCCCGAATCGACCCCTAGGCCAGGCCATTGGGGAGGTTGATGAGATTTGCACCTTCATCCCTACCCCGCCCAAGGCCTGTTCGCTCCTCGATCCTGAATGCGAGGCCTGCCAGTAAGGGGGCGCACGCCAGCCTTTAGCCCTCACCGGAACGCCTCGTTCCGGGAGGGTTGAAACTCCGTGCCTGAGCCGGCAGTTTTTATACCTAAGGCATTTCGGATTCCGGTCGTTGCCCGAGAGGATCGGAAAGCCAGCAGCAGATCAGCGATGTCCCTATCCCCGCCCAGGGCACGAAGAGCCGCCCTTATTCGACGATATCGATCTGGAAACTGGGGGCGTTCTGGACGTACTTCTTGACCGCGCAAAGGTCGATGGCCTTGATGATGCTGCTCCGGTACTTGTCCGGGAAGCCCTCGGGCAGGCGCAGCAGATAGCGCACGCTGGCGTTGGCCGGGTTGGTCGGGTCCACCTCCCAGTCCATGCTCAGGCCCAGGCCGGCGGTCGGCAGGTCACGGGAGGTGCAGAAGTTGAGGGCGAAGATCCCGGCGCAGGCCGCCATGGAGCTCAGGAAGAGATCGAAGGGCTCCGGGGCGCTGGCCTCTCCCCCGCGCTTGATGGACTGATCGGTGTGAATGACAAAGTCGCCGACCCGGACATCAACCCGCTTGCCGGCGGGAAACTGAACCTCATAACTTTCGCTCATAAAACCTCCTGGGAATGACTGATGATAAGGATGGGGCGTTTGGTCATTAACACCTTTTCCCGCGCCGGGAGCGCAACTTGCCTGATCCCGGTAACACAAGGCCCCCTCAACATGAGAGCCCCTCACTTAGGCATCAAGCTGACCAGCCCGACCACGGCGCCGGTGAAGGTGGTGGCCAGGGTGCCGGCAACGATGGACCTGGGACCCAGAGCGGTGATCTCGGCCCGACGTTCGGGGGCCATGGCCCCCATGCCGCCGATCAGGATGCCCAGGCTGCCGAGGTTGGCGAAGCCGCACAGGGCATAGGTCATGATCAGCCGGGAACGCTCGCTGAGGGCCTCAGCCGGCAGGGCGGCCAATTGCAGATAGGCCAGGAACTCGTTGAGGATGGTCTTGACGCCCATCAGGCTGCCCGCCGTCACTGCCTCGCTGGCGGGGATGCCCATCAGCCAGGTCAGGGGGGCCATGACCCAGCCGAGCAGGCGCTCCAGACTGAGTGCCGCGCCACCCGGGGCGGGTAGCAGCCCTAGAGCCTGGTTGACCAGGGACACCAGGGCGACCAGGACCACCAGCATGGCGACGATGTTGACCAGCAGGGTCACCCCGTCCCGGGTCCCCCGGGCGATGGCATCCAGGCTGCTGGTCGCTTGCCGGGGGGGCTCCCAGTGCCCATCCGCCCCGTCCGTCTCGGTCACCGGCACCATGATGCGCGCCACCATGACCGCCGCCGGGGCGCTGATCAGGGAGGCGGTCAGCAATTGTCCCAAGGCATCGGGGATGACCGTCGCCAGGATGCTGGCGTAGATGACCATGACCGTGCCCGCCACGGTCGCCATGCCGGCCGTCATGACGAGAAAGAGGTCGCTGCGCGAGAGCCGCCCAAGATAGGGCCGGATCAGGAGGGGGGATTCGATATGGCCTAGGAAGACATTGGCCGCCACCCCCACCCCGGCGGGCCCACCCAGACCCAGGGTCCTGCGCAGCAGCCAGGCAAAGGCGCGCACCACCGCGGGCAGCACCCGCCAATAGAAGAGCAAGGCGGACAGGGCGCTGATCACCAGCACCATGGGCAGGGCCTGGAGGGCGAAGATGAAGGTGTTGCCCTCGGGCTTGACCGTAAAGGGCGCGTCACCACCGCCCAGATAACCGAAGACGAAGCTGGTCCCCGCCCGTGTCGCCGTCTCCAGGCTGGTGACCATCTGGTTCAGCAGCGCGAAAAACTGCCGGAACAGGGGTACCTCCAGCAGAACCAGCGTGATCAGCAATTGCAGGCCCAGAGCCACCAGGGCCGGACCCGGGCGCACCGCCCGGCGGTTCTCACTGAAGAGCCAGGCCAGCAGGAAGAGGCCCAGCATGCCGCCCAGGCTTTGCCACCACATCGCTCGCTACCGGCTCGGGGCAAAGCCTAGGCATCCCTGGCCTAGGCTTTTGCTTTTTTGCTTAATCCTTATTGCCCCCGAACATGTTCATGGGATTGGGCATCTTGTTCATCATATTCATGGGGTTAAAACCGCCCTTACCCTTGCCGTCCTCACCCGTGGGTTCCTCCCCGGGAGGTCCGGGAGGGGGCGGGTAGCCGGGCGGGGCGCCATAGGCGCCGCCCGGGGGTGGGTAGCCACTAGAAGCGGACCCGGCTCCGGGTGGGGCACCCGGGGCCGGTGGCGCGCCAGGGGCCTCGGCCGGCGGGGGGTAGCCGGGCGGGGCGGCGGGATAGCCCCGGGGAGCGGCGGGATAGTCAGGGCCTGCGGGTGGATAAGGGGCCGCGCCGGGAGGATAGGCACCTGGGGCGGGAGGCTGGCCCGGCCCAGCGCCATAGCCAGGCGGAGGAGCCGCGGGGGGCGCGGCCGCCGGGGTCGGGGCCTGAGCGGGCGGCAGCGCATAGCCCTGAGCGGGGGACGGCGCGAACTGCGCCGGGGGTGGCGCATAACCCTGACCGTGGGGCGGCGCGTACTGCGCCGGGGGAGGGGCATAACCCTGACCGGGAGGGGGAGCGTACTGCCCCGGGGGTGGCGCATAACCCTGACCGGCGGGAGGCGCGTAGCCCGGCGCCGTGGACGCGGCGGAGCCCGAGGTCCCTGGCCGCGCCGACCCCGGACCCGGTGGTGGGCCGCCCCGACCGCCACCGGGGAAGTTCATCCCCGGCCCACCGAAGCCGGGCATCTGCGGCATCTGGGACATATCGGGCATCGGGGGATAGGGAGAAGAGCCACCGGAACCACCAGCGGCGCTGAGGGTTCCGGCACAGAGCATGGCGAGCAGACTGGCCGCCGACATACCGTAGATCGACTTCATCATTGTCCTCTCGTGGTTATGGCCACCCGCAACCGGGGCAGGTATTCACCATACTACACCAGACGTCCCTCGGTTACCGGCGGGGTGGAAAGGACCGGATAAAGTCTCGCGCCCGCCCCAGGTCCGCCGCCGTGTCCACCCCGGGACCGGGGATCTCAGCGGCGATATCGACCTGGATGGCCTCCCCCTGCCAGAGGACGCGCAACTGCTCCAGGGATTCCGCCCGTTCCGGTGGCGCCGCTGGCCAGGTGACATAACGCTGGAGAAATTCCGCCCGATAGGCGTAGAGCCCGATATGCCGCAGGTAAGTCACCCCCGGCGGCAGGCAGGGCTGGCCACCTGCGAAGGCCTCGCGATGCCAGGGGATGGGGGCGCGGGAGAAGTAGAGGGCCCGTCCTCGGGCATCGGTCACGACCTTGACAACCTGGGGGTCGAAGAGGGTCTCGGCGGTGGTGATCGGATAGGCCAGGGTGGCCATGCCCACCCCCGGGTGAGCGGCGAGGCTAGCGGCCACCTGATCGACCAGGGCCGGCGGCATGCAGGGCTCGTCGCCCTGGAGGTTCACCACCAGGGTCTCACCGGGCCAGCCCAGGAGGCGAATGACCTCCGCCAGCCGGTCGCTGCCGCTGGGATGATCGGCGCGGGTCATGACGACGGGTGCCCCAAAGCCACGACAGGCGGCGGCGATGCGCTCGTCGTCGGTGGCGACCAGGATCTCTGTGGCCCCCGTCCGGCTGGCCTGTTCGCAGACCCACTGGATCAGCGGCTTGCCCTCGATGGTCAATAAGGGCTTACCCGGCAGGCGGGTGGCGCCGTAGCGCGCCGGAATGATGATGCGGAAGTCCGGGCCTGCCCCGCTCACGCCTTGGGCACCTCCTCGTCCGGCGGCAGGACCCGCGCCTCTTCCTCCAGCATCACCGGGATGTCGTCGCGGATCGGGTAGGCCAGGCGATCCGCCCGGCAGATCAGTTCGGCGGCGGCCTTGTCGAAGTAGAGAGGGCCCTTGCACAGGGGGCAGACGAGGATCTCGAGGAGTTTCTTATCCATGGCTCAGCGCGGAAATGGCTTGGGACAGTTGACGTTCGAAGGCCTCGCTGGGAACCGCCGCCACCGGCAGATACCAGTGGTTGTCCCCAGCGAAGGTCAGGCACTTGACCGCGTCCTTTTCGGTCATGATCAGGGGCCCCGGCGGCCAGGCGGCGGCCTCGGCGGCGGTATAGGCATGATGATCCGGATAGGGGCGCGCGTCCACAAAGAGCCCGGCCTGGCGTAGCAGGGCAAAAAAGCGCTCGGGATTACCGATCCCGGCGATGGCCGTCACCCGCCGCCCCTTGAGGCTGCTCAAGGGCTGAGTGCGCGCGGGAAGGCGCAGGCTCACCAGGTCCCCCGCCCGCAGGGTCACAGGCTCGGCCCCCGGGCACGGGCCCCCGGTACAGACCCGCAGGGGGATCTCCCGCGCCCGGGCGCGGGGTTCGCGCAGGGGCCCGGCGGGCAGGCAGAAGCCATTGCCAAAGCCGCGCTCGCCGTCGATGACCAGGATCTCCAGATCGCGCTGGAGCCGGTAGTGCTGAAGACCGTCGTCACTGACCAAAATATCGCAGGCATTGCCCGCCAGCAGCAGCCGGCCCGCCGCGACCCGGTCCGGACCCGCCACCACCGGCACCCCGGCCTTGCGTGCCAGCAGCACCGCCTCGTCCCCCACCAGCCTGGGATCGCTGGTGGCCTGCACCGCCTGGGGCCAGTCCCGGGCCTGGCCGCCGTAGCCGCGCAGGATGATCCCCGGCCGCCAGCCCTGGCCCCGCAGCCAGTCCACCAGCCACAGCACCAGGGGGGTCTTGCCGGTGCCACCGACGCTGAGATTGCCGACCACGATCACCGGCACCGTCAGCCGCTCGCTGGCCAGCCAGCCCTGGGCATAGGCCCGGCGCCGCGCCATGACCACCAACCGGAAGAGGCCGGCCAGGGGCACCAGGAGCCAGGCCAGCCAGGAGAGCCGGTGACCGCCGTACCACAGGTCCGTGCTCGTCATGGGTGGCACTCAGGGCCATCCCGAGGCCTCAGGCTCAAGGCGAGGTCTCCGCCTGGGCCGCGTTGAACCGCATGCTCAAGGCCAGATCTCCGCCGGTGCCGTGTAGAACCGCATACTCAAGGCGAGATCTCCGTCAGTGCCTCGGTGAACAGCAGGCTCAAGGCGAGGCCTCCGCCGGGGCCTCGTTGAACTGCATGCGATGCAACCGGGCGTAATGGCCATCCCGGGCCAGCAGCTCGGCGTGGGTGCCGATCTCGACCATCCGCCCCCGGTCCAGGACCAGGATGCGGTTCGCCCGCTCGATGGTCGAGAGCCGATGGGCGATAACCAGGGTGGTGCGGTTGGTCATCAGTTGCTCCAGGGCGGCCTGGATATGGCGCTCCGCCTCGCTGTCCAGGGCCGAGGTCGCCTCGTCGAGGATGAGGATGGGGGCGTCCTTGAGCATGGCGCGGGCGATGGCCAGGCGCTGGCGCTGGCCACCGGAGAGCAGCACGCCGCGGTCGCCGATCAGGGTGTCGAAGCCCTGGGGCAGGTCGCGGATGAAGTCCAGGGCATGGGCGGCCTCCGCCACCCGCTCCAGGGTCGCCTCGTCCAGTTCCCCCGGATAGCCATAGGCGATGTTGTTGCGGATGGTGTCGTTGAACAGCACCACATCCTGGGTCACCAGGGAGATCTGGGCGCGCAGGCTGGCCAGGGTCAGGTCACGGCTGGAGATGCCGTCGATGAGGATGTCCCCGGCCAGGGGGTCGTAGAAGCGCGGCAGCAGGTTGGCGAGGGTGGACTTGCCGCTTCCCGAGCGCCCGACCAGGGCCAGGGTCTCCCCCGGCTCGATGACCAGGTTCAGGTCCTGGAGCACCGGCCCCTTGTCGCGGTCGTACTCGTGAGTCAGGTCGCGGATCTCCACCCGCCCCCGGGCGCGGGCCAGGGTGCGGGTCCCGCTGTCGAACTCGGGGGGCGAATCGATGAGCTCGAAGAGGCTGTCGGCGGCAATGATGCCCCGCTGCAACTGCTTGTTGATCGAGGTCAGGCTCTTGATCGGCTGCAACAGCAGGCCCATGGCCAGGATGAAG
The DNA here is from genome assembly GCA_937862735.1 of uncultured Gammaproteobacteria bacterium. Classification (GTDB taxonomy): domain Bacteria; phylum Pseudomonadota; class Gammaproteobacteria; order Chromatiales; family Chromatiaceae; genus M0108. The sequence goes on from CALMDH010000001.1 coordinate 7,652, forward strand.
GACATGAAGGTGCCCACCGAGATGTCCTCGCGCAGGCCCTGGAGGGTCGAGAGGTAGATGATGACGGCGATGGCGATGGCCGCCACCAGTTGCACCAGGGGCACGCTGATGGCGTTGGTGGCCACCATCTTCATCTGTAGCGAGCGGGTCTTCTCGTTGACGAAGGTGAAGCGCTCCAGGGCCCGGGCCTGACCGCCGAAGGCCTTGACCACCCGCTGGCCGTCGATGGCCTCCTGGGCGACGTGGGTGAGCTCCCCGACCCGGTCCTGGATGCGCTTGGAGTGGCGGCGGAACAGCCGGCTGGCGAAGCGGATGGATACCGCCATGGCCGGGCCCACCAGCAGGAAGATGGCCGACAGCATGACGTTGACGTAGAGCATGTAGGCCACCAGGCCGATGACGGTGATACCGTCGCGGATCAGGGTGGTGACGGCGCTGGTGGCGGCGTCGGCCACGTTCTCCACGTTGTAGGTTAGCTTGGCCAGGAGCTGGCCGGTGGTCTGGCCGTCGAAGTAGCGCGCCGGCGAGCGCAGCAGATGATCGAACATCTCCCGGCGCAGGTCAGCCACCACGCGCTGGCCCACCCATTGCAGGCAATAGGTGTTGATGAAGCCGGCGATCCCCCGCACCAGGAAGATCCCCATCAGGATCAGGGGCATTGACTGCACTACGCTGATGTCCCGGTCGATGAAGGTCCCATCCAGCAGGGGCTTCATCATGGCGGCGAAGAGGGGTTCGGTCAGGGCGTAAAAGACCATGCCGACGGCGGAGACGGCGAACATGCGCCAGTAGGGCTTGGCATAACCGATCAGGCGGACGTAGATGGCCCGCGCCGATCCGGAGGCCAGGGCTTCGTAATGACTCATGGCTGTTCCTGGGAACGGCTGGCGGCGAAGGATAGGCGCGTCAGCCCCAGGCGGCTGGCCACGTCCATGGCCGTCATCACCGCCTGGTGGGGGGTGCGGGCATCGGCCTTGAGGACCAGGGGCAAATCCCCGGGCGCGGGGATCGCCGCCCCCGACGCCGCGGATCCCCGGTCGCCACTCGGGACTTGGCCAGGTTGTCCAGGGTTGCCGCCAAGCCCCGCCGGCTCCCGCGGGTCCCCGGCGGCGGACCCCTGAGCTTGCACCGCCGTCGTCGCGGAACCGCGGCTGAGCAATTCCACCATGGCGGCCGCCAAGGCCTTGCTCAGGGTCGCCGGTTGCCGATCGGCCACCTGAAGATCGTTGACATAGTAATAGCCCTCAGCGTCGATAGTGAGGGTCAGGGGCTGGGCCTCCGCCGCCGCCTCCCCGGCGGCCTCCGGGAGCCGGATCTTGATGCCGACCTCGTCCCGGAAGCTGGTGGTGACCATGAAAAAGATCAGCAGCAGGAAGACGACGTCGATCAGTGGCGCCAGATTGATCTCCGGCGGCTCGGTGCGCTGGGGGCGCAGGTTCACGCCAGCCCCTCCGGCGGGGCCTCGCGCTCGCCCTTGATGACCTCCACCAGGTTCAGCGCCTCTTCCTCCATGGCCAGGGCGTAGCGGCTGACCAGGCCATTGAAGTAGCGATGGAACATCAGGCTGGGGATGGCCACCGTCAGGCCGGCGGCGGTGGTGATCAGGGCCTCGGAGATACCACCAGCGAGGACCCCGGGGTTTCCGACCCCGGCGTCGATGATGACGGTGAAGATGTCGATCATGCCGAAGACGGTGCCGAGCAGGCCCAGCAGGGGGGAGACGGCGGCGATGGTGCCCAGGGTGTTGAGGTAGCGTTCCAGATCGGCCACCACCTGCCGCCCCACGTCGTTGAGGGCCTCCTTCATCACTTCCCGGCTGTGCTGGCGGTTGACCAGGCCGGCGCTCAGCAGCCGCCCCAGGGGCGAGCTCCGGGCCAGGGCCCGGATGCGCTCCGGGGTCAGGGCCTGTTCCCGCTGCCACTGCCAGACCTGGGCCATGAGACCGGCGGGCATGACCCGGCGGCGGCGCAGGCTCCAGAGACGCTCCAGGACGATGGCCATGGCCACCACCGAACAGGCCAGGATGGGCCACATCAGCCAGCCGCCGGCCTCCATCAACTCCAGCACCGCAGTCTCACCTCCCGGCCCTTCGCAACAAGGGCGTCATGATACCCGAACCGTGGGGGTGACACTTAGACCCCGCTACCACGATCAGGGGCCGGGCGAGGGCGACGGGGAAACCGACTCTTCAACTTGCCGAGCCATCCCTCGGCTTTCTCCAGGTCCTTTTTCGCCCGACCGACCGCGGAACGGTTTGATCAGTCAAGGCCGAGAATCCACGCCACCCGCCCCATCCAGGGGATGGGACCAGAGATGTCGGTGCTGGACGCGATAAAGGTCAGGCCCCTGAAGACCCGTCGGCGACAGGACGAAGCCTATGGCGCCGGTCTCCGTCGTGTTCAGCTCCGCCGCCCCGCTGGCGGCCACCCGCTCCCGCACCGCCGCGGCGGGGAAGCCGTAGTGATTGGCGAAACCGCTGGAGTAGAGCACCCACTGGGGCCGCGCCGCCTGAAGCAATTCCCGGCTGGTGGAGGTGTTGCTGCCGTGGTGGCCGGCCACCAGCAGACTAGCGGCCGGGGGCCGCTCCCGGACCAGCCTCCGCTCCCCCGCCTGACCGAGGTCCCCGGTCAGCAGCAGGCTGGCCCCGGCGGTGGCCACGCGCAAGACGCAGGAGGCGTCGTTCCCTTCCAGCCCCAATCGGGTGGGGTGCAGGACGGCGAATTCGACGCCATCCCACTCCCAGCCCTGGCCCGCCTGGCAGGCCTCGGGTCGCGGCCCCCCCTCCCCTACCGCTGGCCCGATTTCGGGGGCCGCGGGCTCCCCGGTCAGGAGCCGGCGGATGGGCACCTCCGCCGCCAGGCCGGCCAGGCCGCCGGCGTGGTCCTGATCCGCGTGGCTCAGGATCAGGGTGTCGATCCGATCGACGCCGACCTCCCGCAGGTAGGGCGCCACCACCGCCCCGCCGGTGTTGAAGCCACCGGCGAAGGCGGGTCCGGTGTCGAAGACCAGCAGGTGCCGGGCGGTGCGGACGACGGCGGCCAGGCCCTGCCCCACGTCGAGGAGCTGGAACCATGCCTCCCCGGGCGCGGGCGCCGGGGGACGCACCAGTACCAGGGGCAGGAGCAGGGGCAGGCCCAGCCACCGACCGGGCAAGCCCCGGGGGGTGAGCGGCAGCAGGGCGCCGGCAAAGGCCGCCACCCAGACCCAGGTAGGTCGCGCCGCCAGCGTTACCGCCGCCCAGGGCCAGGCCGCCAGGGCCGCGAGACCCTCCAGCAGCCAGGCCATCAGCCCGGCCGTCCAGAGCCAGGGCAGCGCCAGCCCCGGCAGGGGGACCAGGGCGAGGAGGGCCGAGATCAGCACCAGGGGCATCAGCAGCAGACTGAAGAGGGGGACCGCCAGCAGATTCACTGCCGGCGAGATCAGGGAGGCACGGCCAAAGAGCAGCAGCAGGAGCGGCAGCAGGCCCAGGGTGACCACCCACTGAGCCCGACCCCAGCGCCCCCACGGGTCCGCCGCCGGCAGGCGGTGGCCCAGCCCCAGCAGCAGGGCGGCCACGGCACCGAAGGACAGCCAGAGACCATAGCTCAGTGCCCCCACCGGGTCCAGCAGCAGGACCCCGGCCAGGGCCACGGCCAGCCCGGTCCAGAGCCGGGGCGTCCGTCCCCAGAGCAGGGCGGCCAGGATCACCGCCAGCATGATCAGGGCCCGCTGGGTGGAGATGGCGAAACCCGCCAGGGCGCTGTAGAGCAGGGCCGCAGCCAGCCCGCCCAAAGCCCCGGCCCGGGGGGCCGCCAGCCGCAGCACCAGACCCGGCCGCCGCGACCAGGCCCAGCGCACGATAAAAAAAACGCTCGCCGCCACCAGGCCCACATGCAGCCCGGAGATGGCCACCAGGTGATTGACCCCGGTGCGGGTCAGCAGGGTCCACTGGTCCGTCGGGATCGCCGAGCGCTCGCCCAGGACCAAGGCCAGCATCACCCCCCGGGCCGGGGAGTTCGCCACCAGCCTCCCCAGGTGCTCCCCCAGATACTGGCGCCAGCGATCGAGGACGAAGGACCCTGGCCCCGGCGCCAGCAGCCCCAGGTCACCGTCCTCGCGGACATAGCCCGTGGCGAGGAGGCCCTGCTGAAACAGCCACCGTTCGTAATCGAAACCACCGGCATTGGCGAAGCCGTGGGGTGGTTTGAGCCGCACGCCCAAGGCCCGCCGCTCCCCCACCCGCAAGTCCGGCGCCCCCCGCCAGGTGAGGCGCACCGGCCCATGGAAGGCCAGTCGCTCCTCCCCCCGCCAGGCCGCCTCGACCAGGAAGCGAAAGCGGGTCGCCCCCAGCTTCACCTCCGGCAGGGCGGCCACCCGCCCCTCCAGGCGCAGGTCGACGCGGGTCAGCTCGGCGGGCAAGCGCTGTTCGAGATACTGGTCGGCCGCCAGGTGCGCCCAGAGGGCGCCCAGCATCAGCAGGCAAGGCAGCCGCGCCGGCGGCCAGTGGCTGGCCAGCCAGGCCAGGGCCGCCGCCGGTAACGCCAGGACCCAGCCCGGTGGCAGTTCGGGCAGGGTGAAGAGCAGACAGACCCCCAGGGCGAAGGCCAGGGCCCCCGGCAAGAGACGCGAGCCGCCGGCCCGATCCTCCCGCCCCCTGATTCGCGCCGGTTTCAAGTTCTCCCTGGACAGAGGCCGGTCACCGCCGTCCACGGCCATTCACCTATCCTGCCCCATCCCCTCCGCCACTCCCCGCGCCCTCTCCTCCGCCCTCCCCCTCGCCATTCCCGCCGCCGCTCCCAGCGCCACCACCCCCGCTACCCCACTCCCCACCGGCAAGGGGTCATGAGGCAGACCCGCCATTGTCATAAGCCGAGTTTTTAAGCCCATAAAAAACTTTTGGGCAAATGTCGGATTTCGTCGGATCTTGTCGGAATTCATGTCTGTTATTGATCAAAGGGTTTGCGCATACTGAAGGCTAGTCGAGCCGCCCCGGGAAGACAACGCCAACCTCCTCCCGGTCCGCCGCCTGGCTCCGGTGTCCGGTTTCCGTAACGCTGAAGACAAGGATTTCCCTCGCGGGGTCGACAAGGAATCGGTGGCTCTCAAGGAGACCGGACACCCGAGCCAGGCGGGGCGATAAACCCGACCACCCCACAGCCCTAATAGCCCAACAGCCCTAGCAGCCCCAACGGACCCGACAGCCCAGACAGCCCTGATTCCCTGAGCCGCGCCTTTGGGGCGCCCTAACGTCTCACCACCAGCGTCACCCCGTCTGCGTTACAACCCTCACCGGCCCACGATCACCGCCACGCCACTACCCTCATCAGCACCCTCACCACCAGACATCCCCGCCCCTCATGAGCACCTACTGTTTCCTACTGCATCACGACAGCTATCGGCGCTTGCAGGACTACCACGCCGCGCTCACTACCCAGGGACTGGCCAGGGCCGGAGGGCGCATGCGGGCGGCGCTTCACGGCCAGGACCTGGGCAAACTGGATGTCCTGTCCCTGCTGGAGCATCTGATCAACACCAAGTCGCCGCGCATCTTCGCCGAGAGCGCCGTTCATGGGGATGGACGGGACTGGAATGTCACCGAACTGGGCCTGCTCGGCGACCTGGGCTTCGCCGCGGCGGTCACCATCTTCGACGACGGTCGCCACGGCATCCCCCAGGTCCATGACCAACCGCTGGCGGGGACCCTGCTCTTCACCCCCGGGGCCCTGCTGCGCAACAACCTGGGGGGCGTCGCCGGCGACTGGGCTGCGGTCACCCAGGTCGGCCGCATCGACTCACCGGCTTATCGCGCCCTCTACGAACGCCGCCTGCTGCCGCTGCTGCTTCACGTCGACGCCCAGGCCGCTGCCGCTGGCCGACAGGCCCTGGTGACCCTGCCGGGCCTGGGCTGCGGCCAGTTCGCCGGGCCCTTCCAGGGCACCCTGGGCCTCCACCTCAAGGACGCCCTCCTCACCCTGCTCGGCCGGCAGGCCGGACGCCTGCGTCACATCCGCGTCATCCATTTCGACCCCTTCGACGAGTGCGCCAACGAACGGCACGACATCGACCACCTCTCCCTGCGGGTCAGGCCCCTCACCCATGGCAATCACCACCGGCCTCAGCTCTGCCCGCCCCAGGCCTACGCCGAGGAGGGGGAGGACTTCAGCGAGCTGCAACTCTACAGCCTGGTCGCCTGGGACCCCGTGTCCTGGCCGGGCAATGACTTCTGGGGCGGGGCCCGGGCGACCGATGACGGGGTCAAGGCGGCCGCGACCGACCTGATGCGCGTCATCACCGGCGTCGAGGGCGGCTATGACCCCCGGACCCATGGCTATCAGCCACCCGCGCCCTTCCAGAACTGGGAACAGGTGGCGCGGGCCCACCGGGTGCGGCTACAACTCGCCGGCAATCTGAACGTGCTGAGTTGAGGGGTCGACCTCGTCCCGGCGCGCGACCCAGACCCCGGCATCCCCACCTATCCCGCGAGATCCCCCCCACCATACCCCCAGATACTCGCCGAGACACCCCCGGACACCCCCAACCCCCCCGCCCCATGACCATCCACCCCTGGACCGCCCGCTTCCGGGATGCCGCCACCGAAGCGGCATTCTCGACCACCCAGCTCGAGGAGCGGCTGCGGCGCCTGAGTTTCCTGGTCTGGGGGCTGCTCGCGCTGATCGGCGGCCATCTGCTCAACGAGGCCTGGGACGGCAACACCCCCTTGGGCCAGGAAGCCAGCTTCTGCCTGCAACTCCAGTTGCTGGTCTTCACCCTCAACGGCGTCTTCCTGCTCTACCTCCAGGCCTGGGCCACCCAGGCCCAGATCAGCCGCCTGGCGATCCTGTACATCGGCCTGGTCATCCTGGCCCTGGCGCCGCCCACCGCCCTGGATCCCCACTATGAATTCAGCGCGCCCCTGGTGTTCATCTGCGGCACCCTGATCCTCTATGTCTACCTGCCGGTGGACCTGGTGCCGCGCACCCTGCTGTGTCTGGTCGCCAGCGTGGCGCTCTGGGTGGGCTGGGTCCTTTTCCGTCACCCCGCCCCCCCGGAGGCGGACCTAGTCTATGCCACGGTGTGGCTGCTGCTCACCCATCTGGTCGGCTTCAACACCGCCCGCCGGCAGCAATGCAAGAACCGCCGCCTCTTCGCCCAGGTCCGGCAACTGGAAACGGCCTTCCAGCGGGAACGGGAGGCGCTGGAGCAGCAGGTGCGTTTCGCCGATCTGATCGCCCACGAGTTTCGCAATCACCTGGCGATCATCAAGAGCCAGGCCCAGGTGGGGCAACGCGAGGCCACTATCGACCTCTCCCTCGCCGCCCGGGAGCGGGTCGTGCGGCGACAGCACGCCATCGAGCGTGCCGTGGATGACCTGGACCGGCTCTTCGAACACTGGCTGGCGGCGGATCAACTCACCTCGGGCCAGCTCGACCCCCAGGCGGCCCAACTGTTCATCGGTCCCTGGCTGGCCGAGCTGACCCGCTCCTTCGGCGAGCAGGCGGGGCGCCCCCTGACGCTCGAACTCCCGGAGCCGGCGGCCAGGGCTCAGGTGCGGGGTGACGAGCGACTCCTGGGCTCGGCCGTGCTCAATTTGCTCGATAATGCGGTGAAATACTCCCCCCGCGCGTCAGCGATCCAGGTCCGGGCGCTGCTGGTGGGTCAGGAGGCCGGCATCCAGGTCCGGGACGCGGGCATGGGCATCGCCGACCAGGATCAGGAACGGATCTTCGACAAGTCGGTCCGGCTTCATCCGGAGGCGGGCATCTCCGGTCTCGGCCTTGGTCTGTCCCTGGCCAGTCGGATCGCCCACCTCCATGGGGGGCGGATCGACGTGGCCAGCCGTCTCGGCCAAGGTAGCACCTTCACCCTCTGGTTACCCTGCAGCGCATGAACACCATGACTTCCTCCGCCCCCTTGCGCTCCCCGGCCCCCACCGCCCCCCTGCGGGTCCTCATCGT
>CALMDH010000002.1:0-13121 GCA_937862735.1 uncultured Gammaproteobacteria bacterium
GCAAAATCCGGGGATTTTGGCCTGGAGGGCGGGGCAGAATGACAAAGATGGGTTAAGCCATGCTTCGACAGATAGTCGCAATGTTGCGGCTATTATCACAATAACACCATGTCGATCCCTCCCCGGCTGATCTGATCAAGAAATCGCTGTTGCCATGACTCGCCGAAGCGTCTTCTGGCCAGTTCCGTGACGATGTAGTCCGTGACCAGGCCGGTGTCATCGGTATATTTGGCGAGCCCCTGTAGGCAAGCCGGGCAGGATGTCAGCAATTTGACCCTGCCTATGGCTTTATCTTGTTCGATCAAATGGCGTAAGGCCTCTACCAAGGATTCTTGTTTACGAAAACGCAACTGATTGGCGATATCGGGCCTTGCGGTTCCTAAGGTGCCAGCCTCACCGCAGCAACGCTCCGTAAGGGTGACGGGCTGGTTTAGCAGGCTGGTCGCTACCTTCTGTGGCGGATGGGTTTTCATTGGGCTGTGGCACGGGTCGTGAAAGAGGTAGTGGGTAAACGACCCGTCATCGCTACCCGTCCTAATGGAATTGGCGGATCGGGCGTTACCACGGTTCCGGAAGTCTGACTGGGGGGCCCCGATGGAACTCTCCGCCGCTGAGATTTGGTCATCCGCGGACGGGGTAAGCCCTTTCTCCATCAGGTATTCATGAATGTCCAGCAACCGACAACCGGGAAATATGCGCCCAAACTCGTAACGCATGAGTTGATCCATGCAGGTGCCGCACGAGACGATGACGGTGCGGATATCCAAGTAATTAAGCGTGTTGGCGACGCGATGAAAGAGCACGCGGTTCTCCATGGTCAACCGCTTGCCCTGGTCCTCGAGGCCTGCGGCACTCTGCGGATAGCCGCAACAGAGATAGCCGGGAGGGAGCACGGTCTGAACGCCCTGGGAGTAGAGCAGGGCCAGCGAGGCCAGGCCGATATCGGCAAAAATCCGCTCGGAGCCGCAGCCGGGAAAATAAAAGACGGCCTCCATCTCCTCGGCTGAGCGGGCAGGATCCCGGATGATGGGTATCTGGGTAGCGTCCTCCAGCGCCAGCACCTGCCTAAAGCCCCGTTTGGGCACCTCCACCCGGATCGGCCGGCGCACCATCTCCTTGGCCAGGGTCAGGCTCTTGGGGGCGCCGGTAGTCGCTGCCGGACGCCGATCGCTTGCAAAGAGGCCCAGACGGCGGGCGACCCCGCTGGTGAGGCTCAAAGCGCGAAAGCCCCAGCGGCCCAGGCCGGTGCGTAGCAGGCGGATGACCCGGGGGTCCTTGGCGCCCAAAAAGCGCATGGCCGCCCAGGCCCCGGGGCTAAAGCGTTTACGGCGCCGCTCGACCAGAATGCGGCGCAGGCGGGTGGTCACCTCGCCAAAGTCGATGTTGACCGGGCAGGGTGTCTGGCACTTGTGGCAGATTGTGCAGTGGTCGGCTAGGTCGTTCATCTCCGCGAAGTGGCGGCGGGATAGGCCCCGGCGAGTCTGTTCCTCATAAAGGAAGGCCTCGATGATCAGACCGGTAGCCAGGATCTTGTTGCGGGGCGAATAAAGTAGGTTGGCCCGCGGCACCTGAGTCATGCATACCGGCTTGCATTTGCCGCAGCGTAGGCAGTGCTTGATGTCGTCGTTGAGCGCGCCTAATTCCGTCTCCTCCAGGATGATGGCCTCTTGGCTGACCAGGCGCAGAGAAGGGGTATAGGCAACTTCCAATCCTGAGCCAGGCAGGAGTTTGCCGGGATTGAAACGTCCTTCGGGATCGATCTCGGCCTTGTAACGGACGAAGGCCTCGAGCTTTTCGGCTTCCAAAAACTGGATCTTGGTCAGGCCGATGCCATGTTCGCCGGAGATGACGCCGCCGAGTTCAGCGGCCAGGGCCATGATGCGTGTCACAACTAGGTCGGCCTCGTGCAACATGGCGTAATTCGACGAGTGGACAGGGATATTGGTGTGGACGTTGCCATCGCCTGCATGCATGTGCAGGGCCACGAACAGCCGGCTTTCACGTACCCGACCATGAATGGCGGCCAGGCGCTCACGCACGGCCGTCATATCCTGACCACTGAAGATTTCATCCAGACGCTGCCGTGCCTCTTTTTTCAGGGACTGGCGCAGGTCCCGCCGCAGGAGCAGGTCGAGTAGGCGATCACCTGGCCGAATGAGGTCTCGTTCCGGCACGCGCAGAAGGACTCTCTGGCCGTCAGCCTGGGCATCCAGATGGACGAGGATGGCCTGCCAACGATCAATCGCTTCCTGGAGCACAGCGCGCGCGGTCTGACATTTGGCTGCCAAAATGGCGCCCGACTCTTCGGAATCCTCATAGCCAGGCCAGGAGCGGGCCTCGCGCATGTCTCCGTCCAAATACTCCAGCCAGGCATCCAGGATCTTCAGTTTGTTGGCGATAGACTGCTCGATGTTGATCCGTTCGATGCCGCGGGAATAATCCGCCAGCCGCTCCAGCGGAATAACGACGTCCTCGTTAATTTTGAAGGCGTTGGTATGGCGCGAGATAGCCGCGGTACGGGCTCGATCCAACCAGAAGCGTCGGCGCGCCTCGGGACTCGCCGCGATGAAACCCTCACCCTGACGGGCTTGGGTCAGGGCGACCACCTCCCGCGCGGCCGCTTCGACCTCGTCCTCGTCATCGGCGACCAGGTCTGCCAGGAGTACCATTTTGGGTAACTCGGCCCGGGGGGCCTTGGTGGAATAATCCAGGGCGCGCAAATAGCGCTCGTCCAGGTGCTCCAGCCCAGCGATCTGAACCCCAGACAAGGCATCGATGTGGTTTTTGATTTCCAGGATGGCTGGCACCGCCAGGGAAAGATCAACACCGAAGAACTCCATGCACACTGTACGAGAGTAACTGGGCAGGCGATGCAGCAAAAAACGGGCTGAGGTGATCAGCCCATCACAGCCCTCCTTCTGCACCCCTGGCAGGCCGGAGAGGAACTTGTCGGTCACGTCCTTGCCGAGGCCAGCCTTGCGAAAGGCCTGGCCGGGGAGGGTTAGCAGGGCCGCTGGACCCTTGGATGTTCTGCCATTCCTTTCAAAATAGCTGATACGAAATCGCACCTTGGCCTGGCCATGGATCTTGCCCAGATTGTGGCCCAGGCGCTCGACCTCCAGCCAATCCCCCCCGGGCGTCACCAGACGCCAGGAGACCAGATTATCCAGGGTGGTACCCCACAGCACCGCCTTCTTGCCCCCGGCGTTCATGGCGATGTTGCCACCGATTGTGGAAGCATCCTGGGAGGTCGGATCGACCGCGAACACCAGGCCAGCCGCCTCCGCCACCTCGGCGACGCGCCGGGTGATGGCGCCCGCGCCGCATCTCACCGTTGGATAGAGTCCCGGCAGATCCGGCAACGGCTGCTGTTCGATGGCGGAGATGGCATCCAACTTTTCTGTATTGATAACGGCGCACCAGGGTGCCAGCGGCACTGCCGAACCCGTATAGCCCGTTCCGCCACCCCTCGGGATCAGGCTAAGGCCAGAGTCCAGGCAGGCCCGCACGATCGGGGCCATCTCGGCCTCCGTGTCTGGAGTAATGACGACGAAAGGCAGTTCCACACGCCAGTCAGTGGCATCGGTCGCGTGAGCCACCCGGGCAAGGCCGCTAAAGTCGAGGTTATCGGCGCTTGTGATACCTGCAAAGGCCTTGCGGCACTCCTCCCGGCGACATGCCATCGCCACCAGCCATTCCCCAAAAGCGACCACCGCCTCCCTGGCCGCCAGCAAGAGCCGCTCAGCCAGTTGGTTGTTGTTCAACCGCAGCTCAAACTGATCCAGCCGGTGTCGCAGGGCGCCGAGCAGCAGTTGCCGGCGCACGCGATCCTCTAATAAATCATCCTGTAGAAAGGGGTTACGGGTGATGACCCACATGTCCCCCAGGACCTCGAACAGCATGCGGGCCGAACGTCCGGTGCGCCGGGTACTCCGCAACTCTTCGATAAGATTCCACATTTCCAGACCCAGGAAGCGAATCACGATCTCCCGGTCCGAAAATGAGGTGTAGTTGTAGGGAATTTCGCGGATACGTTGGTGCTGAGGAGTAGACATGGGCTTCGGAGGAGGGGAAGGATAGCCAGATGATTTATGGTAAACTAAAGCAAAAGGAATCCAAAGTAGAAATTGGATCATTCAGGAGATTTGATTCAATTGGCTCGAGATACTTATGGGGCTATAATTAGAGCTTTTATTTGATATCCATGGTGGAAGGTGGATTAAGAACTCAAGGGTTTAACAGACCCTCGACCCTGGTCGATCCGTTATTGACGGTTATCACGGTTGTGTACAATGGTGCCTCACATATCGAGAAGGCTATTCAAAGTGTATTGAGTCAAGACTACTTGAATATTGAATACATCATTATTGATGGCTGCTCAAGCGATGGTACCATTGATGTAATCCAGCGTTATGAAAATAAAATTGATTATTGGATGAGCGCACCTGACCAGGGCATATATGATGCAATGAACAAGGGCATCATGCTTTCCAGAGGGAAACTGATTGGATTCCTAAACTCGGACGATTACTACGAGCCTGGCGCGATCAGGGCGGTGATTGAGGATTATAAGAATAAGTGCTGCAGGGGAATTTATTATGGTAATAGTTTTGTGATTCAGGCTGACCTTCGTATCCGTTACCTTTCTATTGGCAATGCTCGTCTCTGGCGCGGGTTGGGCTTCAAGCATCAGGCCATGTTCGTTCATCGTGATATCCATAAACTATTTGGCCAGTATAATCCCGCTTACCGAATTGCCGCAGACTATGATTTCGTTTTGAGCGCAGTTTTAAAAGGAGTAAAATTGATACATATCGATAAAACCCTTGTTAATTACAGTAACACGGGGGCCAGTGGGATCAATCGAATCGAAACCTTGAACGAAATTAGAACCATTGGGCAAAGGCATTTTGGGTTCTTCAGCCTCCCCCACCTTGGTTTCCTGCTAGTATTTTCAAGGGTCTATTTATTTCAAGTTGCCGGAAGATTGATAGCTATTATTTTCGGAGACAAGGCGCTTGTTGCGGTTAGATCCGTATATACGAAATTTAAACATGACAGTAGAGTGATATAATTTTTTGGTAAATTATTTACAAGGAATCATTAGTCTAAACTCCTAAATATTGTAATATACCACGTCCGGCGTATTAAAAAATGTCCAGTTCAATCCCGCGATTGGTCTTGCTTGCCATCCATGTGCTTCGTACCGAAGGGTTGTGGGTACTGCTTAAAAAAATTCGGCGCCGGATTCAAGTTGTCGCCTACAGGCCCCAAAAGCCCAAACTTATTCCTATGTCGGAGCCCTTTGGTCCCCTAACTTTGCCCAAGCCAGATGACGGCCCAAGGGTCTCGGTGATCATTCCCACCCGTGGTGGAATTACTTACACCCATTACTGCCTGGTTGCACTTTGCAGATGCGAGGATAAAACCACTTTTGAAGTTATCGTCATTGATGATGAGCCGACTGGCGAGACCGCGGTTCGACTAGGCAATTATGACAATCTGCGATTGATTCGAAATGAGGAAAATCTAGGTTTTGTCCTTTCTTGCAACCGTGGTGCGGCAATTGCCAAGGGCGATTATCTGATTTTTCTCAATAATGATACCCAGGTCCAACCGGGATGGCTTGATGCCTTGATATGGACCTTCGAGCATCAGCCAAATGCAGGGTTGGTGGGCAGTCGTTTGATCTATCCCGATGGTAGGCAACAGGAGGCAGGAGGGATTGTATTTAAGGATGGATCAGCTTGGAATTATGGTCACCTGGATGATCCCTATCGCCCCGAATACAGTTATTTACGAGAGCCTGATTATGTGTCAGGTGCGGCCCTCGCTATTCCTCGTAAACTCTTTCTGGAGGTGGGTGGCTTTAATCCCATTTATGCACCTGGGTATTACGAGGACACGGATCTCGCCTTTCGTCTGCGGGAAGCCGGCTACCACATCTACTATCAACCCTGCTCAAAAGTCCTGCATTTTGAAGGCGTGAGCGCCGGAAGAGACGAATCCTCGCCAATGGGCATGAAGCAGTTCCAAGTCGTCAATCGCGAAAAATTTTACCAGCGGTGGCGCAAGGAACTGGTAAAACACGGTGAACGGGGAGAAGAACTTGAACATCAGAAGGAGCGCCGGGTCCGACGCCGTGCCTTTGTTGTCGACATCTACCTGCCCACCCCCGATCGTGAATCAGGCTCCCTGCGCTTGGTCAACCTCTTTTCGCTGTTGCAGGAAATTGGCTTCAAGGTCACCTTTGCCGCTACCAATCTGGAAGCTCCTGAAGCTTATGTGACCGCCTTGCAGCGTGAGGGCATTGAGGTCCTTTACCGTCCTTACGTCAAATCGATCTCTAGATACCTCAAGGCTAGGGGGGGCGAATATGACCTCGTTATCCTTAGTCGTGCTGATGCCGCGGTCGAACTGATGGAGGTTGCAAGACGCAACTGTCCCAACGCTCGTTTAGTATTTGACACCGTAGATTTGCATTTCTTACGAGAGCAACGCTTAGCGGCGCTCACCGGCGACCAAACCACCCGAAGGTTAGCCGTCTATCGACGGCGCGAGGAACTTGACTTGATCGCCCAGGCTGATATGACCCTGGTGGTAAGCCCCATAGAGCGGGACCTACTTTCCAGAGAAATACCAGAAGCGGATGTCCGGACCCTCTCCAACATCCACCAAATTCAGGGTTCAAAGACTCCTTTTGCCGAGCGGCATGATATTTTTTTCATTGGCTCCTTTACTCACCCCCCAAACACTGATGCAGTATTGTGGTTTTGTCGTGAGATACTTTCCCTGATTATCGCTAAAATTCCCGCGCTACAATTTTTTGTAATAGGGGCCGACCCACCGACGGAAATTCGTTCCCTGGCCTCAAATCATGTACGAATTTTGGGCCATGTGCCCGACCTGAGTCCCTATCTGGATGGTTGTCGACTATCCGTTGCACCCCTACGTTACGGCGCCGGGGTCAAAGGAAAGATTAATCAGAGCCTGGCGTATGGCGTTCCAGTTGTAGGAACCAGCATCGCGGTAGAAGGGATGTTTTTGGAAGATGGCGAATCGGTGCTTATCGCTGACAAGCCTCAAGATTTTGCCGAAGCCGTGGAGAAGCTTTACCGGAATCCAGAAATATGGACACGCCTGTCTGCCGGGGGGCTAGCCATGATGGAGGCTCATTTTAGCTTTACCAGCGCCCGAAAAGCGTTATTGGATCTCGTGGGGGGGTGATCATCCTTTGGACAAGCTCTTCTTCCTACTATTGGCGTGGTAGTAATTCGCTTTCCATGTATTCAGGCACTCCTTCAATGCTCTCCAAAATAGGAAAAGACTCTTTAGAACAAAGAGATAGTAGGCTGTCTGGATGAAGGAAGGGATATCGACCTTTGACACGGCATTATTTTAGATGGGGGTTCAATAATATGTGATATTGCTCAAAAACCTCCTCAATTGGTCCAGAGCCGATTACCCGTCCATGTTCCATCAACAGCGCTTTGTTGCACATTTGCCTGATGAGGATCTCCGAGTGTGAAGATAAAACGATGATGGAAACTTGCTGCGTAAACTGCTTCAAGCGTTCACTAGCTTTTTGCAGAAAGGCGGCATCGCCTGCTCCAATGCCTTCGTCGATTAATAGGATATCGGGTGGAACCGCAGTCGAGATCGCGAAGGCGAGTCGCATCTGCATACCAGCGGAGTAGGTTCGGATAGGTAGATTCAAAAAATCTCCCAACTCAGTGAAATCGGCGATCTCGTCAACGTGGTCGCTGATCTGTTTGCGCGTCAGACCTAGATAAAGTCCACGTAGTACGATGTTTTCATAGCCGGTACTTTCAGGGTCCATCCCGAGATGGATATCAAAAAGAGGTACGGTCTTACCTTCAA
Organism: uncultured Gammaproteobacteria bacterium; assembly: GCA_937862735.1. GTDB lineage: Bacteria > Pseudomonadota > Gammaproteobacteria > Chromatiales > Chromatiaceae > M0108. The sequence continues at coordinate 7,882 of CALMDH010000002.1, forward strand.
CAGCTACGCGCCCCGCATTGGGTTCATAAATGTTCGCGAGAACTCGCAACAGAGTAGTTTTTCCAGCTCCATTGTGGCCAACTAATCCTATCCTATCGCCGCTTCTTAAGTGCAGATTAATATCCCGTAGGGCATCCACCACGGTGATCTTTTGGGATCCTCCCCCAGGATGTATTTGGCCACCCGTAGCGCTTTGAATTAGGCGGTTCTTGATAGACCGGGATGCGGAAGCATAGACCGGAAATGAGACCGTGACATGTTCCAGACTGATAGACGCCATGATAATGGCTCAAACCCAATAGGCAATTCGCCATCGATAGGCGGAATAGAAGATTAGTGTTATCCCCCAGCCTAAGACTGCCATGATGATCACGGGGAACCAATTGCTCCAAGAGGGTGAGAGGCCCAAGAGTGGACCGCGCATTATTTCCACAAGGTGGTAAAAGGGATTTAACTCAAGCAAGATGGCACGATCCGGTAGCATTGTGGGTTGCCAAATCACGGGTGTCAAAAAGAACAGAACTTGGACCACACTGGCAATAATCAGAGGAACATCGCGAAAGCGTGCGCTTAGCAACCCCAAAAAAAGCACCATCCAAAATCCATTCACTACCACAAGCAGGGTCGCGGGTATCACCCAGAGAGAATACAGTGTTGGAGTGATGCCATACCAAAGGGCGACAACGATAAAGACCAATAAGTTGTGTCCAAAGGCGATTAAAGCCGTCCACACTTCGCGAAAGGCATAAATTGATAGGGGGGCGTTGAGTTGGCGGATTATGCCTTCAGCAGTGATGAAAGACTGACATCCACCCTGGATAATGGCAGATATAAGCCCCCAAATGACGAAGCCGGCCGCCAGAAAAGGCATGTACTCATCCAAAACCTGTCCAAATATCTGACCGTATAAGATACCCAAGGCAAAGACCATAATTCCCATAGAGAGGGTAATCCAGAAGGGACCCAGCGTCGAGCGCCGATACCGCTGGCGTACTTCATGCAGACCCAAGGTGCCCCAAAGTTCGCGATGTTGCCAGCCGGCATGGATATCTTGCAGGGCTCGGCGCAATTGCTCGATTTGAAGGCCGTGGCGAAGTTGTTGAACGAAGGCCGATGATGCTTCGGCGTTGGTTGCCATGCGAAAAGTCCTAATGCGAGTTGTCGGCAAGCTGCAGCTCGCCCCATTTTCTGGTTTGCGCGAATGTTACCAGAGATTGCCAAGCACTGTAGGCCTTGCTCAGACAGGTTATCGGCCCCTGTTGCAGAGCATAATGACACTGTAACATTCCCGGCTGATCGGTAAGGGGGATGTGGCAGGGTTCCGCCCCAGCATTCGCAGCCGATTCCCTTCTTAGGCATCAACATGATCGAAGCAGTGCTGCGCCCGACGGTTGTCATGGGCATATCCATCGCAGCACATCACAAGGGTTGGGGGGCAAGTGATTCTAGGCTGCATGGGGATAGTGCTTTGTTGCGATCTCCACTAGCAATTTTCTTACTAATGGTAAGTTTGATCGGTCTAGATTATTTTCGCGCCAAATATAATCATCAAAAATAATAAGTCCATTTTCCTTGTAGAATGATGCGATGCTTATCAACATGCGCGACGCGTTGTATCGTTCGAACTTGTACCTTTCACTCATATCGATATTTTTTTCGAAGTTCATGTGGTTATGCCAAACCCATGAAGCTGGACTATTTATCAGTCGATATCCGAGCCGACGTAAACCCATTGAAACACCAGCATCCTCAAAAACATTTGGGTAACCGGAATGAAGAAATGCCGAAGGATTGATTGTGAATAGTGTTGCACCAATGGGGCACCAATCGCAATCAGCTAGTTGGGCAGATTCAAGATTAAATGCATCGAGGCCCATTCCTATGAGATCCAAACTTATGAGATCCTCCTCTAGTTTATTTATAGTTCCACCACAGCATTGTAATTTTTTGTTTGGGAAGATCACCTTACAGGTCACAGCACCTACTTTAGGGTCAGATAATCCACGTATCAAAATTTCCTCAAGCCAGCCGGTTTCGGCAACTTCGTCATTATCGAAGATAACGAACCAATCACCGCAAGCATGTTCTAACGCGACCCTCCGTCCCTGCGCGGTGCCTAGGTTTTGTGGATTGTAAACGACTAGGGTATTATCAAATTTTCCTTCTATGTTGTTTTTTATAAAATCTACCGTTTCAAAATCTGAACCGTTATCTAATAGTACTATTTCATGGGGTATTTTAACAGTATTTTTTAAACTTTTAATTGCTTCTAGGGTTTGATTTTTTTTTCCGAAGGATAACATAATGAAGGAGATTTTCTTATCAAATATGCCTTGTTGTATTTTTTTTCTCAGAACGGCCTCGTGTTTAATTATCGCGACCGCATCTTGTTGCCTGGTATTCTGCACTTCGGTATTCTGTTTTTCATGGAGACGATGGAAATAAATAAACAATGGCACATAAACAAATGCTTCAGAGGGATAGTGCGCTGCTACTCTCATTAAATAATCGAAATCCTGGGCGCAATCGAACCTAGGATCGAATAGTCCTAAACGACTGAAAACATCTCTGCGAATCATCTTAAAATGAGTTGCATACATGCTATCTAAATTCTCGGCAAAATAATCCTTTCGTGGCAGTTGCTGGAAGCATATGCGATTGATTTCGTTATTATTAGAATCGATATTTACTCTTGCGCTATGCGAGTAAACGGTATTTTTTTTCCATTGGGCAATACAGCTTGCAACCGCATCAGGCGCGAGATAATCATCGCAATCAAGAAAGGCAATGATATCACCACGTGACTCAAGTAATGCACGATTCTGGGTGGCTGATATCCCCAAATTCATCTGGTTAAAAAATACTTTCGCGCGTGGATGCTGTTCGTAATTCATTAAAATGTTAGCCACTTCAATATCTGGTGATTTATCATCAATGATGATTACCTCAAGATTTTTATATGTTTGATAAAGCGCGCTATTGATGCATTTTTTTAAGAATGGCGCATGCTGGTAAACTGGAATAATAATGGATACTAGCGGATCTTTTGGAAATCCGTTTATATTGATTTTATCATCCTTGTCAAATAATGCTAACCAACTAAAATTATTAAAATAGTCTCTTAGCTTTTTTGGGCTATGAATGTTCAAGTTTTTGTAGAGAGCTTCGTGTAACTCCGAAAAACGCTTTTCCCCTAACAAAAATTTAATAGTACGGAACTTTCTCCGAATTGCGTATAGTTTTGCATGCAGTCTGAACAAAAAAGATGATCTAAATGCATTTAAATCTTTTAATATTTCAAAAGCTTCTTGTTGGGATGAAGCAAGCTCCTGCTGTAACTTCTTAATTAAGGTATTATTAGTCTTTGCTTCTTGTTGGGATGAAGCAAGCTCCTGCCGCAAATCGTTGATTAAGTTATTTTTTTCCTTGGTTTCTTGTTGGCATGAGGCAAGCTCCTGCTGCAATATGGTGATTAAGATATTTTCTCTGCTGAGGTCGTTCACAAGGGAATCTATCTTATTTTTTAATTCAATCAATTCTAATTTTAGAGATTCTATCTTTCCTTGATTGTCTTTTTCTTGCCAGGTAAGGTTGTTTAGTTCTACGTTGCAGTCGTGCAATAGTACTTGGTGTTCCCCTAACAGTTTGTTTAAGAGTCGTGTGTGAGCCACCATACACCGTAACTGCTTGGCAGTCCACAAATTGCGCCACTTGTTAAGTACGTAATCTAAAGCATCCAAGGATTTATTATGATCAGCTTTTACCCCCTCACCTCCTTTATTGTGAATTCTATAAATAGCCGTTACACTGTTATGATGGACAAAATGACCATGCTGTAACAACTGCAGCCAAAAGTCCCAGTCTTCAAATAGATCTATTCTTTCATCAAACCTACAAGAAACTGCCCCTTTATAAGCACGGCTTCGAAAAAGTAACCCGTTAATTGGTATGTAATTCTCGAAAAATAGCCTCGCTTCGTTAAAAGATTCATTATAAACACGCAAAGAGGGAAGCTCTTCACTATCGAGGTTATATTCTACGCATCTTACGCCACTGTAGGCGGCTATTGCGCTCGGATTTTCATTCAAGCATGAAACCAAATTCTCAATGTGATTATTTTCAAATAGATCGTCGTCGTCAAGGAAAATAAGGTATTCGCCAGTGGCATTGTCGAGACCGGTATTAGCAGCAGCGCTTCTTCTTAGCGGGCCCGGGTTTGTTATTTCGCGAATAGAAATTCCTATAATATCTGATTGAAAATTCCTCCTCCCTCCGATTGCGTATACTATAATTAATTCTATTGCCTTATAGGTTTGAGTAAGTACAGACTTTACGGCTTGCTTAAGTTCCGGGCGGTCAGTGGTTCTGATGATCACTGAAACGAGTGGTTGCTTACAAAAGGGCATCGCTACATCACTCACTTATATTATTGAGTTTTGAATAATTCAGGAAATTAGAGGATATTTTCTGGGCGTCACAGAGTCAGGTTGGTGGGCATGAAGGGCTACCTAGCTCCAGGATGGTTATGTGATTTATAGATAACAGTCATGGATAATCTTTTTTTGCAAATGCAAATGTACTTTAATATACGGATGAGAGAGTTAACCAGGGATGAATAAACACCTAGAGGTAAAGCTGTTTGATGTATGGCGCTTGCTCTTTCAGTGCGGTAGGATTGGTCATCTTGCGGTTTTGGGTTAACGCTTGCCGCCCTTAATGAACAATATTCCAAATCCCATGGTCAGTAAACCGATTGAGGTGTAGGAAATAACTGCAGGTTTAATGATTAAGCCCAGAGATGGCAATAGGAGTACTACTCCGCTGAGAGCCAAAATGGCCCCGATAGAGAGTTGTCTGATTCGGGCACTATGGTTACGCATATCCCGCCCCAGTTGTTCAAGCTCCTCCGAGCGCCAGCGGATAGGCAGAATCTGCCGTTCCAGGCCATGGAGGACCCGATAGGCCAGCAGCGGCAGTTCCGGGATCTCCTCTGAATAGGGCCCCAGGTTGCGCTTGAGGCGCGCCAACAACGCCCGGGGCCCAATCTGCTCCTTCATCCACCGTTCCATGAAGGGCTTGGCGGTGGTCCACAGGTCCAGCTCGGGGTAGAGCTGACGGCCCAAGCCCTCGATGTTGAGCAGGGTCTTCTGCAGCAGAACCAACTGGGGCTGGACCTGCATGTCGAAGCGCCGGGCGGTCTGGAAGAGGTGGAGCAGGAAATAACCGAAGGAGATCTCCGC
>CALMDH010000003.1:0-4798 GCA_937862735.1 uncultured Gammaproteobacteria bacterium
CTACCGGTTGCCCGCCATTAGCGAAAAGCCTGCGATCCGGGCGAGTAGTTACGGAGAATGTTTAGGGAAGTGTTTAGGCGTAGCTGGATCGCCGTTCCCCCTTACCCCTGTCCGTGCAGGGCCGGTAATAGCTGAATACCCAAGAACCTTCGGGCCACCCAGGTACACGGCGTAGGTAAGACGCGGTTACAAGTCTGGCTTTCTGGCCGGACTTGCGCCGCACCCAGGCCCGCCCGCTACCGGGTGAATCTGGGCCTTCCATTTAATGCGTTGAAAGAGTACCCGGATTCGTCCCTGCCGCCATCACGCCCGACGACGCGGGAGTACCGTCGGGGACGCTTCACATCAACCCCATCTTGTCACCCGTCGGATGAGGATTAGTTACCGAAACCGAAATTTATCGGGCAGTTCAGTGCATTAACGGCAAAAATACACGATAGATTGACAGAATTAGTGCAGCAAGTCCTGACAAGGCCGCAAACGCCAGTAACGCCACAAGACAATCTGCAAGCGACGGCCCCGGCACCTTCTCTGGCTCAGGTAAATCGAAATACCAGCCAAGGAACAGGAGGCCCGCTGGGACTATAAGACCCGCGTACTCAAGCATGGCGGTAAAAAGGGTATTGTGGTCGGTAACTCTCAGTATAGCCCGCTGTTCCTGTGGCGGATGACCAACGGGTAGGAGAGGAGAGAGACCCCGGACCCCGCTGGCAGGCGCATGTAGAGGGGATGCTTTTGGTACGTAACCGGCGTGCCCGATAGGCCAAGCCGATTTAATGGCCGCTCACTGACGCTTGACCCTGACAGCCATCTCCGCAAACAACCCGGCTCTGTCCGGGCTTTCTCTTGACCGGCTGGAGGCTATGGGCAATCTTGCCTGATCGACGTGGCTAGCCTACCATGAAGGTGTGAAGGCCACTGTGTCTGTTCCTGCTGGGAATTGGACCCGGCTGAGTTCTCGAGCCACTCGCGGCCTTTGCTAGGTCCAGTCGGACGCCCGGTGTTAAGCCGGGGAAGGCTCCTGCGGAAATGCTGCTTCGGCACTTCTCCCAGGCATGGTGGAGTCCCTGCCCACCGCGACTGGACTCGTTAAGTCCGTGCTCTGGCCCGAGACCGCGCTAGGGGTGTGAGTGGCTTGTCCACTGAGATGATTGGTCTGCGCCCTTTCCCAGAGCACGGCTTTGTTGAACCTGGCTGGCCCATAAGCGTATCTAGCAGCGGATGCAGCATGTCGTTTCCGCCGTGCCGTTCTGGGGGGTTGATTAGCTGCTAATCAACGAGGGGAGCCCTCTGGCTATCAAGGCAAGGGGCTCGCATCCGTAAACTCGGTCGTGTGCGCCCCCTTTCCATGCCAGGCACCCAAGCCCCGGCCCGCCCCAAGCGAGTTGGGGCTTTCTTTTACCTGCTGCACAGCCACCTACCAAAAGAAAACCTCCTGATTCAGAGAGTGCAACAACCGCTACAGACCGCGCCTTTGCTGGGTTCTAGGCCGGTGCTCAGCCGCTACATCAGGTGCTACAGGACCCCTTCGCAGCCGCTACACCAACCCCAACGGGTAGGGACTCAGGACCTTGTGGTGATTGGTAGCGTAGCGGGTGTAGCACCTATAGCAGCCAATCTGAAATTGGCCCACATCTAATGATCTGAAACGGGTGCTGCTTCCTCCTGTTCTTTGCGGTTAACTGACTCAGAACCGGGTATCTTTTTCAGTCTTCTTCCTCCGAGTCTCCTCTTCAGCCGAATTGATCTAGCGATGGTGGAACAGGGGGGACAAAGGGACATCGCCGTTAAACCACTGAGTAGCTGACGATATACCTGTCTTCAAGCCGTCCCCATCGCTGCATCACTGTCCCTTCAGCCGTCGCCATGGTCCGGGCTATCTTTAGCTCTTGGGGTCCTCGATGACCCGGTCGATCCTTTCTGTTTTCAGTACATCAATCGTATCTGATGAAATTTTGGCTGTTCACCTGTCCTGGGATTCCCAAAATGAGCGTAGGAGCAGCTCTGCTAAAATATTAAGGTTAAATCTATAAGTTATGTATTTCGATCCTCGCAGCAACGGGCGTCCTTAACCGGGCTGCCTTGTAAATGACCCTTTAGCTCCTGAAATACCAATGATGAGATGTGGTATTAAGGGTGGCTAGTGGTAGAGGTACTTGAGGGGTACTTAGGGGACAGGAAAACGGGTAATTACAGGGGATGATCAGCCTAGGGGCAGACTAAGGCACAGACGTGATCGGCAATGATAGGGGAGGAAGAGAGGGGGGTTAACGGCGGGGTCCTGTTAAGGGTAGGCGAGGATGGTACTCCAGGTACCCGGGGACAGACTGAGTTGCGGGGACAGGATAGAGACAGGGATTCCGATTATGAATCTGTAAGTTAGTTGAAATGTCCCTTTGTCCACCTATCCCTGATGAAGTGAAGCGATGTCCAGGCTGTACTTCAGAAGTGGCAGTCTAGAGGGACAGGGGGGCGGTGAAGGGGAGGGTAACTGCGGGGTTCTGATCAGGGGGCAGTGACTGGGATCATACCCGATAGATCGGGTGGATTAGATGGAGGTTGAAGACTCCAACGCCAGAGGCCAGGGACGGATAAGGAACGATAGGGCCAAGTTATTGATGTGTCGATGATAGGGTGCTAGAGCTGTGCAGTGAGGGAGAGGTACGAAGGAGAAATCATAAGTAGATTCTATGTACCCATTGAAATTTTCAGTGCAAATGTCGGATTTTGTCGGAATTTATGTCTTAAATTCTGGGGAGGAAGGTGATATAAAATGTTTAGGGCCAGAGATTATGCTTTTCACGAAGAATTCAAATCAAGCACATAATGAAAACTGGCAGATTATATGTTAACGGCAGGTACGGGCGTGAGTTCTACCCTGTTAAGATCGTTTGTAAATTTTTTGCTTTCTATCGAATTGAGGCGTTAGGTATTACACGTCTGTCAGCAGATAATCATTATCTTCTGGCCGGGCAACGGGCTTGGGTTCCTTATCATGCCGTCCAGATATCTAATGCCGTTGGTATCCCGAAATCCACCAACTCATAGATCAGATTGTAATTATTAACATTCTCATGTCCAAATTTTAATAAAAGTAATAATTTAAAATACTAAGCTTGTTAGTAAATGCTGATACAAATGGTGTTGACGACCTTTTGGAACAAGTGTTCTTTAACGGGGATGGTTACACAAGGACTAGAGTGGGAGCTAAGACCTGCGAAAAATAATTCATAGAACGGCATCGTAGCCATTAGGCTGTCTATAATGGCATGTACCTATACTGGATTGCTTGATACAAGTATTAAGCCAAGCAGTAAAATCTCATGAGATGCAGTCATCGCAGCCCGAGGAATCAAAGATGTTAGAAAAGGACCATGATCACCTAATCGCCATACTTAATGCGGAAATCAGACGATATGACATACACAACCCTGATGGCTTGCTAGAAGAATTTATACAGAATTTTTATGGCTATGGGAGCCTATCGTCGCCACTATGGTTCATTGGAATGGAGGAAGGGGTTGGCTATGAGACCCTAGAGGACCGTTTACTCGCATGGGAAACGTTAGGAAAAACATCAACCATTGATATACGGGAATTCCACCGGCTAATAAATGAAAGTCGATGGTTCAGTTTATTTCCACAAGTCCAGAAAACATGGAAAGGGTTAATCCTTACAGCGCTTGCTTACTATGACTTGCCTAGTGGAAAAGATGCGGTAAGAAAATATCAAAGGGAAACGATGGCTACCAATGACATGGCTTTACTTGAACTTCTGCCTCTTCCACACAAGAATCTTGCCACCTGGAATTATTTTAATATCTATGCCTCAAAATCAGCATACCGGGACAAAATTGCACCCAAACGTATTGCCTGGTTGAAAAAGCAAATTGCAGAAAGGAACCCGTTAGCCGTCGTTATGTATGGCACAACGCCACCTTATCCTGATTACTGGAGAATGATCGCTGGAGACTCTTTCATCAAATCAAACGACTTAGAATATTGCAAGGCAGAAAAAACAATGTTTGTGGTTTGTAAGCATCCAGTCGCACATGGGGTTACGGATTCATATTTTAAAAGCATTGGTGCCTTAATAAGAGCCGCATCATCATCTGATTCCCGCTGAGGGTGAAAATTACCTATGGAGTTTTTCGTTTGACTCAGTTCGCTCAGGATACCGCTCACCAGGACGTACCCTTGATTGCCCTCGGGGACATTAACGCGGACCTCGGGGATGGCGCACTGAGTCCGACATACTTCACCAGCATCCCCACGGATTTACCCACGGCCTTCGTCACCGGGGCCGATATCCAGGCGCTGCTGGCCAGTGAGGGTCTTCGCAATGATCCCTTCTATTTTCTTGGCCAAACCGGGCTGATCCTGGATGCCGTACAACTGGACAGAGGGGACAGTACCCGCCCCATTTCTGGCCGGCGTCTCGATTACCTGGTAGCCAGTACCGACCTCACCACGCTGGGGGTAGCCACCCAGGTGTATGACTGTAGCGATGAAGGTCTATCGTCCAGTCTGCCATTAGCCGGTTCCGCCTTGAACCCCTCGGTATGCCCCAAAGCCTCCGATCATCTGCCGGTATTTGCCGACGTGGTGGTCCCCACCGCAAACACCGATTCCACTGAGCGGCGCCTTTACTCCGCCATCCTGCCCTATGCCCGGGCCATGATGATTGGCGACACCGCCACGGGGTTCGCCAGCATCATCAATGGGGGTACATCGACGGTTACTGGCTGTCATCTCGCCCTCCCCGGAGGCATTCCCGCCACCTTCAGTTACCAGATCA
>CALMDH010000004.1:0-15884 GCA_937862735.1 uncultured Gammaproteobacteria bacterium
GGCTGCGCTTCCTAAACATGGCCGGTTGTGGACGTAAGTATGTGTAAAGGTCAGCAAGATAAGGTGCCAGCGCAGCTGAATAGGTTGCGGTTAGATGGTGAGGGTCACGCCAAACGATAATATTGCCGACAACGACCGGACAAATCTGTGGGTTACAGATATAGTTCGTCATGTCGATCAATTTGACTGATGGCATCCGCGATGCCGCAAGTTTTAATCGATCGGCCCGTGGGACGACTTTAGCTCGGTCAGCATAACATTCGACCGGGGGCTTGGCAGCAAGGCAATCGTCTGGGCGGAATGGCAACCAAGGTGTATCTGCAATAGCTATCACTTGAATCCCTTGTCGCTCCAGTTGCTTCCACACATCGAGCAGGCCCTGTACGACTATCTGATCCTCATAGCCCTTATACCGGGAGAGGCTGGTATAGACCGTACTGACCCCCTGTTTCGGTAATTCTTCGAGTAGGCGTCCCAGCCAAATGGCACAGCTTTCGTAGGGTCGGCCCTGAATATTCACGGCAAAGTTGCCAAACGGACAAGCTGACTTGGTATAAGTCAATAGTCGCCAACCCTGGGCTTCCGCAATCTTTATCAGGGCGGGTGCCCATTGCCCGGCATGAGAATCGCCAACCAGAGCGATCACATGTTTTGATTCTGGATCACCAACGACGCAGAACACTGGTTCTGGTGAGGCTTGATTCTGATGACACCCGAGTTTGGACATCGGTGGACGGTCTTCCGCTAACCAACTCAAGGTTGGCACTGGCGGTATGCCCGAAGGCGCTTGAACCCCCTTCACCAAGGCATCTGGCCCTGGATACCTCGATGCCGCCAGCGCCGATTTCGGAGTCTCTATGCCGTTAAGCATCGCGCTCACGCTTCCAGCGCCGAGCACGCAAAATCCAACCGATGCGGCCCCCAGCACCAGAGTGCGCCGAACACGCAATGCCCCCAATCTGAATCGTTGTTCCACATGCTGGAAACTCAGATGCGCCAGCAGCAGAGTCGTGACGACCACCCCGACGCCACCTCCGAAACTTATTTCCCCGAATGCGAAGTCATACCACACGACCAATGGCCAATGCCAAAGATATATCGAATAGGATCGGTCACCGAACCACTGCAGGGCCTTATTGCGCAGAACGCCTGCCGGCCCCGGTATCCCCCGGCCCGCCAAGATGACCAGCGCAGCACCGCCGACAGGCAGCAGCGCAATGTAACCCGGAAACAAGCTTTCGCTATTCAGCAGAAAGGCCGCCAGCGTTATCAAGATCAGGCCGACGAATCCATTAGTCGCGGCCCATTGGTTCAAACCTCTCACGCTGGGTGGTAGCAGCGCAAGCAAACCACCGAGCGCGAGTTCCCATGCTCGCGTATGCGTGAAGAAGTATGCCTGCTCTGGGTTCGTAGGTGTGAGCAAGGCTGAAAACGCGAGTGACGCCAAGAAGACCAGGCTCATGACCAAAGCAATGCGCACCCGCAAAGGGACTACCCATAAGGCAGGGGCGGCAATCATCGACATTACTACTGGCCAAAAGAGATAAAACTGCTCCTCGATCGATAGAGACCAGAAATGCTGCATCGGACTCGCGGCATTGTCAGCCCCCCAGTAATCCACCGTGGAGGCAGCCAACCACCAGTTTTGGACATACAAACTCGAGGCGACAACCTCATGCGCAATCGGCTCCCAACGGGATGCGGGCAGGATCAGCAGCGATCCGGCGAGCGTCACCATCAACACCAAGGCGGCAGCCGGGAGCAATCGCCGGGCGCGGCGCGCATAGAAGGCAGCGAGCCGGAGGTGTCCGTCGCGCTCAAGTTCGCGCAGCAGTCCCCCGGTGATGAGGTAACCCGATATGACGAAGAAAACGTCCACGCCAACATAGCCGCCCGGAATTCTCGCTGGCCAGAGGTGAAAGATCAGAACCAGCAATACCGCAATGGCCCGCAAGCCTTGGATCTCAGCAATCATCGTTCAATACTATCAACGTACGTCGGAAAAATCCTCACTTGAAGCCGAACCTGACAATCCCATCCTCCCGCGATTCGCAATACCCTGGCTGTTGGTATAAGGTCGAGCCCGTATTAGCTTGACTCTGCTTGTTACAGAAATTACGCAACGAGGCGCTGGGCAAGTTGCGCGACGGCGGCTATGGACCGTTCAGTATCTTCTGAACTAATTCGATTTTAGTTGGTTGTCCGGACCGCCGTGTCGCAGCTGAGACCATCGACATCTGTCTCTATGTCTAAGGGCACGGACCGCTCAATAGCACCCCAGGGAGCTGGCACTCATGGCCGGCGCCCGAGGTAGCGAACTGACCTCGGCAGGTGCGCCGGTTGCGTCCGCCACCTAGCACCCATAAGCAGTAGATCCGCACGCAGGAGCGAGTTGGGGGCGAGCAGTCTAAGGTAGCGATGGCGATGCCGCCTGGGCGGGGGGATCAGTGCCGCGAGATGGTTGATCAGCTCCAGTGGCGTGAGGGCCATCGCCGTGGTGCCATCGCGCTGTGGTTTGCGCAATCGGTAGACAACGCGCTAGTCGTCGAGCAGCTCCAGATGCTCGAGCGGGAACGGCGGGAGGGCACAATCGCGATGCAGCCGTTCCAGGATCGCGCGGTAGCGAACGGCAACGCACTCCGCGGCATCCAGTGACAAGCCTCAATTTTCCCAGGCGAACATCTCGCGGACATCGTCCGGCTCGATCAGCCCGCTGCGCGCGAACCAGCAGAGTACCCGGATGCGCACCTGCTCGCCGATAACGGCGACGGCCTCTGGTGTCAGTTCCGCCTCAGGCCGGAGTCGCAAGACTTCACTGTCACCGGTGACAGCTTCGGACGGACCAAACACCACGTCGATGACGCAGCAGTGGTAGTGAACAAGGCGGCTGAGGGAGGCACCGAAGCGCCAAAAAAGCTTGACGCCCCGAAGCGGGGATGCGTGCCTGCTCTGCCCTAACACAGATTATGACATCTCGACATCCATCGAATTCATAATCGTCGTAATCCGGAGCGCGTCTTCCTGCGAGATAACATCACCATCCCACAGCAGACCACAATGCGCAGCTGGGACTTTATCGTAAACAACTTGATTTTCGAAGTGGTTCTGTACAGCCCGCTGATACCCCTTATATTGAAAGTCATGTATGACTAAGGGCCTTCGTGGCTTCCTACTTATAATCGCCTCAATAGTATCGATTCTCTCTTTACCAGTCTTGGAATCATCAATGAATATAAGATCGTAGTCCATAAGATCAATTTTGGCTACAGTCTCGGCAACCGAACCTTCCGAGAGAATGTAATGGTGTCTTTGATCAGCGATTTCCCCGCGAATGCGCCAGTACCATTCGGAATTATTTTCAACAGAACAAAGACAAACAAGATCCTTAAACCAAAGCCGATCCAAAAATAGTTTAGTGCTATAAACACCGCTGCCAGTCTCTATGACATTTTGAAGCTTCAAAACTTGCGCCATAGCAATTAGCATGGGCCAGTGCGACGAGTAATTTCTAATACGAATTGTTTTCATGCAAGCCTCACCGATTAAGGTACGAATCGCCAAAAGGTAAAGAAAAAATGTATGCATTGAATCAACTTAGACGTTAGATAAGATCTGCCATACTAATTTGTAGTTTCGAACCGTACATTAGGAAAATGAATATCCGCTTCTTTTCTAAACTCAGGAGTCCACTATTGAGTTGGCAAGACCTGCCAAGCTTGAAGAATCAAGATAAGCGAAAAACCAATCCACATCGATATCATTTATTTAATTTTAGGAACGAAGTCATATCAGCAAACGAGTCTTGCGGTATTATTTTTTGAATGTTTGGCGCGCCCAAGGAAGCCACCATTTCTATGCGCGGGGTTATGTCGGCTCGACGGTCGGACAAAACGAGAAGTTAATCCGATACGATATCTATCACCAAGAACAGGAAGATCAGCGGTTAGACCAATTTAGAATCTAGATCTGATCCGCCGACTTTAGGCACCCAAAAACTGCGAGATCGCGTTAGCGATCCCGTCTGCAGCTTTGAGGGGTTCACGAATTTTTTTGCCCCCGGCTTTGCCGGGGGATTATTACTTGGCCCCTTTTATTCACATGGACTCGCGTAAATGTTAAAATACTACTGTCACCCCGGCAGAGCCGGGGCTTAGCTTTATTACTTAGGCTTAATACTGGTTTTTGACTGAGTGAGATATACTGCACCGCCATAACCACGATCACTGTCAGCATAAACCTGAAATTGAAACGGATCTAGTTTAATGGGCCTTGGGTTTTTTTGCCTTAATCTTACGGTAGGTAGGCCACAATTTACCAATGTGCCATCATATAACAAGAATAATCTCCCGTAGGATCGAGGCAGAAACATTGCGTCAACGCTATTGTCCGCAATATTTAAAAACGCAAAATCCTGCTTTACAACAAAAAAAGCGTTGGCTCCAACAACAGCGCAAAGCTCGTAGCCCTTACGACGAGCAAGGTCAACAAACGCTAACAACGAACTACCTTGATTGATTTTCCAGTCACTATCTTGTACGAAAACGACATCATTTGGGATACCTGGATTAAACTCAATAACGACCACCCGAGGCCGAAACGTTTTAAGGGAGTCCCATACGTGATAATCATTGCCATCAATATCGATAACCAATAAATCAAAATCTTTCGGCAGTGGTTCGACCGAATCAAGAACTGAATCTAGTGAATCACTTTCACGAAAACCTATTATTGCGTTAAGACAAAATACTTTACTGTTATCAGAGTAATTTTCTTGAAGTTTCAAGAAACGCGCATAATTTCCTTCTATCTGAACAGACGACCAGTTGTGATTTCGAATAAGGTTGCACGTATTGGAAAATTTTACTCCATCCATAGCGCCAAATTCGACGCACCATTGATTAGCATTCCCAATTGTATTAAAAAGCACCTCCAATACACCGTCCTCTCCATGCTGTGAACAAACCTGCGCCGCATGCTTCAATAGCCAGCAACTTTCGACCATCCGGCGATCTATTGCGCGGGTTTGTATGTGGGGCATAAGCAATCTCCTCATTGCCAGGATTTAATAATTATTTTTCCCAATATATCATATACGAAGAAATGACCTTCTTCAACTGCTATCACGTAATCTCGACATCCAAAAAATTCATAATCGTCTTAATTTGGCGCACAGCTTCCTGCAGAATAACATCACGATTCAAAACAGACCACAATGCGCGATTGCTACTTTATCAAAAAAGATTGCCCTTTCAATGTTGTTTTGTACAGCGAGTTGGTACACCTCATATTAATATTTATGCACGACCAATGGCGAACATGGCTTATCAATAACAATTGTCTCAATAGTCTCGATTCTCTCTTTGGTCGTCTCCGAGTCATCTACGAAATATGAGATCGAGGTCCTAAAGACAAATTTTTTTGCTGCTGCTTGGGCAATTCAGCCTTGCGCGAGGAGGTAGTCGTGTCAGTAATCAACGAGTTCATCCCGGACGCGGCTATACCATTCGGGAATATTCTCGATAGAACTAAAGATAAACGAGATACTTAAACCTGTTATTAGTACTGTACGCACCACTGCCGGTCTCAATAACCCTTTGAAGCTTGCGCAGTTGAGTTATGCAATTAGCGTCGGCCAGTGTGACGAATAATTCCTGATCCAAATCTTATCCATGCGAGATTCCACGATTGAATTATAATTTTCCCTTTGATCGTAGTCAATGACCAGCGATCCGCAGAGTTATCCTTGGTTATTAGATAAAATCTCCAAAACCAGCTTTGTAGTTTCCAGTCGCGCATTACGAAAACGATTATCGGCTTCTTTTCTAAACTCGCGCGCATGCTCCTGAATTGACAATACGTCCGCAAAAGATAAGGCATCAATATAGGAAAAAAATCCATCTAAATCAATGTCATTTGCCTCAGGGTTTACGAAGGGCATCATGTCAACAAACGACCCTTGTGGGATTAATTCATGAATATTTGGCGCACCTAAGTAGCACGTAACTCTGTCTGAAAGAAAACCGTCATGAATTTTTTCTGAAACATAATTGCGTAAGATTGAGTTTTCAATTGCAAGCACGAATCCCGAATTGCAAGCCTGAATATCAATCTGCTTTTGATGCCGAAAATCACCACCTCCAACCGATTTTGTTTCCTTACCCCATCCTTGTCCTACAACGCAACCGCGCTGACTATTTATTATTTCTTGTCCAAGCTTCTCACGTAATGGGTAGATGTTAATGGAATCAAATCGGTTTGGAGTACCCATGTATGCAGAACGCCTGCCTGCGTAGAAGACTGTTCGCGGGAATACAGCGTTATAGATGTGGCTTTGCCCAAGTTTCCCTGCTGGCTTGTAGGGATAGCAGGAGGGGTCAGATGTGATTTCATACTCGTTATCGCCTGACGGATTAAAGCAGAAAAAAGCGCGATAAGAGCTTCTATACTCGTATGTTTTTGTAATTAGATTAGAAAGAGGTGGCTCGCTTTGAAAAAGCACGATACACCCGGGGTCTATTCCCTCTGGGGCATTCTTCCAACATAGCGCGTAATCAAAATCGCTCTCAACTTCAGTTACGATAACGCAATGCTGCGACAAAAAGCTCCAATCGAGGGTGCCGTTATTATACGAAAGAACTCGCAACTTTCTCAAACTATTGCCCCTTCCAATCCATATTGACCGAGCTCGGAAACATTTGGAAATGCGTATTTAAAGAGTTCTATATAGAACGGGCCACGCATGCGATTATTGTGAAATTCTTTTTCCGCCGATACTTTGAGCAAACGCACGTTATTTGAAAGTTCCACGTCTTCAATGATATCAGATTTGTCGCCAGCAAGCCCTTGCATGGCAACTATTCTGAAGTCTTTTCTTTGTAAGGCCACAGCCTTCTCGAGGGATATCACATGGTCAATGTTGATCGGGTTCGGCGTACAGTGCAGCAGATGAAGTTCTCTTGAGAGCTTAAGCGCATTAAAAAACCTTATGGCACATCGTACCATATAATCATGCCGGTCGGGCCATGGATGATGGGGCCAGTTTAGTCGCTTATAGTGTACACCTCTATATTCTGGTAGCGGTACCTCTCGAACATTTTGTTCAATATGCCATTCATATCCGTTTTTAACCACATCGGCAATTGCTAGTAAGTTACTTCTAGCCCGATCGAATATCATGCTTTCGGTACGCAATCCAGCGCTCTGTATCAGTTCTGCTGGACAGCAGTTTTCACCAATGCTTACTATTGCCGTACCGTATTGTTCAATATCTGACATGGCTGTTATAGTAGACTTATTCTAATTATCGGCTTTTTTTGCCAATTATCTGGAAATTTTCGGCAAGGGGTGTTCTTAGTTGCGGTGCAAACAGATCAAGCTCGGTAAAAAATATTTCGCATGGGCTTTCCTGGTTATTAACATGCCTCAGCCATTTTCAGGAGGCGATGCGGCATGGGTGGTGTCTGCACGGCTGCCTTACCCAAGCGCGTAAACTGGAAATCCTTTGAGAACCTATGCTCCGCCGATCTTACAGAATGGTAATGATTGCTTGACATATTATCCACCCAGGTAAACTCGAATGGAATAGAAATTATTTCCGAAATTCTTATCGCATTCACAAGGGCCATAAGTCGGACTCCAAGCCCATCAGTTCTTGCAACGACAATGAATTTATTCGAACCGACCATATGCTTCTAATCCTCCATCGGAACCAATGCGGCATCCGGTGCATGAAATAACCTCGGACAATGCGGAAAGGGCAAAAATATCGACGAACAATCGCATGACTTATGCCATTGCTCCCAGGCCGCGCGGTAAATTCTTCGCGTTTCGGATATTCCGTTCACCTTACAGACGCCATGCTCGGGATGATTGGTCAGCGAAGTCTCTAGATCGAGACACAGCATGCCGATGTGCCGTAACCTCAGAATTGATAGACCAGCCGCAATCTCAGCTCTGGCAATCATTTCGCTGTCGGCACCGAATCTGACCGAATCCCAAAACCCTAGTCTGTTTCTGAAAAAGTCGGCCTCGAACAGGCACGAAATCATTGCCTTACGGGCAACCCCATCGGGTGAAATACTGCCAATTTTCGTGAAATGGGTAAACTCTCCGGATTCGTTCATACGGATCATGTATGTTATGCATGCTGGCCGGTTCTTCTTGTCAGTGATTATCGCGTTGACCTGTTTCTCCAAGCGATCAGGATGCGCCCAATCATCCGCATCGTGTCCGGTAATGTACGCGCCTGTAGCGAGCATAAGCGCACGATTCTTAGATACGTATGGGCCGACATTCGTGGCATTATGGAGTACCGAAACGCGCTTGTCGCTAGCGGCGATATTTTGCGCAATTTCCCCAGTGCGATCCGTGCTCGCATCGTCGACAATAATCAGCTCCAGCGACTGCCAGGTTTGCTTAAGGATGGATTGCACCGCGTGGCGTATCGTCCGTTCGGCATTGAAGGCAGGCATGATAACGCTAATCCTTGGGCCTGCTTCAAGGGGAATAGAATTGCCAGGAGCCAAGCGTTGAAAGCGGGACGCACCTTCTGTCGCCAAGGTAATCGCCGAGGTATTAAAGTGAGCCAAATAGCGATTTACATGCTCTAGCCACCGAGTATCATTCTCGATGCCTTTATTCGCGCGGAGGATTTCGATGCAGGGCCGTTCAAGCTCTTGGATAAACGTCTCGGCATACTGAATCGCCGCATCTATGTCAGCTTCCTCCACGATGCGTTGTGCTTGCCACATCGTGTGGGTTTGGGCTTTCGCTTCCGGGCTGGTTTTTTTTTGTCCGGCGGAAGTACTTTGTTCTGTGGTCGCCTTGGAAATCCGTAAAGGGGTTGGAGGTCGCTTTGACAATAACTCTTGCGAATTTTCGACTAATTTACCACTGTTTTGGGGCAGTTTTACGTGGGGTTGCAAGGACTGGCTGGCAGCCGGCGTTCCGCTCGCCCGCTGCGGCAATTTTTTACTTTCGGCTGAATTGGTAGGAGAGGGGAATGCCTTTTTTTGCGACTTAATTTTTCTATAGGTCGCCAACAGCTCAAAGGGCAGCCGCACCCAGCCTGTTGGGGAACCTAGATTTCGGCCAATCACTGGTCCTAATTGCATGGACAGGGTGTTTTTGAATCTATCAATCCGGCGATCCTGTTCCTTGATCCGCTGGTTTGCTCGCGATAGCGCCGCGCGCAACTCGGTCACCTCGGCTCGGCTCGCCTCGACCGCGCCCTCCGCCTCCTTGACGCGATTTTGCATCTCCACTGCCTCGTTCCGGGCATCGGCCAACTCACGCCTGATCAAGGACAGCCAACCTTCTAGCTGGACATGAAGCGCCGGTGCTATCTCGGGAATCAACGTCGCGAGATTGAAATCGGCGTCGCCTCGGCTGGCCACCGTTCTTGCGATCGCTCTTTCGACAGCGGCGGCCAAGTCATCCTCTTCCGCTTCCGCTTCGGGCTTCTCCACTCCATCCGCCCCTGTCCAATGGAGCAGCAGGGGCTGATGACGAAACTCCGGGAACGACTCCACACGCCAGAGACCTAAATCTTCTTCACGCCAACGGGCCGCAATCTGTTGCTCGTCCTCCCGGCCCGCATCATCGAGCAGAATACGCGCAGAGGGGGCGTAGTACTTCTTAAGCAGTGGATGAGCCGGATAGCGTGCCATGGCCCCGGTTGCCTGCGGCGGACCGTCGACCAGCACGAGCTCCGCGCCATGCTCGGCGGTGGCTATACGGAGGATGGGCCAGGGGATGTCATACCAGCGGTACTCCTCGTCGCCGAATCGGTAGGTACGCAAGGGCGTGTAGACCAGATCGACGCGCTCGGCCAGGCCCTGGGAGCGGAGGTGCGCCGCGGTCTTCTCGAGGTAGACCTGCTCGTGCTCGAAGGCCAACAGACGGCCGCCACCGTTCTTATCGAGGGCCGAGGCGATGACGATGGTGGAGAGGCCAGATCCCAGCTCGATGACCAGCTTGGGTTGCTCGGTACGCACATGTTGGAAGAGCCACCAGGCGAATTCTGGCGAGACAGTCCAACCCGTTGCCAGCGCAGCAAGCGGTGTCGGGTCCTTGAAAACCTGCTGCTGCATCAGGGGCAGAAAAATAGCATCCAGTTGGAGGTCGCGACGCAGTGCATCGTGTTCGCGCCTGAGCGATTTGCGCAAGGCGGCTAGGTCGTCGTTCGTCCGTTCGATTTGCATGTACTTGAAGCCGGCCTCGTGGTACGGAATGAATCCTTATCGGCTTCAGATGCCGAGATCTGGTCTATCCTGGCTGTTCCCTTCCGTGCGATTATAAGCCGTACCGCTCTTCGCGATCACCCACTTGACCAACCACTTGCCACGAGATAATGAAGCCATTCGAAGCAGATGCCATGGGAATCATTCGCACCGAATTTCAATTTGCCAATCCGGCGAACAGGACATTACAACCGGTAAAAGCCCTGACCCTGGTCGACACAGGCGCCTTGCATCTGTGTTTACCCGAGCACATTGCCATTCAGCTCGACCTGCGAGAGCTCGAAAAGCGCGAAGTCACTCTAGCCAACGGCCATCGCATCACCGTGCCTTATTGTGGTCCGGTCGAAATCCAGTTTAAAAACAGACATTGCTTTACTGGCGCCATGGTGATGGGGGATGAACCCCTGCTAGGGGCCATTCCCATGGAGGACATGGATCTGGTCATCATTCCCAGTCTGCGCCAGGTCGATGTGAATCCCGCCAGTCCGAACATACCAACGTCCCTGGCCAAATGAAGCAAGGGCAACAACGCCTGGAATTAGCATGAAGCCAGTCATCATCCACCACGGCGCCATTGACGGCGTCACGGGCTCCTGCCATGAACTGCAACTCGGCGATGGCCGTTCGGTCCTGATCGACTGCGGTCTCTTTCAGGGTGCCGAAGTAGGACCCGATGGGGCCGGCGCGGCGCGGCTGAAGATCGATTTCCCCGTCTCCCCGGTGCAGGCCCTGATCCTGACCCATGTCCACATCGACCACGTCGGCCGGCTGCCACACCTGATCGCCGCCGGCTATCGCGGTCCCATCCTGTGCAGCGAGGCCTCGGCCGAACTCCTGCCCCTGGTGCTGGAGGACGCCCTAAAGGTCGGCGTGACCCGGGATGCGGAACTGATCCAGGGGGTGCTGAGCCTGGTGCGTCAGCGCCTGGTGCCCTTGGCCTATGGCCAGTGGCACCCCGTTATTGCGGGAGATCCCAGCCTGCGAATCCGCCTGCAACAGGCCGGGCACATTCTGGGCTCCGCCTATGTCGAGTGCGACCTGATCCGGGGCGGTAACCGCACTCGCATCCTTTTTTCCGGGGACCTGGGACCGCCCCATACCCCCTTGCTGCCCGATCCCACCCCACCGGAGACGGCGGATATCGTGGTGCTGGAGAGCACTTACGGCGACCGGCGCCACGAGGATCGCCAAACCCGCCACCAGCGCCTGGGCGCCCTGATCGAGCATGCCTTTGCCGATGGCGGCACCCTGCTCATTCCCGCCTTCAGCATCGGCCGGACCCAGGAACTGCTGTATGAACTGGAGACCCTGGTCCACGAGCGGGGCGACGGACAGCCCGGCACCGGGCGCCGTTGGGATTGGGATGACTTGGCGGTCGTGCTGGATTCGCCCCTGGCAGCGGATTTCACCGCCGGCTACAGCCGGCTGCGCGCTCACTGGGATCGGGAGGCCAAGGCTCGGCTGGCCGCCGGTCGCCATCCGCTGGACTTCGAACAGGTGCTGACGGTGGACGACCACGAGGCCCACCGGCGTATGGTCGATTACCTGAGCAAGAACCATCGGCCGGCCATCGTCATCGCCGCCGGCGGTATGTGCGCGGGTGGGCGTATCGTCAACTACCTGAAGGCCATGCTCGGCGACCCACGCCACGATGTGCTCTTTGTCGGTCACCAGGCGGCCGGCACGCCGGGGCGGGCCATCCAGCACTACGGCCCCCGCGGCGGTTATGTGGAACTGGATGGCCAGCGCTACGACATCCGTGTCCGCATCCACACCCTGGGCGGCTATTCCGCCCATGCCGATCAGCAGAACCTGATCGATTTCATCGGCGCCATGTCACCGCCGCCGCGGGAGGTGATCCTGGTTCATGGGGAGCGGGAGGCCAAGCGGGCGCTGCAGAGTGCCTTGGCTGCAAGGTTTGTCGGAACCAGGGTAAGGGTGAGTTGAACTAAATTCGTTGTACCCTGCCCAACACTTTTTTTATGAAAGCCATAATCCAGATCCCCTGCCTTAACGAAAGTCAGACTCTAGCTGTCACCCTGAGCAACTTACCACGTCAGATTCCTGGTTTTGAGAGGGTCGAATGGCTAATCATCGACGATGGCAGTGATGACAGTACAGTGGAAATAGCGCAGCAAGGAGGGGTTGATCATATCATCCGCCATACTAACCATCAGGGTTTGGCACGAGCCTTCATGACCGGGCTTGATGCCTGCCTACGACTTGGGGCCGATGTCATCGTCAATACCGATGCTGATAACCAATATAACGCCGATGACATCCCCTTGCTGACGGCACCCATCCTAGAGCATCGTGCTGACATCGTAATCGGGGCTCGCCCAATCACGGCTATCGAGCATTTCTCACCCGTTAAGAAACTGCTGCAATACGTGGGCAGTTGGGTGGTGCGCCTCGTCAGCAAGACGGATGTCCCCGATGCACCAAGTGGATTTAGGGCCTTCAGTCGTCAGGCAGCGGCGCGCCTCATGGTATTCAATGACTACACTTATACCCTGGAAACAATCATCCAGGCCGGGCAGAAGAACATGGCCATCACGTCCGTGCCGATACGTGTCAACCCTGACTTGCGCCCCTCGAAGCTAGTCAAGAGCATTCCTAATTACTTGCGCCGCAGCATACCAACCATTTTGCGCATCTTTGTCATCTACCAACCTTTTCGTTTTTTCGGCACGCTCGGTTTCATACTCTTCGGTACCGGCTTCCTGATCGGCCTAAGATTTCTCTGGTACTACTTGAGCGGGGACGGTACGGGGCATATCCAATCCTTGGTTTTAGCGAGTATCTTGCTGGTAACGGGTTTTCAAACCCTACTGGTAGCACTTCTCGCCGACCTGCTGGCCGCCAACCGAAAATTGCTCGAGGATTTGAGATCTCGTTCAACGCGTTGGTAATCTAATGATATCCAATCGGATATTTACGCCATCGAGATACTGGTGATAGGTCCGTCTGGTCACTCCTCCAACCCAGTGGTTTTTGCCTGTTATGAGAGTTCAAGCATCTCCCTCTCCACAGGCTAAAGAATCGGTACTTATATGGCAGGCAGAATAACTTATGGTCCTGCTTGGGTGCTATTGTTCCTACTCTCTTTACTTGGTGGAATAAGCTCAATTGTCCTTTTCGGTACCAGTCTGTACCCAGGAGTACAAAAATCAGCCGGCCAGAATCATGTCCCCCTTGAATGGTCTGGCGAGGTTCTCCAGGCCAAGGCTGGAGCCGGAGGCAAAAATGCAGGATACCTGCACCAGCACCTGCAACTGGACGCCTCCGGACGAGGTTATATCCCCTTGCCGGGCTCGAATGTTGAGGCAGGCGCTTATCGTTTCCTGGTCATCGATGCCGATGGGTTAAGGCACCTCAAGGGTGCCGCGCTAATCTGGCAAACCACTGATCCCGTCAGCCCCGTCTTCAAACAGCCCAGACCCAGCCTGAGCCCGATAAGGCAGGCCAGCGTGCCGTTGAACGGTTGGTTAGGGGCCTGGTTGGATTTGTCAGTCCAACCGCACTGGACCGGCACTATCACCAATTTGGGTCTGGCGCTGGCTGGGACGCCTGGGACCATGGTGCGGATTGAAATGGTTTCCCTACTTCCTGATTCCCTCTCCAGTCAATTTTCCTGGTTGCTGGCCAGTTGGGCCAGTCACGCACCCTGGTCGCAGCGTTCGATCAACTTTTATAAGGGCGAGGTCGGACATCCTCCTTTCGAGACTGTCACGCTATATCGTGGTGGCGACAACCATGTGTCCCAGGCCCTGCGAGTTCCGATCATGCTGCTCTTTCTCGGGGGAAGTCTCGCGACCTATTTCAGCCTGGTCTTGATATTACGGTCCTGGATCGGCTTTGACTGGCGAGTGCCGGGCACCTTGTTCTTGATTGCCTGGCTGGCCCTGGATGCACCCTGGCAATGGCAACTCTGGAACCAATTGGGGGACACACGGTTGGCCTTCGCTGGAAAATCCGCCGATGAAAAGGCTCTCGCGGCCGAGGATGCGGTGATTTACCAACTGATCAAGCAAATCGAACCCCTGCTGGGCGATCCTCCTGCCAGAGTGTTCATCGCCAGCCCGCTGGAGTATCTGGGTCTGCGCGCGGCCTACCGGCTTTATCCGCACAATCCCTACTGGGCCCGTCATCGCCGGCATGAGTTGCCTCTGGCTTCTGAGCTGGATTCCGGAGACTTTGTTCTGGCCTTGCAATCGAAAGGGTTGCGCTACGAGACCAAATCCGGCCAATTGCACTGGCCAGAGGCCCAGCAAGTGCCTGCGGAGCGCCTTGTTGTGAATCCACTAGGACAGCTCTACCGGGTACGTTGATGGATATTATCAAAGTCATCATTGCCCTAGCGCTGCCCTGGCTGGTCGGCAGCCTGTTGATCCATGCTCTGTTACCGCGTCTTGAGGTGGGTCGTCGGACTCTGGTACTGGGTTACGGCTACCTAGCTGGAGTGTTGGTTGTGACGCTGCTGATGCGCGCTCTGAACGCGGTCGGCTTCAGTCTGGATCTCGGCAATTTGCTCACCCTGGTCATACCGCTGATCGTGCTTGGTGCACTGCTGGCCTACCGCAGCCGGCAACCCCTGGGTGGGGTCTGGGTGAGCAAGGCTTATCTTGAGTTACCCCTGTGGCAGAAAATCCTGACGGCTGTTCTGCTCGGCTTGGTGGCCATCCGCTTGGGCGGCTTTTGGCTGGAGGTGTATTGGCGGCCTCTCTACCCCTGGGATGCCTTCATGCACTGGGCGACCAAGGCCCGGGTCTGGACCGATGCCCAGGCGATCCTCCCCTTCGTGGATTACGACCAATGGTTGGCATTGCGCGGCGAGGGGGTATTTACCGACAACCATCCCGACTACCCGATCACTACCCCCTTGTTGCAGACCTGGATGAGCCTAATTCTGGGACGCTGGGACGACGCCCTCATGAATCTTCCCTGGCCCTTGTTGGCCCTGGCCGGCGGTCTGGCCTTTTTTGGTCAGGCCCGTCTCGCCGGGGTTGGACCGCTGGCCGCCATGTTTTTCACCTACCTTCTGCTCAGCTTGCCACTCCTTAATCTGCAAGTGGCCCTGGCAGGCTATGCCGATATCTTCATGGGAATTTTTTACCTGGGGGCGGTCATGGCCTTCTATCAGTGGAGTTTTTCCCGTGAGGTCTGGCAAGGAGTCCTGGCGTTGGTCTTTGCCCTTTCCTGCCTGCTGATCAAGAACGAAGGCCTGTTCTGGTTGCTGGCCTTTGCCCCCGGTTTGGTGGCTCTGTTCATGCCCAGACGCTGGTTTTGGCTAGTAGCCGGTTTGGGTCTGGTAGCCG
The DNA here is from genome assembly GCA_937862735.1 of uncultured Gammaproteobacteria bacterium. Classification (GTDB taxonomy): domain Bacteria; phylum Pseudomonadota; class Gammaproteobacteria; order Chromatiales; family Chromatiaceae; genus M0108. Next base: position 15,560 of record CALMDH010000004.1, read on the forward strand.
TCATGACCATACTCGCGTTTATTCCCACCAATCTGGAGGTCGCGGGTCATACATTGGCGAGGCTGAAATTGCACTATCGGCCTGACGCCCTCATACCTTTTCTTCAGAGTCTGTTCGTCTTTGCCAACTGGCACCTGCTTTTTTGGTTGACTGGCGGCCTGCTGCTGACCCGCCTGCTGACTCGTTTCGTTGCCGGCCACACTCAGACGGCTTATTGGCCGAACTCGCTATTCGCGGTTGGGATCGTATTAGGTGCAGCCTTTATCCTATTAAGGTGATTACCGATAACCTTCATACCAGACACGCCGGCTCAATCCGGATATCC
>CALMDH010000005.1:0-18120 GCA_937862735.1 uncultured Gammaproteobacteria bacterium
GGATACCTGGCCTCGGCGTCATGGCGGACCTCAATCAGAGGCACTTGCCCAGCCTGTATTCGTTCAGACCCCTTGCGCACTAGGAGGGCTTCGGAAGCGCATGCCACTGGTTCTCTTACTCCCTCCCCCCTGGTGGGGGAGGGTTGGGGAGAGGGGGTCTGAACGGTTACCCTAGCCTCAGCCGCCATGGCGAACCTCGTTGTTGTGATTGGGTGGCGCATCATCGTCAGTGACGGATGCCAACAATGGCAGGCGTAGTTCGACGAGGGTCCCCCGACCTTCGACCGACCTATGGTCCACCGCGTTAAAGGTCAGGCTGCCGCCCCGGCGCTCGATGGCCGCCCGCCCGAGGAGCAGGCCGACGCCCAGGCCCGCGGTTGAGTCCAGGGGCTGGCGCCGGGCGAAGGCGTCCAGGGCCGCCGACGGCATACCCCGGCCATCGTCCTGGATGCCCACCACCAGCCAGTCCCGCTCGACGTCCGCCCGCACCTGGATGCGGCTGGCCCCGGCCTTGCGGGCATTGTCGAGCAGATGGGTCAGGGCTTGCTCCAGGGCGACATCAGCCGGCAGGAGGTGGTCGTTCAGGTTCTGACTCAGATCCCAGGCCACCGCCAGGGCGGGATGGCGGCTCTGCCAGACCTCAAGCAGGCGCCGCAGCCAGTCAACCGCTGGCTGGATCGGCGCCTGACCGGCCAGGGCCTGATCCGCCCGGGTCGTCAGTTGGCTCAGGGTCTCCTTGCAACGCCGGATCTCGGTCTTCATCGCCTGGACGTCGGCGGTCAGTGCCGGGGGCAGGCGAGCGTCGTCCAGCAGGTCATCGGCCAGGACGTTGAGGCTGGCCAGGGGGGTGCCCAGTTCATGGGCCGCCCCGGCGGCCTGGCTGCCCAGGGTGATCAGCCAATCATCGCGGATCGCCTGCTCGCGGGCCGCGGTCAATTCCCGGTCGCGGCGGCGGATACCGCCAGCGAGTTGCAGGATGAACCCGACCACCAGCACCGCCGACAGGGCGAAGACCAGCCACATGCCAAACAGGTGCAGGGTCCCGGCCCGCGCGAAGTCGGCGATGTGCAGAGGGACGTAAAAGTACCAGAGAAAGGAGTAGATCAGGATGGCGCCCAGGGCCAGCAGCCAGGCCTGACGGGGCGTCAGGATCAGGGCGCCGATGGCCACCAGGGGCAGGAAGAGGGAGATCAACGGGTTGGTCGCCCCCCCGGAGAGGAAGATGTAGCCCCCCCAGGCCAGGAGGTCGAAGCTCAACTGGACGCAGGGGGAAAAGAAGCGCGGGGCCTCGGCGAGACCTAGCGTACTGTCCGCCAACTGGAAGCCCAGATTGACCAGGCCGATGAGCGCCGCGTAAATGAGCAGCCGGACCATGAGCTCGGAGGGCCCCAGAAGCAGGGGGCTCACCAGGGCCGCCAGCACCATGGCGATCACCGACAGCCAACGCAACTGCAGCAGCGAGGCCTGGATGACGCGGGTCAAGGAGTCGATCATGGGGACGGATTAGAGTGGCGGCGGCAAGGGACGGCCGGGATTGTATACCCGACGCCCCTCGGCATTTGGCTCAATGGGGGACCTGGCAAAACCGCGAAGGAGGGTTGTTCATAATGCATCGCAGTTATCAATCGGGTGATGAAGGGCCACCAGGCCCGAAATGGCCGTGATAATCCTTTACGGTAGGTCCAAATAACGGCTTTGTCCCCCAACGGTTCCCCGTTCCCTCAGGCCACGGGCCAGGATCAAGGTCTACACTAATCAGGCAACGGGCCCTCATCAGCCACCAGGCCAACAACCGGAGAGAATCAACGTGGAGTTGCTCAAGACCTATCTGGACGCCGGCTTGTATGGGCTCCTCGGCTTCATGAGCTTTCTCACCCTGGCGCTGACCGTGGAGCGCTACCTCTATTACGCCCGGGTGGACCTGGGGGCCTTCGACCGGTTGGAGGATCTGGAGATCGCCCTGACCCGCCACTTGACGGTGATCGCCAGCGTCGGCGCCAATGCCCCTTACGTCGGCCTGCTCGGCACCGTGCTCGGCATCCTCATCACCTTCCACGACATCGGCCAGGGCGGGGCTATCGAGACCTCGACCATCATGGTCGGGCTGGCCCTGGCCCTCAAGGCCACCGCCTTTGGTCTGCTGGTGGCCATGCCCTCCATCGTCTTCTATAACGCCTTGCTGCGCCGGGTGGACGTCCTCAAGGCCCGCTGGGGCCAGCGGGCGGGTGCCTGAGGGGGTCGCCATGAAGCGCATGGATCAGATCAACGTCATCCCCTTCATCGACGTCATGCTGGTGCTGCTGGCCATCGTCCTCACCACTGCCACCTTCATCGTCGAAGGGCGTCTGCCCATCCGTCTGCCGGTGGCCGACGCCCAGCCCGTCCCAGCGGAAACCCCGCCCATCGAGATCGCCATCGACGCGGAAGGCCGGCTGTTCTGGGCCGGCGAGGGGCTGGGGGCCGGGCCCTCGGGCCTGGCCAGCCTGGAACCGCGACTGACCGTCCTGGGGCCGAACACCCCCTTTGTCCTGCGGGTGGACGCGCAGGCCCGCTTCGAGGCCTTCGTCGGCGTCATTGATCTCCTCAAGGCAAAGGGGCTGGAACGGGTGAGCATCCTGACCAGCCGGTCTTGAGGCTGAGGTAGCTGATGCCCAGTCGCTCGTGCGGATCCTGTATCGGGCTTGGCATTCTGATCTCGGCCCTGGTGCATGGCTTGGGTCTGTCTCTGTTGCTACAGCGCCAGCCGCCAACCCTGGAGGCCGGCGCGGAGGCCGGGCTGGAATTGGAACTGGCCCTGTTTGCACCGGCAGGCGGCGGCCTGGCGCCCGTCACCCCCTCCGCGACCGACACCGCCCCGGCCCCCCCCGCTCCGCCCACCACCGAGGCGATGCCGCTCGCGGAGCCGGAACCCGCTCCGGTGCCACCGGCCGAACAGTCACCCCCTCCCCGGGCGATGCCTGAACCCCTTCTCAGCCCCTCCCTGGTCGAGGACAAGCCAACCCCCCCGCCGGAAGCGCAGCCCAAACCAATGGCGCCATCGCAGGCGAAGCCCAAGTCAACCCCCCAACCGAAACCCACGCCCAAGCCCAAGCCCAAGCCGACGTCGAAGCCAGTGGAGCCGTTACCTTCGCGCCCGCCCCAATCAACCACGGAGGCCAAGCGGCCCCCCCAAGCGGATCAGCTCCCGCCGGACGCCCCGCCAGGGCCGGGAACGGGTCCGACGCGGCCCGCCGCTGGACCGAATGGGGACGAAAAGGGGACGGCCGCCCGCGGCACCAACACCGAGGGGGCTTTCCTGGCCGAACTGCAACGGGCGATCATTCGTCATCAGCGCTATCCGGAACAGGCGCGCCGTGAGGGTCGGCAAGGCAGCGCCACCCTAAGCTTCGTCCTGCTCGGGGATGGTCGTTTCGACCAGGTGCGGGTGGCGCGGTCGTCCGGCGACCGTGACCTGGACCAGGCCGCCATCGAATCCCTGCAACGCTTGGGGCGCTTTCGACCCATCCCCCTGGATCTGGGTCGTGACCGATGGCCCCTGAGCGTCGTCATCCGCTTCAATTTGCACTGACCGCGACGCCCGATCCGGAAACACCGGCCAGCAAACCCCTATTGAAACAGGCTTCCGCCCGCCATGCGCCTGCTGATCATCGAAGACAATCAAGACCTGGCCGCCAACCTCTGCGAGTACCTGGAGGAGCGCGGCCACATCCTGGATGCCGCCGCCGATGGTCTCACTGGGCTGCACCTCGCCGTCACCCAGCCCTATGACGTCATCGTCCTCGACCTGGTCCTCCCGGGCCTGGATGGCCTCAGCCTCTGCCGCAAGCTGCGCGCGGAGGCCGGGCTGGAGACGCCGGTGCTCATGCTCACCGCCCGCGACGCCATCGAGGATCGCGTCATCGGGCTGGACGCCGGGGCCGACGATTACTTGGTCAAGCCCTTCTCCCTGCGCGAACTGGAGGCCCGCCTGCGCGCCCTGGTCCGCCGTGCCGAGGGGCGGGGGCAACGGCAGCGGCTGGAGGTGGCCGACCTGGTCTTCGACATCGCCAGCCTGCGGGTGACCCGGGCCGGACGGGAGATCGAGCTGCCGCCCATCCCCATGCGCATCCTTGAAGTGCTGATGCGCCGGTCGCCGCGGGTGGTGAGCCGCGCCGACCTCGAGGCCCACATTTGGGGCGATTCCCCCCCGGATAGCGATGCCCTGCGCACTCACCTGCATGTCCTGCGTGGCCTCATCGACCCGGCCGGTTCGCGCCCCCTGCTCCACACCCTGCGTGGCCGGGGCTACCGGCTGGGGGCTGAAGATGCGCAACAACCCTAACCATCATGAGGCGGCAAGCCACGCCACTGATAATGAAAGATATTTCCGTGAATTTCACGCTAACCCGAAGAGGTCGCGCTACAAGCCTAGCCTGCGCCTGCGCGTCGCCCTGGCCTTCGCCGGCTTGGGGGCGGTGCTGAGCCTGTTGTTATCGCTCTGGCTCCAACTGGCCAGCCACGAGGCGGGGCTGCGCCTCATGGACGAGACCCTCAAGGCGGAGCTGGAGGACTATCGCGCCCGCCGCCAGCGCAATCCTCTGTCCCTGCCACCGGCCACCCTCACCCTGCTCGGCTACGTCCTGCCGGGCCCCGCCGGGGCCGCCCCGCCGCCAGCGTCCCTCCTCGCCCTGGCCCCCGGCCATCATGACGTCGAGATCGCTGGGACGCCCTACCGCCTGCTCGTCCAGGAGGCCGAGGGCTCCCGCTACTTCCTGCTCTACAACGAGACCCGCCAGGCCGCCCGCGAGGCCGATTTCCGCTGGCTGCTGGCCAGTGGCGTGCTGATGATGACCCTGATCGCCAGCGCCGCCGGCTTCTGGTTGGCCGGGCGGGTCATCGCCCCGGTGACGGCCCTGGCCGCCCGGGTCCGCGAGCTGGAGCCCGAGGCCGCCCCGGCCCCCCTGCGCCTGGACTTTCCCACCGGCGAGCTGGGGGCCCTGGCCACGGCCTTCGACCGCTACCTGGGCCGATTGCGGGCCTTCATCGAGCGCGAACGCGCCTTCACCGCCGATGTCAGCCATGAGTTGCGCACCCCCCTGGCCGTCATCCAGGGCGCGGCGGAGATCGAGGCCGAGAATCCCGATCTTTCTCCCCGCCAGCGCCAGCGTGCCCTTCGCATCCAGCGCGCCGCCCAGGAGATGGCGGAGATCATCACCGCCCTGCTCGCCCTGGCCCGCGAGGAAGCGGGGCCGATGGCCCGGGATCAGTGCCCCCTGGCCGAGGTGGTGCGCAACGGCGCCGAACGGCACAGGCACCTCATCGCCCAGCGTCCGGTGGCGCTGGTGGTGGAGGTCGCCGCCGAACCCCGAGTCCCCGCCGAGCGGGCCCTGGTTCGCATCGTCGTCGCCAACCTGATCCGCAACGCCCTGGAACATACGGACCAGGGCCAGGTCCTGATTCGCCTAGAGGAGGGCCGCCTCCTGGTCCGTGATACGGGCCGCGGCATCGCCGCGGATCAACTTTCCCGTCTCTTCCAGCGTCACTACAAGGGCGGCGCCAGCCAGGGCGAGGGGATCGGCCTGTCGCTCACCAAACGCATCTGTGACCGCCACGGCTGGGAGATCGAGGTGGAGAGCGAGGAAGGGCGCGGGACCGAGGTGCGGCTGCTGTTCAATCCCACATCTGCTAATCTTAACGGAGCCTTAACCTGAGCTTGACCTGGCCTTGACGCGGCTTGGCGTACCTTGAAGGGCACCAACGTAACGAGGTGCCCATGTCTCCGCCGCCGACCAAACCCATCCATCCCCACTTCTGGCTCCGGGCCTGGCTGCCCTTCCTGCGCTGGTGGCCGCGGGTCAATCGCGGCACCTTGCGCGCTGACCTGCTGGCGGGCCTCACCGGGGCGGTGGTGGTGCTGCCCCAGGGCGTCGCCTTTGCCACCATCGCCGGCATGCCCCCGGAGTATGGCCTCTACGCCGGCATGGTCCCCGCCATCATCGCCGCCCTCTTCGGCTCCTCCTGGCACCTGGTTTCGGGTCCCACCACCGCCGCCTCCATCGTGCTCTTTTCGATCCTGTCCCTGCACGCCGAGCCCGGCTCCGCCGGCTACGTGGAACTGGCCTTCACCCTCACCTTCATGGTGGGGCTGATCCAGATCGCCCTGGGCGCGGCGCGGCTGGGGGCCCTGGTCAACTTCATCTCCCACTCGGTGGTGATCGGCTTCACCGCCGGGGCGGCCATCCTCATCGCCACCAACCAGGTCAAGAACTTCTTTGGCCTGGCCATCCCGCGCGGCTCCTCCTTCGCCACCACCTGGGGGTCCCTGTTCACCCACCTGGACCAGATCGATCCCCACGTGACCGGGGTGGCGGTCCTCACCCTGGCCCTCGGCGTGGCGGTGCGGCGCTGGCTGCCGCGCTGGCCCTACATGATCGTCGCCATGCTCGGCGGCAGCCTGCTGGGGGTGGCCTTCAAGTATGCCGGCATCGAGAGCATCGGCACCGTCGGCGCCCTGCCCGCGAGTCTGCCACCCCTGTCCCTGCCCGACCTCACCCTGGAAAACCTGCGTGATCTGGCCAATGGGGCGGTGGCGGTGACCCTGCTGGCCCTTACCGAGGCGGTCTCCATCGCCCGCGCGATGGCGGTGCGCTCCGGCCAGCACCTGGACGGCAACCAGGAGTTCATCGGCCAGGGGTTGTCCAATCTCGTTGGCAGCTTCTTTTCCGGCTATGTCGCCACCGGCTCCTTCAACCGTTCGGGACTCAACTATGCCGCCGGCGCCCAGACGCCCCTGGCCTCGGTGTTCTCCGCCCTACTGCTGGCCCTGATCGTCCTGCTGGTGGCACCCCTGGCGGCCTGGCTACCCAACGCGGCCATGGCCGGGGTCCTGTTCCTGGTCGCCTGGGGGCTCATCGACTTCCACCACATCCAGCAGATCGCCCGCACCAGCCGCGCCGAGACGGCCATCCTGGTGACGACCTTCCTCGCGACCCTGACCATCGAACTGGAAGAGGCCATCGTCATCGGCGTCATCCTGTCGCTGGTGATCTATCTCAGCCGTACCTCCCGGCCCCAGGTGGTGCGGCGCGTCCCCGACCCCCAACACCCCAAGCGCAAGTTCAGCCGCGATCCCGAATTGCCGGAGTGCCCCCAGCTCAAGATGGTGCGGATCGATGGCTCCCTGTTCTTTGGCGCCGTCTCCGCGGTGCGTGACCAGTTCCATGTCTTCGAGCAGCGCGTGCCGGCCCAACGCCATCTCATCGTGGTGGCCTCGCCGATCAACTTCGTCGATGTCGCCGGGGCTGAGTTTCTCACCACCGAGGCCCGCCAGCGCCGGGCTCGGGGCGGTGGCCTCTATTTCATCCAGATGAAGCGCGCGGTGCGGGATACCCTGGAACGGGGCGGCTACCTGGACGAGATTGGCCCCGATCACCTCTTCCGCTCCAAGGGCGAGGCGATCGCGACCGTCTTCAATCGCCTCGACCCCGAGATCTGCCGTGGCTGTCGGCTGAAGGTCTTTCTGGAGTGCGGCCAAACGCCGGGGACGGCCAGCATTCCCGTCCCTATCCCTATCCCTATCCCTATCCCTATTTCCATCCACGCGCCGGGGGCTGCGCCCGCGGCCGCGGGTCACCCGGTGGATGTCGCGCCCTGGCCGAGGCCAGGGTACGAAGAAGAACCGGTGGCTGTCGCCGAGGGGGCCGGCCGATGAAGGACCGCCCCGTCCTCTGCATCCTCGACCCCGATGCCCGCGGCGAGCAGGTGCTGCGGCAGGCCGCCGCCCTGGCCAGGCGGCTGGATTCTCCCCTAGCCCTGGCCCACTTCGTGGAGCACGACGCGGGTTTTGAGGCGGACCATGTCCCCTTCCTGACGCCGCGGGCACTGAACGAGGCCCTGGCCGAGGTGGCCAGGGTACGCTTGCGCGACCTGCTCGCCGAGCTGCACCTCACCGCCTCCCTGTGGGTGGAGGTCCGCTCCTGCCGTGCCGGTGCCATCCGCCTGGCGCTGCAACTGGGCGCGGGGGTGGTCGTCCTTGGCGCCCATAGCCCCTGCGGACTCGCCAGTGGCCAGGCCGGCACCGGCCCAGAACCCCTGCCGTTCGATGTCCTGCGGGTGCAGGTCCGGCGCCACCGGGACGCCTGGCGACGCTGGGTCGACCACCTGCTCGACCCAGCGGGGCCAGGGTTCTTGCAGGCGTGAGGCTGATTGGCCCGGCGGGGCAGGGGTTGCAGGATTGAGGCTGAACGTCCTGGTGGGGTAGGCGATGGGCAAAATTGAGGCTTGCGGGGCCAGGACACGTTATGGGACCTGCCCCAGCCCGTGGCCTCGCCCCGCGGCGGTAAGGTCTTATCTCTTTCCGCCTCCGCCGGCACCACAGGCGCCACCGCGCTCCATGGGGCTGTCGATGATGGCATCCACTACCTCCTGGTCGAGGTATTGGGCCTCGTAGGCCACCCCTTGCGCCTCGATCGTGGCGGCGAAGGACCGCAGATGGTTACGGGAGCCACACAACAGGCTTGCATACACCTGGGCCAGATCCGCATGGGTCGTGGCGGCGATGGCGGCCTCGTTGTCCTCGATATCCACTTCCTCGATCAGGCCACCGACCTGGAGTGCCTCCAGGTAGGAAAGCTCGCCTCGCGCCAACAGGTCGTCGTAGATCTGTTGCAACTCGTCATTCTTGAAGGCGCCGATCTCGGACAGGGCTGGATCGGTCAGCCGGTACCTGTCGAGTAGGGCCTTGATGGCATCCATGTGTTTCTGCTCGGAAACGGCGATGTTGCTGAAGGGCGGCAGGCCCCAGGCCTGGTCCATAGAGAGGTAGATGTCCCTGGCCAGCTTCTCCTCTTCACGCATGAAGGACAGGGTGTCCGCCTCCGCGGCGCTCAAGGGCTGCACCTGGCAGGCGCTCGACCCGGGACGACAGGGCTTGGCCGTCGGGCCGGCGGCAATCGCCGGCGTCGTGGTCAGAAAGGCCGGTCCCGACAGGAGCAACGTCAGTGTCGCGGCGATCAGGTTGCGTTTGGTGTTCATGGTCATACTTCGCTCTGGGTTGGATGGCATGAAGGGGTTGCCTTCACGGGATTCACCGACGTCCGCCGCCATGGCCGCCGCCAGCGCCCTGGTGGCCGCCGAAGCCGCCGCCTGCGCTGCCGCCGACTCCGCCACCGGTAGGGCCACCGGAGCCGCCACTCATCCCGAACCCGGTCCCGGACGGTTCCCTGGCGGCCCGCTGCCGGGCCTCGTAACCGCTGCCGTAGGGCAAGCGGCCTCCCCGGCCCTGGTCGGCAAGGCTCGACCCTGGGCCCAGATCGGGCAGCCGGGTCAGATCCGCGCCCTGGTCCAGTCCAGCCGGGGGGGAGGAGCCAAGGCTCCCGCCACCCGCCGGTTGCGGTGGCAGCGACAGATTCAGCGGCTTCATCCCCGGCGAGACGCCGAGCCCCGCGGCCACGAACTCATGGCTCCAGCCGGATACCGCCAGGGTCAGCAGCGGAACCAGAAGTAGCAGCGGAGATCGCGTGCGGTGCATGCTCATGGGGTCTGGGGCTTGGTCGGTGAGGTCATTCTGCCGGCGGGGGGTATCCGGTCGATGTCGTCCCGGCATCCGAGTGTTTCCGATTGTTTCCGTCGGTTTCCACTGCTGGGATGGGCCTGGGGGGCGCGGTACACTGCGCCCATGAGTTCCTCCGCCCCCAGTCGCATCCTGGTCGTCGACGATGATCCCAGTCTTCGGGAGCTGCTGGCCGAATACCTGGGCGTCAATGGCCTGGCGGTGGAAACGGTGGCGGACGGGGAGGGGATGCGCGCGGCCTTGCGGCGCGGGATGCCGGACGCCATCGTGCTCGATCTGATGCTCCCCGGGGAGGATGGCTTGAGCCTCACGCGGGAGCTGCGCGGCCAGTCCCAGGTGCCCATCCTCATGCTGTCGGCCCGTGGCGAGGAGATCGACCGGGTGGTGGGCCTGGAGGTCGGTGCCGACGACTATCTGTCCAAGCCCTTCGGTCCGCGGGAGCTGCTGGCCCGCCTGCATGCCCTGCTGCGCCGCGCCAAGCCTCCCGCGCGGCTCAGCGTGTCCGGGGTCCCGGCTTCCGCGGACGGTGGCCTCCGCCCGGAGAGCGCGCGGCATGCTTTCGGCCCCTTTGTCATGGATCTGGCGGCGCGTCGCCTGTTGCGTCAGGGTCGTGAGGAGCGGCTGACGGCCGCCGAATTCGATCTGCTGCGCGTCCTGGTGGAGCGCCCCAACCGCGTCCTGTCCCGGGATACGCTGATCGATCTCCTCAAGGGTTTCGACCGCGACCCCTTCGATCGCAGCATCGACATCCGCGTCACCCGCCTGCGCCGCAAGATCGAGGCCGACGCCGCCCGGCCGGTTTACATCCGTACCGTGCGCGGCCAGGGCTACCTGTTCAATCCCCGTGGTGACGAGCCATGAGCCGGGGACAGGGGCCTGACCGACCGGCCGCCGGACCTTCCTGCCCCGCCGCACCCGCCAACCCCGCCCTCGTGTCAGGGCCAGGGCCGGTGGCTGGACCCGTCACAACCATTCAGGCCCCCTCTCCGCAACCCTCCCCCGCCGAGGGGGAGGGAGCAAGAGAATCTGCAGCTTGTCCTGTCTCTACCAGACCAGGGATTGGGGAGTGTGAATGTTTGCAACCCGTCAAGCCCGCGACCAGGGGTCTGGTGCGGTTTATCGCGCGCCCCCTGGCCATGGCCTTCATCCTCTTCGAGCTGCTCACTACCGTGGCCGTGGTGGTCTTTCTGATGGGGCCGATGGCCCAGGGCTCGGCCGAACGCCTCGCCGGGCTCATGGTGCTATCCGCCCAGACCTGGAGTGAGTTGCCGCCCGAAACCCGGGCGGATTTCGAGCTGGAGTTGGCGGGTACCCATTGGCTGTCGCTGCGGGAGGCAGGCACCCCGCCGCCCGCGTCGGGCTGGCATGGCTTTTACGTCCATTTTCTGGAACGGGCTCTGGCGGCCAAGACGGGGGGCGAGCAGCACCTGAGGGGTGAGTTGCGTGACGGCGAGATCTGGTGGTGGGCGCGGCTGCCCTCCGGGGATGGTTGGATCGACGTCGGTTTTCCGGCCTGGCGCATCGGCACCCACCCCCTGATGGCCTTCCTGTTCACGCTGGGCGGGGGCCTGCTGCTGGCCCTGGTGGCGACCCTTTGGCTGGCGCGGCGCATCGCCGCGCCCCTGGCCCAGATGGAAAGGGCGACCGCCGTCGTGGGACGGGGCGAAATCCCGGCCACCTTGCCCGAGACGGGACCCCGGGAGCTGGCCACCCTGGCGGCGCGTTTCAATCTCATGGCCCGTCAGGTGCGGGAACTCCTGGCGGTCCGTACCACCCTGATGGCCGGTATCTCTCATGACCTGCGTACCCCCCTGGCGCGCATGCGCCTGGCCCTGGCCCTGCTGGCGGAGCGGCCGACGCCGCGGCTGATCGCGCGGCTGGAGGCGGATATCACCGAGATGGACCAGTTGATCGGCAGGGTCCTGGACCTGGCGCGGGGCTTGGAGGCGGAGGCACCGGTGGAACTGGACCTGAGAACACTGCTGGTGGAGTTGGCCGAGGCCGCTCCCGCCGGTCGGGTGCGCCACACCCTGCCGGCCGCGCCCCTCGTCCGATCGGTGCCGCCCCTGGCCCTGCGCCGGGTGATCGAGAATCTGCTGGAAAATGCCCTGCGTTATGGCCAGGAGCAGCCGGTGGACTTGGTGCTGGCGGTAGCCGCGGGCCAGGCGCGGATCGGGGTCCTCGATCGGGGGCCGGGGATCCCGCCTGACCAGGTCGAGGCCATGTTCCAGCCCTTCCAGCGGGGGGAGACCTCGCGCAGCCCCCTCACCGGCGGCGCCGGCCTGGGGCTCGCCATCGTGCGCCAACTGGCGGAAACACATGGCTGGCAAGTCCAACTCCAGACGCGCGAGAATGGTGGCCTAGCGGCCTGGCTCATCCTCGCTCCGCCCCCGCTCGCCGTGGCGTTGCCTGCTGACGGGTCCTGATATCGCTGGCTAGGTCACCAACCTAGTAGACCGTTCCGCCAATCCGCTTTTACCCAAGGCGGAAATTAACATTTATAAACAATGCCTTATTTTAAAGGCATTCCTATAGGTAGTGGTGAAACTGCTAGCAATGATTCCATCACCACCACCGCCACTTCAATCTGACCCTATACGGCAACTTCGGGCACCAATCCATGACCCAACCTGACCTCCGTCGCTTTGCCTGGCTCTCGATCGCCGCGGCCCTGGCGACCATCCTGCTCAAGACCTGGGCCTGGTGGCTCACGGGTTCCGTCGGCCTCCTGTCCGACGCCCTGGAATCCCTGGTCAACCTGGCCGGGGCCCTCATGGCCCTGTGGATGCTGACCATCGCCGCCCAGCCGGCGGACGAGGAGCATCTGTACGGTCATGGCAAGGCGGAGTACTTCTCCAGCGGTTTCGAGGGCTTTCTGATCCTGGCCGCGGCGGCGGCTATCGGCTGGGCCGCCGTGGACCGGCTGCTGCACCCCCAGCCCCTGGTACAACTGGATCTGGGCCTGGCCATCTCGGTGGTGGCCTCGGTCATCAATCTGCTCACCGCCTTGGTCCTGATCCGCGCCGGGCGGGAGCACCGCTCCATCACCCTGGAGGCCGATGCCCATCACCTCCTCACCGATGTCTGGACCTCCGTGGGGGTCATCCTTGGGGTTAGCGCGGTGTGGGCGACGGGCTGGCTCTGGCTGGACCCAGTCCTGGCCCTGCTGGTGGCGGCGAATATCGTCTGGACTGGTTATCGGCTGGTCATCCGCTCCGCGGCCGGGCTCATGGACACGGCCCTGCCCGCCGAGCAGCAGGCGGCGATCGCCGAGGTGCTGGAGAAACACCGTGGCGCGGGCATCGAGTTTCACGCCCTCTGGAGCCGCCAGGCCGGGGCGCGGTCATTCGTCTCCTTCCACGTCCTGGTGCCTGGTCGCTGGACGGTCCAGCAAGGGCATGATCTGGTGGAGGGGATCGAGTGTGAATTGCGCGCCCGCCTGCCCCATGTCCACGTCCTCACGCACCTGGAGCCGATCGAGGACCCCCTCTCCCATCAGGACCAGGATCTCGATCGTTAGGCCGTAGTTGGTTTCGGTCTGCTCCGCGGTCGCCATGCAACCGCATGCCTTGCCACCGCTTACGGCTGACCGGCCTGATGGCCTGGTCGATCGTTGGCTGGTTGGCGACCGCCGGGTGCTGCTGTTCGGCCCCTCGGGGAGCGGCAAGACCACGCTCGCCCAGACCCTGGCCATGGAGTTGGCGCGTCGCGACCCCGAAGGGTACCGGCCGGTCTGGTATCTGGGCGCCGATCCCGGCTCACCCCTCATCGGGGTTCCCGGCTGCGTCTCTCTGGTGCGCTGGCGGGAGGGCACCTGGGGGCTTGAGGAACTGGCGGCCCTCTGTACCCTGGATGCCGCCCGCTTTCGCCTGCCCCTGGTGGTGGCGGTCGCCGGGCTCGCGTCCCGGGTCGGGGAGGGCGTCCTGCTGGTCGATACCCCCGGGGTGGTCAAGGGGGTGGCCGCCGCGGAACTGCTGGCGGCGCTGGTACCGGCCGTCGGCATCGATTTGGTACTGTCCCTGACCCCGGTCGCGGGCCAGGATCGGGTCTTGACCTCGCCCCCGGGCCAGGATCTGGTTCGGGGCCTGGCTCCGGCTGCCGGCGTCGATCCGGCTCTGACCCCGTCTAGCGCGGCGCCACCCCTGGCTCGGGAACTCAGCGCCCTGGCCATCCCCGTGGCCCTGGTCGCGACCAGCCTCAATGCCCGCCGGCCCGCGCCCCAGCAGCGCGCCCGCCAGCGCACCCGCCTCTGGGAGGCCTATCTCGGCGCCAGCACCGAACGGACCCTGAACCTGTCCGATCTGCGCCTGCTCGGCACGCCGCCGCGCCTGGCCGCCGAGGCATGGCTGGGCAAGCAGGTCGCCTTTCTCGATGGCGACCGGACCTTCAGCCTGGGGGAGGTACTGGGACTGGATGCCGGCCGGTTGCGGGTACGCCTGCCCCCGGGTGCGGTTACCTCCGGCACCCTGCTGGTGCGCGATGCCGGGCGGGATGCGGCGGGCCTGCTGCGCAGCGTCAAACCCTTTGCCACCGAACTGGTGCATTACCTGCCACCACCGGATGTGCTCCCCGATGCCGCGTCCGCCGCCGCCGCCGCCGCTACCGGGCCGCGGCCCATTGTGCAGGTCGGTACCGCCACCGCCGCCCTGGTGAATGGCATCCTCGGCGATCCCCTACTGCACCTGCGGCTGCGCCATCAGCGCCGCAGCCTGCTCTTCGACCTGGGGGAGGGCGGACGGCTGCCGACGCGCATTGCCCATCAGGTGACCCATGTCTTCATCAGCCATGCCCATGCCGATCACATCGGTGGCTTTCCCTGGCTCTTGCGCGCCCGCATCGGCGAGGAAGGGGTCTGCCACCTCTTCGGACCCCCCGGACTCATCGACCATTGCCGCGGCTTCATTGCCGGGTTCCTCTGGGATCGCATCGGTGAGCGTGGGCCGGTCTTCGCGGTGACCGAGGTGCGGGGTGAGCGGCTGGTGACCGCGCGCCTGCGCGCCGGGTCCGCCGCCCCCGCCGAGTCTTACCAGGAGGCCTATCTTCGCGAGGGCATCCTGCTGGAGGAGCCCGGATTCCGGGTGCGTTGCGCCCAGCTCGATCATGGCACCCCGGTCCTGGCCTTCGCCTTTGAGCCCAGCCGGCGGATCAACATCCGCCCGGAGGCTTTGGCAGCCGCGGGGCTGGCGCCGGGTCCCTGGCTGACGGGGCTGAAACAGGCCATCCTCAAGGCCCAGTTCGAGTCGCTGCTCACCTTGCCGGACGGTAACCGGCGACGGGTGGCCGAGCTGATGGCGGAGCTGACGCTGGTTCAGCCGGGAGAGTCGCTGGTGTACGCCACCGACCTCGGCGACACCCCGGAGAACCGGGAGCGGCTGATCGCCCTGGCCGCTGGCGCCCACACCCTGGTCTGCGAGGCGACCTTCCTGACCAGCGACCGCCCCCAGGCGGAGCGCACTGGCCATCTCACCACCCAAGCCTGCGGCGAGATCGCCCAGGCCGCGGGTGTCCGCTATCTTATTCCCTGCCACATCTCCCGCCGCTACGAGGCGGAGATCGACCGTGTCTATGCCGAGATCGCCGCGGCCTGCCCGCAGACGGTCATCCCCCGGCAGGGCGAGGCGGTGGAAGATTGAGGCCAAGGCCCCTTAAAACGAAGTCAAGCTAATAGAGGTCTCTCGTATGAAAGCAGTTGAAGAAATCAAGACGGAAATTGAAGCACTTCCTCATCACGATTACATGAAACCGCCCTTGCATTGGTTCGTAGAGCATGATTGGGTTGTATGGGATGAAGAAATAGAAAGAGATTCTGCCGATGGAAAACTAGATTTTTTAATAGTGAAGGCGTTTGAAGAAAAAGCGAAAGGAAGACTCGTTCCACTCTAGTGCACAAGGCTACGGGAAGATTCTGGAATTACTAATTCTGTTGCGTCTGATTGGCATATGTCGTTGACCTGATTTCGCTTTACTGAAAAGCAAAGTTATCAAATATGTATAAGAAAGTTGAATTTTCACGGGAAGAGCTTTTCAAGAAAGTCTGGGAAACTCCAATTATGCGTCTCGCCCAAGCGATAGGTGTATCAGATGTCGCTTTAGCAAAAGCTTGCCGCCGCGCTGGGATTCCGCTACCTGGGCGGGGATACTGGGCCAAGGACGAGCGCCATCAGCCCCCAATGCCCCCCCTGCCGCAGATCAAGGACTCCTACTACAGTGTGGTGAGCTTCCAGGTATTGGACCCTGAGCGTTGGCGTCCAGCCAAGTGTGCGGTTGGCCAGGAAGTTCCCATAACTGTCCCCAAGACGCTTGAAACACCTCATCCACTCGTTGCCAAGTTGTTACAGGAAGCAAAAAAGGCGAAGACTGTAGACGGTCTGCTACAGATGGATCGAACAAAGGCGATGAATGTGCGCATTTCGCTTGATATGTTGGACCGAACGTCCCGTCTTTTGGATGCCCTGATCATGGCGTCCGAGGCCAAGGGTTATGCCTGGCAGGTCACAGCGGATGGAAACACCACCGTCACTGCGGACGGAGAGACGATGAAGGTGTTGATAAAGGAGCGGTTGACCAAACGAGAACTTCCCCCACCACAAGAATTGAAGCAGAGTCCCGGAAGTACCTGGAACCCAAATTTAGAATTTTTGCTCCATCCGCGTTACGAGTGGGTCTCCACAGGCGATTTGAGCTTTCAGATCGACGAGCACTTCTCGGTAACTGCCAGAAAGAACTGGAATGATACGCGTCGCACGCGTCTTGAAGACAAACTCCACGAAATTCTTGGCGGCTTCGTGGTTGTCTCGGCTGCCATAAAAGCTGACAGGGAGGAGCGAGAAGCCAATAGGCTCAGGAGGGAGGAAGAGGAGCGACAGCGGCGCGCCCGAGCTCGGCAGGCCGAAGAGCAGCGTCGTCTTCGACACGAACTGGTTAAGACCACTGAGCGATGGGAGAATGCCTGCCGAATTCGAGCCTTTTGTGAGGCTGTAGCTAAGCAAGTGGAGGATCTCACTCCGACCGAACGCGCTGCCGCGACTGCGTGGTTGGAATGGGCTCATGAACAGGCCGATGGACTTGATCCCTTGTGCGGAGATTTAGCGAAGCTATTCAGTCTGCGGATTTATGTCGAGGAGTGGTTTTCGGGTTATTACCCCAAGCAAATGGGTGAAATAGATTGGTGGTCGAATAAGGAGTAAACGATTAGGCCCGCCGGATAGTATCCGAGAGCTATTTTGTCTTGGCTCGGCCTATCATGCCTGGCCGCCAAGGCCAGGCTGATCAGGCCGAGCTAGAGGGGTGAGGGCAGGAAAATTAGACCGCCACGCCCTTGGCGGTCTCCGCGTACTCCTCGATCTGGTCGAAGTTCATGTAGCGGTAAACGCTGGCCTTGTCGGCGTCGATGATGCCCATTTCGGCCTGGTACTCGGCCACTGTCGGCAGCTTGCCCAGCTTGGAGGCGATGGCCGCCAGTTCCGCCGAGGCCAGGTAGACGTTGGTGTTCTTACCCAGGCGGTTGGGGAAGTTGCGGGTGCTGGTGGAGACCACGGTGGCCCCTTCGCGCACCTGGGCCTGGTTACCCATGCACAGGCTGCAGCCGGGCATTTCGGTGCGGGCGCCGGCGACGCCGAAGGTGTTGTAGTGACCTTCCTTGACCAGTTCGCCCTGGTCCATCTTGGTTGGCGGGGCCACCCATAGCTTGACCGGGATGTCGCGCTTGCCGCCCAGCAGCTTGGCCGCGGCGCGGAAGTGGCCGATATTGGTCATGCAGGAGCCAATGAAGGCCTCGTCGATCTGGGTGCCGGCCACCTCGGACAGGAACTTGGCGTCGTCCGGGTCGTTGGGGCAGCAGAGGATGGGCTCCTTGATCGCGTTCAGGTCGATGTCGATCACCGCCGCGTACTCGGCATCCCCATCGGCCGCCAGCAGTTGCGGGTTGGCCAGCCAGGCCTCGACGTTCTTAATGCGCCGCTCCAGGGTACGCTTGTCCTGGTAGCCATCGGCGATCATGTTCTTCATCAGCACGATGTTGCTGGTGAGGTACTCGATGATGGGTTCCTTGTTTAGCTTGATGGTGCAGCCGGCGGCGGAGCGTTCGGCGCTGGCGTCGGACAGTTCGAAGGCCTGTTCCACCTTGAGGTCCGGCAGGCCCTCGATCTCCAGGATGCGGCCGGAGAAGATGTTCTTCTTGCCGGCCTTGGCCACCGTGAGCAGCCCTTGCTTGATGGCGTACAGCGGAATGGCATGCACCAGGTCGCGCAGGGTGACGCCGGGCTGCATCTCGCCCTTGAAGCGCACCAGGACCGACTCGGGCATGTCCAGGGGCATGACGCCGGTGGCGGCGGCGAAGGCCACCAGGCCGGAGCCGGCGGGGAAGCTGATGCCGATGGGGAAGCGGGTGTGGCTGTCGCCGCCGGTGCCGACGGTGTCGGGCAGGAGCAGGCGGTTGAGCCAGGAGTGGATGACACCGTCGCCGGGGCGCAGGGAGATGCCGCCGCGGGTGCTGATGAAGGCCGGCAGCTCGCGATGGGTCTTGACGTCCACCGGCTTGGGATAGGCGGCGGTGTGGCAGAAGGACTGCA
>CALMDH010000006.1:0-12606 GCA_937862735.1 uncultured Gammaproteobacteria bacterium
TTTTCACGATGGCTCTCCTTTGAGGGTTGGGACATCCCTATAAACGCGGCAAGGGAGACCATGGGGTTAAGGAGAAAAAATATTTTCGCGATGTGAGGGCAGCCCCCTCACCCAAACTGCCCCGGATTCTCGCTAACATGGTTGCGAGTCTTCGAGGGAATGATACGGATAGTGGAAAAGATGTGGACGGGTCTTTGCATATCATTCTGACATAGCGTTGCCAATTCGGACTTCCCCGGACTCGCTGATCTTGGAGCATGACAAGAAGAGATTTGCGCACAAGACGCCAATTGTTATCATTTTTGCGCACCAGTGACCGTTTTTTCGCAAACCCTTTTTCGCACCCTCACCCGATGCCCGTCCAGCAACCTGACGTGACGAACGAGTGGATTGGCGGGGCCTGGCTGGCCAGCACCTATGGCCTGGAGCTGGTCATGCCCCTCAAGGTCGTCAGCCGGATGGGGGGACGGCGCTCGACGACCGTCGCCGAGGGCATCACCACCGAGACCTTCGTCGCGGCCATGCGACCGGCGCCAACCTGGCGGGGGCATCTGACCTTTCACCTCAAGCACGAGGTGCCCCATCTGGAACTGCTCTCCCGCCTGTTCGAGCGGCTTGATGACGGCGAAGTGGCGGACTGGGTCACCGCCGAACCCACCGGCCAATACGCCCGCCGGGCGGGATTCCTCTACGAGTTCCTCACGGGACGGCAACTGGACCTGACCGTCACCGTCGGCGGCGCCTATGTTGACGCCATCGACAGTCGTAAGGTCGTGGCCGCTTCCCCGGGACGGGAAGTGCCTGACCGGCGCTGGCGGGTGCGCAATAACCTGTCGGGTACCCGCGCCTATTGCCCGCTGGTCCGCAAGACCCCCGAGGTCCTGCGCGCCATGGCCCTGGACGTGCCGGCCCTGCTCCATGACCTGGCCATCGAGTTCGGTGAGGAGACGCTCCTGCGATCCGCGGTCTGGATGACGCTGCGCGAGAGCAAGTCCAGCTTCACTCTCGAAGGTGAAGGCGATCAAGCCGACCGCATTCAGCGCTTCGCTGCCGTACTGGCGCGCCGGGCCGGCCGGGGGGACTGGTCGCTTGACGAGGCCGCGCTGGCCGATTTGCAGGCCGAAATCCTGGGCCAGCGCACGTCGCTTGCCGCTTTCGGTCTCCGTCAGTCACCCGTGTTCGTGGGTGAGGTGCTGCGCTTTCAGCCGGTCGTCCATTACGTGGCACCCCCCGCCGACCAGCTAGCCGCCATGCTGGAGGGCTTGCGCACCTTCCTGGAGAGGACCCAGGGCCAATCGCCCGTCCTGCGGAGCGCCGTGGCCGCCTTCGGCTTTGTCTATCTCCACCCCCTGGCGGACGGCAACGGCAGGCTGCACCGTTTCTTGATCAATGACCTACTGCGTCGGGATGGCGCGCTCCCGGAGCCGATGGTGCTGCCCGTGTCCGCCACCATCACCCGTAGTCCCGCCCAGCGGCGGGCCTATGACGACATCCTCGATGACATTTCCCGCCCCATGATGCGCGCCCTGGCCGGCCGCTATGAATTCACCCCCCAGCCCACCCGCTACCCGGATGGCATCAGCTCCAATTTCGTCTGCCAAGGCGCCGAGGCGGTCCTGCCCGCCTGGCAGCTACCGGATCTCAGCCACCATGTCATCTACCTGGCGCAACTCCTCCAACAAAGCATCCGCGAGGACATGCGGGAAGAATCGCGCTGGCTGCGCAACCACGCCCGGGCCCGCGTCGCGATCAAGGAGATCATCGAGATGCCCGATCATCAGATCGACAGGGTAATCCGCTCCGCGCAGGTCAATCACGGCCAGCTTTCACGCGTCCTGGCCAAGGAGATCCCCGCGCTGGCCACGGAGGGGATCTGGGTGTTGATCCGTGAGGCCATCCAGGACGCCTTTCAGGAGAATTGGCCTGGCGGCTGAAGCCAATGACCTGAAGCATGGCGTTGGCAACACCGCTAACAAGCCCAGGTGGCTGGCTATTTCACCATGCAAAGCGATACCGGTATCATCAATCCGCAAGGGAAAGCACGGCCGAGGCCTTTCCGGTTTTCCGCCTGGCCATGGTGGATATGGAAAAGCCGATAATGAATTTGCGCTACTAATAGACGCGAAAGGGGAATGACCCATGACTGCAACGATGGCCCCAAGCGGCTCCAAGGCGATAGCTCCCCTTTATGAGCGGGATTTCTTTGCCTGGGCCAACCAACAGGCTTCCTTGCTGCGGGCTGGCCAGTTCGGCGAGGCTGACATCGAACATATCGCCGAGGAGATCGAGAGCATGGGTCGCAGCGAGAAACGGGAGTTGCTGAGCCGCCTGGCGATCCTGCTGATGCATCTGCTCAAGTGGCAGGCGCAGCCGATGCTGAGGGGCAACTCCTGGCAGGCGACCATCAAGATGCAACGCCGCGAGATCGGCCGGCATCTCGCGGACAACCCCAGCCTCCAGGCTAAGTTGCCGAAAATCCTGGAAGCGGCTTACGGCGACGCCATCCTGTTGGCCGCACGGGAAAGTGGGCTGAGCGAGGCGACCTTCCCTCCGACCAATCCCTGGTCCTTCATCACAATCATCGACGAGGGATTCTGGCCAGAGAGGCAGGTTTAAGACAAGAAACAGGCACGGACCGAATCAAAAAATTCACTCCGGCGAATGCTGTCCTGTGGCTGTCAGCAGACCGCCGTGCAATAAATGATCAGTTCAACCGCGCCCTGACTCACCTGGGTGCCGGCGCCGAGATCGACCTGCTCCTGGAGCTGGGAGGACAGCGCGGGACCTGGGCCGTCGAGATCAAGCGCGGGCTCTCGGCCAAGCCCCAGCGCGGCTTCTACCAGGCACTCGAAGACGTCCAGCCCGCGAGGGCCTTCGTCGTGCATGCGGGCGAGGACAGCTACCCGATCTCCGAGGACATCGAGGCGATCGGTCTGCGGGAGCTGGCAGGATTGCTGAGCCGCAAGGCAAACGACGGCGAGTGACCGGCCTTGACCCGAGCGATTGGGTTTAGAATTCCCTACCCTCCTCACGGCTCATTCCTGGTAGTCTCCGCCTCCGCGCCACTTCCCCTGACCGCCGCTTTGCCACAGCCAACTGACACCACGATGACTCAGCCCACGGACCCATTCTCCTCCCCTGCCCCTTCCAGCAACACGCCCTGCTCCACGCCCGCCAACGCCTTTAAGCCTTGGGCCGGGCGCTTCAATGAGCCGACGGACGCCTTCGTTGAGGCCTTCACCGCCTCGGTGGACTTCGACCGCCGGCTTTATGCCTACGACATCCAGGGCTCCATCGCCCATGCCACCATGCTGGCGCGCCAGGGCATCCTGACCGCGGCGGAGCGGGACGCCATCGTCGCCGGGCTGGAGCAGGTCCGGGCGCGCATCGAGGCGGGGGACTTCACCTGGTCCATCCCCCTGGAAGACGTGCACATGAACGTGGAGACCGCTCTGACCGCCGACATTGGCGAAGCAGGCAAGAAGCTCCACACCGGGCGTTCCCGCAACGATCAGGTAGCGACGGACGTGCGCCTCTGGCTGCGCGCCGAGATCGATACCCTCGACGAGGCCATCGCCCGCCTGCAGACCGCCCTGCTGGACCTGGCGGAGCGGGAGGTGGACACCATCCTGCCCGGCTTCACCCACCTCCAGGTCGCCCAGCCGGTTAGCTTCGGCCATCACCTGCTGGCCTGGTTCGAGATGCTGCTCCGCGACCGGGAGCGCCTGGCGGACTGCCGCAGGCGGGTCAACGTCATGCCCCTGGGCGCCGCCGCCCTGGCCGGGACCACCTATCCCATCGACCGCCACCTGACCGCCGAGCTGCTGGGTTTCGACCGCCCAGCGGAGAATTCCCTGGACGCCGTCTCCGACCGGGACTTCGCCATCGAATTCACCGCCGCTGCCAGCATCCTCATGATGCATCTGTCGCGCTTCTCGGAGGAGCTGATCCTCTGGTCCTCGGCCCAGTTCGGCTTCGTCGACCTGGCGGACGCCTTCTGCACCGGCTCTTCCATCATGCCGCAGAAGAAGAATCCCGACGTGCCGGAGCTGGTGCGTGGCAAGACCGGGCGCATCTTCGGCCACCTGATGGCCCTGCTGACGCTGATGAAGGGCCAGCCCCTGGCCTATAACAAGGACAACCAGGAGGACAAGGAGCCCCTGTTCGACACCGTCGACAACCTCAAGGGCTGCCTCAAGGTCTTCGCCGACATGATGGCGCGCCTGACCTGCAACCGGGAGCGCATGCGCGCCGCCGCCCGCCAGGGTTTCGCCACCGCCACCGACCTGGCGGACTATCTGGTGCGGCGCGGGGTGCCCTTCCGCGACGCCCATGAGATCGTCGGCAAGGCGGTGGCCCTGGGGGTGCGGGAGGGGCGTGACCTGTCCGAGCTGAGCTTGGCGGAGTTGCAGAGCTTCTCACCCTTGATCGGCGAAGACGTGTTCGCCTGCCTGACCCTGGAGGGCTCCCTGGCCGCCCGCGATCACATCGGCGGCACGGCGCCCAATCAGGTGCGGGCCGCCCTGGCGCGCGCCCGTCAGCGGATGATCGAGGCTACTGCTGAGTGTGTTGATGCTGCCGCTTAGCTGGCTCAACTCGCCCCAACCTCAGCTCCGTAAACCACGCTGCCCCCAACCATTATCCAGTACGCTCCAGCGCCGTGACTGCCCCCTGGCCATGCTGGATACATCAGAGTCGATCAACTGACCATGCCCGACAGCCTCGACGATCTCAACCGCCGCCTGCTGACCTTCGCCCGGGAGCGTGACTGGGAGCAGTTCCACTCGCCCAAGAACCTGAGCATGGCCCTGGCCGGGGAGTGCGGCGAGTTGCTGGAGCACTTCCAATGGCTGAGCGAGGCCCAGAGCGCCTGCCTGGAGGCGGACAAGAAGGCCGCCGTCGGGCAGGAGCTGGCCGACATCCTCATCTATCTCATCCGCCTGGCCGAACGCCTGGATATCGACCTGATCGCCGCCGCCGAGGACAAGATCGCCCGCAACGAACAACGCTATCCGGCGCAGCGGGTGCGGGGCGATGCCCGTCGGGCGGAGGAGTATGGCGACCTCGACCCCTCCATCCCTTCAAAAAGCATCGTGGCAGCGGCGCCAGAGTGATCGAGAGTAGACGTGATGATCAGGTTTGAAATGGCACAGCGCGGATACACTTCATCTTATGAGACCAAGGAGAGAGTAGGGGATCCGGGAAGACTGAGAATTGATTTGGTTATCTCTCAATAGGCCCGCTAATGACCGCAGCAGACGCACTGAACCTTGGCAGTAGCTTCCCCAAGTGGATCAGCAACCGATCGGTCTGCCTTTCGCCCTCTTCCCGTTGCTTAAGGCATTTAGCTGCCGCGTTATTCATAGCCATCACCATGACCCTGGTCCCGGCCGGGAAGATGATCGCCGCGGAGCCCCCCGGGTCCGGTAGCCTGCCCGTCCCGGTCCCCCGCACCCGCATCGCCGCCCTGGGGCGGGTGGAGCCCATCTCCGAGGAGATCCGCATCGCCGCGGCCATGACCGGGCGGCTGGCGGATGTCCACCTGGAGGCGGGGGACCCGGTCAAGGCGGGCGAGGTGGTGGCGACCCTGGAGAACGCCGACCATCTGGCGCGGGTCAAGGCGGCGGAGGCCAATCTGGCCATCGCCCGGGCGGCCTTGCAACGACTGCTCAACGGTGCCCTGCCCGCGGAGCGGGCCGAGGCCGCCGCGGCGGTGCGCGAGGCCGAGGCCCTGCTCCTCCGGGCGCAGCAGGAACTGGCCCGCCAGGAGGGCCTGGCGGCCAAAAAGCTCGGCAGCCGCCAGGACCTGGACCTGGCCGCCACCGAGATGGAGGCGGCCCGCGCCCGCCTCACCCGCGCGCGGGAGCGCCTGGCGGTGGTGGATGCCCCGGCCCGGGAGGACGAGCGCGCCAAGGCCGAGGCCGAGGTGGCCCTGGCCGAGGCTCGGCTGGCGGAGGCCCAGGCGGTCCATGACAAATCCTTCGTGCGCAGCCCCATCGATGGCGAGGTCCTGCAGCGCATCCGCCGCGCCGGGGAGCAGGTGACGGAGCTGGGGGACACCCCCATCCTGGCGGTGGGCGACATGTCCCGCCTGCGGGTTCGAGCCGAGGTGGACGAGGCCGACATCGGCCTGCTGCGCCTGGGTCAGGCGGCCTATGTCCAGGCCGCCGCCTACGGTGAGCGCCGTTTTTCCGGCACGGTGGGCCGCATCGGCAATCTCATGGGTCGCAAGCAGGTCTTTTCCGACGACCCCAGCGAGCGTCAGGATACCCGGGTGCTGGAGGTGTTGATTGACCTGGAGCCCGACACCCGTCTCCCCGCCGGGCTGCGGGTGGATGCCTTCATCGAGCTGGGCGACCCGGGCGAGGATGGATGAGGCGCGGGCACTCCCCCAGGGGTGAAACCCTCCTCGTACCTGAGGGGGAGACCGCTCACGATTCCGGGGCAAAGGCCCTCGCGTCGCCTGCCCTGCCCGATCCGCCTGATCCGCCTATTCCGCCTGTCCCGCCTGGCTCTCCCGATTCGTCTAAATCGTATGGATCGTATGGTTCGCCACAATCGCCTGATCCACATCCCCCTCATTCGCCCCGCCCTGGTCCCCTCTGGGGCAGCCGCATGGCCTGGCTGCTGGCCTGGCGCAACCTGGCCCATGACCGTTCCCGCTTCGCCGTCACCCTGGTGGGGATCATCTTCGCCGTGGTGCTGATCGCCATGCAGCTCGGGCTCTTTCTCGGCTTCACCGACTCGGCCACCGTCATCATCCGCCACACCCAGGCGGATTTCTGGGTCGTCACCCGCGGCACCCAGAACTTCGAGATCGCCCTGCCCATGAGCGAGCGTGAACTGCACGTCGTCCGCTCCATCCCCGGCGTGGCCCAGGCGGAGCGGTTCCTGGTGCAGTTCGTCCCCTGGAAGAAACCCACCGGCGGCGACGAGAGCATCATCCTCATCGGCTTCGACCTCAACTCCGGCCTGGCGGGCCCCTGGAACCTGCGGGAAGGCCATCTGGAGGACCTGCGCCTGCCGGATGCGGTCATCATCGACCAGGTCTATCTGGACAAGCTCGGCATCGACCGCGCCGGCACGGAGACCGAGATCCGCGGCCTGCGGGCGCGGGTGGTCGGCATCACCCAGGGAATCCGCTCCTTCACCACCTCGCCCTGGGTCTTCACCGCCTTCCGCAACGCCCAGCGCCTGGCGGGCTTGCAGCCGGAGGAGGCCAACTATGTCATCGGCACCTTCGCCCCGGGGGCCGATCCCCAGCGGGTGCGCGACGCCCTGGCCCAGGCCCTGCCGCGTAGCGATGTCTACCTGACCGCCGACTTCGCCGCCCGCACCCGCGATTACTGGATGTTCACCACCGGGGCCGGGGCGGCGGTGCTAGTCTCGGCCCTGCTGGGGCTGCTGGTGGGCGCGGTGATCGTCGCCCAGGTGCTTTATGCCACCACCGTCGATCACCTCACCGAGTTCGGCACCCTGAGCGCCATGGGCGCCCCGCGGCAGTTCATCTACCGGGTCATCCTGGGGCAGGCGGCCATCAGCGCCACCCTAGGGCATCTGCCGGGCATCGGCATCGCCCTGACCCTGGCCTATCTCAGCCAATACTCCGCCGCCGTGGTGATCATCCCCTGGGAACTGGCCTTGGGCCTCTATGGGGTGACCCTGGGCATGTGCCTGATCGCCTCGGTGATCTCCATCCGCAAGGCCATGGGCATCGATCCGGCCATGGTGTTCCAGAAGTGATGACATGCGCCAGACGTATCCGTCCCTCACCAGGGGGGAGGAAGCAAGAGAATCTGCGGCTTGTACTACCGATGCCAGCCCAGGCAGTAGGGGGTGTGAACGCTTACCGCCAGGCAAGGGCGGCATCCCGCGTCCAGCGGCGCCTTTCATCTTCCGGGGCGCGGCTGATCCACTCATGATAATCAGCATTCCGCAGGGTCAATCAGCTCGTGGAGGCCTCGCCCCGGCGCTGGAGGCCACCGGCGTCTCCCTGATCTATGGCAGCGGCCCCACGGCCGTCCACGCCGTCAACCAGGTCGACCTCGCCGTCCACCCCAGCGAGATGCTGGCCTTGATGGGACCCTCGGGGAGTGGCAAGACCACCCTGCTGCTGGTCCTGGGTTGTCTGCTCCAGGCCAGCGCCGGCCGGGTCCGGGTCGAGGGTCGGGAGATCGCCCACTTACCCCCGGCCGCCTTATCCCACCTCCGCCTGACGCGCATGGGCTTCATCTTTCAGAGCTACAACCTCTTTCCCGCCCTGACCGCCCTGGAGAACGTGCAACTGGCCCTGGAGCTGAAGGGGCGCGATCTCCAGGAAGGTCGGGAACTGCTGCGGCGGGTCGGCCTGGGCGAGCGCCTGGGCAACTATCCCCGCCAGCTCTCGGGGGGGGAGAAGCAGCGCGTCGCCATCGCCCGCGCCCTGGCGGGGGACCCGGCCATCCTGCTGGCTGACGAGCCCACCGCAGCCCTGGACTCCGCCAATGGCCGGGCCGTGGTCAGGCTCCTGGCCGATCTGGTCCACGACCAGGGGCGGGCAGCGATCATCGTCACCCACGATCCGCGCATCGGTGACCTGTCCGATCGGGTCGTCCACATGGAGGATGGGCGCATCCTGTCATAAGCTGTATCTCCCCCGGTCCGCAACCAGGTAGATTTCACCCCGCGTCTCGTTGACCAGCCGCAAACCCGCTCATTCTCACGGCATCCAGCGTGAGGACCACTAACTGGCAGCTAGAAGGCGGCTGTCGTCCTCCCCTGCTAAAGTGATTCCAGCCGACGACTTAACAATCACTGTCCTTCAATGTTGGCCTGGCTGGGAAGGGCCGGGAAAAACCAATATCGATTCCCGCCGGATCCTCGGGATCCGAGGAGTAAGCACCATGCCGATCTACAAGGAGCTGGCCCTGCTGATGGCCCTCGCCCTGCTCGTCACCGCCGGCTGCGGCCAGGTCCAGCGGGAGAAGAAGGCCCGCGGCCTGGAGGCCGCCACCACCGCCTATGGCAATGCCCTGCGCTGGGGCTACCCGGAGACGGCCTGGAATTACCTGGCACCCGCCGTCCGGAGTCGCCTCGCCCCGGAGCAACTGACTCTGAAGCACATTCGCGTGACCGCCTATGAGGTCGTGCAACCCGCCTTGCTGGTCGACGAGGAACAGGATCAGGCCAAACAGGAGGTGCGGATCGATTACGTCCGTCACGACACCCAGGTCGTCCGGAGCCTGACCGATCATCAGCATTGGCGCTATGAGGAGTCGAATGGCGGCTGGCGCCTGCATAGCGATCCCCCCCCGTTGCGCTGATCGCCGCGGGGGAAGGACCGTCAGCAATCTCCCCAGCGCCCCTTTCACCGGCCAGGGTCCCGGTCCGGAGGCACCCGGGTAGCCCACTGGATGGCCGCGCCTCATCACAATCAAGAAAGAAATATAAGAATGAAGATGGTGATGATGCCTGTGGATAAGGCCTGTATTGGCTAAATCATAAGCTGGAACAACTGGCTGGGATCGCCACAACTGCGGGAAAAGTCCCCCGCAAGGCGTGGATCCCCTGTGGATAAGTTTGTTTTCCTGTGACGGCGTGAATCCATTCACGGTTGTCCACAGGCTTATTCCCGGCTTAGTCACCCTTTTGCTCACCCCGACGTGGCACCTGATCGGGGCCAGAGCCGGGGTTCGCGATACCTGAGCGACAGGCACAAAAAAACCCGCCGGAGCGGGTTTTCTTACCTGCGGGTCGGCGAGATCGGCTACTTAATCTTGCCTTCCTTATACATGACATGCTGACGGATGACGGGATCGAATTTCTTGATCTCCATCTTGGCAGGCATGTTGCGTTTGTTCTTGGTGGTCGTATAGAAATGACCGGTACCGGCGCTGGAAATCAGGCGGATCTTGTCACGTGCTGCCTTGGCCATGGGAATGTTCCTCGCTTAGACCTTGACGCCCCGCTCACGCATGTCGGCGAGCACGGCATCGATACCTTTCTTGTCGATCAGGCGCATGGCGTCGGTGGTCAGACGCAGGCGCACCCAGCGCTTCTCACTCTCGACCCAGAAACGATGGTAGTGCAGGTTCGGCAGGAACCGGCGCTTGGTCTTGTTGTGGGCATGGGAGACGTTGCAACCGACCAGCGGGCGCTTTCCGGTTACTTGGCAGACTTTGGACATGACGCTTCCCTTTGAGGTTGGCCAGGGGTCAGGCCTCCTGGGTGGGCCGGACCAAAATGAAAGACGGGCAAAAATACCCGAATCGGCTTGGCGGTGCAAGGCTTTTGACCTCCTTTTAACCTCCATTGGCCAATGGTCATCGCCCTGCTTCAGCCCGGGCCCTGGCCGGTGACTAACCTGCTGCCAGACTGTGGACAGGCTGTGGTCAAAAACGGGGCCAACCAATGTGCGGTGCCTTTTCCACAGGGTGCCAACAACATCAGGTCGGCTTACCCCAAGGCCTTCCTGTGATGCAAGGATATGAAAAAATTCTACTTTACAGACCAAAAAGCCTTATCCACAGCCCTCATCATCACCTTCATTCTTAAAATTTGAATCTTGTGATGAGCGACGACCGGAAGATCGACGGCAGCCGGGTCTACCCCGCGCTCAAGCTCGCCTTAGAGCAGACCCCGCTCCGCGAAGGAGATGCCATCACCATCGCCGATGATCAGGTGATCGAGGACGCGCACCTCCACTAGCGAGAGGGCGTCCTTGAGGCGCTGGGTGATGCGCAGGTCGGCCTGGCTGGGTTCGGTGATCCCCGAGGGGTGGTTGTGGGCGAAGATGACGGCGGCGGCCCCAAGCTCCAGGGCGCGTCGCACCACCTCACGGGGATGGACGCTGGCACCGTCGATGGTGCCGCGGAAGAGCTCCTCATACCGCAGGACATGATGACGGTTGTCGAGGAAGAGGCAGGCGAAGACCTCGTGGGGGTAGTGGTAGAGCCGGGTCTTGATGAAGGCGCGGGTGGTCTCGGGGCTGGTCAGGGGCGTGCCATGCTCCATCTCGGCCGCCAGGTAGCGCCTCTGCATCTCCTGGACCGCTTTCAGCAAGGCATATTTAGCCTTACCCAGCCCCTTCTCCTTACAGAAGCGCCTCTCATCGGCGGAGAAGAGGCCCCGCAGGCCGCCGAACTCCTCCAGCAGTTCGCGCGCCAGGTCGATGGCGCTCTTGCCCGGGATGCCGGTGCGCAGGAAGATCGCCAGCAGTTCGGCGTCCGTCAGGGCCTCGGCCCCCCGTTTGAGCAGCTTTTCCCGTGGGCGCTCGTCTTCGGGTAATTCCAGGATTTTCATTCGGGTCCTCCTCTTCGTTCTCGTTGTTGTTTATAGCGTTCCTGGGCGGAATTTACGCGAGCCCGCCAGGGCCCGCAAGGCGGCGGCCAGGCGGCGGCCTAGCTTGACTGATAACTTGGGGCTGATACTTCTAACGACTATTGAGAACGACCCGCGAGTCTTCTGGGAATGTCTCGCGTCATCCCGACCGATGACCGTTGCGGGTGACTGTCAGGTTGCGGACCGGGGGGACTGGTGGGACTGGGAAATTGAGGCAAGCACCTTGACCTCCCGCAGATGGGGGTTGGGATGGGGGCTAAGAGGCCATTGCAGTACAATCCGCCCCTGGCAATCAGATCCTCTCCTCATTCAGGCGGCTTTTTCAGCGTCAGGTGAATCCCTTGGCTTATCGACAGGTGCTGCTGGGCGTCAGCGGCGGTATCGCCGCCTACAAGGCGGCCGAGCTGACTCGCCGCTTGCGGGCGACTGGCGCGGAGGTGCGGGTGGTGATGACGCGGGCGGCGCAGGCCTTTGTCGCGCCCCTGACCTTCCAGGCCCTGTCCGGTAATCCGGTGCGCCTCGACCTCCTGGACCCGGCCGCCGAGGCGGGCATGGATCATATCGAGCTGGCACGTTGGGCGGACCTGGTCCTGGTGGCCCCGGCCAGCGCCGACCTGATGGCGCGGCTGGCGGCGGGCATGGCCGATGACCTGCTGACCACCTTGTCCCTGGCGACAGCGGCGCCCCTGGTGCTGGCCCCGGCCATGAATCAGCAGATGTGGCGTCACCCCGCTACTCAAGCCAATGCCCGCTTGCTGGCGGAACGGGGCGTGCGCCTGCTGGGCCCCGCCAGGGGTGAGCAGGCCTGTGGCGAGACCGGGCCTGGCCGCATGCTGGAACCGGACGCCATCGTGCAGGCCCTGATGACGACCGTTTCGCCCGCCCTTGCTGAGCCGACCGGGGAGCTGGCTGCCGAGCCGAGTTCGGCCGCACTACCCCCGCCGACCAACGGGATGGCGGCTGCGGCGGCTCAGGATGCCTCCGCTCCTGCCGCCGGGGACCGGGCTGCCATCCGGACCGCCGAAAGTGCATTGGCGGGACGCCAGGTGCTGATCACCGCCGGCCCCACGCGCGAGGCCATCGACCCGGTGCGGTACGTCGGCAACCGCAGCTCCGGCCGGATGGGTTATGCCCTGGCACAGGCCCTGTTAGACCGGGGGGCCCGGGTCCTGCTGGTCAGCGGGCCCACCGCCCTCCCGGTGCCAGCGGGGGTGGACTTGGTCCGGGTGGAATCCGCCCTGGAGATGCATCAGGCGGTGATGAGCCGGATCGCGGGTCAGGACCTCT
>CALMDH010000007.1:0-23002 GCA_937862735.1 uncultured Gammaproteobacteria bacterium
GTCGGTTCCGTCGGCACGTACACCGTCAGCGCCGCCTGGTGCGGAATCGGCCCATAAGCGAATTCCGCCCGGACCCCGTGCAGCCCAAAATCGCGCTCGAAGGTCGCCTCGATCGTTTTCAACCAAGCATCGGTCATGACATTTACCTACAGACAATCATGCATGGCCCGGGTCTGGACCTCCCACAAGGCACCACGGCTTATTTCCTGGACCATGGTGTAACACGGATCAGTCTCCGGCAAGTCCCGTAGCCGTTTCTTCGCCAGGACGTGCATCTTCCACAGCAAATTCGAGGGGATGTCTCCCCGTTGCTCCTGCTCGGTCAACCTGCGCACCTGCGCCACCACCGCCGGGTCCAGGGGCCGCCGGCGCAGGCCTTTGATCAAGCGTCGCTCGCGGGCATATTTGCCAAAAATCCAAAACATAACCGTATCGCCTCCTGGTTAATCGCGGCCCCTCAGGGCAACCCCCTCACAGATACGCCGCCAGCGCTTGCGGTGGCGTCGGCAGCCTAACCGTATCGCCTCCTGGTTAATCGCGGCCCCTCAGGGCAACTCCCTCACAGATACGCCGCCAGCGCTTGCGGCGGCGTCGGCAGCCCCTTGAACCACCGCCACGCCACCCGGCTTTTGGGGAAGAGGATGATCCAGATGGTGGCGATGATGATCAGGAAGTAATTCTTCACCGACCGATTGTCGATATACCAGCGCTCCACCTCGCCCTTGTAGGGCATGATCACCTGGTCGTAGAAGGCCACTGGGTTGGCGGCGTCCTTCATCATCTTCTCCTCCCCGCGGAAGAGGATGGGGCCGATACCCGACAGTCCGGGGCGCACCTTGATCAGCTCCGCCTGGATGTGGTCCGGATAGGCCTGGAAACAGCGCGGCGTCTGTGGGCGGGGGCCGGCGATGCTCATGTGCCCCAACCAGACGTTGATCAACTGTGGCAGCTCGTTGATCTTGCTCTTGCGCAGCCAGCGGCCCACCGGCAGCACCCGCGGGTCGTTGTGGACCGTCAGCTCGCCGGTGCCGATGTTGGGGCTGTTCTTGAGCATGGTGGCGAACTTGAGCAGGTCGAACAATTTGCCGTCCTTGCCCACCCGCGGCTGGCGGTAAAAGACCTCGCCTTCGCCGGTCAGGCGCAGGATGGGGATGACGATGACCCACAGGGGCAGGACCCAGGAGATGAAGATCGTCGAGAGCAGAAAATCGGCGATGCGGGTGCCGTCCAGTTTGTCCACGGTCGGGTCTCCAATGAAAGGTGGTTTCAGGGGCTGAGATCCCCCTCTCCCCGGCCCTCCCCCACCAGGGGGGAGGGAGAAAGAGGGGGCCGTTGGCGAAGGGGGGGGGCGCGCGCGCAGCAGGCGGGGGGGCTGAGTTACCCCTACATCTTCTCGTCCAAAAACTTGCCCATTTCCTTATGCCCAAACTCCGGGATCATGGCGTGGAACAGCTCCACCAGCTCCTCCCGGGTCCACAGGCCGCGGGCCTTCAGCGCGCTGATCCGCTCCAGAAACAGCGTCAGCTTGGCCGGGTCGAAGACCGGGTCGTTCTTGATCACGCCGATGCTCGCAAAGCGCGCCAGATCCAGGGTCTCCCGCTCGGTGTAGAACTCCTCGAAATCCTTTTCCCCGGTGGTGTCGCTGGCGAAGAAGTAGCAGGGCCATTGGCGGCGGGCCACCAGCTCGGCCACCCGCCCGCGCGCCTCTTCCTCGCTGGCGCATTCATAGGGCTCATAGCCCTGGGCGCGCAGGTAGCGCCGGGCGATCTCGGCGAAGGTGATCTGGTGCAGCTTGTCGCTGAGCTTGGGAAAGAAGATGTCGCGGTTCTCCCCCAGCAGGCAGGACAGCAGGCACAGCTCCCCTGACTCCTGGGGGGTGACGAAATAGCGTCGCACGTCATGGGGCGCGGAAAAGGGCTGGTGCTTGGCGAAGCGCTGATTGAAGCCGTGTAGCAGGGAGCCGTCGGAAAAGGCGACGTTGGCGAAGCGCGCCGTGGAGATGGGCAACTCCAGACTGGCGCGCATCAAGAACATCTCCATGATGCGCTTGCTGGCACCCATCATGTTGGCCGGGTTGGCCGCCTTGTCGGTGGAGACGCAGAAGTACTTACTCGCCAGCCCCGCCTTGGCCTGGTCCAGGGTGGCGATGGTATTGAGGACATTGACCTCCACCATCCGCATCAGCGTAAAGGGGTCCTTCTCGCTGCGCACATGCTTGAGCGCCGACAGATTCAGCACATAGTCATAGCCCCCGGCCCAGCGCAGCAGCGCGGCGAACTCCACCGAGCCGCAGTCGATGGCGAAGGTGCGGAAGTCTCCGGCGATATAGCCCAGGGTGCTGCGGATATCCCGCACCAGCTCAACCAGGTTGTTCTCGCTGATATCGACGACATGCAGCACCTTAGGCTGGCGCTTGAAGATCTCCCGCACCACCGCCTGGCCGATGGAGCCGGCGCCGCCGATGACCAGAAAGCGCCCGGCTGAAACCAGCTCTGACAGCAGCGCCTCATGGCGCGCCAGGTCAGCGTCAAACAGGGGTTGATCGCGGCCGATCAGGTGCAGGACATCAAGCATGGCGGGGTTCCGGGGTTAGGAAACACGGCGACAGGAAGACCGAGCGATCTTCCAACACGGGGCTGCGGCGGGCCGGGCGGTGAGGACCATCAGCGCCTCACGGCGCCGTATAGTCCCCCATCACCCCCTCCGGCACGCTGGAGGGCAGATTCACCACCCGCGCCTCCAGCCACAGCGAATTCGCCAGGCCATCGTGCTGGCAGTGCTGGTACATGGGCAGGCGGTGCATCAGGCGCCAAATGGGGCGGGTCATGACCCCCTGGGCGTTGGTGAAGGTCAACAGGGCGTCTCGCGCGGCCGGGGTGTCCAGCAGCACGGCGTTAAGCCCATGATTGGGGCGTGTCCCGGGCAGGGGCGGGATCAGGTGAATGGAAGGCAGGGCCGCGTAGCGCGCCGCGATGTCCGCCTTGATCGCCAGCATGGCGGGCAGGCGCTCCATCTGGGCGCAGCCTATGGCCGCGTTCAGATTTGGCATGAGGAAACCATCGTTTTCACCCATCTCGTCCAGGACGACCTCGCCGGGCTGGGTGCCCATCCCCGTGGTCATCATTTCCCGCGCCCGTGCCGCCAAGTCCGGATCGTCGGTAAGAATCATGCCGCCGCCGCCGGTGGTGATGAGCATGTCGTCGTTGAAGCTCAGGATCCCCAGCCGGCCGAAGGTGCCGGTGTGGCGCCAGCCCTCCCCCACCGCCACCCAACTACCCAGCGACTCCGCGGCATCCTCCACCACCGGCAGCCCCCAGTGGTCGCAGATGGCCACGATCTGGGCAATCCGCCCCGGCAGGCCGAAGGTATGCATGGGCACGCAGGCGGCCAGGCGCCGGCCGCTGGTACGGTTATAGACCCCCTCCGCCCGGCGCTCGGCGTGGCGGTCCAAAAAGGCGGCCAGGGCCACCGGGCTCAGGCTCAGGGTGTCGCGGTCGACATCGACGAACACCGGCCAGGCGTGGGCGTAACGCACGGCATTGCAGGTGGCGACGAAGGTCAGGGCCTGGGTGAGCACCTCGCTGTCCGCCGTCACCCCCGCCAGATGCAGGGCGACGTGCAGCGCCGCGGTGCCGTTGACCGTCGCCACCGCAAACCGCGCCCCGGTGAAGGCCGCCACCCGCTCCTCGAACTCCGTCACCCGCGCCCCCACCGAGGACACGAAGTTGGAGTCAATGCACTCCACCAGCCAGCGCCGCTCCGGGCCCTCGAACACCGGGCGGTGCAGGGGAATGGGGCCGGGGCCGTAAAGCGCGCGAATCTCCGCGAGCAGGGGGGCGAAGGGGACCGTGAAATCAGGAGAGGTTGGTGTCATGTTAATCAACGCCAGGGTGGCGCCAATCGATCCAGCGGGAGACCGGGACGCCAAGATGGTCAGGTAGGTTCAATCCATCTCCGCTAACTCACATGAGGGGCCAGCCACACCCCAGAAGATGAAAGGCTTCGCTGGGGTGCATCACGCCAACTCAAAAGGTCCCAAGGCCAGCCTAGCCGGCCCTGGTATTAGTACTCGACGAACGCAAACTAGCAGATTATTTAGCTGAATCAATCGCATCGCGGAAAGCCCGGATCACAATGTCCACCTCATCCTCCGTAATGGTGGGGTAGAGTGGGAGCGTCAGCTCTCGCCGCGAGATCTCACTCGCAATCGGGGTGGCGCACAGTCCCAAATCCCTAAATGCCGAAAACTTCTGTAACAGCGGATAGTGAATGCTTGACTGCACGCCAGCTTGCTTAAGCTGTTCAATAACGACCAAGCGATCAGTTCCTTTCGGTAGCAATACTGGAAAAATATGATATACCGATTCAGTGTCCCGCAAATCCAGAAAGGGTATCACCAATCCTTCTAAATCACGCAATGCAGAGACATAGCGCTCAACAACACGTTTTCGTAGCCGATTGGCTTCATCAAGCTTCCCCAATTGCACGAGGCCCAAAGCCGCCCGCATTTCATCGATACGATAATTCAGTCCTGGACGTTCAACATCGTAAGATATTGCTCTGCCCTGATGTCGATCCAAGGTCAAGGTCGTCATACCGTGGGAACGCAAAAAACGTATCTTCTTGTCGTGATCAGGTGAGCAAGTGGTTACCATCCCGCCCTCACCGACCGACAAATTTTTATTGGTAAAGAAGCTAAAGCAACCAAAATCCCCAAAACTACCAACCCGACGGCCTTTATAGCGTGCCCCAGGGGCATGCGCGCAATCCTCGATCAGCGCCAAGCCATGATGCTGGCACAGACTAACGATCTCATCCATCGCACAGGGATAACCGGCATAATGAACAATCATCACCGCCTTGGTTCTGGGCGTGATCTTGCGCGCGATATCAGCGGGATCGATGTTCCAATCATCCCAAGAGGTGCAGTCCGCTAACACCGGCGCTGCCCCGGTGAGCAAAACCGTATTGATATCCGCCACAAAGGTCAGGGAAGGGATAATGACCTCATCCCCCGCGCCAACCCCCAAGGCTAGTAACGCCAGATGCAGGGCGGCCGTGCCGTTGGACACGGCCGCAGCCTTGACATCTTGCCCAAGGTAGTCAGCGAAAGCCGCCTCAAAGCGCTTAGTCTGCTCCCCCATGGTCAACCAGCCACCGCGCACAACATCCGCGACGGCGGAAACCTCGCGTTCATCGAAATTAAGCTTGAAAAGTTGGACATTCCACATCATTGGCGCGCCTCCACTGTAGGTTCCTCATTTGCAGCGGCTGCCTGTTCGGAAAGGTATTTCTCTACGACCTGCCGATCAAAATAAGTCATCTGAACGGAGGTATCCGCAAGATACTTCCTATCCATCCGACGGGTATCGCCGATCACTTGGGCGGGATTACCTGTAACAATCGAAAAATCCGGTACCGATTTAGAGACCAGTGACTGAGCACCAATAAGGCATCCTTTGCCAATTTTCACACCAGGAAGAATGATAGATTGGGCACCCACAAAAGTGTATTCCCCTATTTCAACGGCACCCCGCTGATAGCCTACCCGATGATGCTTATCTGTTCCTATATAATTTTTGCCAAGTAAACGAATTGCAATGTGGCTGCTATGGCTATATATACCAATCCAAGCGGCAAGCTGACAACCTTCGCCAATCTTAACGCCATAACTAGAATCGATAATTGAATAGTGCCCGACCCAGGTATTATCACCAAGGTCTAAATTTTTCTTGTCAAGCAAAACCGCACTGGAGCTTATTCGGGTAAATTTTTGGAGCCGCCTTGTTACACGATTGTAATATCCGTATGCCATGAAAGGCCTTTGAAAAAAAGAGAATAAATTCAGTACTGGAATAATGATCCACCCAATAGGTGATAGATAAATTTTCTTAAGCATCGAAGAGTCCCTCAAGGCTCTCGTTATAAAGATGGCGCATGTTATCAAGATATTTATCAATCGTAAAATTTTCAGCGAACAAATCTGAAGACCCGATCCCAAGAGTATAAAGCTTATCTAATTGATATGGCATATCATGCAATTTATTGATTAACGAATTATAATCTCCTGACGGAAATAAGTAACCATTGACTTCGTTGATGACCACCTCTTTTACACCCGGGACGTTATAGGCAAAAATTGGCAGCCCACAAGAGCAGGCTTCTATTAAGACACGCGGCAGACCTTCACGGTAAGAAGTAAATAGAAAGATATCTGCTCCCTCAAGATAGGGAAATGGATCCGAGGTTTTGGGAACATAAGTGATATATCCCTGTCCGTGGAGATCATCTATTTGATCATCCAATATCTGATCCCCACTTGACTCACCAATTAAAGTAAATTTAAATGGCTTGTTATCATGTATATTTAGCGATCTAACTATCTCAAGAAAATCACTGATGCCTTTACTACGCTCTATCCTGGATACATTAACTACTTTTAATGGGGTTAAAGGTGGATTAAGTTTCCTCATCGGCAATCTGTCAAGACCACTATATACCAAGCGAATTCTGCTGCATATTCTCTTCGGTAGAATTGACCGCAAATACAACGCATCATCGGCGTTTTGCACAAGAATTTGCTTTGATAAATAAGATGAAATTCTCAGTAGCAACAAAAAGACGGGCCTGACATAAGAATACTTTTCCTCTACAAAAACCCGCCCCAGGCCATTGATTGTTATTATATTAAATCTATGCCCCGTAAGATAACCAATAACGGGGCCAACTAGATAATATTTGCTACTATACCAATGCAAAATATCATATCTATTGGCAAACAAACAAGAGAGCAACCGTAAAAGTGACTTGATTTCTCTTTTAACGTCAAACCCACCAAAGAGGTCAATGTCGATTAAGACGTGATTCGGGTACAATAATGAATTGGCGGGCATTGTGTATTCAAAGTTAAAACCAGCGATCCTTGTTAATGCCAAGCGATAATCATGGTACGGCAGTGCTTTATTAAGCACCTGTAAGACTTTTGTCATGATCGTAAAGAGTCTTTACTTTAGCAAGCAGTTGGTATACGTAACATATTTTTTGGTATTATGAATAAAATAATCTTAATAGAAAAAAGAATTATGGTTGTGAATACTACAAGCATAATTGCGATCTTTAAAGCTGGCCACCCCGTAAACCCGCCAGTCAACGCCGCATAAGAGGTGAAGACCAAAGTACATACGCGCACTGAATCTGACATCTTCAAAAATGCTTTGACTGCAACAAAATGAAAAAGCTTAAGCGAAATTAAATAACTAAACCCGACAATTATTGGTGAAAGCATTACTAATGTTATACCGCCAATGGCGTGCGCTTCAGCTATAAACAGGCTGTTGGCAACCCCAGTATATGTAGAATCACCCACATTTTGGGATATAAGCATGATATCCTTGTTATAATTTGGCCAATTTTTAAATGATGCAGAAAAAGGTAGTGATTGCAATATATATTGCGGGTTATACAAGTCTATATCAAACTGCTCATATGTGCCTATCATCTGCCCTACACCAACTCTGACAAACAGATAATCCAGCACTTCAGGCGCGGATAAATCCCCAAATTGCATGGCAATGACAAATAAAAGCGTAAGGAAGGAGAAAAGTAGAAAAAAAACAGATATCAATAAGTGCTTAAGAGAAATTCGATATTCATGGAACAATGCATAAGATATGAAGATCAATATGAAATAGTAGACTACAGGACCCTTGGAGCCTTGCAGCGTAACAAGGTATACACCACCGGCGAGAACTACAATACGCTGGGTTATCTTGCTATCAAAATATTTCGTACATGCGAGAACTGCACTGAATAAATAACAAAATTTAATAAACGAAAATAGTACCGTAGGGACTTTGGCACTATATCTAGTGTACATTCTAACTGATTTGATGCTATCAGCATCACCAAGTAATACCTCAAGAAATCCATGCTGGACGTCAAAAAATATTTGCAGAAAATAAACAATAGCCAAGCCAGAGAATAATATAGACCAAGTAACAAATCTTACCCAACCATGATTACTTGAATCTGATATTGAAGTATTTACTTTGAGTTTTATAAAATAAGATGCAAACTTTATTGTAATAAAAAAAAGTGCAATCGAATATATTGTCAAATAAGATGCAAACGTAATATTTGATCCAGTATTATATTTAAAATGACTAAAAAGATGTGTACCAACCCCCTCAACTATTAAAACCGCAGGCAGCACAAAGGCGAAAATCTCAATAAAAATGAATGATCCCGAATAATTTCGCGTTCTAAGTGACAACTCGCATGGAGTATTCCTTGTTGACCAAAGCGCTAGAGGAAGCAGGAGCACCGTGAGCAGGCTTAATATGAAAAAGTCCATTGTTAATTATTTATTTTAAGATTAAATATCAGATTATAAGTCATTAATTTTCACCACTTCTTGGATTGTTTTTTCTAATATAGCAATTTTATCGATATATTTTTCTGAGGCTCTTCTAACCTCCTGTCTGGGTATGTTACGCATTTGACTTGAAAAAGCCATTATTTTCCGCATGCATGGTTTGCCAATTCGGTAATATGGAAAACTTTCTGGAATTGCGCTATCTGGATGGCCAGAATATACTGGGAGGCCAGCCGCTAACATTTCCCTGACTTTAAGGGTTGTCGCTTTAGTAATTCCTTGTCTATGTAAGGCGAAGGAAGATAATCCTACATCACAAGTAGCAAGAATGCGGCTGTATGCTTCGTATGGTAATCTACCGTGATATTTGACCTTAAACATTTTTTTCTGATCATTTATTGATGCCATTAAGATTTGGGTATCAGGCAGCAGTTCGCCTATTAAGTGCAACGTTCCAGGATGCGTGAGCACTTCGCTATCATTCAACATATCGCTCAACAAAAGATCTAATCCGTGCCATTTACTAAACTTCCCACAAATAAAAACAATATTATGGGCAATGTCGTTCCTCTCGTCGTCAATAGTCTGAATGCTTTCTAGGCAAATGCCGTTGGGATAAATGATTATTGGCATCTTCTTATTGGGGGCATTATTTTCCAGATGATAGGTGCATATTTCATCAGTGACGCCCATAATTCCGACAGCATGGCGGAGAGAAACTCGCACGCTATACTTTTCTAAAACAGCAGCTAATCGTCCTAGAATCCCTGGTCTTGATGATAGCAACCCTTGTGTTTCTATTCCATGGTGAACAGGAATACGATTAGGAATATATCTGGAAAAAAAATAGCTAAACGGATCAAACGCGATGTGTCTGCAAATTATATAATCGTATTTTTTATAATTATTCAGCATATAAATCCATGCATACAAATGCCTCAGAAAAACTGGCCTGAATAAAAAGGGTAATTTCTTGGCAATAGGCTTGACCTCATCTCCGGTATGATAAACAAGCGTTGTCCATGCTACATATTTTAAATATGATGCTGCGCGGGCCTCATGTTGTAGTTGTTTTAGTTGGCCCGGCGTAAGTTGCCTTAGCATTGCGAAATGTAAAATATTTAATTTTTTCTTCATGTGGTTCGAGAAACACTTATACGTTAGCCTGCTTGGTTGGCAGTGGTCTATCCAACTAAAGACAAATAAAGCCGTTTTTCATTTTCCTGATTTAGATGTGAGTTGTGCCACAGAAGCGTGAAGTCGCCGCCAAAACGGTGGCAGATGTCGCGGTACTTTTGCATCAGGTTCAATGCCTCATCGCCGTTTCCAAGACCTAAGTAGTGTGCGGCGATCACAGTTCGCTCCATGATAATTAGTGGACGTTCGCGTAGACGCAGTGGGCGACGCTGCTGTAAATCATAAAGCGTGTACTCGCGACAGGTGCCGCAGCGAAAGCCGGGGCACTCAGCATAACTCAGGGTGCTGTCATAGCTCAGGCTGTTGTCGTCCCATAAGCGAGCCGTGATGGGTGTTGCCCAGCGCAGGTAATGCTGGCGACCGCCGAGTTGTGATTGGTCGATGGCTTCCTCGGCTAGCACGCGCCGCAGGCTGACTACCGACTGAGTCAGGGCCTCGGGGTGGCGGTAAGTGTGATAGCCGGGGTGGATGCCGATCTCATGACCACGGGCGTGAATCTCACGCAGCAGGGTGCGCAGGCGCGGGTCGTCAAGGGTGACGCTATTGTCTAGCTGTGGGTCGGTTGTCTCCGGTATGAAGTAAAAGGCTACGGGGCGGCCAGCCCTTTCATTGACATCCATGATGAACGCCAGGCCGGCGAGGTGTGGGTCATCGTGAGGTAACCCACGCTGTGCTCGCCTATATCCACGCCAATTCTGCCAAGCCAGAGTCAACGAACGGCGTTTTAATAGATCACCGCCTAGGCTGCGGACCGCGTCCTTGTGGGTCCAGGTGTAGGCAAAAGGGCTATCCACGTCGCAGGTCACCAGGGTGCGCGGCTGGCGGGGCTTGCGTTGCAAGCCGGGCCACAGGCGCTGCATCGCGGTCCAGAGGATCTCCAGGTACTCGTCGATCAGGGGCCGATCGAGGAAGCCCGCCCGGTAGGCCAGCGAGGCGGTGGCCGGGAAGCGATCGTGGTGGTCCCGGTCCGGCAGCACCGCTTCTTCGTAGCGCGAGAGCATGAAGAAGGCGGCGCCGAAGATGTCGATGGGCAGGCGGAGGGTGGTGGACGGCGCGGGGATGGTGGTGGATGGCGGGGGGATGGTCCGGCCGGCGGCTGCGACGGTTGGGCTGGTAGCCCCTTGGCCCGCGGCGGGTCGACCCTCATCCGCCGGACCCACAGCGGTTTGGGCCATCTCGGCTTGCTGGGCAACGATTGGCTTTGCATCCGGGTCCCCGTCGTGACGGTCGCCGAAGAGGACCGGCACCAGGGGATCGGTGAGCAGGATGTCCGGGGCCAGTGCCCGGCTGTCCCAGCGGGCCAGCGGCGGTTGCGGCAGCGAGGCCGGGCTCAGCCAGTCGGCTGGCGCTGGCGTGGACTGGCCTGACTTGCTGTCCTGCCCGTACTGGCCAGACTGACCGAACTGGGCGAAAAAGCTATCCGGCAAGCGGATCTCCCCCGGCTGGCCAACCAGGCGGATACTGACACCCGCGCGCGCGGTTTGCGTCAGGGTATGGGGGATGCCGAGCCAATCGCCTAAGAGTATGCCGAGGGTGTAGGCGCGTTCGGTGGTGCAACCGGGTGGGGTTTGTATAGTCAGCACGGGACTTAGGGGTTACCTGAAATTCGCGTGAATCAAAGCCACGGATAGGCACGGATGAACACGGAATTGCTCGTAGGAATGCGAATAATCGCAGATGGTAAGCGCTGACTGGCCCATATCAACTCAGCAGTTCTGGAAACAACCGCTGACAATCCGCCTTAAAGTTTGCTGGTAAATCCTGTTGATGCTTCAAATAGTCAAAAAGACCAGAGATTTTTCTCAGATGGATATGACCGCAATCCAGCATGAGTTTCAAAAGATCGAGCGTCGGCATCACCGTAGCATCGAAGTCCTTCGCCAGCGCGGTCATATCCTGATCATCCGTCACCACTGGGATGTTCAACTCAATCGCATAAGCCACATAAAGGGTGTCCACCCTTGAAGGCCCGGGGAGATCCGTCTGTACATGTTGCCACAGATAATCGTAGGTCGTCTGGATGGACTTTTTTTGCTTCTTACTGATTTCTGGAAAATACTGTCGATTTGTCACGTACTCTTGAGCGGCAACCCAGTAAAACTTGTTTTGCAGGGACGATCTCTCCAGTTCCTTATTCAACTCCGGCAAGATATACAGACAGCACTGCTCGCTACCGAAAGGAGTGAACAGCAAGGGATGAATGGTTTGCGCCAGACGCAGATAGGTATTCGTATCAACGAGAATTTTTTTCTGCGCCATCAGGTCAACTCGGCATGCAGGCTTCTCGCGTCCAAGGGGGGCATATCCATTACCACCTCGATAAAGCCAGGTCCCTTCTCATGCTGCCGTAAATAATCCCGCAGCAGGCTGAAAAAGGGGGTATCGAAGACCTGCTCTAACCGTGTGACAAATTCACTTGTCTGTGGTCGGCCGCGTACATCCAGTGAGCCATCTTGGAACAACGCGGCGCTGAGATTCTTATAGCCCTTGTTGAAATTGGTGACCGCGCCCGGAAAGCTGTCGCCCAGTTGAATCTCTGCCTTACCGACCGCCAAGGCATATTGATTGATGCGCTGGAAGACCGTGAACGGCGAAATGATATGCTGCTTGGCAAGGTTCAAGACGGCCTTGATGCGTTCCCCGGAGGATCCTAACGCATTGACCGCCGCGTAAGCCCCCTCCGCCAACTCATGCGGAAAAAGCAGGCTTGCGGCGAAGGCATCGGCAAAATCTTCCGCTTCGTCACCCTCCAGGTTGGGCGACAGACAGTGGCCGAGTTCGTGTGCCATCCAGAATTTGAAGTCATGGGTGTGGGTATCGAGGTTGAGATAGACCCAGGTGGTTTGCGAATCCGGCAGATAGATGTGCACCGCGTTCTCGTGGCGCTGCTTCGAACCCCAGAGCACGGGCACGACGATTGCTTGCAGGTCAGCAAAGCGTCGAATCAGATGATTAAAGTCCACCGTATCCCGCGGCCCGAGACCAATCTCCACACG
Source organism: uncultured Gammaproteobacteria bacterium (assembly GCA_937862735.1). GTDB lineage: Bacteria > Pseudomonadota > Gammaproteobacteria > Chromatiales > Chromatiaceae > M0108. Next base: position 12,568 of record CALMDH010000007.1, read on the forward strand.
TACCTTGTCCGTCACCTGCCTGAGATACCCATAGTCACAGTTAGGGGCCTTGAGAATAGGCGGCATCTCAAGCAGGTCGAACGGGAGATAGGGCACCAGATAGCGCAGGTGGCGGCCCATCTCCTGGGCTTTTTCGATGTGATGGTCCTTAGTCTTAGCACCTTTCATCTTGCGAAAGGCCACCCTCGGGGCGGACGGATCCAGGGTGATGACCAGTTCGCCGAAGGTCAGATTTAGCAACTTGCCAAGTTGCAAAAGCTTGTTGGGGCGTGGAAAAGACTGGGCGCGCAGCCACTGCGACACTGCTTCGCGGGAGACCCCCAGGGCCTCCGCCACGGCACTCTGCGTCAGGCCAGCCTCGACCATAGCGCTCTGCGCTCTATCGGCATTAAGGATTTTTTGCATGCGGGCAGTCTAGGCGACTGTCAAGTTTTGTCAAGTAAAAGCTGCCAGGTCGTACAGTTAATAGAGTATCGAACCCCCGCTCGGTGGAAAGGGTTTTAACAACCTGGGCGAAAGTAAGGCTCTGAATGCTCGGGCTATGCACCAGATTATCGGAAATTGGGAGAGTCCCTTCAGACGGTTGGAATTGCGTCATAATCTTGCGACCGACGGCTTGGCCCTGAACTGAGCGACTCCACTAAACGAGCATCCTCATCTTCAATGGTCGACCAGACAAGCTTACCCGCATCGTCGTACCAGGCCATTGGCCGCTGGGCATACTTTTCGTAATATCGCGCATTTTGATAGAACTGAAGCATCGGGCGACCCTGGTAATCCGACAGGCTGCATCGAGCCCATAAACGATAATTACCCATCCTGAACCCCGTGATGGGCATGGCGATTTGCACGGACCGCAAAATCCCCTGTTTTGCGGAACAAAGATAATCCAACGCAAAAAATAACGACAAGCCGTGATGGGTGTTAAATGCAAGATTGACATCGGCGTTGGCGCCGAGGAGATAAAAATCAACTTGAGTTGGACCGGGTTCCGCGATCCTGAATACATGAACTTGCCGCCTTACCTTCTCCGCTGAACCTTGATAACAGGCGTAGCCCGTATTCAGAGAGAGCAAAGGGACCATGCGCGACAGATCCTGAGACAGGGGTAAGGCAAAGTCAATCAAGGTGTTGTAATGCTTGTGGCCATTACGCTTTTCTATCAGGTGAATCTTGGGTGACTGGTTTTCCGGCCCAGGGCCATGATAGGTGAGTTCATATTCCCAGGCCCGGGAGAGTTGCAGACGCTGAGGATCGTCGGGTTGATCGGACCAAACCAGCGCCTTGCGAATACGGTAGGGGATTATTTTGAGTTGGGCGCAGGTCCGGCCCTCAGCTTGGTTTGCCTCGTCCTTGGCAACAAACTGCAACAGTTTGCTACCGCCCGCGTTAAGAATATAAAGGCGGTTAAGGGCTTCATCCTGCCATTCGAACATCCTGACGGTGCCATCGGGCTGGCGCATGGCGGGGGTGAAGTAATCCAGGATGCTGTGATGCGGGGGATTCACTGCTGGCCATCCCGGCATGGACCCTCTCCAAGAATTGACTGATCTTGCATCAGGGCGCCACATCGTCCCAGTACATCGCCGCCCAAGCGATCAGGTCCTGCTCGCGCTGGTCGATGTCCGCCAGCGTCCAATCCTGATAGGCCGCGATCTCATCGGTGATGGCCAGTCCCGTGGTGCGATAGACCTCGCGCTTGTTCGCGAAATCATCATTGCTGGCCTGGCTGTTCAGCGGTTTGGGCAGGAGCACCAGATTGCCCAAGCGATGGCACAAGGGGCAGGCTTCGACCTTGGCCTTCTTAAGCTGCTTGGCCCAACTGCTGCCCGCTTCCGGATTTTGGGGCAGGATGTGCTCCACGGTACGGCTGGCGCTCTGTTGCCAGATCTTGTTCCAGGCGCCTGAAGAAAAGACACGCTTATTTTGCGCATCCAACCAGCGCTCCCGGGCATAGAAAAAGTAGCGTAGCGACTCTTCCCAGCCTTCGTAACAATTCGTGTCACGCAGGTAGTTGGCTGCCTCCTTGGCGGAGAATTCGGTACCGGCTAGCTGTTTGAGTCGGTCCATGTAGTGGCGGTAGTCCGCATCACCGTTCGCGTTATTGAAGAGGGTGCGGGCCAGGCGCACGTATTCGCCGATGCGGGTGCGGGAGTCACGCCCCGAGAGGCCGAAGATCCGGAAAGTCACATGCTCCCACTGGGTCAACAACCGCTCCCGCTGGTTGCCGCTGAACTTGAGATCGATGGCCACCGCCAGCAGACGCGCATGGGCGATCTTGGTCACGGCCGCCTTCTGGGTGTCGGTCAACAGGTCGTCCAAAGCCCCCGCAACCCGTTCGATGAACCGGGAGATGACGATGGTCTGATTGGGTTGCCCCGTCGCCGCAACGCGGAAGACCTCCAGCGCATCTTCATCGGACAAGACCCGGCTGGTAGCATCCCGGGAGCGGAGAGTGGCCGCGAAGCGTAGGGCCTCGGAACTCAGCCCTTGGCGCAGGCCTACCTGTTCATAGATGCGGCGCCAGACATCTTGCAGCTCCCCGATCATCTCCTCCCGGTTGGGCGCCTCCTCATAGGCGATGCCCATCAGCACCGCCTTGCAACGATCCAGCCAGGCCACTTCCAGCCCGCGGGTGTTGAGCACCTCAAAGACCGTGTACACCAAGCCCTCGTCATCCAGGGGATGATAGATGAAACGCAGATTGTTCTTGACCAGCGCCAGCAAAGATAGAACCGTTGTGCCGGTTTTCTCCAGCCATCGGGGGATGAAGCTTTCGACGCTGGCAATGCCCGCGACGATGTTGGCATCCGCGCTGGTGAGGAAATTCTCCACGGTCGGCCGCGTACCCTGACGCAGATAATCGATGAAGTAGTTGGAATAATCATGGTTGGTCTGTAACAGAACCAGGGTATGGGCATCATCCTTGACCAGTTGATATTCCAGCTTGAGACGTTCCGGATCATCGGGGGGCAGGGCCAGGGCAATGGCCTTCAGCAACAGGATCAAGGTCGTCAGGCGCTGTTGCCCATCAACGATATCCACGACCTGATACACATCCGTGCCGAGGGCCTGCCGACCACGGTTAACCCCAACGACAGTCGCCATGAAATGGAAGTCATGCCGCTTACGCTGGAGCGTGAGCAAGTCGCCAAACAATTCATTGCGCTGCTTGTCCTGCCAACTGTAAGCGCGCTGGTAGGCCGGGATGCGGAACAGGCGACGATCCAGCAATTCGCTGAGGGTGAGGTTTTGGGGGTCGATTTTCACAGGATCACCGCAAGAACTTACGTAAGACCTGATAGGACTTGAGCAACCGCGAAGGGGTTTTCGAGACCGAGAAGTACGGGGTCTGGATGGCGCCAAAGGCCCGGAAGAACCGCTCGACCGGCTCTATCATGGAACCCTCAAAATCGAAGCTCTTGGTCACCGTGGCGGCAAAGCGAATAGCCGCCCACATGCACAAGCTGGTGGCACCGCTATTACGCAAGGCCGGATCACCACCGCCCATTAGATAGTAGGCACTGTTTTCGTCCCAGATCAGATATACCCCCGCATGCTGCTGCCCCTTTTCATCCTCGGCAATGAAGATGCGACGAACGTTCCTGTCATGGCAGGCGTGGTCCAGGCGGCGCACCAGATCAATCGAATACGGCAGACCTTTTCCCTGCCTTTCAAACACCTGCTGGTTTAGACGCAGAAAATCATCGACGGTGATATCCGTTCTGACTTTTAGTTGGAAGCGATTCTGGGCTTTTCTGATATCACGGCGGATATTTTCCTGGAAGCCAGCCCATAAAGCTTTTTCATCCGTGAGATCGGGGAGTCGATAAGTGTAGCGGGTTGTCTGGCTGAACCCTTGCCAATAAAAAGGTAACCAATTCGTTTGGGCATGGTGCCAGTTCTGGGAGAAGTGATGATAATTAGGGAGAGCGGCAATCAGGGCTTCGAGTAAATCCTTCTCCTGGCCAAGGCGTTTGGCATATTTGGCGTCGCTTTGACGCAGCCAAGGCCCTAGGGTCTGTGTCAGCGGTGGCTGGGTAAGCAGGGTAAAGCCCCGGTGTTTGCGGACGACGTATGGCAAGGATGCGACGATCTTGTTGCCACTTTCAATGACCGCCACATCCCAGTTATCGGCACCCGCCACGGCGTCCAGCCACCAGTCCCGGGAAAAGATCGGTATGGATGGCTGTTGGGCACAGTTTTCGCGATAGTGTTCCTTTGGTGTCATGTAGCCAATACCAGTACGGCTTGCCCACCTACTTTATCCGCCGGCACATAATCCAGCGAGTCGAAACAAACTCCGATGATACGGCTTGGGCTAAGTATCGCGAGGGCTGGGGCACAGGTCAGGATGTCGGATTGGGTGTGCGAAGATTCGTTATGTAAATACCGTATTTAATCGAACAACGAAATATCTAGCAGTAATGTTGACGGGTTAGTATATGAATTCATAAGTAAGCTACTAGAAGCGCGTGTTAGCTAGAGAGTAACTCTTAGCCAGTCGGATAAAGCTGAGAGAAAACATCAGCTCAAGCAAACCATTTAATCAAGTAATGGCGATCTTCTCCGGTAATCTGATCCTTGTAAGTCTCAACAGGCTGGAAGCCTAACTTAAGCGCAGACGCCAAAGACGGCTTGTTGCTCAGCGATATCCTTGTTGAAATTCCCTTAAACCCAGCTTGATTGAAGTGACTGATTGCGTGTATACGCATTTCACTAGCGATTCCTCGACCTTGATAATTAGGATCTACACCGACAAACCCTTCATGGACTGTCCTGTCATTAAAATCCCGCTGGTTAAAATAATACAGATCAACACCAACAAGCTTGGGTTGCTTTCGATCGTGCGACTTGGCAACAATAATTAGCTTACTTCCAACTAGCTGATACAGCAATCTTCTATCATCAAAACCTACTCCATTATTTAGCTGCCTGATCAATAGTTGGACGACAGCCGCATCTGAAGGTATAAACCCACAGTAGAGGATGCCAGCTTTTATCTCCTCAGAAATGGGTGGAGCTTTCTTTAATTGGCGCACGCTATTCACTATTAAGATCATGCGACGCATAATACTGACAATTCGCCTCGCGATTTTTCCTAACAAACCGGTTTACCGTCCATCAGAATTACGCGTATATAAAAAAAGACTCAACATCAGAGTGTAGCAGGATGGGTCAATTCATCTTTACGTTTTCCAAAAAAGCGGCAGCCACCATTCCATTGATCGAAAAATTTTTCAACTGATAATCTTTGAATGCTTGATCACTAAACCACCCCTCCCAACCAAGGGGGCTTCTCTTTGATCCGTGACCAATCAAATGTCTAACAAAATTTCGAAGCAGCGTTATTTTTTTAAGTTTTTCTACGAATTTGGCCTGATGCAAGAATTTAGCTATTCCAGCGACATCAGCCGCATTCGTGAGTCTGGCGGATTCTTCATCGGCAGACTGCATCGAAAACTGGCCACTGACAAATGACTTGTACCACTCCCGCTCCTTACGCAAAACCAACGGCACCCCTTCCCAAAAATCCACAAACTCCAGATCCCACAACGGCATCCACCAGTCATAGCCAAAAAACTCATACACCCGTACCGAATTGCAGATGAACTTGGCCTGGCGTTCCTGCCAGTCCCATTTTTCGAAAACATCCGCATACTCCCATGCGGCCGTGATACCGTCCCGCTCCAGCCGGTCCCGGATACGTTCCGCCCACGTCTGCCTGCTCGTGTCGAAGAACTTCAGCGGCGCCAACCCGTAGTGCTTCGAGAATACCGCGTCAGTCGCATCGTCCAGGGTGAAGCTGGAGCGCTCAAAGGCATTCGTCGGGATATGGCTGCCGGCAACAAAGTCCCCGGAATGCCCCGGCACGAACAAGCAGTCTGGCTCCAGCACCCGCTGCTCTTTCATCAACTTCACCGCCAGCCAGTCCTGCACATGGGCGATGCTGGTCCAGCCCGCGGCCCACTTTTGATACGCCCAGCGCTCGGACGTCTGCCAGGCCTCTCGCCAGAGGGCCTCGCTGTACTCCACAAAATGCCAGCGCAGCCCCAGCGCCTCGGCCACGCGCTTGCTGTACGCCGACTCCTGGTTGCCCGGCACGCCGTAGGTGAAGGTCAGGATATTGTCGTAGCTTAGCCGCTTGAGCAACGTCACGATAAGCCGGGAGTCGTAGCCACCGCTCAGCGGCACCAGGATCTGCCGGCCGCCCGCGTAGTCGATCAGGCGTTGGATGCTGGCGACCGCGACCCGGTCCAGTTCCGCGCCCAGGGCAGTTTCGTCATAGCTTTCGGGCTCGGTGTGGAGAAAGCGGTAGTAACGCTGGGTCTCCACCCGGATGAGGCCGCTCTCGTCTGCCGTTGCCGTCAGGCACTCACCGGCCTGGAGTTGCTTGACGTGGGGAAAGAGGGTGTCGGCACCGGTGACATAGCCCGCGAGCTGGAATTCCTCGCGGGCGATCGGGTCCATTTCCTGGTCGCCGACTTGCTGGCGCACCCACTCTGCCTCGTCCGCCAGGAAGAAACGGCCCCCGGCCTGGCCATAGAACAGTGGCCGCGAGCGGACGTGGTCCACTCCGGTGCGCAATTGATGGTCCGCTTGGGTGACCCAGGCGTAGAAGCCGTTCAGCCGGTTCAAGCTCGCCGTCAAGGATTGCGGTGACGGGGGCACTGCACTCAGATGGCCCGCCAGGTCGTCCACCCCAATCGGGGCGCCATCCAGATAGGTTTGGCCTTTCAGCCAGCAGCGGGGGCCGTCGGACGGTGCTGCCTCGGTCCATCCCGGACCGCAGAGGTGTAAGACAAAGGGGGCCATCAATACGCCTGACGCAAGAGTTGCCAATAACGCGCGCTGACCAGCAGCGCCGTCAGCAACAGGATGAGGGCCCAGGACTGGGGCCCGACAGCATTCATCAGGTAGCCGGCCACAATGGGCGCGGCGCAGAGCAGGGCGATGCCAAAGGCGCTCAGCGTCGGCTTGATCATGGTCATGGCGGGGTTGCCCGCCAGGCGCGCCACCCAGAACAGGAAGCCGAGCCAACACAGGGCGCTGACGCTGGCAAAGAGCATGATCGTGACACCCAGATCGCCAATCCAGGCGCCGGTCAGAATGGCACCGATGCGGGCCACCAGCAGGATCACCTGAAAGGTTAGCCCTTGCTTCTGATGCTCCAGCACCGCGAACAGGGTGCTCAGCGGCGAGGAGACGAAGACCAGGTACAGCCAGGGCGCCATCCAGCGCGCGAATTCCCCGGCCTGGCCCCAAGCGGGGCCAAAGACGAGCCCGAACAGATCGGGCCCGAGCAATATCAACAACAGCGCCGGTGGCAGGCCGATATGCGCCAGTTTGGCATGCAACTGGGCGACCAGGGGGCCAAGCTGACCCGCGCGTTGGGCCTCGGCCGCGTTAGCGAAAAAGACCTGGCCAATGGCGCCACCAATGAGCGACATGGGCAGGTTGAGGACGCGGTTGGCGAGGGCGTACAGGCCAGCGGCGGCGGGCCCAAAGAGGGCGGCGAACATCAGGGGTGGCAATTGCAGGCCGGCGGTATTGAACAAGCCTTCCCAGGTGGAGAAGACCGGAAAGCGGCGATAACGCCGGGCGGCCCCATAGAGCCCCCCCCAGGTCACCCCCTGGAAGGCCGGATTGGCCAGGCTGTACCGGCCCAGGGTCCCGGTGCCCACGCTCTGGCCGGCCACCGCGGCGAGCAGCAGACCGAGGACGCCGGCTTTGAACGCGGCCAATTGGATGACGACGCTGACCAGGGCCTGGCGAAGGCGGGTGCTGGCGATCGTTGAGAAGCGCTTAGTCCGGATGGACCAGTAGTTGAACACCGAGTATGCCCCGCCGAGCAGGACCCCGACGGGCAGCAGCCAGAGATACCCCGCCAGGCTGGGCACGCCCAGCAGAGTGGCGATGGGCGCCCCGTAGAACAGAACCAGCACTTCGGTGAGCAGGGTGAAGCCCAGTACGATCAATAAGCACAAGACGGCGACCTGTGCCGCTTCCAGGTCGTCCTCCGGGAGGGGGATGGCCAATTCATAGCGCAGGCTGGAAATGACACCGATGAGCCCGAGTAACCCGCCATAGACCGCCACGAGACCGAAATCCTCTGGGCTATAGAGCCGGGTCAGCAGGGGCGCCACCAGGATGGTGAGCAACTGCCCACCCGCCGTTCCACCCACCAGGACGCTGACGCCTCGGGCGAAGGCGTTCTTGGGTAGCAGGCGGCGGAGGGTGGATTTGGCTTGGGTTAACATCTAGGGAATAGCCACGGATGGGCACGGATGTACACGGAAGGTTATGTGATGTCCGTTCCGGGAGCGGTCCTTGACGGGTGCTGGCTATCTAGATGTCGGCGGTCAGGGCAGCGACGATGCAGTCCTGGTCGGCGGCCCTCAGATTCGGGTGCATGGGCAGGCTCATGACCTCGCGGGCCATTTGCCGGGCCATCGGGGTGCAGTTCGGGCAGCACAGGTGAGCGTAGGCTGGCTGTTCGTTGAGGGGCACCGGGTAGTGGACGGCGGTGGGGATGCCAGCGGCCTGGAGCCGGGCCTGGAGGGCGTCGCGGTCCGGGACGCGCAGGGTATATTGGGCGAAGACGCTGGTTCGGTCTGCTTGGGGCCAGGGGAGGAGTTGGAAGGTTTCGCGCAAAGGCGCAAAGGCGCAAAGTGGGTTTTGAGGAGGGGGGTCTGCTTGGCGGCTTGGCGTCTTGGCGCGAGGTCCTTCCGGTTGGGCCAACAGCGCATGGTAGCGGCGGGCGACGGCTTGGCGCTGGGCGATCTCCTGGTCGAAGCGGTCCAGTTTGGCGAGGACGATGGCGCATTGCAGGGTGTCCATGCGGCCGCCGACGCCGATGCGGGTGTGGACGTAGCGTTGGCTTTGGCCGTGGACGCGGATTTCGCGGCAGGCTTGGGCCAGGGCGTCGTCGCTGGTGAAGATGGCGCCGCCGTCGCCGTAGCAGCCCAGGGGTTTGCTGGGGAAGAAGCTGGTGCAGCCCAGGGTGCTGAGGTTGCCGCTCTGGCGGCCTTTATAGGTGGCGCCAAAGCTCTGGGCGGCGTCTTCGATCACCGGCAGGCCGTGGCGGGCGGCGATGGCGTTGATGGCGTCCATGTCCGCCGGCTGGCCGTAGAGGCTGACGGGCAGGATGGCCTTGGTGCGGGGGCTGAGCTTGGCTTCGATGAGGCGGGCGTCGAGGTTGCAGGTCTCGGGCTCGATGTCGACGAACACCGGGGTGGCGCCGACCAGGACGATGACCTCGGCGGTGGCGACGAAGGTGAAGGGGGTGGTGATGACTTCGTCCCCGGGGCCGATGCCAAGGGCCATCAGGCTGATGAGCAGGGCCTCGGTGCCGCTGGCGACGGTGATGCAGTGCCGGGCGCCGGTGTAGGCGGCCAGGCGCGCTTCCAGTTCCCGCACCTCGGGGCCGAGGATGTATTGGCCGTGATGGAGGACGCGGTGGATCTGCTGCTCCAGCGCAGGGCGGATGGCGTCTTGCTGGGTCTTGAGGTCGATGAAGTCGAGCCTCTGATCGGGTTGACCGAGCTTGCAATAGGCATCGGGGCTGATGGTTTGGTCGGGGTATTCGGTCAGCAGGCGTTCGTCGCGGGTCAGCAGCCTGATGTGACCAAGAGGAAAGCGCTCGATGGCGCGGATGAGTTGCGCGTCCTCAGGGTCTTGGGTGTCGAAAACCGGACCCTCCGCGGCCAGGGCGGCGAGCCACTGTTTGTCTGTGACGAATTCGCTCAGCAGGCGTCTGGCGTTTGCCAGGACAGCCGCGTTCGACAGCGGTCTGCCTGCCTCCAGGTTCTCTTGCCGCAGGTGGCGGTAGAGGTTGTACTCCAGCGTTTGCGTCGATCCAGCGTACAGCCATAGGCGCACGTGATTGAGCTTGGCGATCTCAAGGGCGATGGCGCTGGGTTCGGCGTGGGGTTTTCGCTGTGTGCAGATGTCGATGACAACGTTGACGTCAATGAGCAAATTCATGATGACCGCAGCCCTTTGATTTCGTCGCGCAGACTCAAGGCTTCGATTCGCTCTCGTTGTTTTGCCGTCAATTCCGGCAGATCGTCATCCGGTGGCAGGGGCGCATTTTTGATGTCTGCCATCCGCGCCAGCAGGGCCTTGGCGCGGTCGAGCACCGCTGGCGGTATGTTGTAGGCCGTGTCGATCTCGATTTCATTGTCCGGCACGGTGACCACAACCTTGAGCCTTTCCGCTTTCAGGCGGACAGGCGCGATGAATTCCAACTTGCCGTGGTCATAGATGGCTTCGACTTGCATGGAGTTAGTCTCCGGTTCTGACCTGTTCGCCGTGCAGGATATAGGTTATGCCGGTGTGGGGACAGCGGGTGCTGGCCTGCCCGGTCAGGGGCAGGTTCAGGCGTTCGCCGTGCTGGCTCATCCAGCCGATCTGGCGGGCGGGGACGCCGGCC
>CALMDH010000008.1:0-5940 GCA_937862735.1 uncultured Gammaproteobacteria bacterium
ACCGGATCCTGGATGCGGCTTGCCTGGAAGATGTCTTCCGCCCCTGAGCCAGCCCTCCCAACCCGCGCCAGGAAGGGCGAGTCCGTCGGTTCGTCCTCGTAGCGGGCTCCCGCGCACAATCCTTTTGCAGGGCGCTGATCACTGCTTCCAGGATCCCGGGGGTGGATCGTGGGGGCACAGGCGCAGGATGTCGGGCACGTGGCGCAGCTTGCGCTCGTCGAGCAACAGGGCGGTGATCCCCATCAGGGACAAGGTGAAGACATGGATGAAGAACACCTCCCCCGCCGGGACCACGCTGGCATTGACCCCGCCAGCATCCTTCTGCGCCAAGGACAGGCGCTGCCGGCCATAGAGAGCGAAGCGAAGGCCGGTAGTCCCCGGTAGGCGTCGGCGCGGGCGTCTGGCCGGCGTGGCGGAGGGGCGAAGTCCCGCCGCCGCAGAGGCCAGATGCAAGCGCATTCGATACGCCGTCAAGCCATTCGACGGAGGGCCATGGCGAAGTCCGACCGCCCCCTTGGGGGCACGTCGTGACGTAGCCGTGGCCCGGAGCGGGGCGAACCGGGGCACAAGGGTTGTCGCCGAGCGCAAGGCGAAAGGGGGACTGGGAAGTCCCGTTTTGCATCCTGAGCACGGCGACACTCCGATCAGGTGGAGCTCTGGCGTGAAAAGCGAAAAAGAGCATTTCGCGCAATTATCGATCCCGCAGCGGTGGCCGCGCCCAGGAGGATGAGGGCCTGAGTCGCGCCAGTGCCCCGCCCCCTGCATGCTACCCTCGAGGGCGACCCCCTCTACCAGGCCCACCGTCAGCGGCGCCTGCCGGACGCGACCGTCTGGGCTATCCTGTCGCTGCGGGTGCCCGTCTTTCGCGGAGATGAGGGTTATTCCTGTGATCAACCCTCGCTGCTGGACAGGCCGAAGGCCTGACTGGAACGTCCAGTGACGATCCTGAGGCCATCATCCCCGGCGTGCCCGGGCGCTGGATGATGAATCCCTGGTGACGGTCCCTCACATGGCGAGGGCGAAGCTCACCAGTTGCCACCTAAATCCTGCAAGTAACCTTCTGAAGACCCCAGAACCACACGGTAAAAGTGGGAATATCAATGGTACCTGACTGCTGATAGCCCTCACGTCCGCGCCTGCCCCGGATTTCCCGTCCCGCCCAGGCCTGGCAGGAGCCAGGTGCCTTCATGACGACCCGCCAAGACCTCCCGGCCACCGTCATCGCCGAGCGGATGTTCGCGCGCTGGCGCCAGGAGAACTTCTTCAAATACATGCAGGCCGAATTCAATCTCGACCACCTGAGCACCTCTGCTACGGAACCGGCCGATCCGCAGCGCTGTGTTCCCCATCCCGAGCGCGCACGGTTTGAGAAAGCACTCAAGGCCAAGAAGACCCAGCTTGGCCGCGCCAACGTCCGCCAGGCGATGCCATCACGCGACGGGGCGTCACCGGCCAAGCAAGCCCAGGAGGCGCCGACGATCGATCGGTTGGCAAGGGAGTGCGATGCGCTCGGCGAGCGCATCCAGGCGCTGGATAAGCGTGTGCCGTTAACCAGCGTCCTGGAGGAAGACCAGATCGTCCAGCACGAAACCGAGCGCAGAACGATCACCCAACTCATCAAGGTCGTCGCCAACCGCAGCGAGATCTGTCTGGCAAGTCTCGTCGAACCCTTTTTCGCCCGTCACGACGCGAAGCGCGACCAACCAGCGGCGAGACAGCGATCTCGATCCAGTCCTCGCGCGGGGTGCGCACCGCAGTGGTGGCCTTCTTGGGCGTCTCGGCGCGGTGGTGGCGACACCGGGCGCACGCGCGGGGGATGCGGTTGTGCCTGGGTCTTGCCGAAGGCGGCCCGGCCCGGATAGGCGGGATTCTGCAACATGCCCCACCCCACACTGCGATCCCAGTGGGTTTTGCCGGTGGCGGTGGGAATGCCCTCGGCATTAAGTCGGCGGGTGACCTCACCGAGGCTCAAGCACTCAACGCCGACCCAGCTAAAAATTTGGCGCACGGTGGCGGCTTGGGACAGATCGATCACAGCACGCCCACGCCGGGTTGTGCCGCCGCGCGGACGTTCCGCCGGGCGGGTGCGGCCGGCCCCGCCGCCGCACGCGGGTGAAACCTTGACCCCCGCCATCCGGCCTGGGGTTACGGGTAACGGCATGGGGACCGCGTACCCCGGGGAGGCGGTTGCGCGTCACGGTCGGGGGGGCTACGGGGGGGCTTGTTGCGGCAGGGCGGCCACGGGCCGATAGCTTCCGACAACGGCAATTAACAACGGTTAATGCGCGAAGATCAGTGTATTTCACTAAATATATGCATGCTATATTGTTAGTGTATTTCACCACCCTCCCCTACTTGTCGCCCGGAGACCCGGCATGACCGCTCCCGCTCCCTCCCCCGCCGCCGCGCCCGCCTCCACCCGCCTGCTGGCCAAGGAGGCCGGGCTCCAGCTGTTGCGCGCCGGCCAGCGGCCCACGGCCGAGCGCATCCGCCAGCTGATCGGCCAGGGGGCGCAGCAGACCATCCTCAGCGCCCTGGACGATCTGTGGCTTGAGGTCGGCGAACGGCTGAACGATCCGCGCTTGCCCGCCGCCCTGCTCGCCCCGGTGACCGCGCTGTGGTCGGCGGCGGTGAGCGAGGCCGGGGCGCAATGGGCGCAGGCGCGGGCGGCCCTGGAGGCGCAGCGGGAGTCCGCCGCGGCAGAGATCGCGCAGTTGCGGGCGGCCGTGGCGGCGGGCGAGCAGGCCCGGCAGGCATGGGTGGCGCGCGGGGAAGAACAGGCGCGGCTGCTGGCCGGGGTGCGCGCGGAGTTGGCGGCGGCGCAGCAGGCGCAGGTGGCGCTCAACGAGGCGCTTGCGGCGCAGGGCGCGGCGACCGCGACAGCCGAGCAGGCGCTCCAGGACTTGGGCGAGCGCTTCGATCTGGAGCAGACGCGCGCCGCGCGGGCGTTGGATCAGGAGCGCCAGGCGCACCGGCAGACGGTGGCGGCGCGCGATCAGCTCGCCGGGGAGGCGAGGGACCTGCGTGAGCAGAAACACGCCCTGGAGGTCAAGCGGTCGGGCCTGGAACAGCAGGTGACCGGCTTGGAAGCGCAGCTGCAATGCCGCGTGGCGGACTGGCAGCAGGCGCTGGAGACGATCGAGCGCCTCCAGGCGGACGCGCGCCAGGCGGTCGGCGCGGCGCAGGCCGCCCTGCAACGGTGCCAGGAACAGCAGGCGGCGGAGGAGACGGCGCGGCGCGCGGAGGTGCAGCGGATGCGCCAGGAGCGGGCGGACCTGGAGGCGCGGGCGACGGCGGCGCACCAGGAACTGGCCGCGGAGCTGGCCGGCCAGCGCCTGGAACTGGCGGTCCTAACGGTGGACCGGGAGCAGGCCGCGCGCGAGCGGGATGAGGCGCGGGCGCAGGTGATCCGCGCGGAGGAGGAAGCGCAGCGGTTGCAGGCGACGGTGTTGCAGCTGGCGCTGCGGGCGGCGGACGCCGCCACGAGGGAAGGGGGTAATCCGCCCGGGATGGTTTAGGGGGTCGGTTGCGCACCCTTTTTTTGCTGAAACTGGCTCTTTGATAGGCGATCAAGGCGGGAGCGTTGCGTTTTTCACGGCAGGTTGCCTCCCTATTGCTAAGTTTGGCGGAGCGTTGCGCTGCGTCAGAAGCCTGTGAAGCGACTGGAACGGGACCTGTGCCGCGACTCCCGATCATTCACAAATACCGTTTGCAGTTAAGCCGCTCGCGTAACGCGGCAATGGCGTCGTTGAGGGTGCGCAGGCAGAAGAAGCGCTGCTGGCGCAACGCCGCCAGCACCCAGCGATGCACGATCTGGACACTCACTTCCGCCTTGGCCTTCTCATTGCCCTTGGCGACGTTACAGGCGACGATCTCGAAGCCATCGTGGCGGGCGAAATCGACATAACGGGGATTGAACTGGACCGGTCCCCCCCGCGGATGGCTGAGCACGGCGGTGCGCAGGTTATCGACCATGATCCGCCGCGGCACCCCCAGGGCCGCAAAGGCCTGGCAATGCGCGGCCAGGAAGTGCTCCATCGTCTGGCCCAGGGTGAATGCGACGTACATCTGCCGGCTATAGGCCAGCACCATGACGAAAAAGGACAGCCGCCGGCGGCTGTCGCCGACGGCGAGGGTGCCCCCGTCGCCCCAGTCCACCTGCGCCACTTCGCCGGGGGCGAAAGCCAGCGTCAGAAAGGCCTCCCGCGGCCGGGGGCGGATGCGGCGGACATAGTCCTTGACGATACTCACGCCCCCCGTATACCCCGCCGCACACAGGCGCTGGTAGACCTGCTGGGCGCTCAGCGGCTGGGCATCCAGCCAGCCGACGATACGGCCCTTGAAGGGATCGAGCTTGCTCGCCCGCGGGGGAGCGGTCCGCCGCGCATAGGGCCGGTCCAGCCAGAGGCGCACGGTCTTGACGTCCAGCCCCAATTGACGCGCGAGCTGCGGCGGGGTGAGGTGCTGCGCGGCGCCGTCGCGGATGGCGCACCAGGTGGCGTAGTCGATCATGGCCGCCCCCCCAGCGCCGCCCGCAGCCGTCCCAGGCGCTCCTCCGGCGCCTCGGGCGCCGGTAGGCTCAGCACCGGGTAGAAGGGCGGCTCATAGGCAATCAGGTCCAACGCCAGCAGGGCCCGCCGCGCCTGCTGTAACCACTCTGGGGACAGGCCCAGCTGCCGGCCCAGACTGACATCCCCGTAGTAACTCAGCCCCTGGGCGTCGGCGACGCACACCAGGAACAGATACAGGGCCCAGGCGTTGACCTCAGCCCGTTCCAGGTAGCGTTCCCGGACCAGGCGGTGATCGAGCCAGCTGAAGTGCGCCGGGACCTGGCGCAGGCGCGCCGGGTTCAGCACCCGTTTGGTCATGCTCATCGTAGCCTCCACGAATATCCCGGCCGAGTGGTAGCAACCGGTCCAGCGTGGCGGCGATGTCCTCTTGTAACGCCAGGTCCCAGAGATGGGCGATTAAGCCAATGAAAATCGTGGGTTGGCTGGCCAAGAGATCTTGTAACGGGGCCGGGGAGATCTCTTGTAACGGGGGTGGGCAGGGCTCTTGTAACGCCGCTGGGGGCGCGATGAGGGGGGCGTTACCAGCGGTCTTGGTCAACGGGTCAGCGGGGGCCGTGGTGGTGGTCGCCGTCGGGGGCTCTGTCAGGGGAGGCACGGCTGACGCGGCCGCGGCGGGGACCGGTACGGCTGTGACCGGGGCGCCGGTCGGCCGACGGCTATAGCCCGGGTGGGCGCGTCGCCAGGCCTGGACCCGCGCCACCGCAGCGGGCCCACGGTGGTAGTCGCGATTCTCCGGCTTGGCTAACCACTTGTTCTGACTGGCGCGTTTGCTGGCCAGCCGGCAGGCCGGCGCCGGGCAATAACGCTGGTGATGGGCATTGCGTGCGTCCGGCGTAAACGGCTGGCCGCAATGCGCACAGCGCCGTAGTCGGTTCTCCCCCATGTCGTCCCCCTCGCCAGGTCAACTCGCCTGACTAGGACACGTGGCGGAAGAAGACTGAAGAAGATCCCCGAGGGGAAGAAGATCCCCGGTTCTGAGTTAATTAACCAGGAAGAAAACGAGGAAGAAGCACCAGTTTCAGATCGTCAGATTTCGGCCATATATGGTCCGCCCCGCGTTGCAAGGGCAATCTCGCCTCGGCTACATGTGGTAAGTAATTGTCTTTTTTTTTGCCATCGGTCCACTAATCCATAGGTCATATCTCATCCGCCCCCGCGTGCCCGTGTTTTTCCTTCGTGTTGGCGAGAAGGAAAAGTTGCGGCCATATATCCGGCATCGTATGACGTGGTCGTTAGCGACCCGCGTGCCCTGATGGAATACGCGTGCCTTCCCGTCCTCATCAGTTTCTCAGTCTCAGCAAAGCTGGCTGGGGCCTAAACCAGGTTTTCGGGAAGGCAGGACTTGCCTTTCAAGCCATCACGGTGATGA
>CALMDH010000009.1:0-8719 GCA_937862735.1 uncultured Gammaproteobacteria bacterium
GGGAAATTTACTTGCTTAGCTGCTTGTTAAGCAAGTACAACCTGAATAGTTACGAGGATGAGGAGGACCTGCGCCAGGCCATGATCGACTATCTGGAGTTGGAAGGCTGGCACCTGAGTGGCGCCGGGGATATCGCCTCCTGCCAAAGCTGGGTGCAGGATCCCCGCGCCGGGGTGGTGGTGCTGGACCTGGGTCTGCCCGATGGCGACGGCCTCGCCGGACTGGCCCGGCGGCTGGATCGGCGCCGCCATGGGCTGGTCCTGGCCACGGCCCGGGGGCGCCTGCAGGATCGCATCCGGGGGTACGACGAGGGGGGCGACGCCTACCTGGTCAAGCCGGTGGATCTGCGCGAACTGGTGGCCGTGGTCCGGGGGATCGCCAGCCGCCTGCCCAGCCAGACGCCGCAACCGCTCCCCGGCGTCTGGACCCTGAGCGGGGTGACGTGGAATCTGACCGCCCCCAATGGCGCCTGGTGTACCCTGACCAATTACGAGATCCGGCTGCTGCAACTCTTCGTCGACCAGCCGGGCCAGGCCCTGACCAGGGAGGAGGTGCTGCGGGGCATCGACCGGGAAGGCAAGGGCTATGACCCCCGCAGCCTGGAAATCCTGGTCCGGCGCCTGCGCAACAAGAGTCAGGTGGAGCTGGAGACGGAATTACCCCTCCAGACCGTCCATGGCATCGGCTATGCCTTTCTCGGCGAACTGCGGATCAGCGGTTGACCGGCCTTGAAGCGCTCCCTGTGCGGAGTTCCCGGCTCGGGTGACCGCTTGGCGGGGGACACCGTGAAGACGTTCCGGTAGGCTTGACGACAGCATCCCGGGGGTCGACCCCAGTCAGAGGCCACCCAACCCTTCCTGTAGCACCCCTCAGGCGGGGACAACGCGAATAGGCATGAGGCGGCAAGCCACGCCCCTGATAATGAAAGATATTCCCGTGACTTTCACGCTAATAGGCCCCCGCGCTTGACGACCGCATCCGGCGGTCGACGCTCCCGCCAGATGCCAACCGAGCCCTCTCCTACCTCTGTACTCCCCCCTCAGGCGGGCTGCAGCACCCCATCGTCGATGCGCAGCACCCGCTCCATGCGGCCTGCGAGCTGGGGGTCGTGGGTGACGATGACGAAGCTGGTGCGGATCTCGGCATTGAGGGCGAGCATCAGCTCATAGACCCGCTCCGCCGTGTGGCGGTCCAGGTTGCCGGTGGGCTCGTCCGCCAGGACGCAGGCCGGGCGGGTCACCAGGGCCCGGGCGATGGCGGCGCGCTGGCGCTCCCCGCCGGAGAGTTCGCCGGGCTTGTGCCGGCCGCGATGACCCAGGCCGACCTTGTCCAGCATCTCCGCGGCGCTGGCCAAGGCTGCCGTCGGGGCGGTGCCGCCGATCAGCAACGGCATGGCGACGTTTTCCAGGGCGCTGAATTCCGGCAGCAGGTGGTGGAACTGATAGACGAAGCCCAGGTGCCGGTTGCGCAGCCGGCCGCGCTCGGCCTCCGAGAGGCCCATGACCTCCCGCTCCCGCCAGCGCACGGTGCCGCTCGTCGCCCGGTCCAACCCCCCCAGGCAGTGCAGCAGGGTACTCTTACCGGAGCCCGAGGCCCCGATCACCGCCACCCGCTCCCCCGCCGCGATGGTCAGGTCGATGCCCTTGAGGACCTCGACCTCCAGGGGGCCCTGGCGGAAGGTCTTGACCAGCCCACTAGCCGCCAGCACCGGCAGGTCGGGGCTCAGTGCCGCGTCACTCATAGCGCAGGGCCTCCGCCGGCTCGGTCCGGGACGCGCGCCAGGCCGGATAGAGGGTGGCGAGGACGGACATTAGGAAGGCCCCCAGGCCCACGGCGAGCACGTCGCTGGCATGGATGTCCGAGGGCATGTTGCTGATGTAATAGATGTTGGGATCCAGGAAGTGGATGCCGAAAAAGCCCTCGATCCCGGCGACGATCGCCTCGACATTGATCGCCAGCAGGATGCCGCAGATGACGCCGAGCAGGGTCCCGGCCACGCCGATGGCCGTGCCCTGAACCATGAAGATGCCCATGACCCGCCCCGGCGACAGCCCCAGGGTGCGCAGGATGGCGATGTCAGCCTGCTTGTCGGTCACCACCATCACCAGGGTCGAGACGATATTGAAGGCCGCCACCGCCACGATGAGGAAGAGGATGATGCTCATCATCCGCTTCTCGGTGCTCAGGGCGGCGAAGAAGTTCTTGTGGTGCTGGGTCCAGTCGACCACCCGGTAGACCCCACCCAGGTCCTGGGCGATCTCCCGCACCAGGCGGGGGGCGGCGAACATGTCCGTCAGCTTGAGCCGCAGCCCGGTGACGCTCTCCCCCAGGCTCATCAGCTTGGCCGCGTCCAGCAGGTTGATGAAGCCCGCCCCCCGGTCGTAATCCGACATGCCCACAGCAAAGATGCCGCTGACGGTGAAGGACTTGAGCCGCGGCATGACCCCGATGGGGGTGGCGCTGACCTGGGGCGTGACCACCGTCACCTTGTCCCCTGGCCCGACGCCGAGGACCGCCGCCAGTTCACGCCCCAGAACAATATTGAATGACCCCGGGGTCAGGGAATCCACCTCCCCTCGGTGCATGTCCTGGCGCAGTTCCGAGACCTGGTCCTCCTCCACCGGCTCGATGCCGCGGATCAGGGCGCCGCTGACCTCCCCGCCGTTGGCGAGCATGACCTGCATCTCAATGAAGGGCGCCACCCCCACCACGGCCGGGTGGGCGCGCACCCGGGGGAGGAGTTCTTGCCAGTCCACCATGTCCCCCGACGGTTCGGACAGGGTGGCGTGGGAGGCCATGCCCAGGATGCGCTCCTGGATCTCCTTGTGGAAGCCGTTCATCACCGAAAGCACCACGATCAGCGCCACGATGCCCAGCATGATCCCCAGCATGGAGATCAAGGAGATGAAGGAAATGAAGTGGTTGCGTCGCTTCGCCCGCGTGTAGCGCAGGCCGATGAATAAGGGGAGGGGTCGGTACATGGGCACATTAAACCATAATCCCGGTACCCTCGCTGACACCCTAGGCCGGGAGCAAATCAGTGTCGGCACCAGTCAAGTGTGCCGTGGTACAGACCCGCAGTGCAAAAAGGAAGGGTCGTGTCTGCCAAGGGTGTCGACCCCATGGAAACGGTCTTCAAGCATAAAGGGACGTAATCACGGCATCCCCTCCCAAACGCGAACCAACCCAGCGCGGAAGACACGTGCTTTTCATGGTGACAAAAAAATGGGCGCCCGGTTGTCCGCCGGGACGCCCAAGACCTGACTAAGGACTAGCCGTCAGACGATCTTGATCTCGACCTGTTCCCCGCTCTCCGGATCGCTCACGTGCACCGCGCAGGCGATGCAGGGATCGAAGGAGTGGATGGTGCGCTGGATCTCGATCGGCTGCTTGACGTTGTGGATCTGGTGGTTGTCCTGCAGGGCCGCCTCGTAGGCGCCGGGAACGCCCTTGGGATCGCGGGGACCGGCGTTCCAGGTAGAGGGCACCACCGCCTGGTAGTTGGCGATCTTGCCGTTCTCGATGACGATCCAGTGACCCAGGCCGCCCCGGGGGGCCTCCATGTAGCCGGCGCCCTGGCAGTTCTTCGGCCAACTGGCGGGGTCCCACAGGGTCTCGTTGAAGGTGCGGGTATCGCCGGCCTTGATGTTGGCCACCAGGGCATCGAACCAGGCCTGCATCTGATCGGCGACGAGCTTGGACTCCAGGGTGCGGGCGGCGGTGCGCCCCAGGGTGGAGAAGAGGGCCCGCACCGGCACGTCCAGCTTGGTGAGGGTCATGTCCACCAGTTCCTTGGTCTGGGCATGAAGCGGCGCCTGGGGGCTGGCGTAGAGCATGAGGACCCGCGCCAGAGGACCGACCTCGACCGAGTGCCCCTTCCAGCGCGGGGCCTTGAGCCAGGAGTAGCCATCGTTGATGTCGAGCTGCCGGTAAGGCGGCTTGACCCCGCCGCGACCGTCGTAATCCAGCTCGGTCTCGCCGGCATAAGGGTGCAGGCCCTTATCCTTGCCGCCCTGGTACTTGTACCAGGAGTGGGCGACGTATTCCTCGATCTGGTCCGGGGCATCCAGGTCCACCGGATAGACCTGGCTGAGGTCACGGTTGAGGATCACGCCGGGCGGGATGAGGAAGCTGGTCGGGTCATCCATGCCCTTGGTCGGGAAGTCGCCGTAGGTGAGGAAGTTGCCCAGGCCCTCGCCGCGGGCGCCCCAATCCTTGTAGAAGCTGGCGATGGCCAGGGTGTCCGGGACGTAGACCTGATCGACGAAGGCCCGCATCTGGTTGATGATGTTCTGGACCTGGGCGAGGCGCGCCGAATTGATGGCGGAGTCCGAGTTGAGATCGATGGGTGACGGGACGCCGCCGACGACGAAGTTGGGATGGGGGTTGCGGCCGCCGAAGACGGCATGCAGCCGCGCCACGTCCCGCTGCCAGGCCAGGGCCTCCAGATAGTGGGCCACCGCCATGAGGTTAGCCTCCGGCGGCAGCTTGTAGGCCGGATGGCCCCAGTAGCCGTTGGCGAAGATGCCGAGCTGGCCGCTGTCCACCAGGCCCTTGACCCGCTTCTGTACGTCGCTGAAGTAGCCGGGGGAGGAATTGGGCCAATTGCTCAGGCTCTGGGCCAGGGCCGAGGTCGCCTTGGGGTCGGCGCTCAGGGCACTGACCACGTCCACCCAGTCCAGGGCATGCAGGTGGTAGAAGTGCATGACATGGTCATGGATGTACTGGGCCCCGATCATCAGATTGCGGATCAACTGGGCGTTGACCGGGATGGGGTACTTGAGGGCGGCCTCCACGGCGCGCACCGAGGCGATGCCGTGGACCAGGGTGCAGACGCCGCAGATGCGCTGGGCGAAGGCCCAGGCGTCGCGGGGGTCGCGGCCGCGCAGGATGATCTCCAGGCCGCGCACCATGGTGCCAGAGGAATAGGCCTGGGCGATCTGGTCGCCCTCCATCTGGGCCTCGATGCGCAGGTGGCCTTCGATCCGGGTGATGGGATCGACGACGATGCGTTCGGTCATTGTCTTGTGTCTCCGTAGGGGGCGGCCAAGCCAGGCTCAGCCGCCATGGTGCCAGGGCCGACCCGGGGCGCGGGTCATGGCGCCCAAGCGGTGCCGGCCCGGACCCGGGTTATTTCTCTACCAGATGCTCAGCGATCATCTCGGTCAGGCCGACCACGGGGATGTCCAGGTTGAACTCCTCCAGGCCCTCCTCGAGCTGGGTGCGACAGGTGGCGCACATGGTCACCATGCGGTCCGGGGCGACCTCCTCGATCTGCGCCTTCTTGCGCTTGAAGGCCGTCATCTTGAGCTCCGCCGCGCGCTCGTTGCTGCTCACGCCGCCGCCGGCGCCGCAGCACCACTGGTAGCGCCCATGCTCCTTGAGGTCGACGAAGTTCTCCGCCACCAGGTCCATGAGGTTGCGCTGCTGCTGGATGACGCCACTCTTGCGCGCCAGGTTGCAGGGGTCGTGCATGGACAGGCGATCGTCCTCCTTGCCCTCGGTCTTGATCCGACCGCTGGCGCGCAGCTCGTCCAGGACCTCGATGATGTGGAAGACGCGGAAGGGATAGGGCTTGCCAATGAGGTTGGGACCCTCCCAGCGCACCGCCGTGAAGGCGTGCCCGCACTCGGGGCTGATGACGTTCTTGACCTTGAGCTTCACCGCGGCGTCATAGATGCGCTGCACCAGGACGCGGCCGATATCCTTGTTGCCAATCTGGATACCGGCGTTGGTGGCCTCGAAGCAATCGGTGCTCAGGGTCCAGGAGACCCCGGCATGGTCGAAGATCTTGGTGATGGCCTCCAGGTACTCGGGGAAGTTGATGACCTCCATGGAGGAGAGCATCACCAGATAGTCCACCCCTTCCTGGTCGATGGGCACCGTCAGCCCGGTACTGGACTCGACATGGTCGATCTGCACCTGGAGGGTCTTCCATTGCAGACCCATGGGGCTGCCGGTGCGCACGGCGCGGCCGGCGGCCGTGATCAGGCCCTCGGGCACATGGCCGGAGGCGGCCATGCCCTCGCGGGTCTTGCGGATCATGTACTGGATGTCGTTACCCACCGGGCAGACCATGGAGCAGCGGGCGCACATGGTGCAGGAGTCATAGAGCAGGGGCTCCCACTCCGCCAGCAGCTCGTCGGTGACCTTCTTGTTGAGACCGAACAGGCCCTTAATCCGGCCAAAGAGGGTGAACTCCGCCTGCCAGACGCGACGCAGGGGCTCCAGCTTCTTGATCGGCGTGTATTGCGGGTCCCGGGTTTCCTGATAGAAGAGGCAGGCCTCGGCGCACAGGCCGCAGTGGACGCAACTGGAAAAGAAGGCGGCGACCGGGGCGTCGATCTCGGCGCGCAGGGCGGCGATGCCCCGTTGCAGTGAGAGCTCGCTCAT
This sequence comes from uncultured Gammaproteobacteria bacterium, assembly GCA_937862735.1. Classification (GTDB taxonomy): domain Bacteria; phylum Pseudomonadota; class Gammaproteobacteria; order Chromatiales; family Chromatiaceae; genus M0108. Next base: position 6,394 of record CALMDH010000009.1, read on the forward strand.
GACTGGACTCCCTTGCGCCCGAAGATGGCGCCGTTATACCAGCGGGCAATGAAGGCCGTGAACATGTGGGTCAGCTTGGTGAAGGGCAGCACAACGAGGAAAATCTCCACCGACAGGATGTGCAGGCCCAGGGCCAGCGGATAGGGGTTGATCAGGCGGTGGTAGGAGAGATAGCCGGTGAGCACCACCAGGAAGGTCACCGCCCAGGTCAGATAGTCCTCGAAGTCGCTAAGGTGCTTCTTCACCGGATGGGTCAGACGGTGCACCAGCCCCGCGACCAGGCCCGCCAGGGTCAGGGCGGAGATGGCATCGATCACCGGGTTGGGCAGGCCGGGCCAGGCGAGGCCAAACACACTCTTGATCAGTTCGATGTGCGGAATGAAAAGAAACAGGACGATGATGAAGCCCACATGCCAGACCCAGCCGACCAGGACGTCGAAGCCGGAGCGCTTGAAGGTCCCCGGATCGGCGAAGGAACGGGTGAAGACGGTGCGCAGCCCTGGACCCCACTGGCCGGCGCGGGCCTCGGCGTAGTTGGGCGCCCGGCCCAGCCAGAAGATCTCGACCAGACGCGCCAGCATCCCCAGGGCGAAGATGGCCAGGGCCCAGTTAAACAGGGTGCCCTTGGTGAACAGCAGAAATTCCATCGAGTCGCTCATAGCTTCTGCTCCAGTTGCTCCACGGTGACCGGCTCACGCTCGGCCACCGCCTTGGTTTTCCCGTGCTTGGCCAGGGCGGCCGCGGCGCCACCGATGACCACGCCGGCCGCCGCCGCCATGCCCAGGGTCTGGGTGGAATTGACGGTGGGTACCGACAGGGCCTGGTAGAAGCTGCCCGCGTCCCAGAAATCGGGCTCGGAGCAGCCCAGGCAGGGGTGACCGGACTCCACCGGCCAACTGGTGCCGGCGTTCCAGCGCATGGTCGCGCAGGCGTTGTAGGTGCTGGGGCCCTTGCAGCCCAGGCGATAGAGGCACCAGCCCGCCTTAGCGCCCTCGTCGTCGAAGGTCTCGGCGAACAGGCCCTTGTCATAGAAGGGCCGGCGATAGCAGCGGTCGTGGATCGACTGACCGAAGAAGGCCAGGGGCCGGCCATAGGCATCCAGCTCCGGCAGCTTGCCAAAGGTCAGGAACTGGGCGAGGACGCCGGAGATGACCGTGGGGATGGGCGGGCAGCCGGAGACGTTGATCACCGGCTTGTTGGTGATGATGTCCTGGACTGCCACGGCGCCGGTGGGGTTGGGATGGGCGCGGGGCAGGCCACCAAAGGCGGCGCAGGTGCCCACGGCAATCACCGCCGCCGCCCCCTCCACCGTCTCCAGCAGGATGTCGAGGTTGCTGTGGCCGGCAACCGTGGAATAGCCCATGTTGGAGCCGGGCCCCGGCAGGGAACCGTCGACGATCACCAGGTAGGAGCCATGGTTCTCCCGCATGGCCTGGAGGCGCGCCTCCTCGGCCAGTTCACCCGATGCGACCTGCAGGGTGTGCTGGTAATCCAGGGACACGACATCGAGGATCAGGTTCTCGACCGTTGGGGAATGGCTGCGGGTCAATGACTCGATGCAGCCGGTGCACTCCTGGAAGGAGAGCCAGATGACGGAGGGCCGCCGGGCCTTCTCCAGGGCGGCCGCGATGGCCGTGGCCATGGTCGGCGGCAGCGCCATCATCGAGGCGGTGGCGGCGCAGAACTTCAGAAAGCCACGGCGCGACACCCCGTGCTCGCGCAAGCTCTCGCCTAGGGTCTTAGAGGTGGCCATTATCCCTCCCGTCGGTTTAGGACCACTGCGTGACCGGCTGGGCCGGCCTCCCCGCGGGGCGGGGATACTGCTTCAACTACTTTAGTTTAGTCGGCGACCCGAGGGCTGCCGACTGCCTGTCGACCGCGGCCAGGGGCCACGGCGTTTTGCCATCCCGGCACTGGCATGGCCGGGGGGGCATGAACATTCACGCGGCCTCGCCGGCCGCAGCGAGACCCTTCAGGATCTGGTCCAGGCGCGCCGGCGCCTCCGCCAGGTCCTCGGGTTGGGTCAGGAGGAGACCGGGAACGCGAGCGATCTCGAGATGCAGGGCGATGCGCTCCCCCTCGGCATTGAGGAAATCGAGCAACCAGACGGCGGGGATGGCGGTCTCCCGGATCAGGGTCTCGCCCAGGGCGTGGATGTTGGCCTCCACCTCGCCCCGCCCGAGGCGCTCCAGGAGCCGGGCCTCGTCGCCCGGACCGAAGGGGATGGCGCGCAGGTCGATGACGGTGGGTTCGCCGCTGGCGGCGAGACGTTCCAGACCATGACGGATCTCATGGAGGATCGGCAGGGCATTGCCCCATTCCTGAG
>CALMDH010000010.1:0-2340 GCA_937862735.1 uncultured Gammaproteobacteria bacterium
AAATTTCCAGATAATTGGCAAATAAAAGCCGAAAACTCGAATACGTCTACTATATTACTGGTGCATCCTACCAAAATAAGTATTGCCACCATGGCGAGGTAGCCTTGTTCTGATTCAAGAAAATGTATCTTCATAATGTTGTTTTTCAGGAGCAACAGGTATTAAAAAATCGAAGCATTTGAGTTAATTCATAGGTCGTGTCCAAAAACCCCTTCCGACCCTTGTTTGTCAGGACTGCGATTATGCCTTGCCGCTGAACTGGAACTGGTGGAAGAGCTGCTGGTTTCCTTCCGTTTGGTGGCCATCTTGCCCATAAGATAAAAGTCGACGTCATTGGGTTCCACAAAATCGTCGGTAGGTAATTTGACATTTTTACCATCGAAAGAATTGGCGAGTCTTGGAGTAACAAAGATAACCAGTTCGGTTTGGTCCTTGCGGAACTCCTGGCTGCGAAACAAGGCTCCCAAAATGGGTATATCACCTAATCCAGGAAATTTATCAACGCCATCCCGGGCGTTTTCGCTGAGGAGACCAGCGATGGCGATGGTCTGTCCACCAGGGATCTCAACTGTTGCATTAGCCCCCCTAGTCAAGACGCTTTGCGCATCCCCTCCAGTCGTTGGCACTACTGGTCCTAGTTCTGATACGGAGACGTTGACTTTGAGGCTAATTTTTCCTGAATCCAAAACAAAAGGCAAAAACATAAGCTTAATGCCATAATCTTTCCATTCGGTACCCGGAATGCCATCAGTTCCTATAACTTGGTAAGGGAATTGCCCACCAGAAAGAAATTCAGCTTCCTGACCACTCAGCGTGGTGAGGTTGGGTTCAGCCAATATCCTCACCAAACCCTGGGATTCGGCCAAATCCATGGTGAAATCCAATAAAAAGTTACCACTTGCGATATTGCCAAGCAACCCGGCATCGGCAATATTTAAGGATTCTGTGATTTTTGTTATGCTGGAAATTGGAACATTGTCGGACAACTCAACACTTCTATTCCCTGTTATCCCTCCCTTGACTAAACCGATTTTTACACTACCGCCGTCATAAAGCGCGAGCATATTGGTGTCCAATGCCTTGCCTAGTTCCCTTCTTACCTCCGCCACCTTTACTGCAAGGAGGACCTGCTGCGCCCCGCCGACATTGAGTAAGCTGATTACCTTTTCACCGGCATAAGTTTTGGCGATTTTTATGGCAGACTCCATGCGCGCGGGACTGGATGCCGTGCCGCTCAGGACCACGGAGCCTTGGGCCGCTTCGACGCGGATTCGCTCACCAGGTAGCAGACGATAAAGCTTTTCCTTTAACGCCTCAAGATCTTGAGTTACTTCCAGGCTGATCTGGCGCTGCACCTGATCCTGCAAGTCCCAGAGGATCATATTGGTAGCTCCTAAATCTTTGCCATTAATATAAACCTGAGTTGGCTTAATGATCAAAATATCGGCGATAGCGGGATTGGCGATGGAGACACGCGAAATAGGATCCCGCAAATCCAGAACTCTGGACTTGTTTATCGGCACGGAGATGACCTGTTGGTCTTGGAGTGGGGCTGCGGATGCGAAATTCCCACCAAATCCGGAAAAAAAGCCACAAAAAAAGATTAGCCCGGTTATGCTCAGAAATGCTTGATAATGGCCCCACGATCGGGGATATTTGGCTACAGGGGCAGACAAATTGCTTCCCAAGATCATGGGTTGGTCTCCTTGGCTGGCTCGGTATCGACGATATTGGGTTGAGCCCAGTCGGATGGGGTGAGTGTCGTCTTGGTGACCCCCTTGATGACGACGATGGAGAGACTGGTGAGGTCCGACGGATTGACAGGTACTTCCGGAGGCGCTGGCTCATTCAGGGCTGACGGACGGTAGGGTCCTGCCGGGCTGGGGGTTCCCACGATTGGGGATTCTTCCACGGGTTCACGATCCGCTTGGTGACGCAAGGTGAGGCGGACGTTGCCCTTCTCGGTAATCTCGGTGAGGATCTCGGCTTGGACGGGATCCACCTCCAGGGTGACGGATCCTGCCCGCAAGGTTCCCCCCTCGGCGGAGAGGGATTGCCCGACGGTGAGCACCTTGATGTCGCGCAAGACAGTATGCGCCTGACCGCCCGCGGTGGAAATCACATCAACCCGGCTGCCCGGGAGGATGAAACCGGAGACACCAATGATGTCGTCCACGCGCACGGCCACCGCCCGCTTCCCTGGGGTCAGGGTGACGGATAGCAAGCTGGTGGCCGATTCGTCCAGCATACGTTTCGCGGCAAACGTCTCGCCCTTGTAGACCGGTTCCTTGAGCCGCTTGCCCAACACCTGCTCCGGTGCCGCTAAATGACCCTCCGGCA
>CALMDH010000011.1:0-3584 GCA_937862735.1 uncultured Gammaproteobacteria bacterium
ATCCGCCAACTGGTCCCCCTGCTGCGCCAGCGGGGCTTGCGCGTCGGCTACCTCAAGCACAGCCACCACCGGATCGAGGTCGACCGCCCTGGCAAGGACAGCTACGAAATTCGCGAGGCCGGCGCCAGCCAGGTCCTCCTCGCCACCGGCGAGCGTTGGATTATGCAGAGTGCCCAGCGCCAGCCCGGCCAGGACCCGGACCTGCCGGCGATGCTAGCCCTGTTCGACCCACGGCTGGTGGATCTCATCCTAGTGGAGGGCTTCAAGTTCAGCGCCTATCCCAAGCTTGAGGTCCATCGCGCCGCACTGGCCAAGCCCTATCTCTATCACGGGGACCCGACCATCCGCGCCCTGATCAGCGATGCATCCCCGCCGACAGGCGCCCATCCCCCCCTGCTGCCTCTCGGCGATTCGGGGGCCATCGTCGATTACCTCCTGTCCCTTCTGTCCCAGGCCGGCGATCAGGGTGACCTCTCCGCCGTCAGGTAGGCGATCCAACCGGCCTCGGGCTCTCCCTCCTCCACGGGGACGAAGCGCCCGTCTGGCTGGCCCTGGTCGTCCCAGCCCTGCCAATAGCAGATGACCCGGGTGAACCCGGCCTCCGCCAGCAATTCGCGAATCTCCGGCAGGGACCAGAGCCGCCAGTCGTAGGTGAAGGCCCGCTCCAGGCGGGAGCCGTCGCTGAAGGCGAAATGGATGTGGCACAGCAGGCGACCGCTGATGGGGTCATACTGGGCCTGGTCCCAGATATAGGTGAAGGGGCCATCGTCACCCTGAACCACCCGCTCCTCCACGATCACGCGATAGGCGTCATAACCGCCGTAGGCATCGAGAAAGAAGATTCCATCCGGCTTCAGGGCCTCCCGAACGCGACGAAAGTAGCGCAGCATGGTTCCCCGCTCCTTGAGCAGCCAGTAGCTGAAATTCAGGGCGCAGATGACGTCCTGCCCCTCATCTTCAGCCCCAAGGACGTCAGCCTGATGCAGGACCAGGCGCTTGGCCTGGTCCGCGTCCAGCCGGGAAAGGTTGTGGTCCCGCCCCCAAGCGAGCACCCCGGGATCGATGTCGATACCGGTGGCCCGGTTGGTTTTCCGGCGACGCACCCATTCCCGGCACAGGGCGGCGGTGCCGCAAAAATCCTCGCGCAGACGCCGGGCGGTCTTGCAGCGCAATTCCCGGTAGGTGCGGTCGATGAAGTTCACCTCGGCCTCGGGACACTGCACTGATTGCTCGTAGAGCCGATGGCGGTCGGCCCGTGCGGCGAGAGTGGGGTGGGTTGGGGGCAGGGTCATGGGCGTCGCTGACTTGAGTGGCAAACCGTAACGGTGGTTTTTGTACCACGGCCGGGGGTCTCACGCGAGGTGCGGCGGTGGCCGGTTCGTGATCCCGAGGCTGCGGGAGCCTTGGTCAGGATCTTGCGGAGATCGTGGCCGCACGACTGAGAGGGCCTTAAAGGATCGCCACTGAAGGATCGATGAGGACCAAGAAGTCCCGTAAATTACCCTCAAGTACCAAGAGGGGCCGAGAGGGGCTTGCGCGTACGTCGGGATTCCCTTATCTTGCCGCCCTTCCCCGGGCATGGAAGGGCGCTTGAGCAGTTACCCCTGCGCCAGCCTGGTGGTCACTCCCGGAGAGGTGTCCGAGTGGCTTAAGGAGCACGCCTGGAAAGTGTGTATACGGCAACGTATCGAGGGTTCGAATCCCTCCCTCTCCGCCACTCACTTGTTTGGTTTTTCCACTTCCCCCCGTGGTCCTTTGCCAGGGTTCATACCTGACCATATCGACCGACGTTCGCCTGCCGTGTCCATCCCCCTGGTCCACTCCTGAGCCCATCGGGAGGCCCTCGCCATGAATACCGATCCCGGTGCCTGGGCCCTGATTTATTGCTACTCCAGCGGTAAGTTTCTGCTCGGCAAGCGCAGTCAGATCGTCCATAAGCCGGGGTATTGGAACTTCTTTGGCGGCCATCTGGAGCCCGGTGAATCCCCGCTGACGGGGGTGTTACGTGAACTGGGCGAGGAAACCGGCTTTGCTCCCGAAGAAGGGAATTTCCAGCCCCTCAGCCAAGCGGCGTTCCGTGAGGTCGGTTATGCCGCCGGGCTGCGGGAATTTCACTACTTCGTGATGTTCACCGAACGGGAACTGAGGCCGAAGCTCGGTCCGGAGCATAGCCTCTACCGCTGGTTCTCACCCACGGCCATCCCGCGCAATATCAACCGCCCTTCCAGTGTCGCGATTGAGATCGGGTTGCTGTTGAAGACGCAACTGCTGGCGGTACAACTGGGGTTGCGTTGAGGGCGGTGGCCTACGTTCGGACTGCCGCAGTCTACCTGTCCGCGAGGGTCGTCCTTCATCGTGCGCGTCTCTGACACTCCCTGGCCTTCTGGCTGGTTCGACCCCGACTGCCGGCGCTGCCCGCGCCTGGCGGGCTTCCTCGACGAGGTGCGGGGACTCTACCCAACCTACCATGCCGCCCCCGTCGCCCCCTTCGGCGATCGCCAGGCGCGGCTCCTGGTCGTGGGTTTGGCCCCGGGGATGCATGGTGCCAATGCCACCGGCCGGCCCTTCACCGGCGATCATGCCGGCATCCTGCTCTACGAGACCCTGCACCGCTACGGGTTTGGCAGCGTACCGGTTTCCCGCGCCCAGGGGGACGGTCTAGTGCTGAGCGATTGCCGCGTCACCAATGCCGTCAAGTGCCTGCCGCCCCAGAACAAGCCCACGGGGGGCGAGGCCCGCCAGTGCAACGCCTATCTGCGGGCCGAACTGGCGGACCTGGGGCCCGGCTCCCTGATCCTGGCCCTGGGGCGGGTGGCCCACGGGGCGGTGCTGATGGCCCTGGATCTTAAGATCGCCTCCTATCCCTTTGCCCATGGCGCTGGCCATGAGTTGCCTGACGATCGGCGGCTGCTGGATTCTTACCATTGCAGCCGCTACAACACCCAGACCGGTCGCCTGACGACGGCGATGTTCAAGGCCGTGATCGCCCAGGCCCGGGACTGGCTCCGCCGGGTCTGAGGTCCGGCCCCTCGTCAGCACCTGAACCAGCCTCCGGTCGCGATCGCCCCGCCCTTGCCGATGTCCAGTATCGACCCCGCCTTGGCGGAGAACAGCCTGGAGGCCATCAGGAAGACCTGCGGGGATACCGGTCTGGAGAGCAACGGGGAGAACGGCGAGGAGAACACCGAAGAGGCTGGCCTTAAGGCTAGCGTGGAAGCTGGCATGGAGGCTGGCTTGCCGACTGACAAAAAACCTCGCGATCCCCGCCGCCTGCTGAAGACCATCCCCGAGTCCCCCGGGGTCTACCGCATGCTGGACGGCGCCGGCAAGGTCCTTTACGTCGGCAAGGCCAAGGACCTCAAGCGCCGCGTCTCCAGCTATTTCGGCCGGACCCACAACCGGCGCATCGAGATCATGGTGTCCCTGATCCGGGACATCGAGATCACCGTGACCAGCACCGAGGGCGAGGCCCTGCTGCTGGAGAACAACCTCATCAAGGCCTTGCAGCCGCGCTTCAACGTCCTGCTGCGCGACGACAAGAGCTACCCCTACATCCGCCTCACGGTGCCCGACACCTTTCCCCG
>CALMDH010000012.1:0-20117 GCA_937862735.1 uncultured Gammaproteobacteria bacterium
ACTCTGGTGAACCTTGTGCGTAACTAAGTTAATGCCATCCCCTTTAGACTAGCTGTTCTCCGCCTCAAAACCACTCGGTGACTCGTAATGCGACGGTTCGTCATTGCTGGAATCATATTTCTTGGATTGGCTGCGCCAATCATGGCCCAATCCAGCCGTCCCGATCTGGCGACCTGGGGCCAGGATGAGCCAGCGTCATCTGGGCGCGATTCCCGGCCCGCCTTGGGTGAGATCCAGGAGTTGGAGCCAGGGTCTATCGCGGATGGACCGGATATGGACCCATCCGGGGAAGATGCCTTCGCTACGGAAGCGGCTAACCCGCCCGCAAGGGCCAGGGAGTCGGCGCGGGCCAGCGAGTCCGCCCTGACCACCGGCTCAGCCCAAGCGACCGCGTCGGGCACGTCCACCTCGCCCGCCAAGCCCCGGGTAGCGGTCCTGCCCTTCAATGTCCGCGGCAACCTGGGCATCCCCGACGCGGGCGCCAGCATCGCCGAGATGCTGAATGGGGCCCTGGCCGCCACGGGACGCTATACCCTCGTCGAGCGCGTCCTGCTCCAGCAACTGCTGGAGGAACAGGAACTCCAGTCCAGTCACCTGGCCGATGAGGCGACCCTGGCGGAGGCGGGGCGCCTGCATGGCGTCGAGGCCATCGTCAGCGGCACCGTCATTCAGTGGGGGGAGACCATCACCCTGGTGGCGCGGATGATCGATACCAATACGGGGGTGATCCGTACCTCCGCCGAGATCAAGACCAAAAACCGCGACAGCATTCCGGAACAGATTGACCTGCTGGCGCGCAAGCTCGTGGGCCCGGTGGCGGTCCCGTCCCCGGGCCAGTCCCAGGCGGAGGGCGGCGCTGCCGCGCGGACCGCGCCAGATATCGCCTTGCCTAATCCGGCGCGACTGGCGATCAGCCTCCTCCCCGGGCCGAACTATCGCCTGGGTCAGGAGATGCGCTTCCGGGTCAGCAGTCAGGAGGCGGGCCACCTGCTGGTGCTGGACCTAAATGCCGGCGGGGAACTGTCTCAGGTCTATCCCATGGAGGGCGGAGAGATCGGTGCCCTGGACAACCGGGTCCGCGCCGGCCGTGGGATCACCATCCCCAGTCCCAGCTCTGGCCTGCGCTTCACGGCCAGCGAGCCGACGGGTCGGGGGCGCCTGCTGGCCATCCTGACCCCGGAGCCCGTCGCGTTGGACGATCTGCTGGACAAGGATTTCCAGGTACAGTCCACACCGGAAACCGGCGCCGGCTCGGTCGGCGCGGCTATCGCCGCCCGGTTGGGCCAGATGGCGGGGGAGGGCCAAAGTGTGGGGCCCTGGTCGATCACCGAGGTGGGCTACGTCATTCAACCCTGATCCAGCCCCGCCCCTGGCTGGATTTTGCCCCCCTTTCCCCCTATTCTGCCGCCCCATGATGAAGAAGCTTTACATCCAGACCAACGGCTGCCAGATGAACGAGTACGACTCCGCGCGCATGGCGGACGTGCTGCGGGAATCCCATGGCCTGGAGCTGGCGGAATGTGCCGAGGAGGCGGATGTCCTCCTGTTGAATACCTGCTCCATCCGCGAGAAGGCCCAGGAAAAGGTCTTTTCCGCCCTGGGACGCTGGAAGCCGCTCAAGCAGAAGCGACCGGGGCTGGTCATCGGTGTCGGCGGCTGCGTCGCCAGCCAGGAGGGCGAGGCCCTGCGCGCGCGGGCGCCCTTCGTCGATCTGGTCTTTGGCCCCCAGACCCTGCACCGGCTACCAGCGATGCTGCGGGAACTGGAGGCGGGCAAGGGCGCCCTGGTGGACGTGTCCTTTCCCGCCATCGAGAAGTTCGACAGCCTGCCGACCCCGCGCGCCGAGGGGCCATCCGCCTTCGTCTCGGTGATGGAGGGCTGCTCCAAGTTCTGCACCTACTGCGTGGTGCCCTACACCCGCGGCGCCGAGGTCAGCCGGCCCTTCGATGACGTCATCGCCGAGGTGGCGGCCCTGGCGGCGCAGGGGGTGCGCGAGGTCAACTTGCTGGGCCAGAACGTCAACGCCTACCGCGGCGCCCAGCACGATGGCGAGGTGGCCGACCTGGCCCTGCTCATCCGCTATCTGGCGGCCATCGACGGCATCGACCGCATCCGCTACACCACCTCCCACCCGGTGGAATTTTCCGACGCCCTCATCGAGGCTTACGCCGAGGTGCCGGAACTGGTGGATCACCTGCACTTGCCGGTGCAGAGCGGTTCCGACCGCATCCTGGCGGCCATGAAGCGTGGCCATACGGCGGCGGAGTACCGGGACAAGATCCGCCGGCTGCGGGAGATCCGGCCCAATATCAGTATCTCGTCGGACTTCATCGTCGGCTTCCCCGGCGAGACGGACGCGGACTTCGCCGCCACCATGGACCTGATCGAGGCGGTGGGCTTCGACACCAGTTTCAGCTTCATCTACAGCCGCCGCCCCGGAACCCCGGCGGCGGACTATCCCGACGCTACCCCGCACGCGGTCAAGCAGGAGCGCCTGATGCGCCTCCAGGCGCGGCTGGCCAACCACGCCCAGATCATCGGCCGGCGCATGGTCGGCGGGGTGGAAAAGGTGCTGGTGGAAGGCCATGCCCGCAAGGACCCCACCGAACTGGCCGGTCGCACCGAGAACAACCGGGTGGTCAACTTCGCCGGCCCGGCGGACCTCATCGGCCAGTTCGCTGAAGTCCACATCACCCAGGCCCTGCCCAACTCTTTGCGCGGGGAATGGCTTCAGGCGGAGCTGGCCTGAGCCCGGCCTGGGAAACAAGCCGCTTGAGGGTCAGCCCTTTTTCTGGCGAGCCCCGGACTGGGAAGGTGTCTTGGCTCGCTCCCCTGTTCTTGGTTCAACTTCCACCCAGCCACCACCCAGCGAGTCATCCAAACAGCCGCCCGGCCAGACAGTAATTGCCTTTGCGGCATATCGCCTCATCATGTCTGATCCGGGTTTTCTGACCACTACTATCCGTTCTTGCCACAACCCTTGTCACCGACACCCGAAACCCTCGACCTTCGTCTCGCGCCAGAGAACAACAGCCGCCTCGCCAACCTCACCGGCCAACTCGACAGCCACCTGCGCCAGATCGAGCGTCGCCTGGGCATCGAGATCGCCAACCGCGGCCACCTCTTCCGTCTCATCGGCGAGGGCCAGGCGGTGCGCGCCGGCGGGCAGGTCCTGCAGCGCCTCTACGCCGCCACGGACACGGAGGTGCTGACCCCCGAGGCCATCCACCTTCAGCTTCAGGCCTCCGGGGTCGAGGCCCTGCTCGACGACACCGACGAGGCCCGGCCGGAACTGGCGGTGCGGCTCAAGCGCGCTCTGATCCGTGCCCGGGGGCCCAATCAGCAGGCCTACCTGGAGTCCATCCTGCGCCACGACATCAACTTTGGCGTCGGCCCCGCCGGTACCGGCAAGACCTACCTGGCCGTCGCCTGCGCCGTGGACGCCCTGGAGAGCGATAAGGTGCGGCGCCTGTTGCTGGTGCGCCCGGCGGTGGAGGCCGGCGAGCGCTTGGGCTTTCTCCCCGGCGACCTGGCGCAGAAGATCGACCCCTACCTGCGGCCCCTGTACGACGCCCTCTACGAGATGCTCGGCTTCGAGAAGGTCAGCCGCCTCATCGAGCGCCATGTCATCGAGGTGGCCCCCCTGGCTTACATGCGCGGCCGCACTCTCAACGACGCCTTCATCATCCTCGACGAGGCTCAGAACACCACGCCTGAACAGATGAAGATGTTCCTCACCCGCATCGGCTTCGGCTCGACGACGGTCATCACCGGCGACGTCACCCAGGTTGACCTGCCCCGGGGTCAGACCTCCGGCCTGCGCCAGGCGGTGGAGGTGCTGCGCCATGTGGAGGGCATCAGCTTCACCTTCTTCAATGCCCGCGACGTGGTGCGCCACGCCCTGGTGCAGCGCATCGTCAATGCCTACGAGGCTTTCGATAAGGGCCTCCCGGCAGAATGAGGGGGCGCGCGGAGATCGTGCCTGGGGCGTGCCAGCTCGCTAGCGGTCAGTCATGAGGGCTCTCGCTATAGCTCCGGTTGGTGAAGGCACCCTGGGGGTGCTGCCGTCCCATGGCGGTGTCTTGCCTGCTGATGACTCTGCGATGAGATCACGTCAGTGAAATTGAAGCTGCATTTGCAACGGGCTTCGATCGCCCAGGACCTACCCGCCAAGGCGGACCTGAGGCTCTGGGCAATGGCGGCGTTGGGAGGATGGGCTACGCCACCACAAGGCGATGCCCCGCAACGGGAAGCCAAGAACACCGAAGCCAAAAAAGCCAAAAAGGCCTATAACAAAAAAATGTCGGCTGGCAAAGAGGCAATTGGTAAATGGGCAGCCGGTCATCACGCCTTCGGCAGCAAGCCGGCGGGCAAAAAGGCCGCCGACCAGAAGGCAACTGGTGAGAAAGTTGAGCTTAGCCTGCGCCTGGTCGACGAGGCCGAGTCCGCCGACCTCAACCAGCGCTATCGCGGCAAGGCAGGGCCGACCAACGTCCTCTCCTTCCCCTTCGAGCCTCCGCCCGGGATCGAGGGGCCGCGGTATCTGGGGGACCTGGTCATCTGCGTCCCGGTAGTGTCGCGGGAGGCAGCGGCGCAAGGCAAGGCCCCGGAGGCCCATTGGGCGCATCTGGTGGTGCATGGGGTCCTGCATCTCCTCGGCTATGACCACCGGGACGAGGCCGAGGCCCAGGCAATGGAGGCCCTGGAGACCCGCCTGCTGGCCAACCTGGGGTTCCCGCCCCCTTATGCGGATGAAGGCTGACCCTTTGACGACCGATCGCTTCCCGGGCCAGTCGCGGCTAAGGCGCCTTATCCCCCGCGGAGTCCTGACAGGGGTATTGGCGCCGGCCCGGCTTGCGGTCTTTGCCCTGGCGGTGGGTCTGCTCCTGGTCGCCTGGCCGACGCTGGCGACATTGCCCCTCCGTGGGGAATTCCGGGCGACCCAGGATTGCCCCCTCTTCCGCTCCATCCGCAAAGGCACCCAGGTGGAGGGTACCCGCCTGGTGCCCGGACAGGCTTATCCCCTCCTGGGCAAGAACCGGGAGGAAGCGACGCATCTCCTGATCCGTGTCCCTGGCCTGGAGTCGGGCGATGTCTGGGTGGAGGTGGGGTGCGGCGAAATCAGTAGCCCAGGGCAGGGAGCCGGTGACCCTGAACAGTCCCCGGCCCCGGCCGATCCTGATGCTACCCTCCCGCGGACGGCGCCGGCCGATGCGGCCGATGCCCGTGCAGTTCCCCAACGACCGGCCCTGGCTGATCCTCGTTCAGCTCCCTCGCAGCCGGCACCAGCCGATCCCCATGTAGCCCCCCAGCAGCCGGCGCCGGCCGTTCCTCGGGCGGCCAGCCAAGGGCCCTCCCCGACCACGCCCGTTTCAGCCCTGGCCGCCGGCGATTTCGTCCTGGCCGCCACCTGGCATCCTGCCTTCTGCGAGATCCAGACCAAGAAACCCGAATGCTCACCCACCCCTAAGCCCGCCAACCCCGGGCCCGGCTGGGCTCAGCAGCGGTCACCCGCCCAAGGGCAAGGTTTCGCCCTCCATGGCCTCTGGCCCCAGCCCCGGGAACGGGCCTTTTGCCAGGTGCCCGCCGGCGAGCGCGCCCATGCCGAGGAAGGTCGCTGGTCGCGGCTGCCGACCCTGGATCTTAGCGCCGACACCCGCCAGCGCTTGTCGGTCCTCATGCCCGGGGTGGCTTCCCACCTGGACCGCTATCAATGGAGTAAGCACGGCAGTTGTCAGGCTGCCCCCCCGGAGGACTACTTTCGCGCCGCCCTCGATGTGCTGGAACAGCTCAATGCCTCCGCCGTGACCGGGCTCTTCGCCACCCATGTGGGGGAACGACTGGAGATCGGGGACATTCGCGCCGCCTTTGACCGCGCCTTCGGGCCCGGCACCGGGTCAAGGGTGGGTCTGAGCTGTCGCGAGGACCTGATCGTCGAATTACGGCTGAGCCTGCGGGGCCAACCCGGGGCGGTCCCGCTGGGTGAGCTGATGCGCGCGGCGCCGGTGCATGCGCCAGGCTGTGAGGGGGGCTATGTCGACGCCCCCGGGCGTGCCTCCCGCTGAAGCGGTGGCTACGCCATCCAACCGTTCTTCGGTGTTTGGTGCGGTCAGTGAAGGTCTGGTAGGGAGGGGCGGGGGGCATCTGGCGGGGGTGTCGCCAGCAAGGATGCTGGCGGCAAGCCTACATGGACGTATTCACGGCGTCCCCCGCCAGATACCCCCCGACCCGGGCCAAGGCTGAAAAGTGACTGTCAATCAGCCGTTACACTTCAACATCAGGCACTCGATGATGGGCTGGAGGATGATCTCCATGGCGAAGCCCATCTTGCCGCCAGGGACGACCATGCTGTTGCGGCGGGTCATGAAGGAGTCGTGGATCATGGACAGGAGGTAGGGGAAGTCCACGTCCCACTTGGTCGGGTCGCGAAAGCGGATGATGACGAAGCTCTCGTCCGGGGTGGGGATGTCACGGGCGATGAAGGGGTTGGAGGTGTCGACCGTGGGCACGCGCTGGAAGTTGATGTCCGTCAGCGAGAACTGCGGCACGATGGTGGTGATGTAGTCCGGCATGCGCCGCATGATGGTGTCGACGATGGCCTCCGCCGAATAGCCGCGCTCGGCATTGTCGCGGTGGATCTTCTGAATCCACTCCAGGTTGACGATGGGCACCACGCCTATCCCTAAATCCACATGCTGGGCGACATTGTGCTCCTCGGTGATCACCATGCCGTGCAGGCCCTCGTAGAAGAGCATGTCCGTCTTCTCGGGCAGGTCCTCCGGGGGGGTGAACTGGCCCGGCTTGAGGTCGGTGCCGAGGCGGGCGTTATGCTCCTGGGCCTCCTCCTCGCTGTGCAGGTAGTAGCGCTTCTTACCCGTGCCCGTCTCGCCGTAGGTACGGAACAACTCCTCCAGCAGGTCGAAGCGGTTGGCCTCGGCGCCGAAGTGGCTCAGGTTGCGCCTAGCCTTGGTGGCCTTGGCCGTCTCCGCCTTCATCTCGGCGCGGTCGTAACGATGGAAGCTGTCACCCT
This sequence comes from uncultured Gammaproteobacteria bacterium, assembly GCA_937862735.1. Lineage (GTDB taxonomy): Bacteria > Pseudomonadota > Gammaproteobacteria > Chromatiales > Chromatiaceae > M0108. Next base: position 7,031 of record CALMDH010000012.1, read on the forward strand.
CGACGATGGCCGCGGTGATGCCTTCACGGTAGAAGATGTGCTCGAAGGCGCGCTTGACGGTGGTGGTGCCGGCGCCCGAGGAACCGGTGACCGCGATGACGGGGTGATTGATCGACATAAGGATCTCCTCTAGTCTTTTGATTTTTTAAAATGTTGGTTGCGCAGGTTGGGGCGTGGGGAAAGCGTGGGACGGTTGGTCGGCGACCTGGATCGGGAGATCACGGGCCAATGCCGCAGAGCCCTGCGCCAGGGGGCGGGGCCCTCCGTCATTCTGAAGGATTTCCTAATATACCACGGGGCCTCGCCCTGGCTCGGGAAAAGCTGCGGGCGCGCCGTTCCGGCGATCCCGGCGATCAGGGGCTGAAGGGGCTGAGGGGGCTCAGGTCCTGCCGCACGGGACGCGGCAGTTCTCCCCGCGCCATCAGGCTTTCGTACTCCAGGGCCTGGAGGATGCTCAGGACGATGCCCGACTGGTCCGTGACCCGGCGGATCAGACTGATAATCACTGCCGGCGGCTGTTCCTCCTCCACGGCGGCCAGCAAGGCCTCGCCGAGACGGTGCAGTTCGAAGTGGGGTTCCTCCAGGGCGTCGAAGGAGGGGAGGCCGTGGAATTCCTGGCCCTGGCCGTAATACCACTGGCCGAGCTGGCAACGGCGGGGGTCGAGTTCGACCTGGAGCCCGCGGATGGCGTTGCGCCCGGCCTTGCCGAAGGCCTGGGCGATGGCGTGGTCGATGAGGCCCCGCCGCCAGTGGATGTGGTCAAGCTGGGCGATGTGGATCAGGCCGGTGGGGATGCCAGACCAGCGCGAGTCCTGCTTGAGGTAGCCGAGAAAGTCGCTGAGGGGCATGGGCCGCCCCAGCCAGAAGCCCTGGACCTCGCTGCACCCGGCGTTGAGCAGAAAATCGAAGACCTGGCGGCTCTCCACGCCCTCGGCGACGGTCTTGATGCCCAACTGGTGGGCCATCTGGATGCTGGCGCGGACGATGGTGGTGCACTTCTCCGAGGTCTCCATGCCGCGGATCAGGCCCTGGTCGATCTTGACCGCCGAGAAAGGCCACTGGCTGAGGACCTCGATGGAGGAGTAGCCGGTGCCAAAGTCGTCCATGGCCAGTCCCAGGCCCATGCCGGTCAACTCCAGGATGTGATCCCGGGCCTTGCCGGAGCTGTTGATCACCGAGGATTCGGTCAATTCCGCCTGCAACAGGCCCGGATCGAGCTGAAAGCGGGCGAAGGCGGCGCGGGCGGCGGTGACGATATCCGCCGTTTCCAGATCCCGGGCCGTCAGGTTGAAGGACAGCACCAGCCCCGGGCAGGTGTCCTGGATGATGTTGAGATCGGCCACCAGGTCCGGAAACATGCTCAGGGTCATCTGCTTGATCAGGCCGGACTCGATGGCCAGGGGGATGAAGTCACCCGGGGGGATGATCTCGCCATCGGGCCGCACCCAGCGCACCAGGGCCTCGGCCCCGGACACCCGGCCACTGAGGAGTGAGATCTTGGGCTGGTAGAAATAGGACAGCTCGCCGTTTTCCAGGCCACGCTTGATCTGTCCCAGTTGCAGCCGGGGCCGTGATGCCGGCCGTTGCCGGTCACCGGCGGTGCCGCTGGTGAGTTCCTCGACATGGAGCTCGGGGACGTAGAGGGTGACGCAATCCCGACCGATCTTCTTGGAGAAGTACATGGCCTGGTCGGCGCTCTTGGCCAGGGCCAGTTCATCCAGGCCATGCTCGGGATACAGGGCGATGCCCAGGCTGGTGGAGACGGAGAGGCTCAGGTCGTTAATCAGGATCGGCTGGCGCACCGCCTCCCGGACCTTGTGGGCCACCTCCAGGGCATGGTGCGCGGTGCCGATGTTGGGCAGGAGCAGGATGAATTCGTCACCGCCGATGCGGCCGATGGTGTCGGATTTGCGCAGGGTCTGGGTGATCCGCCGCGCCGTCTCCCGGAGCACCAGGTCGCCGACCAGATGGCCGTGGATGTCATTGATGGGCTTGAAATGGTCCAGGTCCAGGAAGGCCAGGGCGACCTGGTGATGCTCCCGCTGGGCCATGGCCAGGGCGCGCTCCACCAGGGCGGAAAAGAGGGCGCGGTTGGGTAGGCCGGTCAGACTGTCGTGCTGGGCCATGTGGCGGATCTTCTCCTCCGCCTGTCGCCGCTCCGTGATGTCGCGGGTGATGCCCTGAATCTCGACGGCGCCAGTGGCCTCGTTGCGGTAATAACGGGTGATGACCTCGGTCCAGACGACCGAGCCATCCTTGCAAGGCTGCTGCACCTCCTCGACGAAGTGGGTGTCCGGGTCCAGGTTACCGCTCAGGAGGGCGGCCACCCGCTCGGTGATCAGGGCCCGCACCCGCTCCCGGGAATCCGGGGTCAGGGCGGCGTCCATGGGCGCGGCCATGATCTCGGCGGGGGTGTAACCGCGCAGCCCGAGCACGGCGGGGCTGACGTAGGTAAAGCGCAGGGTCGCGGCATCCATCACCCAGACCACGTCGCGGAGGCTTTCAACCAGATCCTGGAACAGGCGCCGCCGGGCATCGTTGTCCCGGGCGCGGGCCTCCGCCTGGCGGGCCTGGTCCTCGGCCAGCCGCAAGCGGGTCTGGAGTTCGTTGACCCGTGCCTCAAGGGATTCGATTTCAACGGTGAGTGGGATCATGGCAACGTCATGGGGCCCGACAATCGTTCAGGGTGGTCAGATGTCATTGCCGTACTGCTGGCGTCAGGTTGCACCTAACCCGCGACGGGCCGGGAATCCAGTATCCCGGCCCTTGGTACCGGAGAGGAACCGTCACGCCGGCGGCATCCCTGACCCCAGGGTTTAGCGGCGGGACGATAACATGAAAGCCGCTTGGGCAGGAAAGGACGGGCGCCTTGGTCAGGCATAATTGATCGGCGAGAAATTCGTTGGCGGTGGGTATAGGTCTCACGGCCAGTGATGACGTAACCTGTCCCCCTCCCTTCGACCACGAGAAGCACGGCTTGAACGCACATTCCCACGGCACCACCCCCCCGTCCCGGCAGGGCGGCCATGTCCAGCGCCTGGCCCATTGGTTCGACCGCAACATCCTGGAACTAGGGCGGGAGTTGCGCCTGTCCTACCTGCCACCGCTGATGGTCTACGTGGCCTACGGCATCCAGGGCCTCACGGCCATCGTCGGCACCTTCTTCGTCAAGGATTACCTGGGGCTGTCCGCCGCCTTCCTGGCCGCGCTAGGCTTCTGGGCCGGCATCCCCTGGGCGCTGAAGATGCCCCTGGGCCATCTGGTGGATCTCATCTGGCGCCACAAGGCCCTGCTGGTCTACCTGGGTGCGGCCCTGCTCACCGCCAGCCTGCTGATCATGCTCGGCCTGCTCGGCGACCGGGCGGCCATGGCGGCGGTGATGCCGGTGGAGGCCTGGTACGTCCTCGCCGCCCTGCTGGCGCCGGTGGGCTACGTCATCCAGGACGTGGTGGCGGACGCCATGACGGTGGAGGCGGTGCCGCGGGTGGACGCGAATGGCCAGCCGGTCGACCCGGCGATGCGCAAGCTGATGCACACCACCATGCAGACCCTGGGACGGGTGGCGATCATCGGCGGCGGGGTGCTGGTATCCCTGGCCAACGTCTACCTGTTCGCCGACGTCGAGGGGATGTCCGAGGCGGACAAGGTCGCCACCTATATCCTGATCTATGAGCTGGCCCTGGCCATCCCCCTCGTCTCCATCCTCGGCGTGGCCCTGGCGTCCTACATCCGGCGCCGCGATCTGCGCCGCCTGATGGCCAGAGGCCTGGACCGGGCCGAGGCGCGGCGTCGGCTGGAGCACCCGGTGGAGAAAACCCAGCCCAACTGGTGGATCCTGGGTGGCAGCCTGGTCTTCGTCGCCTTCACCCTCACCCTGGGCCTGCTGGAGGTGCCCTACAACCAGGAGATCATCTTTGTCGGCTCCATGGTCATCATCCTCTTTCTGATGGCGCGCCTGATGCAGGCCCTGGAGCCGGAGGCCCGGCTCTATCTGGTGGGTACGGCCCTGATCATCTTCGTCTTCCGCGCCATGCCCGGGCCAGGGTCAGGCCAGACCTGGTGGATGATCGACGAACTGGCCTTCGACCAGCAGTTCCTGTCGGTCCTGTCCCTGATCGGCAGCAGCCTGACCCTGCTCGGGCTCTTCCTCTTCCGCCGCTTCATGGCCGAGCGCTCCATCGCCTACGTGGTGGTCTTCCTCACCCTTATCTCCAGCCTGCTCTATCTGCCGATCATCGGCATGTACCACGGGCTGCATGAGTGGACGGCGGCCCTGACCGGCGGCCTGGTCGATGCCCGCTTCATCGCCGTGGTCGATACCGCCCTGGAGTCGCCCCTGGGGCAGATCGCCATGGTGCCCATGCTGGCCTGGATCGCCAACTCGGCCCCCGACAACCTCAAGGCCACCTTCTTCGCCGTCATGGCCTCCTTCACCAACCTGGCCCTGTCCGCCAGCCAGTTGGGCACCAAGTACCTGAACGAGATCTTCCTGGTGACCCGGGAGGTCAAGGACCCCGCCAGCGGGGAGATCAGCGTCCCGGCGGACTACAGCGAGTTGGGGACCCTGATGCTGGCCGCCCTGCTGATCGGCCTGGTCCTGCCCCTGGCGACGGTAGCCCTGGTCAAGCTGAGCCGGCTGCGCAGCGCCTGAGCCAAGCCCCCGGCTTGGGGGATCACCCGCCGGCGCTGAAGCCCTTCCGCGCGGGGGCTAGACGATGCGGGCCATAGAAAGGGCGCTCACGATCAGGGTCCGCGGTGGTCTAGATGGCCTGACGGCGTTCGCGCCGGTCGGCCCGAACTGACCGCCTTCTCTGGCCGAGGGCCAGCCCGGTCGCCGGGTCAGGCGATCGTCACCTCGGACGACAGATAGACATCCTGGATGGCGTTGAGGAGTTGCACCCCCTCCGCCATGGGCTTCTGGAAGGCCTTGCGCCCGGAGATCAGGCCCATGCCCCCGGCACGTTTGTTGATCACCGCCGTGCGCACCGCCTGGTGCAGGTCGTCCTTCCCCGACGGGCCACCGGAGTTGATCATGCCGACCCGGCCCAGGTAGCAGTTGGCCACCTGGTAGCGCACCCAGTCGATGGGGTGGCCACCCGAAAGCTCCGCGTAGACCCGCGGGTGAGTCTTGCCAAAGCCGATGGCGGTGTAGCCCCCGTCGCAAGTGGCCTGCTTCTGTTTGACGATGTCTGCCTCGATGGTGACGGCCAGGTGGTTGGCCTGACCGGTGAGGTCGGCGGCCTCGTGATAGTCGGTGCCCTCGTGTTTGAAGGCGGGGTTGCGCAGATAGGCCCAGAGCACCGTGACCATGCCCAGTTCATGGGCGTGGGCGAAGGCCGCGCTCACCTCCTGAATCTGGCGCCGCGACTCGGCGGAGCCGAAATAGATGGTCGCCCCCACCGCCACCGCCCCCATGTCGAAGGCCTGATCCACCGACGCCCACTGCGTCTGGTCGTAGATGGTCGGGTAGGCGAGCATCTCGTTATGGTTGAGCTTGACCAGGAAGGGGATCTTGTGGGCGTAACGGCGCCCTACCGCGCCCAGCACCCCGAGGGTCGAGGCCACCGCGTTGCAGCCCCCTTCGATCGCCAGGTGGATGATGTTCTCCGGATCGAAGTAGAGGGGGTTGGGGGCGAAGGACGCCCCGCCCGAGTGCTCCACCCCCTGGTCCACCGGCAGGATCGAGAGATAGCCGGTGCCGCCCAGGCGCCCGTGCCCGAGCAAGGTCGCGAAGCCGCGCAGCACCCCCGGCTTGCGGTCCGAGTCCATCATCACCCGTTCCACGAAGTCGGGACCCGGTAAGTGCAGCAGGTCCCGCGGGATGCCCAGGCACTGGTGTCCCAACAGATCCTCGGCCTCATCTCCCAGCAATGCGACGATGTTAGTCATGGATACCTCCCTCCGCTGTTGAGCATTGGTTACGACTGTTTCTTGACCAAGTATAGCGGCGCCAGCCGGTTCTTTTCGTAACGCTCCCGTGACCTTCACCAAGTACCGAGACTCGCAACTGAAATACAGAACCAAACAGTTTTTGCGGCGCGCGAAATCCAAAAGCCGTCAGCTAACGGGCTACCAGTACGAAGTCCTGATGTTGCCTCTGGTTTAATCCAGCATGTCGGGAACCTGATGCCTGAGGCCTGCTGAGGGATTTCTGCGGCCAGTGGCGCCAAGCCCAGGACGTTTCGGCGCAAGCCACCATCCGACATCCCCTGACGCATCGTCATGGTTTCATAGTCCCCAGGCAGCGCTGAAGCCTCCACGGGGGTGCAGCCGCTCACGGGCGCGACAGACCCAGGTCACCCCGGTCTCCTATTTCTTCCCAACCTGGACCCAGGAGGCCTGACCATGACCGAAATCCGTGACTGCTGGCGCCGTGACCTGAGCATGCTCTCCCCCCAGCAACGCCGAAGCGCCGGTTATGCCCTGCGCCTGCTGAGCCTGCCGCGGGACCCGATCGCGGGTCGGCTCGACGCCAACCGCCTAGGCCTGCTGTGGGGCATGCTCCAACCCCTGTTCGAGCCGCGCCACCTGATCGACTATCTCCGACCACCCCGGGGGGTGGCGGACCTTGTGCATCAGGACGATGACGTCGTTAAGGTGCTGGATACCGGTGGTCTGGCTGACGACGCCGTTGAGGTGCTGGATACCTGCGATCTGTCTGACTACGCCCCCCCGGCAGACGCCCCCCTGACGACGAGCGACGATCAGGTCATGCTCGCCCTGGGCCATGCCCTCTTGGAAGAGGAAATCATGGCCTTCGAGGCGGACCATGACCCCTGGGTGATGGCGACGATGCCTTCCGTCTATATCGTCCAGCGGCTGCGCTGGCTGATCCGGCGCGGTGACCCGCTGACGCTGGCCCGGCTGGACGCGGCCAACCCCGAGCGGGTGCCGGCCTCACCGACCGTGGCCCTGCTGGGCGCCAGTCTGCACCTGGACGGGCCCACCCTGAGCGTCCTGGATTTTCTCGACGAGTTCATCGCCACCCCCGGCCTGGGCGAGTTGCTGCGCCGGATCGATGGCTTCAATAGCAGCCGCCGCCACTTCCCGCGTCTGGCGGCCGTGCTGGATCTGCCCGAGGCCGCGCTGCGCCAGGTCCTGGCTAAGGAGGCCCCCCTGCGTCGCCTGGGCCTGGTGGAATTCGCACCCCAGACCTGCGGCATGCAGGACTTCCTGCGCCCCAGCCCCCTGCTCCGGGAGGTGCTGGAGGCGGCGCCGACGGATGACGCCGCCCTGCTGGCCCTGCTCATCGAGCCCGCGCCCCCGGCCGCCTGGCCCCTGACCGCCTTCCCCCACCTGGAGACCGCGGCGCGCCTGGCCGGGGAGACCCTGGCCGCCGCCGTCGCCACCCGCGCCGAGGGCGTCAATGCCCTGCTCTATGGCCCCCCCGGCACCGGCAAGACCGAGCTGGCCCGCGCCCTGGCGGCGGCTCAGGGCCTGCGCGCCTACCAGGTGCGCAGCGCCGATGAGGACGGCGACGGGCTCCAGCGCGCCGGCCGCCTCGCGGCCTACCTGGTAGCCCAGCACCTGCTCGCCCGCCGGGGCCAGGCCCTGGTGATCTTCGACGAGGCCGAGGACGTCTTCACGCCCGACGACCCCTTCCAGGCCCTGCTCGATGGCGCCCCGGTCAGCGGACGCCAGAAGGGCTGGATGAACCGCATCCTGGAGGACAATCCGGTCCCGGCCCTCTGGATCAGCAACCGCACCGATCACATGGACCCCGCCTTCCTGCGGCGCTTCCTGCTGCCGGTGGCCTGTGGCCTGCCGCCGCGCGCGATACGCCGCCAGATGGCGGAGCGCCACCTGGGCGATCGCGGCCTGCCGTCGGCGTTGCTGGACGATCTGGCCGCGGACCCGGCCCTGGCCCCGGCCCAGTTGGGGGCGGCGCGGCGGCTACTGGAGCTGTGCCCGACGGCGGCGCCGGAACCCCGGGTACGCGCGGGCCTCGGCGCCCTGCGCACCCTGCTGCATGGCGCCCCCGCGCCCCGCCGGCGCCCGGCACCGACCCGGTTCGACGTCGCCTTCCTCAACCTGGCCGGCGACCTCCGCCCCAACACCATCGTCCAGGCCCTGGCGCGCCGCGGCCAGGGCAGCCTGTGCTTTTATGGCCCGCCCGGCACCGGCAAGACCGCCTTCGCCGAGGTCCTGGCGGCGGCCCTGGACCGGGAACTGGTGGCGCGCCCGGCCGCGGACCTGCTCTCCCCCTGGAACGGCGAAACCGAGCGCAACCTGGCCGCCCTGTTTCGCGACGGCGATCCGCGGCAGACGGTGCTGCTCCTCGACGAGGTGGACAGCTTCCTCACCGCGCGCCAGGCGGCGCGCCAGGCCTGGGAGCGCACCCAGGTCAACGAACTGCTCCAGCAGATGGAGCGCTACCCCGGCATCTTCATCGCCGCCACCAACCTGATCAGCGGCCTGGACCCGGCGGCCCTGCGGCGCTTCGACTTCAAGCTGCACTTCCGGGCCCTGACCTCGGCCCAGCGCCGGGCCCTGTTCGCCCGGGAGGCCATGGGGGATGATCAAGCACCGGTACCGGAGGCTTTTGCCCGCCCCCTGGACGCCCTGAGCGGGCTGACGCCGGGGGACTTCGCCACGGTCTGTCGGCAGCGGGAACTGCTGGGAGAGGCGCTGACGCCGGAGCAGTTCCTCCGGCGGCTGGCGGGGGAATGGCGGATGAAAGATAGCGCGGTACCGGTTTGATCTTTGTGGCCGAGGAATGCACCGATGACGACTGCCCTCCACATCGCCTTTAGCCAGCATCGCGGACACCTCGTGTCCTGGCAGGAGGACGCCCTGCTGGTGGCCGATACGCTCTATCAGTCGGCCGATCTTGCGCCCCGGGCGCGGACGGTCGACGTCATCGCCGGTCTCTGCGCCCTGGCCGATGGCGTGGCATCGGCCCCCTGTCCCCAGCGGGCCAGCCGGGCGGTGCTCGATCTCCTCCGGGCTGCCGGGCGGGACGGCGGGGCGGATGTCCAGGATGGGTGGATTGGCCCCCGGCTGATCCGCCGTCAGGTGCATGCCCAGCTCTGCCGGCGTCTGGGGCGTGATCCCCGGACCCGGGGCGCCGCCACGACCCTGGCGCTGTTGCAATGGCGCGCCGACCAGTGGAGCCTGGTGAATGTGGGCGATTCCCGGGTGTACCGGATCGGCCAGGCGGGTGACTGGCGGCAGTTGAGCCTGGATCACACCTACCGCCAATCCATGATTGCCCAGGGCGAGATCGCCGCGGATCAGTCCCTGGGGCAACTTTTCAACGATCTCGAACACATGCTGATCGCCGACGACAACGAGGACGATTTCGCCATCCATTGGCAGCGCGGCACCTGGCAGCCTGGCGAGGCCTTCCTGCTCTGCACCGATGGTGTCCACGAAACCCTCGGCGAGGCCCACCTTCAATCCCTGTTTCAGCCCGGGCGGGCGCTGGTGGACCAGGTCACGGTCTGGCGTGACGCGGTACTGGCCACCGGGGCGCCGGATAACTTCAGCCTGATTCTGCTGCGCCGGACGGCAGCATCCGCCGGGTAACCTGGTACTCCTCGGCGGTAGCGTCTGACGCTTCAGCCGCTGAAGCTGGCCACGGGGTCACGGCAGTCCCAGTGGCTGCCTACCGGATCATGGCGCTGATGATGTAACAGCGTTGAGACCGGAGGGCGCCGGAGCCGCCAGCCTCAGGGCATGATCTGCTCTTCCCAGGCCGGATTGGCGTCGTCAGGAATGTGCGCCAGCGCCCAGGCGGCGAAATTGAAGCGGGTACCGCCGAAGGTTTGGGCACCGGCGGGATAGAGGTAGGCGTTGAGCGCATCCAGAAAGACGGCGTGATTGGCGAACTGCCGCCAGTCGCGGTAGCCGGGGGACTGATGATCGAACAGGGCCTGCACGACCAGGCCGGCGCAGTGTCGGATGCAGCAGGCCGTAGAAGGAATTCCAGCGCTCCTGACCGCGCAGCCAGTGCCACTCCCAGGCCACTGCCAGCGCCTCCTCATGCCAGCAGTCGAAGATGCCGCCGAGTAGGCGCCGGCAGAAGTCACAGACATAATGGAGGCTTTCGTGCTGATACCACGGACAAAACCAATTGATGCAGGAGACTTAGAGCATATCCGGAAGCCCGCAACCTCACTCGATACAATCGCGCCATCTCTGAGACAGCCCAGGACTTTGCCTGTGCGTAAACTTCAGATACCCCCATGACAGGAACCCCGACATGACAATGAATGACATTCCGCCGACAACACCTGACGATCAACCGATTGCCCTGCGCCTGCGCGAGGTGGCCAGTTGGCAGTTGAAGTCCTTGGCGCCCCTCGACGCTTCGAAAGAGCCCTGTCCGCCCGCGGTATTGGCAGGATTGCCTTCCTTACAGCGCGGCGCAGTGTGGCGGCCCAACCAGATCGAGCTTTTGTGGGACTCGATTCTGCGGGGCTTCCCGATCGGGTCACTGGTGGCCTGCCGGCGCCTGTCCCCCGAACAGCAACGCACCCGCTCCGGGGTGGCGGCGGCCGGTCAGGCGGGGGATTCGAAGTGGCGTGAAGAGCAATACACCCACCACCTGCTCGACGGTCAACAGCGTGCCAACGCAGTGGCGCTGGGCTACCTGGATCCGTTTACCGTGCCGAAAGAGCAGTCTCCATCCAAAACCATCCTCTGGTTGGATCTCGATCCCTCGCGCCCCAAGGAAAACCGCTTTCCCGCTGCCTCCACCCGCCACCATCTGTTGCGGGTGACCACGGAGGCGCACCCCTGGGGGTTCAAGGTCAGTGACGACAAGGAGCCGGAGCGTCTCTCTAGTGGGGACGCTTACAGCGCCATTGAGGCATTCCGGCTCGTTCATCCGCTAGCACCGCAAGGGTCGAACTCTGTTGATGGTCAAACCCCTGAAGCCGCTTATTCGTCGCGCCAGCGCCCCAGTCCCTGCGAGGGATGGCCTGTTGTGGCCAACGCGCCTTTGCCCTTGGCTTGGGCTTTGCTGGAGGCCGAGAAATTAAGGTCTCATGCGCCGGAGGATCTTGTGAACGAGGATTGGGCGCGCAGGTTGTGGTGTGCCGTCCTCGATCGCGTCAAAGAGGTGCAGGAGCGTGGCCGAGCCACTGGGACCGAGGCTTGCGCCAAGGTGACCGAAGGCAATCCCGCGGAATCGACCACGCAGCCAAGCCCCCAAGAGCCCTGGTGGACGAAAGCGGCCCGTGTGCTCACCGAATGGACAGCGGAAACGGTCAGCGATTCCCATCGCTTGCAGGGCCTGCGCTTGGCGCAGGCCCTTCGTCGCGCGGTCGATACCCAGTTGCTGGTGTTGATGGTGCCCCAAGACGCACTGGATGCGCCCAGCCGGCTGGAGGCCATGTCGAGTCCGCACCCTAATGAAAACGTCAATGAAAACGTCGCGAACCTTGAACATTTGTTTGCACGTTTGAACAACGGCGGCACCTCGCTAAGCGTCGACGACCTGACCTATTCGATGATCAAAGCGTACTGGCCTGGCATCGAACAGACGATTGATGGCATCCCCAAACGTCCACCCGAAACCCAGGTCGCCTTGTTGGGGGCGCGTCTGGCGCGGGCCGAAGCAACATGGCGCGACAACGAAAAATCTGACCCTAACTTACCTGCGGCACCCAACGTCTCGGCTATCCGCCAGTTGGGTGCCGCCCGAACTCTGGTTGCGGCGTCCGACGAAAGCATGGACACTGCGCAACGCGAGCAGCAGCGGGAGCAGCGGGAGCGGCGGGCCTGGCGTGAGCAGATGGAAACGATGTTTGGCCTGTCGTCTTCGGTTACAGCACCCCTGACCGCAGCGCAAACACCAATTGCGCAGGCCTTGGCGAAGGTAGAGATGTGGTATGGCTATCGCCCCAAGCAGTCTTGGGGCCTGCCGCCCGTTTTGCTCTCCCGCATGGCCACACAGAGCAGCGAGGTCTATCTGTTTCTGCTGTGGCTGGCGCACCACAACGGAACGGCGCCAATGCCCCACAAGGACATTCGCCGGCCCTTGCTGGGTTTGGCAACGGCGATTCAGTGGTTTGGCACCAACCGAGAGCGAGCTATTCGCGAAATGTGGAAGACCGAGCCGGACGAATGGATCTCTGGCAAGGCGTTTTCAAAGAAGTGGCTCACGGACTTGGCTAGTCTCCAAAACGCCAACCAAAAACCCGACCCGGCCATCGCATTCATTCCAACGCCCAAAGAACTGGGCGACTACATTGATGAGCGCACCCTCACCAAAAGCGAATCAATTAAGGACTGGAACTGGTGGAGGACCCTGGTGGTCACGCCTGCTGAGCAGGAATGGAGAAACGACCATCCAGGCCAAGAGCTCAGCCGTCAAGAATTGGATGGAGCGTGCGACCAACGTTGGGCCAAATGGGCTGGCGTGATCAAGCTGTTGAGCGCGCGGAGCTACGACGGCGCGAATGCGCTGCTGCTGATGTATGCCCAGCGCGAGCAAATGCATCACTTTTTCAGCGATGTGGATACGCGCGACACCGGATTCTGGGACAAACACAATGTGCCCTGGGACTTTGATCATCTGTTGCAGCAGGACCTGTTGAAATCCCGCTGGACCGGAAATTACCAGGAGGTGTACCAGGCATGGGGCTACACAATTGCCAACCTGCACCTGTTGCCGTTTGGCCTGAACCGTGCGCGTGGGGACAAAGCGCTCGAAGAAGCCCTGGCCGATTGGAAGGAAAATGACTGGAAACGCGCCATCTTGTGGGACCAGAAGGATCGCCAGGGTGCTTTTTCCATGAGCAGGGCGGATATCCCTAAGGACGACCCCGGGGCCATCGACCGCGTGCACCGCTTCGCCACCGAAGCCCGTGCCCGCCTGCTGCGTATCTACAGAGACTGGTTTGATACTTTACGCGTGCACCGGCTGTTGTAGAGCCGTCGCACGTGATGATCGGACCTCGGGGGCAAGTATCAAACGGAGCGCGCGCCAAGAATCGTCTAGATATCAGGTGCGAGGACCATTACGCGCGCACTTCGGGGCTGTCTTTCCCGCTGGCCCCGGCACACATAAAGCCCATGTGTTCTCGGTCGTTTTCAAGGAAGATGTCGCAAAAATCAGGTTGCGTTTGGGGTGTTGTTA
>CALMDH010000013.1:0-12401 GCA_937862735.1 uncultured Gammaproteobacteria bacterium
GGAGCTTGGCCGCCGAACCTTCCTCTGGCGTGACTGCCTTGATCATAATGAGAATTAAAGCCAACTGCCATCAGCACCGGAAGCGGACACTCATCAGACGGCAGCCGGTGACCGGTTCGTCCCAAAAGCTGTCCGCGACATCTTTCTCAGAGAGCGGCAGGAATACGGCCAACAGCAGACGCTGGGCAAAGGCTTGAATGACGTTCTTTTTAGAGCAAGGTGTTGGCGTCATGCGGCTCCATCGCGGTGTGCCATCCAGAATCAGGATGCCTCGCTCAGATTTGATGAAGCACACTAGCGTGATAGGAAAATGCCAGGGCCTCGACTTGTAGGACCGCTACAAGGAGATGAAGGATGGCGGTTTTGAAAATGTTCACCCTGGCATCGACTTGGGGCCAAAGTATTTCAGTGGCGTTTGCGCCTAACGTGGCAAACCCATCGAACACTCCCCCTCCTAGCCACAGAATCCCCTCCAAAAGTGTAAAACTTCAGCAAGGAGCAAATGGGCTGGGGGGAATCGTATATATATTAGTTTTTTAGTTGCGGGCTGTGCAGGTAGCGGGGGGGGGGACTGAAGTTACCAGGTAGAGTGGAGATAAAGCCATAGAAGGAGATTATGCACATATAAATTTTTTCAATGTGAATGTCGGATTTTGTCGGAATTGATGTAGATTTTGTCGGATTTTGTCGGAAATATCACGGATAATTAGATACTTGCATTTTAGGCACCCTAGGGATAGCATCCGATCCGATATCCTCACCGGACATAGCTCATCTCGGGTTTCATGCCTGATAGCCGTGTGAGGAACATGAACATGCCAAGCCGAGGTCCGCTATGAAGAGTACCCGACGCCCCCTGACCTACTTAACCATGGCCTTGCTTTTAGCCATGAACTTTGTCAGCGTCGAGGTAGTTTCTGATCCGGCGGTGGAAGCCAAACCGCCAGTCTTGCCGGTACCCCTATCCACGCCTCAGGACCAGTCTTCTGGACCCCCTGTCGGGGCGGAGGTTGCGCAAGATGACAAGTTGGCTGAGCCTGAGCCAATGTCTCAGGTACCCACCGCCGGCGGCGCGACACTCCAGCCCGGCTATGGTCGGTTGCCGATGCGCTTTGAGCCCAATCAGGGCCAGAGCGACGCCACGGTCAAATTTCTCGCCCGCGGCCCCGGCTACCAACTCTTTCTGACCCCCGCCGAGGCCGTCCTGGTCTTGCGTCAGGCCAAGTCCACGTCAACTCAGGGCAACTTGCCGTCCCGCGAGATGATCCCGGACACCCCCGCAGCAACCACGACGCCCCCCGCCGTGATCCGCCTGCGGCTGGAGGGGATGGCGCGTAATCCGGAGCCGATCCTAGAAGGTGGGGACAGGCTCCCAGGCTACAGCAACTACTTCATCGGCAAGGACCCCGCCCAATGGCGCACCCGGGTTCCGCATTACGCCCGGGTCCGTTATGCCGAGGTCTATCCCGGTATCGACCTGGTTTACTACGGCAACCCCCAGCAACTCGAATATGACTTCGTGGTTGCCCCTGGCGCCGATCCCGGCCTGATTCAATTGGCCTTTACCGGTGTCGAGGGGCTGGAGATCGACGCGGCGGGCAACCTCGTCCTCAAAGTCGCCGGTGGCCGCCTGGTGCAGCAGGCGCCACGCATCTGGCAAGTCATCGACGGCGAGCGCATCCCAGTCGAGGGACGTTATGTTCTGCATCAACCGGGAGGGGAGCGACTTGCATTTCAGCCCGCTGGTGAAGAACCCCCGATCCTGGTTGGTTTCCAGATCGCTCACTACCAGCCTGATCTGCCCCTGGTCATCGACCCGGTGGTCCTGTCCTATTCAACCTACCTGGGTGGGGGTTCTGGCGAATCGGGTAACGCTATCGCCGTGGATGGCGCGGGCCATGCCTACATAACAGGTGTCACCTATTCGGTGGATTTTCCTGTTACCGCAGACGCTGCTAACCCCGTTTATGCCGCGGCTAACGGCCACCCCGATGCCTTCGTTGCCAAGCTCAACGCCGCAGGCACCGCCCTGGACTACGCCACCTATCTGGGTGGGGTGAACCCTGATTTCGGCCAAGGTATTGCCGTAGACGCCACGGGTAATGCTTACGTCACGGGCAAGACCATGTCCGTCGATTTTCCCGTCACCGCGCAGGCCCCCTATCTCAGTCATGCAGGGATGTTTGATTCTTTCATCGCCAAGCTCAACGCCTCGGGTACGGCTCTGGATTATGCCACCTATCTCGGTGGCCAAGCCGATGACGATGGTAAAGGCATTGCGGTGGATGGCGGGGGGAGCGCCTATGTCACGGGTTATACCTACTCCAGCGATTTTCCTGTTACCGCGGGCGCCGCCCAGCACAGTGCCCCTGGCTCGGTGGATGCCTTCGTCGCCAAATTAAACTCCGAAGGTTCGGCATTGGATTACGGCACCTACCTCGGTGGCGGGTATGGGGACGATATTTCCAACAGCATTGCCGTTGATAGCGGTGGCCAAGCCTACATCACCGGTAGCACTTCTTCCTCCGATTTTCCGGTCACTGTGGGTGCCTTCGATACCAGTATCAATGGCGGATATGATGCTTTTGTCGCCAAACTCAACGCCGCTGGTTCTGCACTCGAATATGCCACCTATCTTGGCGGTCAATCTGGGTTTGGCGGGGAATCAGGCCATAGCATAGCTGTAGACAGCATGGGGCATGCCTATATAACGGGTTACACAGCTTTATCGGATTTTCCCGTCACCCCGGGCGCTGCCTATCCCAGCCTAGCCGGGATGACGGATGCCTTCGTCGTCAAGCTCAACCCCACGGGCACGGCAATAGAGTATGCCACCTATCTTGGAGGTTCATATGGAGGGACCGGCCCTGGCTTGGATTATGGCCAAGGTATTGCTGTGGATGCCCGTGGTCTCGCTTATGTGACTGGAATTACTGAATCAAATAGTTTTCCTGTCCGCTATGCCCCCTATCCTGACTGGGCCGGCGGCAGTGATGCCTTCCTGGCCGTGCTGGCCCCCGATGGTGGCGGGCTGGTCTATGGCAGCTTTCTCGGAGGCAGTAATTATGATTACGGCTATGGGGTGGCCCTCGATAACGCCGGCAACGCCTACGTCACGGGGAGTTCAACCTCAAGCGATTTCCCGACCACGGCGGGGGCCTTTGACACTGACAACAACTCCGACGCCTTCGTCGCCAAGTTCGCTCTCGACGGCAGACTCCTGTTGGTGAATCGCACGGGCGGTGGTAGTGGCCTGATTAGTAGTACTCAGCCCGACGGCACCATTGATTGCGGCTCGACCTGCTCAGCCATCCATCCGACCAATACCGCCGTGCGGCTCCTGGCCGCGACCCAACCCGTGAGCACCTTTGCTGGCTGGGGTGGCGATTGTGCCGCGTCTGGGGTTGCCCTGACGTGCAACCTGACCCTTGCGACCGATCGGACCGTTAGCGCCAACTTCGTGCCACGCACTGACGATATAGGGATTAGCCAGGTCCTCGACCTGGACCAGTCCCTGCCTGGCATCGACTGGTATCAGGCCGGCAGCGCCCCTTGGTTCGCTCAGGATCTGGTGACCCATGATGGGGTGGATGCTGCCCAATCAGGCGCCATCGGCGACAACCAGAGCAGCGAACTGGAGGCGACCGTCACCGGGCCGGCCTATCTGTCCTTCTGGTGGAAGGTGTCCAGCGAACAGAGCTGGGATTACCTGCGCTTCTACCTGGACGAGGTGGAAAAGGGCGCCATCACTGGTGAAACAGATTGGATGCAAGTCTTTGTTTACGTCCCCACCGGTTCCCACACTTTGACCTGGGCCTATGAAAAGGACGAGACCGGGCGAGGCGGCCAGGATGCCGGCTGGCTGGACGGTGTGGTCTTCGACAACGCTGACCGTACTCTGGTCACCGAACCGCCGGTTGGCGGCACCATCACCGGGGCTGAGGGGGGTAGCTATCCCCTGGGCACCTCACTCACCCTGGTGGCGGAGCCGGCAACGGGCTATTACTTCGGTGGCTGGGGTGGGGATTGCCAGTCGGCGGGTATGGCCAGCGACTGTGCCCTGGTCATGGACGTCGATAAACAGGTCTCCGCTGTGTTCATCCAGTTTCTCCAAGGTGGAGCAACGGCGGTGGCGGCGGGCTCCGGCCACAGTTGCGCCGTTGCCGACGGCGGGGTGCGCTGCTGGGGTAACAATTATTATGGTCAATTGGGCAATGGCACCACGATCGAAGGATTAGTGCCGGTTCAGGCCATCCCTGCGGGTAGCGGAGCCAGTGCCGTTGCCGCCGGGGGTTCCCATAGTTGCGCCGTCGTTGAGGGCGGGGTCCAGTGTTGGGGTGCTGGTGGGTCCGGCCAATTGGGAAATGGTAGCTACGATTCAAGCCTTACCCCGGTCTGGGCCATTCCGACAGGGAGTGGGGCTACTGCTGTTGCTGCCGGTTACCGCCATAGTTGCGCGGTGGTCGCCGATGGGGTCAAGTGCTGGGGTGCTGGCTGGAACGGCCAACTAGGTAATGGCAGCACCAACTCTAGTTCCACCCCGGTCCAGGTCATCCCGGCGGGTAAGGGTGTCACCGCCGTCGCCGCTGGTGGTTCACACACCTGCGCCGTGGTCGACGGCGGGGTCAAGTGTTGGGGCAACGGAGGGGAGGGCCAACTGGGCAACGGCAGCTGGAATTCCAGCTCCACCCCGATCCAGGCCATCCCGGTGAGCAGTGGTGCCAACGCCATTGCTACCGGTGAAGCACATACTTGCGCGGTAGTCGCCGATGGCGTTCAGTGCTGGGGCTATGGCGGATATGGCCAATTGGGCAATGGCTCGGGAAGTTCCAGCGCCACCCCGGTCCAGGCCATCCCGGCAGGCAGCGGGGCAACTGATGTCGCTGCCGGTTCATCACACAGTTGTACATTGATCGCTGGTGGGGTCAAGTGCTGGGGTGCTGGCTGGAACGGCCAACTAGGCAATGGCAGCACCAACAGCAGTTCCACCCCGGTCCAGGCCATCCCGGCGGCTAACGGCGTCACCGCCGTCGCTGCCGGTGGTTCACACACCTGCGCCGTGGTCGACGGCGGGGTCAAGTGTTGGGGTGATAATGGCTCCGGCCAACTCGGCGACGGCACCCAGAGCGGGACCTCCGTCCCGATCTGGACCCTGGGCCTGGGGCCGCGGGTTTATATCGATATCCTCAACCTGCAAGTTCAGGGCGCCGGGCGGATAATCAGTACCCCGCCGGGGAGCGATTGCACCGCGAACTGTACCCTCCGCTACCCCGCCCCCACGACGGTGACACTGGTAGCCACCGCGGGCGGTCTCAGCAGCTTCGCCGGCTGGCAGGGTGACTGCGCCGCCGTGATCGGGACCACGTGCGAGCTTACGGTGGCGGGAACCAAGACGGCCATCGCCCGCTTCACTCCGCTAAGCGACGCCATCAATCGGTCGCTTGATCTGGAAGGCGCAGTTTGGACTGAGGGTGGCGATGCCGCCTGGTTTGCGCAGGAACGGGTGACTCATGACGGCGTCGCCGCCGCCCAGTCGGGCACCATCGGCGACAACCAGACCAGCGCCCTGTCCACCACTCTCAACGGACCAGGCTACCTCTCCTTCTGGTGGAAAGTCTCCAGCGAGGCGGGTTGGGATTACCTCCGTTTCTACCTGGATGGGGTGGAGCAACGCGCCATCACCGGCGATACCGATTGGACACAAATTTCCCTGTACCTGCCCGCTGGTTCCCGTACCCTGACCTGGGTATACGAAAAGGATGCGAGTGATGCCGGGGGCGAGGATGCCGGCTGGTTGGATCAACTCGTCTTCGATAACACCAACCGTACCCTGACCATTGACCCGCCAACAGGTGGCATCATCGGCGGCGGCCCGGCGGGCACCTATCCCCCCGACACGCGGCTGACCCTGACCGCCACGGCGGATAGTGATCATTACTTTGCCGGCTGGGGTGGCGATTGTGCTGGCACTGGTCAGGCGGAAAGTTGTGAGTTGACCCTGAATAGCGATAAGCGGGTCTCGGCCAGTTTCCTGCCCCTACTTAAGGGTGCCACCACGGACGTTGCCGCCGGGTACGAACACAGTTGCGCCGTCGCTGCGGGCGGAGTGCGCTGCTGGGGTAACAATTATTATGGTCAATTGGGCAATGGCACCACGATCGAAGGATTAGTGCCGGTTCAGGCCATCCCTGCGGGTAGCGGAGCCAGTGCCGTTGCCGCCGGGGGTTCCCATAGTTGCGCCGTCGTTGAGGGCGGGGTCCAGTGTTGGGGTGCTGGTGGGTCCGGCCAATTGGGAAATGGTAGCTACGATTCAAGCCTTACCCCGGTCTGGGCCATTCCGGCAGGGAGTGGGGTGAGCGCGGTCGCCACCGGTGGCTCCCACAGTTGCGCAGTGGTTGGTGGCGGGATCCAATGCTGGGGTAATGGTTCCTGGGGTCAACTGGGCAATGGCAGCTACGATTCGAGCCCTACCCCGGTCTGGGCGATACCGGTGGGCAAGGGGGGCGCCACCGCCGTCGCCGCTGGTGATTCGCACAGCTGTGCCGTAGTCGCTGGCGGCATCAAGTGCTGGGGCCATGGCGGATTTGGCCAATTGGGCAACGGTAGCTACGCCTCCAGCCCCATCCCCATCCAAACCATCCCGGCGGGGAGCGGGGCCAGTGCCATTGCCGCTGCGGGCACCCATCCCTGGTACGGAACCGGTTCTCACAGTTGCGCCGTGGTCTCTGGTGGGGTTCAGTGCTGGGGTAGTGGTGACTATGGCCAACTAGGCAACGGTAGCTATGCCTCCAGTCCCACCCCAGTCCAAACTATTCCGGCGGGTAGCGGGGCCACCACCGTCACCGCTGGCGCTAGTTACTACCGTGCTCATAGCTGTGCGGTGGTTGCTAGTGGGGTCCAGTGCTGGGGGTCAGGCGGAGATGGCCAACTGGGTAAAGGCAGCTATGAATCAAGCCTCACACCCGTCCATCCCTTCCCGGCGGGGAGCGAGGCCAGCACTGTCGCCGCCGGCGGTAGTCACAGCTGCGCCTTGATCGCCGGCGGTGTGCAGTGCTGGGGGGCTAACTGGTCGGGCCGACTTGGCGACGGCACCCAGGAAGGCAGCGCATACCCTCGGCCGGTTATCGGCCTGGCTTCGGATCACGGTCCTGGCATCCCCGTGACCGCTACGGCCGGCCCAGGTGGTAGCATCAGCCCGCCGTGGGTCAGCGTCCCAAGCGGCGAATCCACGACCTTTACGGTCACCCCCGATCCGGGCTATAGCATTGCCTCGGTGAGCGGCTGCAGTGGAACCCAGGTGGGTGACAGCTACACCACTGGCGCCATTACCGCGCCCTGCACGGTGAACGCCAGCTTCTCCCAGAACAGCTATCTCATTACCGCCATGGCCAATCCGGCGGCGGGGGGCACGGTGACCTGTGCGCCCAATTCCGTAACCCATGGCGGGACCAGCCGCTGTACCGCTGAAGTTGCCAGCGGCTATGGCTTCGTCAACTGGGGCGGTGACTGTTCCGGCACTACGCCTACCTGTGCCCTGACCAATATCACCGGCCCCCGCCAGGTGACGGCCAACCTGGTTGATCTCAGCGCCTCCCTGTCCGTGACACAGAGCGCGCCGGGTTACCAGGCTGGCGGCCTGTTGCGGGTCAGCGCCAGTCTCAATGACACCTCCGGGACCAGTCCACTGTCATTGCTGTGGCGCCCGCACCTGCCGGCTGGCTGGACTCTGGCCAGTGTCAGCGGCGAGGGTTCACCGGAGCTAAGCCATGACGGCAGCGAGATCCTGTTTACTGGCAACCTCGGTGCCATACCCCTCGATTTTAGCTACCAGGTCGCGGTACCCGCTGATGCCCAGGGCCAGCAGGTTATAAGCGCTACCGTTGAGTATCAGAATGGCACCATGACCAACCCGGTCACCCTGATGGCGACGCCCAATCCCCTGATCCTGGATGGAATCCTCTACCATAGCGCCGATTATCGCGATCCCCGTTGGCAGATCGATAGCAGCGAAGCCAGCCGCGTCCTCGCCTATTGGCGGGCCGGTGTCTACCATGTAGAGGCGAGCGGGGACGATGGTTATGCCCCCGGTGCTGGCGGCATCGACCGCAACCGCCATAATGCCGATTATCAGGCCCCCTATTGGTGGATCGACGGTAGCGAAGCCAACCGTGTGCTCGCCTACTGGCGGGCGGCGGCCTATTACGCCGCTTCGGATGGGGTTGATGGCTTCGCCCCCGGGGTCAAACCTTCGGGTGCGCAGGCCGCCAGTCGGATGGCCGCGGCCGCCACAACCGGGGTCAGTGCCGGGCATCGCGCGCCGGAATACCAGGCTGGCGAGATTCTAACCGTCACCAATACCCTGGAGCGGCCAGTGGAGGGGGCCTTGCTGTCTTTGCTCTGGACCCCCAGCCTGCCGACGGGCTGGTCCATCAGCGCGGTAAGTGGCGATGGCGGGCCGGAGTTGGGGCCGGATGGCCAGTCGATCCTGTTCACCGGGTCGCTGACCGCCAACCCACTGCAATTTAGCTACCAGGTCGCCGTGCCAGCGGATGCCAATGGCGAGCATAGTCTGAGCGCGGTGGTCGAGTACCAGACCTCTGGCGCCATCAATGCGCAGCTTGGCGCCGCCCAACCCCAACCGCTGGTGGTCCAGCAACGGGTGTTGGACATGAAAACCTTGGCCGTGACGACGAATCCCGCCAGCACGGGATCTGGCACGGTAACCGGTGGCGGCACCTATCCCGCCGGTACCCGCGTCACCCCCAGCGCCATCCCGGATCAGGGCTCCGCCTTCGCAGGCTGGGAACCTACCAGTTGTGGCGCCTCCTTTGCGCTCACGGCGGATACCGTTTGTCAGGCGACCTTCAACCTCACCCCGCCGCCGCAGCCGGTCACCGTCTTTGCCGACAGCTTCGAGAGCACCAGCTTTGCCGGCCGCTGGACCCAGGACAGTCAGAACGACTGGTTTGTGTCCACGCAACGGCGGACGGTCGGCAGTCGTTCGGCCGAGGTCGATGGCAGCGCCAGCAATGCCCAGTTGATCTCGGTGCCCATCGCCACCGGCGGTGCGAGCAGTGCCACCATCACCTTCTCCTGGTTCAACGAGACCAGCCTCGACACCAACGAGTACCTGGCCTTTGACGTCTCCACGGACGGTGGCACCACCTGGACCGAGAAGGCCCGTCTGCGCGCCAATCAGGACCCGGAAAACGTCTGGCGACCGGTGCAGGTCAACCTGACGGGCCTGGCCCCCACCGCCAGTCTGCGCCTGCGGTTCCGGGGGACCATGTCGGATTCCACCGAGGATAGCAACCTCGATAACGTCATCGTGACGGTCAACCCGACCCCCGCCGCCAACCAAGCGCCCAGCGCCAATGCCGGTGGTCCCTACTCGGGCTATGCGGGGCGCTCCCTGGTCTTCAGCGCCACCGGTTCCAGTGATGCCGATGGCACCCTCGTCAGCTATGTCTGGGACTTCGGGGACGGTAGCCGTGGGGTTGGCGCGACGGCCAGCCATACCTATGCCAGCACCGGTGACTATGAGGTGACCCTGACCGTGACCGATAACGGCGGCGCTACGGCCACGGACGTTACCACCGCCACCCTCGCAGTGCCACCACCTAACCAACCTCCCCAGGCCGACGCGGGCGGTCCCTACACCGGGACCACCGGGCAGGCCCTTACCGTCAGCGCGGTGGGCTCCACTGACGCTGATGGGAGCATCGTCCGCTATGACTGGGACTTTGGGGATGGCACCACCGGCACGGGCATGACGGCCAGTCACACCTATACCATGGCGGGCAGCTATACCCTCACCGTGACGGTCAGTGACGATGCGGGCGACACAGACGTGGCGACCACCACGGTCACCGTAGTCTCCGCGCCGGTCACCGTCTTTGCCGACAGCTTCGAGAGCACCAGCTTTGCCGGCCGCTGGACCCAGGACAGTCAGAACGACTGGTTTGTGTCCACGCAACGGCGGACGGTCGGCAGTCGTTCGGCCGAGGTCGATGGCAGCGCCAGCAATGCCCAGTTGATCTCGGTGCCCATCGCCACCGGCGGTGCGAGCAGTGCCACCATCACCTTCTCCTGGTTCAACGAGACCAGCCTCGACACCAACGAGTACCTGGCCTTTGACGTCTCCACGGACGGTGGCACCACCTGGACCGAGAAGGCCCGTCTGCGCGCCAATCAGGACCCGGAAAACGTCTGGCGACCGGTGCAGGTCAACCTGACGGGCCTGGCCCCCACCGCCAGTCTGCGCCTGCGGTTCCGGGGGACCATGTCGGATTCCACCGAGGATAGCAACCTCGATAACGTCTTGGTGACGGTGCAATGAGCCCTTGCCCTTGGGAGGGTGCCGTGGTTGCATGACGAGGGGGCTGCGCGTAGCGACAA
This sequence comes from uncultured Gammaproteobacteria bacterium, assembly GCA_937862735.1. Taxonomy (GTDB): domain Bacteria; phylum Pseudomonadota; class Gammaproteobacteria; order Chromatiales; family Chromatiaceae; genus M0108. The sequence continues at coordinate 10,399 of CALMDH010000013.1, forward strand.
TGGTGGCCAGGGATGGCCTGCTGTGCACTCTATCCAGGGTCTCAGAAATCAACGATCAACCTCCCCTCCCCAAGCCCGCCTCGTGCGGGTTTTTTTTATGTCCGGAGAAAACCTCCATGCTGCAATTCAAAGCACCCAAGACCTGCACACCCTCCCAGAAACCCACCCCAGCCTATCCCCTGGTGCAAGACCTGATCGATCGTATGATTGTCAATTTCCCGGAAAACCGTCCTTACAACCCGCACTGGATCGTCAGCGGCAAGCCGCTTCATCGGCCCCTAAGCATCTGATGTCTGGTTTGGATCGTGTGCGGAAACTCGGTGACGCGGGGCGGACTGTCCGATAACAGCGTGAACCGGGCCTGAAGCCGCCCCTGACCAGTGTCTGCTTTCGCCGGGTTGGCGAGTGAAAACGGGGGGGCCGGGCGCTGACTTGCTGGCAAGCGCTACCCTAGCGGAGAGGGCAATTCTGGAATCCTGGCATCTCATCCCTGAGATGCGCTCAGGCCACCCTCAGCACTCAATATGCTCGGCCATCTCCAAGGCATCATCCACCTCTACCCCTCGGTAGCGGACCGTGCTCTCAATTTTCCGATGGCCCAACAACAGTTGCACCGCGCGGAGGTTCTTCGTCTGGCGATAGATCAGCGTCGCCTTCGTGCGGCGCAAGGAGTGCGTGCCGTACTCCGTAGGATCGGCCCCGGTCAAAGCAATCCAGCGTTTGACTATACGGGCATATTGGCGGGTCGACAGGTGAGGGGCACTGGACTGGCGGCTGGGAAACAGAAAATCTGCTCCCCACAGGTCGCCCTGTTCGATCCAGGCCAACAGGGCCGTGCGGGTCGGTTCGGTGATCTCGAACCGCACGGGCAAGCCGGTCTTGTGCTGCACGACGCTGGCCCGGGCGAGGATATGGTTGCCATGGGCGACGTCGCGCACGTGCAGGGTGACGAGATCACAGCCCCGCAGTTTGCTGTCGATAGCCAGGTTGAAGAGCGCGAGGTCCCGCGTCTTGCCGGCCATGCGCAAACAAGTCCGCACGGTCCAGATCTCCCAGAGCTTCAAGGGCGGTTTCTGCCCCACCAGCTTGCCCTTGTTCCAGGGGGCATGTGGCGTGGCGGAGGGCGATAAAGTCGTCGTCATCGTCTGTTTCCTCTTCGTTGTGTCAGGAAACAGAAGCTTGGCCCAACCCGTGGCGAGGAGCCTCACGGCCGTTCGCACACAGCGTATTGACGCGGTCGCTGAAACCAAGCTTGACCACCCAGTCGCTCTGGCTTGCCGACCGGTCGTATCGAGAAAGCCTGTTAGAGGTATGGGTGCACGGCAAAGAAGGCTAGGCGAACGCCGAGAACGTCGCCCTTACCAACCGGTAGGTCCCATCAGTGGCTATGGCCAGGCAGTTCTCCGGTGACCACTGTGGATCGGGATAACCTCATAGGGGCCAGCGTCCGCTCCAACCCGCGGCCGTTGGCCGATGCGTCCGGCAACTCCCCGCCGGGCGAAGCCGTGATGGGCGTCGACCTGCTTACCATCGGAGGGTGGCTGCCACTCAGTTATCTCCCTAAGGGCGCTCGGACCGCAACAACGCCCGGAGACGGGCGATCTCGGCCAAGGCGGCGTCTTTTTCCTGGAGTGCAGACTCTTTCGCCTGCCGCTCGGCGTCTTTTTCCTGGAGTGCAGACTCTTTCGCCTGCCGCTCAACCTCCCTCGCCTGCCGCTCGGCGTCCTTCGCCAACCGTTCAGCCTCCATTTGGCGCACGGCGGCCTCCCGCCCCGCCCGCTCTTGGGCGAGGGCCTCCTCCAGCTCCTGCTGGTGGCGGGAGATGGAGCCCTGCATGCGCAGATAGTTCTGCCGCGCCTGATAGGCATCATAGGCGCGCTCTTTCTCCGAGAATTGCTTCACGGTGCTCATGGCTTGCCTCATCTCGTCGGTCTGCATCCAGTTGGGGAGGTGGTCGGCGTCCAGGCGCTCGCCGTCCTTGAAGAACTTCAGCCAGCGCTGTT
>CALMDH010000014.1:0-4410 GCA_937862735.1 uncultured Gammaproteobacteria bacterium
CCGAACTGGGTGAGGAATCGAGCGGTTCGGTAGACCGGCGATGCCCACCTTCGTCAGGGATTCGAACCGGCGACTACCGACCCGAAGTGGGAGCTCGCTCACCGATTGCGTGTACGCAATCAGAGGCCGGGCGGATCGCTCTTACCTACCCGATGCCGGTGCGGGGTTTCGCCCCTCGAAACTATCGTATTGTTCAGCGCGGATAGATCGGCTTGCGACCCCACCACGGAAACACGCAGGCCCCATTCCGGCACGCCGGGAAGGCACAACGTCGACTCCCAGCATGCGCTTTTGATCGCGGCTCAGCCGCGGGACGCGTGCGGAACCTCGACGCGCGCGCCGACGTCAGCGGGCTGGTCGGTAGGTGTGGCGTAGCGACGCTCGTTCGGGTCGACACCGAGGCGCTCGTACATGAAGCGCATGTAGTCGAGATCCGCCGGCAGAGCGGGGCCGGCACCCAGCATCTCGCCCAGCCGCCGCGCGGCCCCACCGGTGGATACCACGGGAACAATTCGCGCGCCCGGCGCCCGTTTAGCGAATAGCCGGTACTCGTCGATGATTCCTTGCATGCCCCCAATGAACACGGCGGACTCGAACTCGTTCTCGTTGAACATCCGGTCCCGCATGAGCGCGAGGCTGGGCTCTACTTCGTCGCCGACACGCTCGGTGAAGACGACGTTTTGGAACAGGGCGGTCTCGTCCGGGAACTCGTCCTCGAACCTAAGGCTCTGGTAGAGCAGAACCCATTCGCCGTAATTCACCTCCATGGACTCGGCGAACGCCCAGACCATGGGGGTTATTGCGGGATGTCCGCCCCAGACGAGCCTGCGTCGCCCGAGGGTAACCTCAAGCACGGCGGCGACTGCTGCCGAAATCGCCACAGTATCGCCCTCGCCGAGGAAGTGGCGCGCCCCGGGATCTGGCACCCCGGCTGAGAGGAACACCGCAGCCCGCGCCCTCAGCTGTCCCATTCGGCGAGCTCCCATGCTGCGTCGAATACCCGCAGAGCGCGGACCTCCTTCACCTGTGCGTCCAGCCACTCGAGATGGGTGCGCCAACCCGGCCTGATGCCGTGATGGTCGTAGGCGAGGCACGGGAAACGGCCGGGCGCGGTCGCTATGGCCTTGTCATGGACGTCGTTCAGGAGCTCAGCCGTCGGGACGCCGACCACGGGGTAGGCCTGAATCTTCAGGCCATTCGGTAGGGTGAGCGCCATAGCGCGGTGAGCGCCGATTCCCTCGAACCGTCCTCCGATCCGCTCGACTTGGACGCGCAGCGAGCCTGCGATTTCTCGATGACGCGACGCCACGCTCCGGCTTCGCAGACTCTCCGTGCGGCGGACCACCTCGTCGACTTTATCTGGAACGAGTTGGCCGCCCCCGTCGATGTCGGAGGCACTCAGCTGCAGGGCGTCGCTCAGTGTAAGGTGGCGGGTCGGCTGGTGGCCCGGCCAGATCACCCGCAAGATCTGGATACCCTGCGCCAAGCTGCGCCCCAGCTCCTGCTTCGTCCACTTGCTGCCGAAATAATCCTTGGTGTCCAACATGATGACGACGTCGCAATCGGCGAGCCGGTGCCACAGCATCTCCTGGAACATGTCGCCCGGCAGGATGTCGTGAGTGTCCAGGAAGACGTCGAACCCCCTCGCGCTGAGCTCGTCGTGTAGCTGCACCGCGACCGTGCGCGACTCGTCGCGGCGATAGCTGACGAAAACGCGGCGTTGACGACGGAGCAGGCCGAGGCACTCGAGGGCGAGCGCGGCCAGTGCGTCGATCCGGGCGTTGGCCGGCTCGTCGAAGAACGCGTTGATGGCCTGTAGTTCGGACGGGATGGTCTCCAAAACGCGGCCACCCGGCGGAACTACCGGCACGATCGGCACACAGGCTGATTCCAGCTCGGCCACCAATTCGGCGTCGAGCGAGGGGTCGCCGCCGAAGTAAAGGGCGGCTGTGGACGCCCGGGCATTCCGCCGCGCGGCATCCGAGGCGGTGCGCACCGCGAGATCGCCGGGGACGACCATGCCATATTCGCCCGCCACCGCCGTGAGGCGTGCGGTGAGCAGGTTGGGCGCGTCCGCCGGCGGCGCTCCCAGCACGATGAGCTCGTAGTCAGCCATTGCGGTACTATAGCGCATCAGCCTGGGCAGCGCGATACAATGGCAGCGATTAATGCGGTCAAAAGTTGCCGTCCTGATTCATTCGTCTTTATCGCGAGGCGTCGGTGCGGTATTATGCGCGCCGCACAGCAGGGACAACCGACATGGCTCGCCGCGTATTCTTCAGCTTCCACTACCAGCGCGACATCTGGCGCGTGAACCAGATCCGCAACCTTGACCAAGTGGTTGGCGTCGCCGCCGCCGGCTTTGCAGACGCGTCGCTCTGGGAGGAGGCGAAGAAGAAGGGCGACCCAGCGATCAAGGCAATGATCGACGAGGGCCTTAAGAACACGACGGTGACGGTCGTCTGCATCGGCGCGGCCACCGCCGGACGCAAGTACATCAACTACGAGATCAGCCAGTCCATTGCGCGCGGTAACGCTATAATTGGTGTGCAGATCCACCATCTAAAAGATTCCGGCGGTAATGTAGATGCGGTTGGCGATACGCCCGCAAAGCTCAAGGCGGAAAACGCGAAGATCTACAAGTACGCCGACCACGCATCACTCAAGAAGTGGATCGAGGACGCAGCCAAGGCCGCAGGCAAGTAGGCGTTCCCGCTCGGCCGCCCAGTACCGGATGATCAACTACATGGCCGGGTAGCCAATAGGCGGATGCGTGGGGCTCCGCTTATCATCGGCAAGCGGCGTGTGAACGGATGCCGGTGGATCTGCTGAAATGCCTGCTGAGCCTGCGGCAGGGAGGGCTTGCGGGCCCAGCAGCGATCGGCTCACAACGGGAAAGTTGAAAACAACAAAGTCGCAACCATCTGGTTATGCAGATCGAAGTTGCCGGAGCGGACGGCCGCTTTTGGGATCGCGTCCGGAGCCGGAGAACGACGTTGTTGGGCTCAAATATGCTGCCAAATGTACGATATTGCAGCCGATTGATACGCAAACGCCGCCGAAAATTGCCGATGGCTGCGTAGAGTCGAGTATCTGCATCTTTGTAAGATGCTTATCGCTATCTTATCGTGCCCATCTTTGTCGGGCGCTGCCCGCCAGTTGCTGACCTTGCGCGGACCTTTCGTCCTCTGAGCCATTTCTGTTTCACAGGCCGAGATTGCTGAACTCTAGATGGCCTGCCGGGCGAACGCCCTGCGGCCAGTGAAACAACCGTTAGGTCGGATTGGCACGCAGACGCTTCAGTCGAGAGTCCGAGTTGGAAGTAGGGTGAGGTCAGTTCGGGAACGAGAGGTCAGTCATGCGTGTAGTGGAAGCTATAAGAGCGGCATCTTGCCATCGTCCGCATCCCCTTTAGCTCGCTGCAAGCCAGTCTTTGAGGGGCACTGCAGTATTCTCGGTTTCGTCGAGCACCATCCAGAGCGCATCTCTGTAACCGTTAATATTTCCCCAAATTATTCGTTGATAAAGACCCATGTACTCCCATGAGGTCCAATCAGTATCGTCGCGCGTATCCACCGCCGGGAAGAGAGCGATCTTAGAAAGACCCTTATAACCGTCGGCGACGCCCAGCTCCCACGGCACCCACTTGCTTTCCTTGCTATTGGCAGAGGCAAGCAGTACGAACTTGCGAGCCTGCTGGATCCTGGTCTTGAGCGTCGCGGCCGTCTGCTTGTTAGTATATGGTGGCATCGCTGGATCGACCTTGTCGATATAAACCGTGGCACCATGGTTGGTGAGGACTCGAACTGCGCCAACCACTAGGTCGTCGTCTTTGCTGGAGTGCGAAAGGAAGGTCGCGCCACTCGGGGATCTCTCCTGTGCCGATTTTCGAAGTCGAACACGTTCCTCAGCCAAAATGTCTTCGGCAAATTGCCTTAATTATTGTTTTGTTGTGTATGATTTCATGGAATCTACTGGCCATCTAATCGGTAGAACTAATTATACAGCATTAATGCGGGCTAGCTAGTGACGCGCGCGCCCGCCCGCTACAAGCCGGCAGGGCCTTTCCGGGGGGCACAATCATGGCGGGCCGGTTGCCGATGATAGTTTGACGAGCGCTGACGGCAGCTTGTTGCAATTGTGCTGTGTGGGCGAACCTCGTTGTGGTCTCTACTTTAAATTTAGCATTTTGTCCGGGCGTCGTCGAGGTACATCAGCCAGTGGGGGTTCAGGCGCTCGGCGCGGAACTTCCCGTTCAAGCTTTCGATGAACGCGTTGTAGGTCTTCTTACTCGGTTGAGAGAAGTCGGGGGCGACTCCGCGGTGATAGACCCACACGTCGAGCATCCGAGAGAATGGCCTGCTGCCGGTTCCGTGGACACCACCTTAAGCTAATTCGGCCATCCGCTCG
>CALMDH010000015.1:0-6297 GCA_937862735.1 uncultured Gammaproteobacteria bacterium
GCCGGGCGGGGTGGTTTTGGCGAATTTAATGGGTTTTCGGTCAGGCACTACTGTAGTAGCCGCTGGGGCAACTCCCGCCCCCATTGAAAAAGGCGTAAGGGGCATTCTGCCCGGAAGGCACGCAGGAATTGCCCGAGGAGTAGTAGCCAGAGGGACAACTCCCCCCATGATTGGCAAACCCGGCGGCCATGGGCGCGGGGATGTTACAGCCGGCGACGGCGGGGGACAGGGATCCCATCAGGATGGCCAGGGCAATCAGTTTGAACAGACCGGTGAGCATGAAGATGACCTTGCAGGTGAGATGACAGGAAGGTGCCCTGACCCGGAAAGGCGTCAGCCAATGACTTGGGGAGGGCGGGCAACACGTAGCCTAACCCCGGGTCGCGACCAAGGTTGTCGCGCGGAGCCGTGATGTGCTTTCGCGGCCCTTCACGGCCCCGAATGGGGAATTCCCATGCCCCTCCCACGCCGGAGTAGCCGGAGGCCCTGATGGCTCAGGGCTTCAGGGCAGGATGCCTGTCCAAATCAGCGTTGAACTGGTCCGTCAACAAGATGGGAGCTGCCGGACTCGTAGTCCTCCAGCGTGATCCGCCGTGCCCCGCGGTAGAGTTGCAGGCAGAAGACGTGACCACTTTCCAGTGAGACAACCAGAACGCCTCCCGGTGAGAGCACATGACTTTCAACGGCAGAAGACCCGTGCCAGCAGGCTGGCGCGGCCCGGGTGCAGGAGGTAATTCCCGCTGTTTTGCCATCCGCCCATGCGGCCGACTGGCCGGAGATTGCCTGTGGCGCTTCAAGCGCAAGCCGGTGATGAAGGAACTGAGGGGCTAGCCAGGGGAGATCTAACTGCCATAGCGGTCCGTTGACGAGTTGACCTCTCTGTCCATCCCATAACAGGGACTCCACCCCAGACCATGAAAGGATGCGCCCGTCGGGCAGTTCCAACGCCCCCTTGATCCTGTAGGCATGCCCTTTAAGTATGGCAAGCGAAGCGCCACTCTGTCCGTCCCACAAACGCAGAGTACCGTCCTCAGCCCACGAGAGGATACGCTCATCGGGAAGTTCCATCGCGCCAACAATGTGATACGAATGCCCTACAAGGATGGCAAGCGGAGCGCCGCTCTGCCCATCCCACAAACGCAGAGTACCGTCTTCAGACCATGAGAGAAGGTTCCGGTCGGACAGTTCCATCGCTCCAGTGACCAGTTTGGTATGCCCTTCAAGTATAAAAAGTAGGTCACCACTCTCACCGTTCCACAGGCGCAGGGTGCAGTCGTGTGACCAGGATAGGATGCGTCCATCCGGAAGCGAAAAAGCACCCTTGATGTCACCGTGATGACCATTGAGTATTGAGAGTTGCTCACCATTATCACCATTCCAGAGGCGCAAGGTCCTGTCTCGCGACCAACTGAGGATGCGACCGTCATCAAGTATCTGCGCACCTCTGATATCGCTTCTATGCCCGTTCAGGGTGGCCAGTTGGGAAGTATTTTGTCTATCCCATAAATCCCATACGTAAAGATTGTGATCAAAATTAGACCAGTGCGCTGACCAGGTGAGGATGCGTCCATCAGGAAATAGACATGCCCTATGTCCTGGAAGTGTTGCGACCAATGCTCCACTTTGCATTTTCCAAACATATATAGTTTCATCCTCTGCAGTAGAGATGACATATTCATCTGTCATCGACTGGATGCTAGTCACTTCATCATGATGCCCTGGTAGCGACCGCGCTGGTAATCCATTTTTTATGTTCCAGATTCGCAAGGTTCCATCCCGTGACCAGGACAGGACGAGCCCGTCAGTGAGGAGTGCGGTGCCCCCGACCCCGTCAGTATGGCCAGGTATGATCGCCATTGGTTCCTGACTACTGAGATTCCACATAAAAAGCGAACTTTCCAGGTTCCACTTACTCCACAACCACGATAGTAACTTCTGGTCAGAAATAACCAGCATGCCATCAATAGGCAATGGCTCTCCAAAGGCTTTCAGAAAGGCCCCACGCTCACCATCCCAAAGCCGCAGAGTGTCGAAATGCGCCCATGAGAGGATACACCCATCTGATAGAACAATTGCACCTTTTACTCCACTGGAATGTCCGGCGAGTAGTTCCAATGGTGCGCCACTTTTTCCGTCCCACATACGCAGAGTCTTATCGTTCGACCAAGACAGGATACGCCCGTTGGGTAGAACGGCTGCACCTGTGATCTCCTCGGTGTGCTCAGAAAGTAACGCAATTTGCTCGCCTCTCTGAACATCCCATAAGCGCAGAGTAGCATCATATGACCATGAGAGAATGTGCCCGTTGGGAATCTCCAGAGCACCATTTATTATTGAGTTATGCCCGCTGAGAATGGCAACTGGATCACTCCTTTTTCCATCCCAAAGAAGTAATGTGTGATCTGAGGACCAATCACTTGACCAAGAAAGGATACGTCCATCAGAGAGTGATAACGCTCCTGTGACCTTGGTTTTATGGCCAATGAGGGTAACAAGTGGGACTCCAGTCTCGCTGTCCCATAGTCGCAACGTGCAGTCATCCGACCAAGACAGGATACGCCCATCCGGAAGCAACATGACACCATTTATATTATCAGTATGTCCAATAAGTGATTTCTGTAGATCACCTGTCTGGCCGTCGATGATAAAGAGGCGCCTTTGAGGGTTTAACATTGACCATGTGAGAACGCAACCATCAGGTAACAGCAGGGCCTCGGTGACATAAAAGGCATGGCTACCGATGATGGTCTTAACCAATGCGCCGCTGTCCTGCTCCCAAAACCGCAGGGTGTTATCTTCGGACCATGATAGGATTCGTCCATGAGGAAGTACCAGAGCCCCAGTCACAGGCTTTGTATGACCCTCCAGGACCCGCAAGCATGGGTCAGTGATTACATGCTCTTGCCGCCGTTGATTGCATATCCACACCCAATCGCAATGGCCCGCCGCCAGCCATTCCTCCGCCGCCCGCGTCACCGGGCTGTCATCGGCATGTTCGACCGCCAACTGGAGCAGAATCTTATTGGCCGGCCAGCGCTCATCCCCCCGCCGCAGGATGTGCTCGCGCTCGCGGAAGAAGGCCTCCCAGAGCCGGAACTCCTGCCACCCGGCTTCCTCCGGCAGGCGGGCAAGGACGGTCTCGTAGTCGGCCACCAGGCCACGGATGGCGCTGCCCGGCAGTTCCGCCGTGTAGGCTTGCAGAAAGGCAAAATCGGTGAGGCGTTGCCGGGCGGCCTCCAGGCCCGCGGCACCCTGCCAGCGCAGGGCATAGCGCACCCCCCAGCGGAACAGATGCTGGCGCAGGTTGCCCGGTGGCAGCCCGGCCCAGCCGTCGGCCAGACGGCAGAGCTTGCGTTCGGCGTCGCGCACCGTGCCGGCCAGGGCCGGGGCGGAGGGGGTGGTCGGCCGTCCTTCGCGGGCCGGGACGCCGCCCACATAGTCGCGGAAGCTCTGGTGATAGAGGGTCAGGCCCGCGGTCCCGTCGGCGGTGGGGGCGTCGCGCAGCAGGGCCCGCCCCGCCCGGACGGCCTGCCGGGCGCGCTCGGTATAATCCGGGGCCTCCGCGGGCACGTCGGCGAGCAGCAGGGCGAGCGCCGCCGGGTCCAGGGGCTCCTCGGCCCGCGCCAGACAGGCGACCAGCAGCGGCAGGTCGCGCCTGAGGTCCGACAGCCCGATCCCTGCCATCAGGGCGTCATAGTAGGCGACCAGCCCCCTGGGCAGCCGGTCCTCGTCGTGGACCGTCAGGCGGCCGCCGCGCAGATCCTCCAGCAGCAGATGGACATAGAGGGGCAGGCCGGCGGCGCAGGCGACCACGCGCTCCACGAAGGGGTTGTGCACCCCCTGAGGGCTGTCCTCGTCACGGGCGATGAGCGACTGGCGGGCGCCCGCCAGCCCCTCCAGCAACATGGCGCGCAGGTCCGGCGCGGACAGCGGCGGCAACCCTTGCGGGAATAAATGCGCGCAGTCGGGACCGCTGAAGGCGTGGTCCAGGGCCGGCTCCGGACGGCTGGCCAGTAACCACAGGGTACCGGGCAGGGCGAGCTCGCGCAGCCAGTGGGGCAACCGCGGGTCCTGGGGCAGGACCTCGTCGAGCCCGTCGGCCAGGACCAGAAAGCGGGGCGCCGGTGCCTGAGGCCGCGGCGGTGCCAGGGCGGCCACCGCGTCCAGGCGGGCGCGCACCGCCTCCAGCAGGTCCTCAAACTGGTCACCGGGATCCTCACCGGGGGCGGCCGGCAGAAGCCCCCAGTCGCCCAGGGCCGCCAGGAGTCCCCGCAGAAAGGCCCGGGTGCTGTTGCGCGCATCGCCACCGCGGAAGCGGTGGTAGTACAGCCCCAAGCGTTCCGGTCCGGCGTTGCCCTGATCCCTCGCCAGCCGTGCCATCAGGAGCGACTTGCCGACCCCGGGGGCGCCGGTGATCAGCGCGATCCCCGCTGTCCCCGCCTCACGGGTGTCGCGACCCTTGAGCCAGTCTCTGAGAACCCCGAGCTCGGCGGCGCGTCCCACCAGGTCCTCGGCCAGGATCCGGGCCTCGCGCCGGAAATCGTCCCAGCGACCGTCGGCCCCTGACCGTCCGTGGGTGGCGAGGCCGTCATCCAGGCGGAACAGGGCGCGGAAGGCGTCCAGGTCGAAGGTGAGCGACATGGCCTCGTCGCGCCCGAGGGGGACATAGGCCAGCCGGTCACGCCCGGCGCGCAGATAGAGTTGGGCGGCGGGGTCACCGGGGCGCTCCGCCACCCGACCGGCGTTGTCGACCAGACGTACCGGCCCGAAAGCGGCCAAAGGCATCAGGGGCAGGACACCACGGGCGGTGATGAGCCAGGGGCCGTCCGCGCTGTCACGCAGTTCAGGGGGCCGGGGGATGGAACAGGGCCGCGGACCGGCCAGACGCACGGCCTGGGCGCCGGTCAGGGCGATGACCTGGGTGCCCTGCCCGGCCTGGGCTACGGCGCGCAACAGCGCGAAGACCCCGGGCTGGTGGGTCTCCAACAAGGACCGGGCGGCCGTCGTGGGCAAACCGGCGCCATGGGCCAGGTGGTTGCGCAGCAGGAGCAGTGAGGTATCGAGGGTGCCGCCGTGGCCCTCGGGGCGGAATCGGGGGGCGAACGCCCCCGCATAGAGATCAAAAAAGCCCGGGGCTGGCAGTCCGGTGGCGGGCCGGGGATGGCTCAGGGCCGCGAGAATGCCCAGCCAGCGCCCCAGGGTGGGCCGTTCGATATGCTCGCGCAGACGACTGACCAGCCGCTCCGGCAGGGTGCCGGCATGGACCTGGACCACCTGCGCCAGGGTCACCGCCACGCTCCAGCGCACGGCGATCTCGGCGCAGTCGACCAGCCAGTGCAGGCGGACGCGGGGGTTAGGTTCCGCCAGGAGGGCGGCCAGCGGGGCGGCGAGGTAGGTGGGCAGATCCCCCGGCGATAGTCCCGCCGGCCAGTCCAGGGCGGGGCCTGGCGCCGGGAGTGACCAGCGGTGAGCGCAGTCCTCGCAGACATATTCCTGACGCCGGTCATTGAACAGCAGGTCCGTGGACCCGCAGACGGGACAGTGCGGGGCTGGCTGGCTCATGGTGTGTTCATCCATTGCGCCCGCGACCCCTAACGGGTTACCAGGCACAGCAGGCGGAAAAGGCACCCCATTCTCTGGTTGTGGGGTCGTGCGGATGCGGACTGAGCAAAAATGATGTCAGGGGCGTGGTTAAGGGATTTATTTCAATGGCTCAAAAAGCTACGTCGATATATTCACCTTATATTTTTCCAGACTGTATTTAAGGATAGATCTGGGGTCAAAGTTACTACCATTGAATATTGCCTTAAGAATGGCTGGACTAAATCCACTTACCAGCGCGACATTTTTACTGTCTGCAATATCTGGAGCACCAACATAGCCTGCGGTATTCCAATAGATGATCTTGGGAATGTCGTATCCGCTGACCGCCCACTTTTTGAAGATGTCGGCTAAGGCCGGAGTGTGTTTAGGTAGAAATGCATCGTCATTGTGGATGTCATCATCGGCATCATACTCCTCATCAACCCACTTATTGGCTGATTTTTTTATTGGAATTTTTGGTAATTTAGGAGGAATTTTACGCTCGAAACTAGACGCATTTTTTACTCCATCACTAAACTGCATATCAGATACGATCACCAGCGCAGTTGGCATCTGGTCCTTTCTCAAATTAAAAAATAATCCGGTTTCCAAAATCAGGTTTAATGCAGTGTCGATGCGGGTCGCGCCAATCGCCCCGTCAAATATCGCCTCGTTGTGCAGCGCCTGCGAAAACGTCATGTCTTCCCAATTCTT
>CALMDH010000016.1:0-13485 GCA_937862735.1 uncultured Gammaproteobacteria bacterium
CCCGACGGTGCAACTGCCCCCCCTGACGGACGGCCGCATCCTGCGCCGTTACCAACGCTTCCTCGCCGAGGTGGAATTGGCGGATGGCACCCGGGTCACCGCCCATGTCCCCAATACCGGCCGCATGACCAGTTGCTGGGAATCGGGGGCCCCCGTCCAGCTCAGTCACCACGCGGATCCCCGTCGCCGTCTGGCCTGGACCCTGGAGCGGGTGGACATGGGCCAGGGTTGGATCGGCGTCCACACCGGACGTCCCAACGCCGTGCTCGCGGAGGGGATCGCCGCCGGGCGCATCCCGGCCCTGGCGGGCTACCATACCTTGCGCCGCGAGCAGGTCTATGCCCCCGCCGGCCAGGCGGGGGGCCGGCTGGACATGGTCCTGCGGGAGGGCCCGGCCCCCGATGCCCTGGTGGAGATCAAGAACACGACCCTGCTGGAGGGTGAGCGGGTCCTGTTTCCGGATGCGGTCAGCGAGCGCGGTCGCAAGCATCTCGATCTGCTGGCGACCGCCCGGGCCGCGGGCTGGCGGGCGATCATCCTCTTCGCCGTCAACCGGCCCGAGGGTCAGTGCTTCGCCCCCGCCGTGGAGGTCGATCCCCGTTATGCCGAGCGGCTGCGTCAGGTCGCCAGCGCCGGAGTCGAACTCCTCGCCATCCGCCTGCGGCATACCGCGACGGGCATCGAGACGGGTGCGAGCCTGCCCGTCACCCTCGCTTGAACACCGGGTAGGAGAAGCAGGACCAGGCACCCCACCTGGCGAGGACTCAATAGCCGCTACCGCTGAGGTCGAGGGGATCGGGGTAGGTGGCGATGCGCTCGACGCCCGTGGCGAGGCGGCCGTCCGGGTGGAGTTCCAGCCAGCGAAAGCCGGGGGTGGCCGGGTCGAGGGCGAAGTCCAGGCTCCCGGGCAGGAACTGGATGCAGGTCGAGGGGGCGCCGAGCAGGGCGACGCCCCGGCGCTCCCCGACGTATTCCTGATGCACATGGCCAAAAACGATAGCCCGCACCTGGGGATGACGGTCGATGATGGCGAAAAAGTCATCCGGGTTGTCCAGGGTCATCTCGTCCAGCCAGGGGCTGCCCAGGGGCAGGGGCTGATGATGCAGGACTACCAGGGCCGGGGCCTGTGGCCGGGCGGCCAGGGCCGCCTCCAGGATCGCCAGTTGCTTGGCCGCCAGGTGGCCGCCCTCGGAGCCGGGCAGGTGGGAGTCAAGCAGGGCCAGGTTCCAGGGTCCGCAGTCGACCCGGCGTGGCATGTCGATCGGCCCGCCGACCAGGCTGCGGGCCATTTCCGCCGGCACGTCGTGATTGCCGGGGATGGCGTGGCAGGGGAGGCCCAGTCGCGCGCAGCGCCCGGCGAGATAACGGTAGCTGGCCGGGCTGGCATCCTGGGACAGATCGCCGGTGAGCAGCACCCGGTCCGCGGCGCCAAAGGCTGACCCAGCCAGGTCCAGGACCCCCTCCAGGGTCAGGCGCGTCCGTTGGCCGAGCAGGTCACCCTCGGGATCGGCGAAGATATGCGGGTCGGAGATCTGCAGCAGGCGTTGGGTGGCGGGGCGGGGCATCAGCGGCGTCTCCCGGGAAACTCAGCGGAAGGGGCCCATCCGGGCGCGAACCTCAACCCGCCGCGGGCCTGGTCGGGGATGGGGCGCGCGGCCTGGCGCCCTCTAGTTGTCATCTTCGACGCCCAAGGCCTTGAGGGTCTTTTTCACCAGGCCGGAATCGCCACTCCAGTCCGGCACGCTGACGATCACCTCCTCGGGCTCCCCCGCCTCCAGGCGCGCCGGGTTGGGCGTGGTGAAGCCCTCGACACGGGTCATGACCTCACCGTCGAAATAGACCACCAGCGGCTTCTTTTCCATGTCGCGATGGGGATGACGGATGGTGTAGGTGTAGTACCAGCGATCCTGGTGGAAGAGGTCGGTGAGCATGGGCGTGCCCAGCAGGTAGCGGACCTGACTGCGCGTCATGCCCGGTTCGAGCCGGTCGACCATCTCCTCGGTGATGATGTTGCCCTGCTGGATGGTCATCTGATAGACGAAGGGCAGCCGGTTGAGGGCCGATTCCTGATAGTCGGGCGCGCCGTCCCGCTTGGTGGCGCAGCCGCTGAGGGCGAGGCTTGCACCCATGGCCAATAAAATGGGAAGCTTTTGCATCTTTTTGGTCGATACCCGGGCGGACGCCGATTCAGGGGGGCAAATAATACCCCAGCCCATCAAGCCTCGGGGAAGGAATCGGCGGGCTGAACCGGGGGAGGAGGGCGGCGTGGACAAGACGGATATCAAGCAGGCCGGGCTCAAGGTGACGCTACCGCGCGTCAAGATCCTGGAGATCCTGGAGGCCAGTGGCAAGGGCGAGGGTCCCCGTCACCTGCGCGCGGAAGACGTGTACCGCCGGCTGCTGGAGCGGGGGGAGGAGATTGGCCTGGCCACCGTGTACCGGGTGCTGACCCAGTTCGTGGAGGCCGGGCTGGTCTGTCGCCACAACTTCGAGGGCGGCCAGTCGGTCTTCGAACTGGATCGGGGGGCTCATCACGACCATCTGGTGTGCATGAAGTGCGGCCAGGTGGTGGAATTCATGGATGAGGCCATCGAGAGCCGTCAGCAGGCGATCGCCGCCGAGCACGGTTTCACCCTGGAGGATCACACCCTGGTGATCCACGGCCTCTGCCCCGCCTGCCAGGCGCCGGGGTGAAGGTGCGGCGGGGTCAGGGGCGTTTGCCTCAGCCCCCGGCCCGCTCGATCATTTCCCTGGCGTGGGCCAGGGTCTTCTCGGTGATGGTGGTGCCGCCGAGCATGCGGGCGATCTCGTCGATCCGGGCCTTGGCGTCGAGGCGGCGGATATGGGTGTGAGTCTGGCCGTCCCGGGTCTCCTTGCGCACCTGGAGATGGTGGTGGGCCTGGGCGGCGACCTGGGGCAGGTGGGTGACGCACAGCACCTGACGCCGCTCCCCCAGGGCCCGCAGCAGGCGGCCGACGACCTCCGCCACCGCCCCGCCGATGCCCACGTCCACCTCGTCGAAGACCAGGGTGGGGATGGCGGCGCACTCGGCGGTGGCGACCTGGATGCACAGGCTGATGCGGGAGAGCTCGCCCCCGGAGGCGACCTTGGCCAGGGGCTGAAGGGGCTGGCCGGGGTTGGCGCTGACCAGGAACTCCACCCGGTCCAGGCCCTGACCGCTGGCGGCCTCCTCCGCCAGGCGCGTCAACTGGACCTCGAAGCGGCCGCCCTTCATGCCCAGCTCCGCCATGGCGGCGGTGACCGTGGCCGACAGCCGGGCGGCGGCGGCCTGACGGGCGGCGCTGAGCTCAAGGGCCCGCACCCGGTAACCTTGCCAGGCCGCGTCCCGTTCCCGGCTCAGCACGTCCAGGGAGACCTCGTCCCCCTCCAGGCCGGCGAGCTCGCCGCGCAGCCGGTCCAGGGTCTCCGGCAGTTCGTGGGGCAGGACCCGGTACTTCCGCGCCAGGTCGTGGACCTGGGCCAGCCGGGCCTCGACCTGCTCCAGCAGGGCCGGGTCCAGTTCCAGGCCATCCAGATACTGGCGCAGCCCCGAGGCCGCCTCCTCGACCTGGATGGCGGCCCCGGCGATCAGGTCGCGGACCTCCCCCAGGCGCTCGTCATAGCTCAGGAGGCCGTCCAGTTCGGACTCTGCCCGACCCAGCCGATCGCGCAGGGCGTCCTCGCCGTCATGGAGGGCGTCGAGCAGCCGACCGGCGGTGCCCTGGAGCAGGCCCAGGTGGGCCAGGCGTCGCTGCTCCCGATCCAGCTCCTCGATGTCCCCCGCCGTCAGGCCCAGGCCTTCGAGTTCCTCGACCTGAAAGCGCAACAGGTCCAGGCGCGCCGCCCGCTCCGCCCCCTGGGTGAGGAGGGCGCGCAGCCGGTCCTCCCGGGCGCGGTAGTCGCGAAAGAGGCCGGCCAGTTCCCGGACCTGGCTGGTCTGGCCGGCGTAGCCGTCCAGGAGCTCGCGCTGGGCGGCGGGGCGCAGCAGGGACTGGTGGGCATGCTGGCCATGGATGTCCACCAGGCGCTCGCCCAGGGACTGGAGCTGGGTGCCGCTGGCGAGGCGACCGTTGATGTAGGCCCGGGAGCGGCCACTGGCCGGCAGCAGGCGGCGGATGGCGCAGTCGCCATCGCCTTCCTCGGCCAGGTCCTGCTCCACCAGCCAGTCCCGGGCCGCGGGCACGGCGGTGAGGTCGAAGCTGGCCGCCACCTCGGCCCGCTCGCGACCCGCCCGGATCATGCCCGCATCGGCACGGTCCCCCAGGGCGAGGCCCAGGGCGTCGATGAGGATGGACTTACCGGCCCCGGTCTCGCCAGTGAGGGCGGTCATGCCCGGGCCCAGTTCGAGTTCCAGGGCGCTGACCACGGCGAGGTCCTGAATGAGGATATGGCTCAGCATGGGGTGCCTCCTGTTATCGGGGCCGGATAAGCAAGGTCGCCACCAGGCTAATCCAGATTCAGGCCCGCCGGATGACCGGCCCACCCCAACTTGGCGCGCAGGATCTGGAAATGATCATGCCCCCGGGGATGCAGGAGGCGGATGGGATGGGGGGCGCGTTCGATCCGCACGCTGGAGTCAGCGGTGAGAAAGACATCGGCCTGGCCGTCGCAGGTGACGATGACATGGCCCTGGTCATGGGCGCTGTCGGCGCGGATCTCGATGCGGCTGTGGCCGCCCACCACCAGCGGCCGGTTGCTGAGGGTGTGGGGACAGATGGGCACCAGGGCGATGGCGTCCAGGGCCGGATGGATGAGCGGGCCGCCGCCGGAGAGGGCATAGGCGGTGGAGCCGGTGGGGGTGGCGACGATGATGCCGTCCCCCCGCTGGCGGTTGACGAAGGAGCCGTCGATCAGGGTCTCCAGCTCGATCATGCGCGCCGTGTTCCATTTGTGGATGACGACGTCGTTGAGGGCCAGGAGTGGCGGGTCACCGTTGACCCGCGCCGCGAGGAGGAAGCGCTCCTCGGCATCGAACTCCCCGGCCAGGATGGGGTCCAGGCAGGTCTCCAGGGCATCGGTGGGGAGGTCGGCGAGAAAGCCGAGGCGGCCCAGGTTGATCCCCAGCAGGGGGACCCCCGAGCTGGCCAGGGCGCGGGCGGCGCCGAGCAGGGTGCCGTCACCGCCGACGGTGATGACCAGATCGCAGGCCTCCCCCATGGCGACGGGATCCAGGGCCAGGTCGGCGGGTTCGGTGGTCAGGGCCGCGGCCAGGGGATCGAACCGGACCGCGAGCCGGCGCTGGCGCAGACAAGCGGCCAGGTGCTGGACGGCCTGGCGGGTCTTGACGGTCTCGCCCTGCTTGGCGATGACGCCGATGGTCGCGAAGGGGTGGGGCAAGGGGGGGGAGGGGGCTTTCATGGCGATGATGATCGCCGAAAGGGGCTTGGTCGTAAACAACGCCGCTTGACGCGATGCGGCTTGCCTTGACAGCCCGCCGGGCAATCCCTAAATTGACCGCTTTAG
Source organism: uncultured Gammaproteobacteria bacterium (assembly GCA_937862735.1). Taxonomy (GTDB): domain Bacteria; phylum Pseudomonadota; class Gammaproteobacteria; order Chromatiales; family Chromatiaceae; genus M0108. The sequence goes on from CALMDH010000016.1 coordinate 5,464, forward strand.
CACTCACCCCAGGGGAGTGCTAATCGGGTGGTAGGGACGCGCGGTCGCGCGAAGTCGGGATTCCGAGGGCGCAAAGTGACGGCGAAGACTGACAATCCGGTCAGTGACCGGGCCTTGCACTTTCTCAAGGCGCTGGTAGAGCGGTATATCCGCGACGGCCAGCCCGTGGGTTCGCGCACCCTGGCCAAGGACACCGGGCTGGAGCTGAGTCCGGCCACGGTCCGCAACGTCATGGCCGACCTGGAGGAACTGGGCCTGGTGACCTCGCCCCACACCTCCTCGGGTCGGGTGCCGACGGTCTCGGGCTATCGCCTCTTCCTCGATACCCTGCTGACGGTGAAACCGCCGGCGGCGGACGAGGTGGACGCGATGCGCCGGCGCTTCGCCGCCCTGGATGACTCGGCGGCCCTGATCTCGACCGCCTCCCAGCTCCTCTCCGGCGTGACCCGTCTCGCCGGGGTGGTGATGCTGCCGCGCCGCGAGCGCAACGCCTTCCGGCGGATCGAGTTCCTGCCCCTCTCCGGCGACCGGGTGCTGGCCATCCTGGTGACCGACGAGGGCGAGGTCCACAACCGGATCATCCACACCGACGAGCGTTACAGCCCCTCGCAACTGGAGCAGGCCGCCAACTACCTCAACGCCCTCTTTCTCGGGCGGGACATGCGCGAGGTGCGGCAGCGGCTCCTGGACGAGATGCGCCGTACCCATGACCACATGGACCAGCTCATGCGTCAGGCCCTGGACCTGGCCCGACGGGTGGTGGAGGTGGCCGAGGACAAGGATGAGCTGTACGTGGCGGGTCAGACCAATCTCATGGACTTCGCCGAACTCGCCAACCTGGATCGCCTCAAGCAACTCTTTGAGGCCTTCACCGAAAAGCGGCAGATCCTGCACCTGCTTGATCGCTGCATCGAGGCCGAAGGGGTGCAGATCTTCGTCGGCGAGGAGTCGGGTTACGAGGTCCTGGGAGGGTGCAGCCTGGTGGGCGCCCCCTACCACATCGATGGCAAGGTGATCGGGGTCCTGGGCGTCATCGGCCCGGCGCGCATGAACTACCCGCGGGTGATCCCGATCGTTGACGTGACGGCGCGCCTGCTCGGCGCCGCCCTCAAACATGGTTGAAGCGCAGATCCGGGGTGAAGGCCAGTCCCCTTGCATCCCGGTCAGGAGGTAATGATGGCAATGGTAGAGGAACAGGTACAACCCGGCGGGACCGCCCGGGGCCCCGGGCCCGCGTCCGGCGACAGGGTGGAGATCAAGACCGAGGTCGGGGTCGGTGCCGCGGCTCAGTCCGGGGCGGATGCCCAGGCCCAGGCCGCGTCGCCCACCGAGCCCGCGGCTAGCGCCGCGGCCCAGGCCCAGGCCGAGGCGCCGCCGCCGACCGAACCCAATCCCTTCGCGACGGAGCAGCGCGCCGAGGGCGGCGGGACCCGGGCCCAGGCCGCGGAGGGGTCCGGCGGCCCGGCTGACGCCAATCTGTCCGCCCTGCTGGAGGACGCCCGCGCCAAGGCCGACGACCACTGGGATCAGTTGCTGCGCACCCGCGCCGAGATGGAGAACCTGCGCCGTCGCCACGCCCTCGAACTGGAGAAGGCCCATAAGTACGCCCTCGACAGCTTCGTCAAGGACCTGCTGGGGGTCCGTGACAGCCTGGAACTGGCCCTCGAGGCCGCCAGCAAGGAACAGGCCGACCTGGCCAGCCTGCGGGAGGGTACCGAGCTGACCCTCAAGCAGATGGCCGATGTCATGAGTCGCTTCGGCGTCGAGCGGCTCGATCCCCGGGGGGAGCCCTTCAACCCCGAGTATCACCAGGCCATGACCCTCCAGCCCAGCACCGAGGTGCCGCCCAATACCGTGACCACCGTCATCCAGAAGGGGTACGTCCTCAACGGTCGTCTGGTCCGCCCGGCCATGGTGATCGTCTCCAGCGCCGGTTGAGTATTGGGCTGGTCGGCTGAGCCACACCGATTCCTGACCGGGGTCAAACAAGCACGCAATAACCCGAGTGCCGCCTTTAAACCCGCGGGGTTTCACCCCATTTGCCGCGGCATCCGGCGCGCCCCACCCGGCGCGCCATCCACCAGTTCCGGAGAACAGTCAACATGGGAAAGATCATCGGCATCGACCTGGGTACCACCAATTCCTGCGTCGCCATCATGGAGGGTGACAAGGTCAAGGTCATCGAGAACGCGGAGGGCGATCGCACCACGCCCTCCATCGTCGCCTTCACCGGCGACAACGAGGTCCTGGTCGGCCAGTCCGCCAAGCGGCAGGCGGTCACCAACCCCCAGAACACCCTCTTCGCCATCAAGCGCCTAATCGGCCGGCGTTTCGAGGACGACGTGGTCAAGAAGGACATGGGCATGGTGCCCTACAAGATCGCCCGCGCCGACAACGGCGACGCCTGGGTCGAGGTCCATGGCAAGAAGATGGCCCCGCCGGAGATCTCGGCCAAGATCCTGCAAAAGATGAAGAAGACCGCCGAGGACTACCTGGGCGAGGAGGTGCGGGAGGCCGTCATCACCGTGCCCGCCTACTTCAACGACTCCCAGCGCCAGGCGACCAAGGACGCCGGCCGTATCGCCGGCCTCGACGTCAAGCGCATCATCAACGAGCCCACCGCCGCCTCCCTGGCCTATGGCATGGACAAGCAGCGCGGCGACCAGAAGATCGCGGTCTTTGACCTGGGTGGCGGTACCTTCGACATCTCCATCATCGAGATCGCCGAGATCGAGGGCGAGCACCAGTTCGAGGTCCTGTCCACCAACGGCGACACCTTCCTGGGGGGCGAGGACTTCGACAAGCGCATCATCGACCACCTGGTGGAGATCTTCCAGAAGGAGCAGGGCATGGACCTGCGCAAGGATCCCCTGGCCCTGCAGCGGCTCAAGGAGGCCGCCGAGAAGGCCAAGATCGAGCTCAGCTCCAGCCAGCAGACCGACATCAACCTGCCCTACATCACCGCCGACCAGACCGGTCCCAAGCACCTCAACGTCAAGCTGACCCGGGCCAAGCTGGAGTCCCTGGTCGAGGACCTGGTGGAGCGGACCATCGGGCCCTGCCGCACCGCCCTCAAGGACGCCGGCCTGGGCGCCGGGGAGATCAACGAGGTCATCCTGGTTGGCGGCCAGACCCGCATGCCCATGGTCCAGGCCAAGGTCCAGGAGTTCTTCGGCAAGGCCCCGCGCAAGGACGTCAACCCCGACGAGGCGGTGGCCGTGGGCGCCGCCATCCAGGGCGGCGTGCTCGGCGGTCAGGTCAAGGACGTGCTGCTCCTCGACGTCACCCCCCTGTCGCTGGGCATCGAGACCCTGGGCGGGGTCATGACCAAACTCATCGAGAAGAACACCACCATCCCCACCTCGGCCCAGCAGGTCTTCTCCACCGCCGACGACAACCAGACCGCGGTCACCGTCCACGTCCTGCAGGGCGAGCGCGAGCAGGCCTCCGCCAACAAGTCCCTGGGGCGCTTCGACCTGAGCGACATCCCGCCGGCGCCCCGCGGCATGCCCCAGATCGAGGTCAAGTTCGACATCGACGCCAACGGCATCCTCAACGTCTCCGCCAAGGACAAGGCCACCGGCAAGCAGCAGTCCATCGTCATCAAGGCCTCCTCCGGCCTTTCCGACGACGAGATCAAGCGCATGGTCAAGGACGCCGAGGCCCATGCCGAGGAGGATCGCCGTTTCCACGAGCTGGTGGGCGCCCGCAACCAGGCCGACACCCTCATCCACGCCACTCGCAAGTCCATGGAGCAGTTCGGCGACAAGATGGAGTCCGGGGAGAAGGAGCGTATCGAGTCCGCCATCAAGGACCTGGAAGGGGCCATGAAATCGGAGGACAAGGACCGCATCGAGCGCCTGACCAAGGCCCTGGGCGATGCCTCCGCCAAGATGGCCGAGCGCCTCTATTCCCAGCAGGGTGACGCCGGCGCCGGTCAGGCCGGGGCCAGCGGCCACGCCGGTCCGGCGGGCGGGGAGAAGAAGGCCGGCGGTGACGACGTGGTCGACGCCGAGTTCGAGGAGGTCAAGGACGACCGCAAGTGACCTGGAGGTGATGGTCCTCGCGGGTGCGGTATTCGTTCAGACCCCTCGCCCCCCGGAGAGTATCAGCGGCGTAAGCTACTGACCCTCCTACCCCCTCCCCCCTGGCGGGGGAGGGGGCTAAACGATCGCACCCGTAGCTGGCCGGTCCCTAACCGGGCCATCACGGCCACCCGAAGTCCCTCGCGGTGGCCGTTGTTTATCCGGTCACTGGTCGGCCCCAGAAACCCCAGCACGCGCGTTGCGGTTACCTGACCAGGTAGCCGGGTTGCCAGACCCACCGTTGTCGTTTCCCCCGGGGTAGCCGAAAACGCCGGGTCCGCCGCGTATAATTCATCGCCTTTACCCCCGATCGAGAATCCTGCCGTCCCCTCGCCATGTCCAAACGCGATTATTACGAAGTCCTCGGGGTCCCCCGCAACGCCAGCGAGGCCGATATCAAGAAGGCCTACCGGCGCCTGGCCATGAAATACCATCCGGACCGTAACCCCGGCCCGGAGGGGGAACAGAAGTTCAAGGAGGCCAAGCAGGCCTACGAAATCCTCACGGATGCCCGCAAACGCTCGGCCTACGATCAGTTCGGCCATGCCGGGGTCGATGCCGAGGGCGGATTCGGTCAGGGCCCGGCGGGGGGCTTCGGCGACATCTTCGGCGACGTCTTCGGCGACATCTTCGGCGGCGGCCGGGGCGGGGGCCGGCGCGTCCACCGTGGCGCGGATCTGCGCTATGACCTCAATCTCAGCCTGGAAGACGCGGTGGCCGGCAAGGAGGTCAAGATCCGCATCCCCACCCTGGTGGAGTGCCATCACTGCGGCGGCAGCGGGGCCAAGCCCGGCACCAAGCCACGCACCTGCACCACCTGCAATGGTCTGGGTCAGGTGCGCATGCAGCAGGGCTTTTTCTCCATCCAGCAGACTTGTCCCCAATGCCGGGGAACCGGCACCCGCATCGAGGACCCCTGCGTCCATTGTCGTGGTCAGGGACGGGTGCAGGAGCAGAAGACCCTCTCGGTCAAGGTGCCGCCCGGCGTCGATACCGGCGATCGCATCCGCCTGGCCGGGGAAGGGGAACCAGGGGAGCAGGGCGGTCCGCCGGGGGATCTCTATGTCCAGATCGCCGTCGAGCGCCACCCCATCTTTACCCGCGAGGACAATCACCTCTTCTGTGAGGTGCCCATCGGCTTCGTCACCGCCGCCCTGGGCGGTGAAATGGAAGTGCCGACCCTCGACGGCAAGGTGATGCTCAAGATCCCGGCCGGCACCCAGACCGGCAAGATGTTCCGCGTCCGCGGCAAGGGCGTCAAACCCGTGCGCGGCGGGGCCATCGGTGACCTTATCTGCCGGGTTCTGGTGGAGACCCCCGTCAACCTGACCGAGCGCCAGAAGGAGCTGCTGCGGGAGTTCGACGAATCCGTCACCGCCGGTGGCGACAAGCACAGCCCCCAGTCCCATTCCTGGCTGGATGGGGTCAAGGGCTTTTTCGAGAAGATGGGGTTTTAGCGATCCCTCAGGAAACCCCCTAATAAAAACAAAACCATAAAAGCGATAACCATGCAAAGGAGAGGAGACATTGATCTACACGAAAAAATCACCCGCCCTGCTGATCATGGGCCTGGTGGTCCTACTGTGGGGCTGGCTGAATCAGAGTGGTAACCTCGATGGCGTCCAGGGCTGGTTGCACAAGAGCACTTACGCCGAGCACGTCAAGGCCCAGGACAAATTCACGGCGGAGGTAAGCGCCGCCGCGGAGAAGGCGGCGGCGGAGGGCAAACCCGCGCCGCAGTTGTCGCCACCCAAGTCCAAGTTCAACGACCTCAAGGCCGAGCAGGCGAACTACAGTTTCATTTTTGGTGGCATCGCCACCCTGCTCGGGCTCGGCATCCTGGCCTGGCGTCCCCGGGAAGGCCATCTGGACTATTACCTATCGATCTTTCCGGGCATCGCCTATCTGATCTTCATCGCCTTCGTCGTGCGCTGGGGACTCGATCCCCTGTTCGCCGGCTGGGGCAAGGCCGCGCAGCCTACCCTGGGCTGGGACTTCGCCAAGATCTTCAATCTCAACTACGTGGTGCTGGGCATCCTCATCGGCATCCTCATCGTCAACGTCTTCCGCATCCCCGACTGGGCCGCCAATGGGGTGCGCACCGCCCGCTTCTTCCTCAAGACCGGCGTCATCCTCCTCGGCACCCTCTACAGCGCGGCCGAACTGGCGCAACTGGGCGCCTTGTCGGTGGTCATGATCGGCATCTTCGTCCTGGGCTCGGTGTGGCTGGTCCTGATCATGGGCAAGCGCATGCGGGCCGAGAACTCGATGACGGCGGTGCTCTCCGCCGGGATGGGCGTCTGTGGCGTCTCCGCCACGGTGGCCGCCTCGCCGGTGGTCAACGCCAAGGCCGCGGAGATCGCCTACACCATCGGCACCATCCTGGTCTGGGGCGTGGCCTGCATGTTCATCTTCCCGACCATCGGCCACCTGCTGGGCATGGGGCCGGTGCAGTTCGGGGCCTGGGCGGGCACGGGGATCCTCAACTCGGCCCAGGTGGCCGGCGCGGCCCTGGCCTTCGATCCTCACGGCATCGAGACCCTCAAGGTCGCCGAGATCTTCAACATCACCCGGGTGCTCTTCCTGCCGCTGATCGTCCTCTGGCTGGCCGCCTGGTACGTCAAGCACGAGGTCGGGGCGCAAAAGGTGAACCTGGGCCAGGTGCTCGTCGCCAAGTTCCCGGTCTTCGTCCTCGGCTTCATCCTCATGTTCGCCCTGTCCACCCTGGGGGTCTTTTCCCCGGCGGGACACTATCAGGGCAAGTACTTCAGCGGTGAGCAGGTCAAGCAGGACAAGCTGCTGGGCGACAAGGACCTCAGGGCCCTGGAGACGGAACTGGTCCGGTTAAGTGGACCCGAGGGCACCCAGGCCCTGGCGGATCATTTCACCGCCAAGGCCGTCAACATCGGCCAGCGCCACGCCGCCCCGGCGGACGCCCTGCAGGGGCTTCAGGACCTGATCGCCAACCGCAAGATGACCAGCCGCGATCAGGATGGCGTCCTGGTCGCCACGGCCAAGTTGCCCGGTCTGGAGGCCGGCGCCAAGGGGGCGATCGAGAAGGCGAGCAAGGCCGCCTGGCACAGTTCCAAGACCATCGCCGCCTTCCGCGAGTGGCTGGCCTGGCTGTTCGCCATCGGCCTCATCGGCCTGGGCATGCAGATCACCGTCAAGTCCCTGAAACAGGCCGGCGGCAAGCCGCTGATCATCGGTGGCGTCGTCGGCACCCTCAAGGCGGTCGGCTCCCTCATCGTCGTCCTGCTGTTCGTGCGGGAATTCATCTGATTTACCTTTTCACCTGATTGGAGACCCACCATGGCCGAACAGAAATTCGAGCGCGGCACCAACCTGTCCATCTTCGTCAGCGACCGCCGGGAGGACATCGGGGCGCTGATCTTCGCCCTGGTCATCGCCATCGGCGTTGTCTTCTTTGTTGGCAACTGAGCCGGGGACGGGGTCGCGCGCCGAGTCCCGGTCCGATCCCCCCGGGGATCCCGCCAAGGGTCCCCTCGGGGGGACCCCACCTGGATCTCCCCGGGAGCCGCCCCCGGAGTCATCACCCCGGACACCCTCGGGGTCTTTTGCCCCGAAGCCTTTGAACGCGGTGCCTTTGAACCCGGTGCCTTTTACCCAGGATCCTTTGACCCCAGCGTCTTTCACCCCGGCGCGGCTGCTGTTGTGCCACCACGGCACTCCGGGGGCCGCGGCGGCCGCGGCCCTGGCCCTGCGCATCGCCCAGCCGGGTTACACCGACCTTATTCATTGCCTGGTGGTGCCGGACCTCTGGGGCGGCATGCAGGGGGACGACTGGCTGAACAACGCCTCCACCCGCGCTGCCTTCGGCGATTACGTTGAGAAGTTGCTGGAGGGGGATGCCCGTCGCGAACTGGCGGTGGTGGAGGGGGAAGCGAGGGCGCGCGGCATCGCCTGGCGGCCCCTG
>CALMDH010000017.1:0-13488 GCA_937862735.1 uncultured Gammaproteobacteria bacterium
CCAGCCCAATGGATCTGTTCACTAACAGGTGTTGCACTTGGTACTAGAAACCGCCAAGCAATTCTCGGAGAAAGAGCGCGCCTATGATGCCTATCAGGCGCGGCAGAACTATCTGCGCATGCAGGGCTCCATCTCCCGCCACCAGCAGGAGCTGGAGGAGGCCCTCGCCCAAGAGCGGGCGGGGCGGGAGGCCGCCGTGCGCCAAATGGAGGCTGAACGGTTGGCGAAGGACGCCGAGCGGCAGGCGAGGGAGGTTGAGCGGCAGGCGAAAGAGTCTGCACTCCAGGAAAAAGACGCCGCCTTGGCCGAGATCGCCCGTCTCCAGGCGTTGCTGCGCTCCGATCGCCCGCAAAGAGATAACTGAGTGGCAGCCACCCTCCGATGGTAAGCAAGTCGACGCCCATCACGGCTTCACCCGGCGGGGTTATCCAGTCGGCCACGCCACCTGCCCCTTGAAACACGGGGCAAGCGGGTGTGGTCAGAAGTCGTTCTTGAAGAGCTGAGAGATCCAGATCCACAGGATTGCGCTCATCGGTAGCGCTCGTCGTCAGGAGAGAGCACGGCCCCGGTCTTTATCAGCCGCTTAGGCCAAAGCGGCCACTCGTCGGGGACCGCTTCTGGACCGGAATACGCTGTTATGCCAAGCTCACGATTATGCAAAGGTGGCCGTGGCGGGGCTCGCTGACCGCCGTTCGCAGGCGGTCAGGGTTGGCTAGGAGCTTCTCATAATCGCAGGCTCTTCAGGAATCCGATCAGGCTGTCAGGTGCCCGGTAGCGTTGGAGTGTCGTGTCCGGCACCCAAGACCGCCCGATCGGTTCACGCCGGCCGAGCTCCTGCGGCTGCTGCTGGCGACCGACGTCCTGACGCCAACGCCGCATTCACCCTTGCGCCCGGCGGTTATGCGCGTGAGCCTCGTGCTGCTGTACACCGCCGGTCTGCGGCGCGGCGAACTGGCGCGTTTACGTCTCGGCGATCTCGATCCGCTGGAGCGGACCCTCACGGTGCAAGCGGGAAAGTTCCACAAGGTACGCCTGGCTGCCGCTGTCCGCGGATGCCTGCGCCGCGCGGCAGCGCTATCTGCAGGTCCGAACCGCTGCCGGGCTGCGGGCCGACAACGCGGCCCCACTCCTGTGTCATGGTCGGCAGGGGACGCGGGACTATGGTGGTCCTGCTTTATGCCAGGGCCTCCACGCCTTGTTTCAGATCGCCGGACTGCGCTCCCCAGACGGGTCTGCCGCGCGTGCATGACTTGCGACACCAATTTGCCATCCAGGTCTTGCGGCGCTGGTATGAGGCCGGCGCCGATGTGCGGGACAGCAAGGCGCGGAGCTCGGCAAGCATCATCGTCCGCGCGGTATGAACGTCACCCCGTTTGAAGCTGAACCCCAGCTGCTCAAGGGTGTTGTTCGCGGCACGGCCAGTCAGGCCGCCCTCCATCCCCACGGTCGACTTGATCATCAGCGCAGGATCAGCGTGAGTTATGTTCCATAGATACCGAACGAGGTCCGGTGGTGGATTTCCCGACATCGCAGCACGATTGGCCCATCATAGTAGAATCATTTTGTGTTGCAATACGCAAAACAGCGGACTATAGTCGGACGATGAAGAAGTTTGGCGACACCCTCCGCGACCTGCGCCTGGCGCAGGACCTCGGCCTGCGCGAGATGGCCGGCAAGATCGGCATCTCCCCGACCTACCTCAGCCGCATCGAGCGCAACAAGGAAAACCCGCCGCGCCCGGAGATCATCCAGGCCCTGGCCAAAGTGCTGGCCGCCGATCCCGACGTGCTCTTTCGCCTCGCTGCCGGCGCCGACCCCGACCTCATCGCCTACCTGCATGCCCATCCCCCGCTTTTGCAGCTGCTGCGCTTCCTGCGCCAGGCCGACGTGCGCGACCCGGAGATCACCCGCCTGGCCGCCTGCGCCGCGGACCTGGTGCGCGCCCGGCCGCCCACGGACGGCACCGGCCCCCCGGAGGCCGTGTCCCCGGCGTCCCTTCCCGTGCCCTGACCCCGTACCGGCTTGCGATGAACCTCCCCACGCCGCCCCCCCTCCTGCTGGGGACCCAGGCCGACCTCCAGGAGGATGCGGCGCGGGTCGTGCGCTATCTGGTCGAGAATCTGGCGCCGTCCACCCGGCGGGCGTATCAGTCCGACTGGGCCAGCTTCACCGCCTGGTGCGCGGACAAGCAACTGGCGGCCCTGCCCGCCAGTGGCGAGACGGTGGCCGCCTACCTGGCCGCGGAAGCGGCGCAGGGGCGGCGGGTGGCGACGTTGCGTCACCGCCTGGCCGCCATCAGGCTGGCGCATGACCTCGCCGACCAGCCCAACCCGACCGCCGTCCACCTGGTGCACGCCACGCTGGCCGGCATCGCCCGGGTGCATGGCGCCGGGCAAGCGCAGAAGGCCCCGGCCGTGGCGGCAATCGTCAAGCAAATGGTCGACACCCTCGATCCGACCACCCGCCAGGGCCGCCGCGATCGCGCCTTGCTCACCCTGGGCTTCGCCAGCGCCATGCGGCGGAGCGAACTGGTGGCGATCACCGTCGCCGACCTGGAGTTCAATCCGGAGGGGGTGCGGGTGCGCATTCCCCGGTCCAAGACCGATCAACAGGGGCTCGGGCAGGTGGTCGCGGTGATCCGCGGCGCCGACTATTGCCCCGTGGCCGCCCTGCAGACCTGGCTGGCCGTCGCCGGGATCGTCAGTGGCCCGGTCTTTCGTCGGATGCGGCGCGGTGATCACGTCACGGCGCAACCCTTAAACGATCGCAGCGTCGCCGACATCATCAAGCGCTGTGCGGCGGCCTGCGGCCTCAATCCCGCCGACTACGCGGGGCACAGTTTGCGGGCCGGCTTCCTTACCTCGGCCGCCCAGGCCAACGCGGATCTCCACAAGCTGATGGAAATCTCGCGCCACACCGACCCGAAATCGGTCCTGCGCTACATCCGGCGGGTGGATGATTACCAGGATCATGCCGGCAAAGGCTTGCTGTAGACGCGAGGCATAGCGCATGCCGTATACGGTGGATTGGACGTCAATATTCGCCCAAAAGAGCGGCGGGAAGTGACCGAGAAACGCCGGGCGCTTTGGGCGCCACATGATGCGCCTGAATCCGTAAATCACGTTGACAAAATCAGAATAAACTTATACAGATTTCTAATAAGAGGCCACGAGAACACCCTGCCGGAGGAGAATCTTATGAATAGCTATTTGCGCCGCAACCGGCGGTCCACGAAAGATCCCGACCGTCTGATCCAGGCAGCGCAGGCCGCGGAGCGCCGGCGCCCCCTGAGCGCGGCCGCCTTCGCCCGAGAAACCGCCGCGCTCCGGGCCTACGGGGCTCGTCAGGCGACGGAGCTCGGCCTCGCCACCGAGGCCGACAGCGACCAGCGCGTGCAGGACGCCCGGGCGGCCCGACGGTCGGCCAGCGCGCCCGCCAGCCACCCCACCCATCCATGACCCACCCAGATGCGGCAACTACAACGCGACTATGGTCCGCATGAAGGGGAATAAGCCCGTACGGGAAAAGTCCACCTGGCAGCCAGCCCCGGTGGGGTGGCGTGACCGGAAACGCTCAAACGGCGACTCGGGCCTGGGCGCCGGCCACCAGATCCGCCCCTCCATGCGGCGTGGATAGCCGCGGGGTTCTAGCGAGCAGGCCGGCGGGGCCGTCATTGTCCCCAGCGCGTCGCGGCAGCCACCCGCGCACCTCCTGGCCAGCATCTGTCGACCATGTTGCCGACGTCGGCAAAATGGTGCCGTGCCATGGGACCAGGCCTCGCACGCGCCTGCGCGGTGGTGGCAGCCTGTGCGGCGCCCACCGGCGCGGGTCCGCGACCGGATCACGGCCGGGAGCGGCGGGGAGGGGGCGCGGCCCCTGCCACCAACACGGCCCGCGGCCCGTCCGCGCTTGCCCTCCGCCACGGGCGTCCTGGATCTCGCTCCGCCCTACAGGGTCACGCTTCTCCCCAGCAGGCGCAGCTCATGCAGGGGAAAGGGCAGGTTGGTGTCATCGCTGAATTGCACATGGGTTTGGCGTAACCGGTGGGTCAGCAGGCCCAGCGCGGCGGGATCGTCGCCCGGTTGGCAGAAGGCGACGCAAATCTCATCCAGTTGCGGGAGCTGCCGCACCGCCGCGTCTTTTGGCTTGTTGTCGCCCGCGCCGTGACGCGAGATCACGGCGTTGATCTTGATGTTCTGGGCGGTGCGCGGGGCGACTTTCAGGCCATAGAACGTCCGGTGGGCGCCGTCCCAGGAAAAGAAGCCCGAGACTTCCTTGTTCGTCTGTTCGTGGTAGTGGGGAGGTAACCGCTGCGCGCTCAAGCTGGTGCGGATCACCCGCAGGTTGGGCGCCTGCGCCGGCGTAAAGGTCCGGGTGCCCGCCGTCAGGTTATCGAAGGTCAGATGGGCGTTCTGCACCCCGGGCCATTTGTGCGCCACGGAGCCCTCCTCAACCATCACCAGGCACGGCCCCCGGTTCGCGATCTGTTCCAGGGCCGCGGCAAAGAAGGCGCCGTACTTCGCCCGGGTATGGTCATCGTGGGAGCGGCCGAAGGGACTGAAATCGCCCTGCGCGAGACGTAAACAGGCGCGGGCATAGGGCAGCCACTCCGGGTCGCCACTGGGGGTCGGCACGCCACATTCCAGCCGGCCCTGGTTGATGCGCGCGGCCAGCGGGAAGGCCGTGCTGGCGCGATTCGTGCCGCTGACGACATCTTCATTCAGCTGCAGCACCGTGAGCGCGGCCGGGGCCAAATGCTGGGGCACGGCGTTGGCCGGCACCACGCCCACCATCCGCAGACAATCGCGAAAGGCCATCCGATACTTGTCGACGGGCGTCTCGTCCGCGATCAGGACCACCTGGCCCAGCAGGTGCTGACGGGCCAGTTCTCGCTTGGCCAACCCATAGGGGTCCGTCCAGGCATGGTTTTGCAGTGCGGCGTGCATTTCCAGGATCGCGCACCCAATCCCGGTCGTGCTGGCGCGGACCCGCAGGATATGCGCGGCCATGGCCGCCTGCTGCGTCTGGTTACGCGCCTGTTCTTTCAGGCGCCGGAGCTGGCCGATCTGGGCGGACGTCAGCCCGCGCTGCTCGTCGGCGGTCAGTTCGACCGGGGGCAATTGCTCACTCAGGGGGCCGGCGACACTGGGTATGAGGCGAATCGTCAGCTCCTCGTCCGGCCAGCGTAACCAGAAACCCACCCGCTCCGCCGGCTCGCCCAGGAACTGGATGATCGCGTCGCTGATCACGCCCGGGGTCGCCTCCAGTTGATGAAAGACAAATACATCCAGGTGGGGGGTGGTCCGCCCGAGGTGCGTCAGGGTCTGGGCCAACGCCTTGCGTCGCTCCGCACGGGGCCCCATGTCCCCAAAGGGCTTGGCCAGGACCAGGGCGCGCTTGACCCGCGTCAGCGGTTTGACCCGCTGCAATCCCATGGCGGCCAGGACCGGATCCAGGGAGCTTGCGATATCCATGCGGTCCAACCAGCCGACCCCGCTGCCACCGGGAAGATAGCGATCGCCATGGCCGGCGCCGAGGCGGGGCAGGATCATCAGGCCCTGGTCGTGGCTGATCGCGGTAATTGCGTCACTGGGCGCGAGCGGTGCGCAGCCGGCCAGCCGGCAAATCAGGTCGAGGACCCGCTCATCCTCCTTGTGCTCCCAGCAGGCGACCAGCGACCGTTCCGTCGGCGGGGCGCCCGGGGTGGGCCGGGGCTGAAACAAAAAGGATGAGTGCTGGTAGGCCGGCGCCGTCGGCGGCGCCAGCGCGGCGGCGATAAAGACATCCATGCTGCGGGCGCGCTCGGCGCGGGCGGCGTAGCGCCGCACCGGTCCCCAGTTGCGAATGGAGGGTCGCGCCAGAAGGTGAATCCCGGGCCGCTCCGGGAAGGTGGCGGTGGCGAGGGTGATGACCTCCGCCCAAAAATAGTCGGGTTTCGCGGGGTCGCGTTGGGGTGGCCAGGCGACCAGCTCCAACCCGGAGAAGGGGGCATGTTGCGCGGTATGTGCCACCAGCGTTCGCTGCACGCCGGAGCGAAAGTGCAGTATCTGCCCCTCCAGCGCGCGCAAAGCGCGCACCGCCAGGGCGGCAAAGAAGCGATTATCCACCGGCACGGCGCAGACCCCAGGGTGGCGCCTGGTCTGGCAGGGCACCTCGAAGGCCGACCAGTTGGCGGCCTCGGTTGCCGAAGCGGCCAGTTGCGCCCGGACCGCGCCGGACTTGTCGGGATGGTGGAGGGCCAGCCAAAAAGACAACGCGTGGCGGACCTGGTCCTGGAGTGGGCGATCACCCACCCGATCGCCGAGAAAAAAAACCTGCAACGGCTTCCCGCATTGCGGCGCATCGGCCGCGCGATCCATGTACGCGGCGTCCGGAACCACCGTGGCGAAGATTTCCGGCAACCCCTTGAGCGCCAGCGGGGCCGCGGCGGGCCCGGCCCCGCGAGGTCGCTGCCACTGCGCGAGGGTCTCATGCACCGCGGCCGGCATCTGATAGCGGGACAATCCCCAGGGAGTCGCATCCGCGGTCGCCTGCCAGGTGGCAAGCTGGAGGTGATCAATCGTGGCCATGTTTCAATCCTTCCGTTGAGTTAAGGGCGTCAAAAAACGGTGCGTAGAGCAGGCGGGCCACCCGGTATTCCCGGGGATTGGTCGTGGGATCCATGGCCAGCCGCAGTTGCTGCAGCGCCTGAACCAGGGGGCTGGAATGACCATCGTCCCACGGCAGTCCTTCCTGCCAGGCGAACGAGCGGGGGGCGAACTTGGCGTCGACGAAGCCGCAAAAAACCGGACACCCGCCGCGGATGCCCCGGCCGATGGTCTGCCAGAGCGGGGTCAGCATGTCCCAGGCAAACTGGGCCTTGAACTCGGTGGGCAGACTGGAATAGCCGCCGCGACACTCCAGGCTGCGGCGGACCAGCCGGCTGGCCTGGCGCCGCATGCGCTGCGCGCGCGACCCCAGATCTTCCGGCGTCGGCAGGGGCGCGAGGCCGTGCGCGTAAATCTCCAGCGCCAGACGGTTCAGCCGGCCGATCGTCGCGCTGAAATCATCGGGTCGGGGGTGGGGACGATGCAGGAAATAGATCGCGGCGATGGCCGCCTTGCGCTGTTCATTCAGGATGTTGTGCCCCCGCGCCACGATCTGCAGGGGGGCGACCAGCACCGAGTGTTCGGGCGTGCGCCCAAACGCCTCGATCAGTGAGCGCGGCAGGCGGGAGGCCCCGTGCTGGCCGGCGGTCGTGCGTGCGGCGCCGTCCCGCTGATCCTGCTCCAGGCAGTAAACGCGCCACGCCGGTGACGGTAACGCCTGGTGCAGGGTATCGGCCACCACCGCCGCGTCGGCATACGAATTGACGACCAGCAGGGCCCGCCGCCGATCCTGCAGGGACGCCTCGCTCCAGACGGTGGCCAACCGTTGCCACTGCTGTTCCAGCAGATTCAGGCCATCCTGCGGGATCGCGAAGCGCTCGGCGATGTAGATCAGCCGCCCGCGCCGCTGGGATAACCCCGCCCCGGAGATCACCACCTGGCTCCCGTCGGGCTGGCGGATCGGCACCAAGGCGAACCGTGAGTCACGGATCGCCGCCAATTCGCTCGGCGGCTGGATCAGGACGCCGGCGACGGGCACCTGGACATCGAAGGTGGGGGACGCGCTGTCAATCGGACGCTGGCAGCCCGGGACGGCGCGCCGCCCGCTCCCGCCCGCCCAACTCGTCCCTGACAGCATCAGGACGTGGGGACCCGCTTGCCCTTCGCCCCGTAACAGATCGTGCAGGTGGGTCAGCAAAAATCGCCCGACGCCAAGGTGGTTGAGCATGGACAACGTACCCCCCTGCTCGCGGGCGCGCTCCGGGCTCGGTTCATCGTAGAGGAGGCCAAAGATGGAGCCGGCGGGGTTACCCGGCAGCAGATTGCGATACTGCTTGATGAGGCGGTCGGCCAAGAGCGGCGGCCCGTCGCCACCGAAGTCGAAATCCCCCGCCACCGCCGGCTGCGCTTTGATCAGCCAGTGGTACCGGTCCAGCGCCACCTCGGCGACCACCGCCAGCAGCAGGATTAAGGCGTTTTTGCGGCGTTTCGCCACGCCCGGCCCGGGCGCCGCCCCGTCCTCGTCCGCCGCCAGGCCCTGGCGTTCCTCAGGGGAGAGGATGCAGAACGCCTGAAGGCGATCACCCAGCGCCGCTTCGACGTCAGGCAGGAGGTCGCGATAGTCTTCCGCCAGGAGGGCGTTGATGCCGATCTCCTGCAGGGCCAGGGCCGCCTGGCGCAGTGCCGCGTCAGTCAGCGCGGGCAGGGATTCCGCCGCGTCCGTCGCGGCACGCGCCCCACGCGGCCGGCGCTCGCCAATGGCGGACGCTACCTGGGTCAGCTCGCGAAATTCACCGTCTCCCAGCGGGGTGAGCGGCGCCCCCGTGCGCGCAGCCTGCGCCCGGCGCCGCAGGAAATCCAGTAGCCCCACCCCCGAGAAGGGCGTGTTCAGGTAGACGTCATGCAGAAAGGCGGCTTCGTTCTGCACGATCGCATACAGGTGGCCCACCTGCCGGTTGAGTTCGCCGAAGTTGTTGGTCCACCGACAATTCAGGGGCTTTTTGAACTGGGCGCCGCTCCGGTTCTGGATCGCCGCCCAGGCCTGCGTGGTGACCGCGGGGGTGTAGTTGTTACCCTCGCGGCCCATGATCGGCGCGACCGGGACGAAGGCGGCGTCAAGCGTTTGCTGTACGGCATCGACCTCGTCGCAGATCACCAGATCCACGGTGTATTGCAGCAACTCTGGGAGCGAGATTTGCTCCTCCAGGGTCCATTGGTCCGGCATGACATACAAAAAGGCCTGCGGGGTCATGATCAGGACGCGCGCCGCAACGGCGGCGCGCTGTTGCCCCTGGGCGGGGCAGGCCGGCCAGAACGGGCACGAGCGCTCCGCGCCCTCGTCAGCGCCCCGCGCGCCAGGGCGCGAAGAGGGGCGCGGGGTGTTCCGAGCCACCGACTGCTTGATTTTATGACAGGGTTTTTCGGCGAACAGGGGGAAAGGCCCGCCGTCCGCGTCCCCCTGGATCAGCTCCGGATCGGCCGTTTGCAGACCGTCGAGGGGGCAGCCCACCCCGAAATCCGCGCCCAGTTCACCGAGCGCGGCGAGGTCTCCGTACCGGCTGCCCCGACTCTGGCGCCAATGGATGGCGTCCAGGTGCCGCTCGCGGTTGGACAGGCTGGCGAGCACCGTGGCCGGAATCCCATGCCGGCGCAAACGGGCCGAAAGGGTGGCGCCTTGCAGGGTGTCCGTGACGATGACCGCGAGCCGGGGTCCGGGGTTCTGCTGCGCCAAGGCGAAAATCAGCCCCATCACCAGCGTTGATTTCCCCGAGGACAGCATGCCGACCACATGCGTCACCCCTGCCAGGGTCAGGGTGTCGTCGGCAAAGAAATCCGGAGACAATCCTTCCAGGTGCGACGACTTGTCCAGGCGCTCGGCCAGATGGAGCGGCGGCAGGTCATCCGGCCAATCCGGCGCGGCCTCCCGCGCGTCAACCTCCCGGGCGATCGCCCGCAGCTGCGTCAGGCTCACCTGGAGGGGGGCACGTTCCGACCGTCTGAGCAAGGTGTGTTGCGCAACCGCTGGCAGGGCATGCGGCAGGGCGGGGATCTCGTAGGCGCGTACCGTCCGTTTGTGATCGCGCTCAATCCGGGCCGGGCCGGGCACGGCGACGCGCAGGTCGTGGCGCGCCCAGGGGACGGGCCGGCGCAGGGTGTCCCGCAGATGCTGCAACACGCCCGGGGGCGCGGCTGCCCGCCGCACGGGCCGCTCCGCCTGGAGGTCATAACAGCGCAGCACCTCCGGAAAGCCGGCGTGCGTCTGACATGCCTCCAGCCAGGCCGCGGGCGAACCAAAGCGTCCGCACAGGTGCCGCAAGCTGGCTACCGTCGCGTGAAAGGCCGGCACATCCGTCACCTCGGTCGCCAGCGACGTGTAACCGGTCATCAGCACCGGCAGTACATGGATCGAAGCGGTGGGCAGGTGTTCGGCCAGCGCCGTCAAGCACAACTCAATCAGCCCAAGCAGGGGGAGATCCGCAGGTAGGGCGCCCGGGGTAAGCGCCGCGGTCAGCGCCCGATAGCCCTCACGAAAGTCTTGATCCGTACGCATCGCTACGCCCTCTCCCCTGTATCCGGAAAAGTGGCACGCCGGACCGTGACAGCCTCAGCGGTCGCTGAAACCCATCAACGCCCGCACGCGCGTCAGGTTGATCACGCGCCGAGCCGGCGCAGGTGCTTGAGCAGGCGCGACACGCGCATTACCCGCACGCGACTTTTCCCCTGCGCGGCCCGCAAATGCTTAAACTGCTCCTCGTACCTCGGAACCAGCTGCGGCAGGTAATCCGGGATGACCAGATAGCAGTCGTCATCGTCCGCAAACTCCTTGAAGCCCTGAAAGCGGCGCGCTAAGTGTGCGGGCGCCAGATAGTCTTTGACCTCCAGCGCCAGGCGGTGACCGGATGGCGAGACCGCCAGCAGATCAATGCGGTCCAGCTGCGGCCAGAGCGTTGTTTGCCAGCCCTGCTTGTCCAAGCCCGCGGCCAGGGAGAGTTCCGCCAGCCTGGGCAAGCACCAATAGCGGCGAAAGGCCCGGCGCAGCTGCTTCATGCGGGGATCATAAGGACGGCGGGCGCACTGTCCCGTCTGAGCACGGCGGACGGCCTCCGGGTCCCGGCATTCCGTGCTGAAGTCCGCCGTCCGCGCGCCACGGCGCCGTAGAATCGTCCCCGACACGGTGCACAGGGGCAGTTCACCATTGATCGCCAGCGCCTCGGGCACGGGGGCATAAAACGCCTCCACGAGCTGAGCGGCGTGTGGGTCATCCGCCAACCCCGCCCCCAACAGCAGACTGAGGGGCGTGTCGATCACCGGATGGGTGATAAGGGCGCGACGCCAGGCGCGGTAGAACTGCTCGCCGTCCAGGCGATCACGGCACACGCTGAGCAGCCATTGATAACCGGAATTTTCCTCGATTTCCTGCTCGGGATTGCCGGTCGCGACCGCCAACCGCTGGCAATCGCTGGTGATGGCGTTATCGTCACACAACACGGCCGCATAGAATTCGCCGTCGGGGTCCCAGGACATATCGGGCACCCACGTGGCGAGCGGCTGCTGCGCCACCTTCCGCAACTGAGACAGGTCAGTCGGCCAGCAGGCCGACCCTGCCAGCAAATTACACGCCGCTCCCCGATCAAAGGCCCGGCGCAGGGCAGGCGGATAGGGGCACGACAGATAGCCCTGTTCATCGAGGTGCGCTTGCAGCGTGACCAACGCCGAGGCATACAGCCTCAGCAGGGTGTCGTCGGGGACGGTGGAGTGCGAGTCCTCTGCCTGGTGCGTCATGATTGATGATCTGCCTCCGTCGGGGATGCGCTAGCGAAACGGCTGCCCCCAGACCGTGGTGAACTGCGCCGGCAGCGCCAACCGGTTTGGTTCCTGCTCAACCCGGCCAAGAGGAGCGGACACAGCGGTTTGTGGCCGGCTTCCCGGACGCAGGCGATGGATGCCTCAACGTAGGCGTTCCCTCGTTCGACGGGGGGCACGGGCCGGGCTGTCGTCGATGGGACCATATCTGGAGGTTGCACACCCCTTCAGCCTGAAAGTCCGGGTGCTTCTTCGCTAGCCGGTTGGCCAGTTAGGCCAGGGTCGTGGTCGGACCGATGCCCACCCCCACCGGGGGCCCGGTCCACCGCAACACTCGCGCCCGCAAGGTGCGCCCGTGGGCGGTCTGGTCCCAGTGGTCGAAGCCGGCAAACCGCAGAAAGGACTCGTCGATTAAGAGTAGATCTCCGGCTCCGGGCTGAACTGGCCAATGACCGCCAATAACTGCCGGCTCATGTCCGCATAGAGGGTGGAGTTGGACGACAGGGCCACGCCCCGGTTCTGCTCCAGGAGATCTCCCGCACCTCGAAGAACGGCTGCCCCATACGGATGCCCAGGGCCTTGGCCTCTTCGCTACGTGCCACGCAGCAGCCGTCGTTGTTGGACAGTTCCACCACCGACCGGTCGTGCAACCGGTAGTCGAACACCCGCTCGCAACTGACGTAGAAGTTGTTGGCATCCACCAGGGCAAAAGATGCCTGGGGGGGTGGGAAGAAAACGACGGCCATGCTGGGTTTCCGATTATTGTTACCTTAATCGGATTATAGCTCCGGCATCGGACACTACCTGACCAAATCGCCAGCGTGGAAATATCTGTTATTGGCGTGGATATTGCTTTCCAAAAACCAACACGGACCGGCAACAATCCCCTCCTCATGGGCGGTGGGTTACGCCCCGATAGGGAGGCGTCTTGTCAGTGGTCTAGCCACCCAGCGGTAGGGGTTGGTAGCGGCCCCGTAGCACCTGAGAACCCCCTCCGTAACGGTCATAAGCCCAGTAACGGCATGGCCTGTAGCGGTGTTGCATCTGTAGCGGCTTAGGGGGGTTCCAGGTAGGTAAGGTGAAAACCTGATCAGGGCTCCTACCTGATAACCTGAGGGTGGACCCGGGCGCTGAACCGATACAGGGTCTCCTGTGGTGGATTGGGGCGGGTCATTCAGCGGTAGGCCACCCACACCGCGCCAAAGGTGATGAGCGCCGCCCAGCCAGTTGGTGGGGTTATCTCCTCCCTACCTCCCCCAAAAGCCGCAAGCTGCTAAAGGCGCTACAGGGGTCGATTCTGCTGGGGTTTTGGCTGCTAGCTTGGGGCAGCACCCCGTGCTACGTTCCTGCTGGGTTTTTGCAGACCCAGATCCATGAGGAGAAGGGGTGGGGTGGTGGTGACCTTGGCGCCTGCTCAAGGGGGCTAAGGAACCACCCCTGGCAGGGGCCGTGGGGTCCCCCTCATGGTGACGGTACACTTTGCGATAGACTGGCTCCCCTTGCCATTCGGGAGATTGCCATGCCTCAACTCCTTTATATGATCCCCAAACGCACTCACCTGTCCTGGGACCCCCGCCTTGAGCCCTTGGACCTGGAAGCAGAGGTCGGTGTCGAAATCCCGCTCCTGGGTTACGTCAGTGCCGGCCGGCCCGTAGAGACCCCGGAAGAGCAGGAGATCATCCGCATACCCAGTCACATGACCCGCAAGGCCAGCTATGCCCTAAGGGTCCGTGGCCACTCCATGATTGACGATCAAATCCAGGACGGGGATATCATTATTATCGAACAACGGCAGACGGCGACCAACGGCGAGACGGTCGTGGCGTTGATCAACGGCGAAAAGGTGACGCTGAAGCGGTTTTATGTCGAGAATGAGGGGATTCGTCTGCAACCCGCCAACCCGGAGATGGAGCCGCTCTACTTACGCCATGATGAGATCGAGATTTTGGGTATCGTCACAGGGGTAGTACGGATGACGGGTGAGTAGTCCCGGGCCGGACATCAAATACACCTTCAAGGTTGACTTCTCTCATGCACCGATTTGCAAGGTCGTCGGTGAATCGTGAAGGACTGGTGAAGCGCGCAGAGATGGACTGAA
>CALMDH010000018.1:0-13483 GCA_937862735.1 uncultured Gammaproteobacteria bacterium
CTGGCAAGAAACCAGGCCCACGCTCGCCGTCAGGAGCGTCCAGCCGAGCAGGCGCTGACCCAGGCGCCGCGGCAAGCCCGCTCCCTGGGTGTGCTCGACGGAACTACCGGCGTCTGGGCCTGGGGTATCGGATCTAAGGTGTTCGTTCATAGCTGCTGAATTGGGGACATCGTAAGACAGTTCCACGCATGAGAAAGCCCTAAGGGGACCAGCATGGCGAGGCAATGGCCCGCGTCTCCGCGCGGTCTTTGGCGTGGGGCCCGGTGCCGCCGGACGCGGTATCCTGCCAGGCGATCATGCCGATCCCGGCTTTGTCTATCCCCGCTGCCGTCGTAGCGCCTCGTCGATGAGGTGGTGGTCGCGCGCATCCTGGCGGCAATTGTAGACCACCGCCACAGACCGGATCACGGCGATCAGCCAAGCGGCCTGACCGGCCACGAAGGGCAGCAGGATGAGCCGGCGTGGTTGGCCTGGGCTTGGGTGCAGGAGGCGGCGCGCATCGGCGCTTTGGGTGCCAGCACGCCTGGATAGTCACTCGGGATTCAAGGCGATGGAAACCGCGCTGGCCGGCCGAGCGCACGTTCGAGTTCACGTTCGAGCGTTGCATCGTCCAAGTCGTCGTTCTCGATTAGGGCTGCATTCAGGTAGCGGGTTGCAATTTCCACCAGGCAACGCTCGATGTGCTCGGCGCGGTCCGGGTCGCCCAGCATGTAGTTGTCGAAAGGATCGGCGGTGCCAGACCGAATTCGGGCGGCGATCCGCCGGTGGCGGGTGGCGTGGGTGATGTCGAGCACCAGGACCGTGGTACCGAGCGGTGGCACCGCGCGCAAGGTAGATTCCAGGGCGGGGCGGATGGGGAGGCCGGCCCACCCCTCGCGGTGCTGCCCCAGAATAAGCGCCAGCAGCCGCAGCGCGGTGTGGCTGACCACCACCAGCGGAACGGGCGACGGCCGAAAGCGGCGCCGATCCCGTGCCAGGAGTAGCCGGGCTACGGCGGGTAGGAGTGGACGTAGCAGCGGGAACAGCTTCAGGAAGGCGCGCTCTTGGAACCGGCCCCAGCGCCCCTTGCGTTCGCTGCTGGACCGTGTATCGGCGGCCGGTGCCGCGAATCCGCCAGCGCGCTTCTCGATGCGATAGCCGGCCGCTCTCCAGCGGCGGATCAGGAACTCGGCGACGTAATCTTTGCCGGCGGCATCTGTGCCGAGAATCAGAAGGGCGGGCGGTGGAGGGGGTAACATCGGGGACTCATTTAGGGCCGACACAGCGATTGGCACGCCGTCAAGGAATAGGAATTCCGGCCGCACGAAGGCTGTACCCCGGCATCCAGTTCGCTTTTGCAGACGATCCGCACCTGGGGGAACGCGGCGATCTCTCCCCCAACAGTTCGAAAATGGAGCTACGGAAGTAGCCGGCGATGCGCTTGTAGGACCTGGCGGCCTTGAGCCGATCGCGCAGGAAGGCGTGGTCGGGGGGCGCGCGTAGCGAGGAGAAACGCCGAATGGTCATGCCCCCAACTCGACGATCATCCGGTGGATGGCCTCGGAGAGCGGTCCCACCTCATGGGTGCAGATCCACCAGACTTGTTCAGCGTCGATATCGAAGTAGCGATGGGCGATCACGTCTCTAAATCCCATGGCACCCTTCCAGTCGATCCCGGGATGAGCGGCGAACAGTGTGCCGTCTGTTATCTTGTCCAGGTTCTTCAGGGATTCGCCGATGGCGATGAAGAGCATGCATAGTCCGTCCAGCCGTTCTTCGCCTTCCGGAGACGCCGTCAGCTCCTCGGCATTGGTGATTTGGTGAGAACGATCGCGAATCTTCCGCAAGGCGCCATGGATTTGGTGCAGGATGTCCAGCACCAAGGTCCGGTCATACATCAATCCCCTCCCGCTCGATGCGCTTTCTTAACAAGGGATTCATCCGCTCGCGCAGCCGAACGATATCCACGCGGCGATGCACACGGCCCTCGATGGCCTCCTTTAGGTGGACGAGCAGATAAGGATTCGGCGATCGGGTTCTGACATAGACATCCAAATCGCTCGCTTCGGTGGCGCCGCCGCGCGCGAAGGAGCCGAAAATGCCCATTTCCTCGATGCCGAGGGAATCCCCCCATTCCCGTTTGATCGCGCGCAAAGTCGTTATCAGGTCGTCGGGGTTGGCCATGGCTGGGAAGAGAGTGCCCGGTGTGGTTTGCATGGGCCACGGCTCCTTCAGGGCTGACGCTCAAATTCCAGCCTGCCCGCCTCCTGGTAAAGCTCGGCCAGGATCGATTCAGCCTTTTCGTAGAGTTCCCGAAGCCGTGGCTCCCGCCGCATCAGCGGATGGCTGCCAACGAACTGATAAAGATAGTCCAGCGCAACCGAGGCCCGGTCCATCAGCTCAAAGTAATGGCCCTCGTTGATCGGTTGATCATCCTCGTCTTCGATCAAAACCTCGCGCCCTGCGACAGTCCGTACTTCGAGTATCGGCCGGCGAAACGCCTGAAGAAACCAACGTACATCTTCCCGTAATCCGGCGGGAGACTCTCCATGCGGGGCGACCGGGTTGGCGGTCCAGCCCTCGATGGCCCCTTCATCCGTGTAGTAGACCTCATGAAGATCGTAGGACATGGCAACTGCGTCAGGCCAGGGCTTGCGTATCACCCGGTGATTCCAATGTGACATAGCCTTTAACTCCTCAGAGTTGATCGCGCCCATTCGGTGATGGCACCCAGGGTGCGGTGAGCTGGAGAATCGCACCGTACGGCAAATGTGTGGTTCCTTTGTCACCGGACTCTTTAGCCGACCTCAACGGCTGCGCCGAAAGCGGATCGCCAGTTCACCGGCGTACCCGACTCGCTGGTTGCGAACCCAGTTCGCGCAACAAAGTAACGACTCCGGCCTCTTCTGGGCGCAGTGTTGCGAGTTGTCTTTCCAGGTAGCCGGCTAGTTCGCGATGGCCAGGTCCCTCTGGCTGTAATTGCCTTACACCTCCGGGGTGTTCAAGGCAAAAGGACGCAGCACCTCGTTGCCGTCAATATTTCTCGCCAGATCCATCAGGGCATAGACTTGCCTGCAATCACGAGTAGCTCTTGTAGAACGCCTCAGCCTCGAACTTGACGAACTCCTCCGTCTTGTTCTGACTGCGCGTGACGACCTGCCAGGGCTCCAGCCGCGCAATTTCGGTTTGGAGCTCCTTTGCCGTCTTCGCACTGCACCCCAGGATATCCTGAACCGACGACGTGGCTACTCCATCGCATTGGAAGATGTAGGCGAATTCCAGCAGTTCTTGGAAATTGAAGAACTTCTGCTGGTAATCGTTTGGCGATTGACTGGCGAAAAAGACAACCACGCCCTTGGAACGTCCCTCGCGGATAATGCGCTCAAGGAAGATGTTCCGCTGGCTGAGATAGTTGTGCGCCTCGTCGATCACCAGGATCGTCCGGATCGACCGCCGCCCATCCATGACCGGGCTGTCGGGAAGGGTCGCCATCTCCTTGTACAGGCGCTCGATGACCAGATAGGCCACCAGCTCCTTAAGCACGGGCATCGCATGAACGTCGATGAGCATCGTCCGGTTAGAGACGCGCTCCATCGGAGGCGTCTCACTGCCATGCCGCCAGAACAGATCAAAATCAGAGAGGTCTCGGAGCACCTCGATCAAGCTGTCGTCTTTCTTCCCGTCCTCCTCGTAGGCGGCAGCGGCAATCTCCAGCACGTCGGGAAAATCGGGGAACGGCATTTGCGTCGCCGCGCGCTTCGCATAGGCCGCGCGAATCGCCTCGGTCAGTGCCCCCCTCTGGACAACCCCCAACTTGCTGCTGATCGATGCGAAACTCTCGGCCTTCTCCCGTGCTGACACATTGATGGTCTGATCGTCGTAGGCTGGCAGGATGAAGGGATTGATCGGCAGGCCCTGGCCGCCCTGAAGCAAACGAAAAGGCTGCACCCGGGCCAGTTCCAGAAACCGCTGGTTGTCGACCACGTCGCCTTTGTAGTCGAAGTAGATGAAGTTGGTCTGAAAACTCGACTGCACGCGGATGTCGGTCAGGATCTTGAGTAAGAGCTGGGTCTTGCCGACACCGGGCTTGCCCATGATGGCCAGGTGAGAATTGGCGTGCCTGGCGGTGTTGTTCAGCTCGAGGATCAACTCCTGCCGCTGTAAGAGGGTGCGGCCAATAAAGATATCAAGCCCCGCACCCAGTTGCTCACGCCGCCCGGCCAACTCTACCTCATCCGCGAGCCTGGCGATTAGTCCCTCGCCACTGCGACCGCCCTCTTGAAACATGGCCGCCAACAGCCCCGCGCCATGGTCGATATGGCTCTTGATAATCGAACGGTTGGAGAACAGCTCATCCTCACTGAGCTCACGCCTGTTATAGACATGGGCAATCAGCGTTCGGATAAAGACCTCGTCTTCGCCAAAAAACGTGGGACGCTTGAGCTCTCCCCCGTTGAAGCTGGTGCTCGGCGTGACACCCGAGCCGGCCTTGACTAGGGACAGTGCGAAGGCGATTCGCGCGAGGGTGGCCTTCTCCAGCTTGGTCTCGAAGCGAAGCGCACTGAGCACCTCGTCTGCCTCAATGGATGTATAGAGCCGATCAGCCATGATTGCCCTCCCAGAAATAGCCACTGCGGAAGGTCGTCAGCTCCTGGCGCTGATCGAACTCCAGGATCGCCGCGCCGCTGAGTCTGGGCTTCAAGGCGCGGTAGTAGTCGGTATCGATCTCGGTATCCGTGGACAGGATCACCACCTGCTCACCGGCATTCGGAAAGTAGTTGTTAACGATGTTGTCGCGGTGCGTGCTATCGAGTCGGGACAGGGGCGTATCGACGATGATCGGGAGCTTGAGCTCGCTGGTTTGGGCCAGCCCCCAGAGCAGCGAGACCGCGAAGACCTCCTTTTCTCCCGCGGACATCGCCGATTTGCGAATCTCGTGTCCGTTGCGGTCCGTGATGCGTACCTCATAGGTCTTGTCGTCGATGACGATGTCCTTTATCAGCCCGCTGCGACTGGACAGGAGCCGGTACATCTCGAAGGTCTTCTCCTGAAGCATATGGACCTTGCTCTTGCGCAGCCGCACGACGAATTGATTGAGCACGCTTGCGATGGCGTCGCACTCCTCGATGAAGTCCGCCTTTTCCTTCGAGACGTTATGCTTCTCGTAGAGCTTTTCGATCTCGACCTCGATCTCGCCGATCCGCTTCTCGAGCCGGAGGATCTCTTCCTCCAGCAGCCGCAACTGCTCGGCCTTGCGACCGATCTGGGTCGAGCATCCCTCCATCTCTGCCTGCAGCTCATCGAACAGGGCGCCTTCGCTCGGGGTCAGCCCACCGATCTGGCCAAGCCCCTCCAGTTGGCGCAGTTGGTTTTCGAGCACTCGCACCTCGTCCAGCAAGGGTTTCAATAAGAAGATATCGCTGGACTCCAGTGACTCCATGCGGTTCAAGACCCGAGCCGCGTCCCGGTCGGATAGGTCCAGCACCTTGTCCTGATCCGTCTCCGGCTCACCTTCCTTCAACAGGCGAAAGATGCGCCGTTCCAGCTCGGCCATACGCTCCGGGGAAAGCCGCTCGGTGTAGATGGGCTCAGGCTCCTCGACGACGCGGACGATACGCTTGGCCAGCGATGCCGCGTTCTCCCGGATCGCCTCGCTGCTGGCTGATTCTCGCTCGGCCTCGATTTGCCGCCGGATATCGGTGAACAATTTTCCGGCGATGCTGAAGGGCAGGGCCTTTTCGCACAGCGCGCGGATCTCGCTCTCCACCTGAGCCAGGCGATTGGCTGTCTGGATCCGCTTCTTCTCCTGCTCGCGCATCGCCTCGCGCGAATCTGGCTCCGTATTGAAGGCGGCCTGGAAGCGCTTCTTCGCCTCCTCCAGACGCGTCTTGAAGCCGTCCAGCTCCGATTGCAGGTCCTCGCGGTCTTTGCGCTTGCGCTGGAGCTTGCTGCGCTCCCGCTTCAGCTCGCTCTGCTTGAACTCCAGGTCCTCATCCGAGATGGCGACAAAGCCCTTACGCTCCTCCTGCTTGATATAGGCGATGTCCGTGGCCAGGCGGTTGATGTACTGGATGCCCAAGGCCGCCTCCAGCGAGGACTTGAGGCGCACCTCGGAATGATCGTCCGCCGCGATCTCCTGGATCTTCTCCCCATCGAAGAAAAAGAATTGGGTGATACTCGGGGGGATCGTGGCGCGGATGAAGTCCTGCCAGATCTCCTGGCTCTGCACGGATACGCGCTTACCGTCGCGCACCACCACTAACCGCTCGGTCAGGTCTCGCGGTCTGGGGTCGCTCGCGGCCCCGGCGGTCCAGGAGCGTTTGACGATCAGCTCGGAGCCGTCGTCCATCTCCATGACCAGCTCGAAGGTGACATTCGCGTTGCCCTTCGCCTTTTCGCGACGGTTGATGTTGCGGAAGATCTCGTCGACCTTGGCACCATAGAGGCAATAGGTGACAGCCTCCATGATCGAGGTCTTGCCCGCCCCGTTCATGCCGCCGATCAGGAAAATGCTGCGGCCGTTCTCGCCCTCGGGAAAGACGATTTCCGTGGGAAACTGGAAGGACTTGTAGTTCTCGATGACCAGCTTACGGAACTTCATCGGTTGTCCTCCGCATCAGCGGAAAACCTCGTCTTCAGGATGTCTCTCAGGGCATCGTAGACTCCGGTCCGCCGGTCCTTCAGCTCGTAATCCCGCACGGTCTCCAGCAGCTTCAGCACCTTCTCGGTGCTGACCCCATGTTGCTCGCAGAGCTCCCGCAACAGTTGCTGATCGTCATCGGCCAGTGTCATGAGGGCTTCTCCCTATTTGCGCGCGTGCTTGTCGGCGGGCAGGCGTTCGATCAGTTTGTCTAAGTCGTTGCCGGCGCGATCCTGCTCGGCGATCCGCCGTTGGTGGAACTTCTCATACTCGTCTTCCGCCCGCTGCTGCGCCATCTGGTGCGAGATCTTGCCGGCATGCGTCAGGATCTCGCGGTCGTTGATGTTCAGAAAGGCGTCGAGCTTGCTGATCCAGTCCTGCATGTGCATGGGAATTCGGCGCATGGCCTGGCCCTCGGCGAAGACCAGATACTGTTCCACCAGGTTGTTCAACGCGGCCAGCTCCGCCTCGTCCAGATAGTTCTTGGCGATGCTAACGTCCTGCTTGCGCACCTTGGCGCCGCGCCAGTTTGTCAGGCCCATGTTCGGCTTGTCCGCGTCGGCGCGTTGGTGGACGATCTCGGCGGCGGTCTTGCCCGTAATGGCCCAGTGCATCTTGTTCTGCACCGTCTGGAAGAAACGGATGCTGATGTCCATCGTCGGGTCGTAGTCGATGCTGGTCGCATAGATGTCGGTGATCTTCTGGTAGAAACGCCGCTCGGAGGTGCGGATATCCTGGATGCGACGGGTCAGCTCCTCGAAGTAGTCGAAGGGCTGGCTCGGATTCTTCAGCCGCTCGTCGTCGAGCGTGAAGCCCTTGATGATGTACTCCTTAAGGCGCTGTGTGGCCCAGATCCGGAAGCGGGTGGCCACATGGCTTTTCACCCGGTAGCCGACCGAGATGATCATGTCGAGGTTGTAGTGGTCGAGGTTGCGCTGCACGGCGCGCCCCCCCTCTTGGCGAACCGACAAGAATTTCTTGTTGGTTGCCTCCGGGGCCAACTCTCCCTCGTCGTAGACGTTGCGGATGTGCTGGCTGATGTTCTGCTGTGTCGTCTGGAAGAGATCGGCCATCAGCGGTTGCGTCAACCAGACAGTCTCATCCGCCAAGCGCACGTCGATCTTGATGCGGCCGTCCTCGGCCGCGTAGACCAGGAACTGGCCCCTGGCGTCGTTGTCAGGTGGCTGGTCCTTCTTCATCGCGCATCCTCCTGAACGACGATCAAGCATTCCCAAACGCAGGATTCCAGGTCACGCTGCATAGACCAACTCCCGAGTGCGTTCGATGTCGGCGCGCACATAGGGATTGCGCAAAGCCTGGTACTCAACCAGATCGATAGCCCGCCCGAGCAACCGCTCCAGTTCGGTTCGAACGCTGAACCAGCCACCCAGATCGGCCTGGGCATCGGGCGCGAACTCCACGAGGAAATCCGCATCGCTGCGTTCGGGGTCGAAATCCGCGCCGCGCGCGGCGGAGCCGAAGACCTCCAGCCGTCGCACCTGGTTGCGCCGGCAGATGTTGGCGATGGCGGGGCGCTGGGCGGCAATCACGGGGTGCATCGTGACGTTCCCGGCACCTGACCGACTCGCCCATCCCGCACGGCGTCGACCTCCGCGCCGATCTCGGCATCCGCAAGCGTCGCAGCTCTCGGCAACACCTGAGTGTCCTTGAACAGATCCCGGAATCGGTCAGCGAGGACGGCAACTTCCTCGCCGTTGACAATTTGTGCCACATCCCCCGATGTCGGCGAGGCGAGACCGCCTTTATGTCGCAGCATGCTTGTCACTCGATTCATTTGGCGCTGGCGGATACTCGTACTTGATGACTCCATTCTCGGAATAGACCAGCGGGACACCGTGACGCCACGCCTTTTCGCGGGCGCGCAGCGCGGCGCGCTGCAGGGCGATTTCGGCATTGGCCATGTCGGGATCGCGTTCGCGTGGAGTCGTCGGGGTTTGGGGATCGGTCACGCCCGTGCGGCCTCTTCGATGAGCTGCTCGACGCGGGCTTTGGCTTGCTCGAGCAACCGCCGTGATTCCTGCTGTTTCCCCAAACTCTCGCGCACCAAATCGCCGATGGCTTTCTGCTGTTTGCAATCGATCAGTGGAACGACAAAGCGGTCAATATCGGCCGGGTACAACTCCGCCTGGGCGCTACCTCGCGCGAACTTCTGAGTTTGGAATTGCCCGACGACGGACTGGAAGACCATCGCCATGTAAGCGGCGTCGATACCGGGGCGCAGACGGAGGATATTGACGTGGTTACTTGCCATGGCCGGCGCATCGCTAAGATAGACGTTGGTCCGACCGATGTAGGCACCCGTGGTATAGATCAGCAGATCGTCCCGCTGGATGTGCGCCTCGGGAGCGGCGGCGTAAGCGGTAGCGCTGGTCCTCTGTAGCCCTTCGTAGTCGATATGCGTTGGCCCAAGGTGCTGACTGTTGATTACGTCGACCTTTCCGTTTTGCATATAAATGGGCTGGAGTCCGCGCCGGTTGTAGGTGCGTATGCTTCGGACTCGTTCTATCCGAAAACTGGATAGATGGTCGGTCAGTTGCTGAAAGCGTGGCTGGTAGTGCTGAGGGTCTGACCGACGCGAGATTTCCAGGTCGCTAAACCGCGCGGTGTAGCCTACCGGCTTTTGGAATGTCAGGTTGTCTAGGCCGAGTTCGAATTCGAGGACTTGTTGGGCTTTCTCGTAGCTGCTGATCGCATTTCTTGCAGCATTTCGAGACCGCCAAAAAAGAGAGTCGATTTCGATCTGATGTTTTTCTGCAATTAGCGGGATCGGCAGGCGACGAAGTTCGCTCATTGACAGCGTTATTTGGCCGGTCGTTCCGCCGGTCGCACATCGATCAATCAATAACTGACCTGCCTTTGTCCAAAGATAAAGCAGGAGGACCGAATGTCGAATTGGCGAATCAGCTCGCAGTCTCACCAGGCCAATGTTGCGCGAAAATATCCGAGGCTTATGGTTTTCAACAATCCAAACTCTGCCTACCTTGGTGGCATGCTTGAGCGTAATGACCAAATCGTTCCGCTTCAGAATGTACCCGGAAAGTCGCTCAAACTCAGTGGGAGAGACATAGTTGGGTTCTCCTTCCTCCATCGTCCCAAAATACACATTCTTCCCATTTACGCACGGCAAGCCGCTTTCCAAAAATTTTGGATTCGAGCCTTGGGTAATTCTCTCAGCAACCTTCCCGAGGTGACTGATGCCAGGTATTGAGTTGATCTGTGATGATGCCTCTATGTACTCCGGCTTGAAGAATTCCGCGTCAATCCGGATGAAGCTGGACTGAAGCTGACTCGCTGTGGTCGTTGTGCAAATTGGCATCACTCACCCACCCAGAAACCAAACCTTTGCTCCTGCGCAAACCGCACAAACGCCTCCGCCACGCAAAGCTGTTCATCGGGGATCTGGCTCGCATCGGCCAGGTCTTCCGCCCGCAAGTCGTAGTTCACTAGATCCTGATCGACGACCAACTGCCCTTCCTGCGGGTGTCCGTCCGGAAACTCGATCAGGCCGCCGTCCGCGTCGAGCATGTACTCGTAATCGCCGGAGTTGTTCTTGCCCCCGCGTTCGCTGACGGCCATGAAGATGGGGTAGTCGAGCCGCTTGGAGACCTCGGCGGCGATCCAGCGCTCCTTGAGTGTGCCGATCAGGTCGTCGTCGGCCAGGATCAGCTCCAGTCGGCCGCGACTGGTGAGCTGTTTCAGGTCGCGCTCGGCCTGGGGAATCCGCGTCTCCAATGACTTGATCTCGGCCTTGATGGGTTTCTGCGCGGCCCTGTTCCGCTCATTCAGCGCCTTCAGGCTAATCTGATAGTCTTGCCTGACTTCCTTGATGCGTGACCGCAACCCGCCCTTCTCGCCAGTCCAGCTCAAGCTGATCGCGTCGATCTCCTGGTCCTTCTGCTGCTCCAGTGCCTCGCGATCGCTCTCCAGATCCATCAACCGCTGCTTGGCCTTCAGCAGTGCGGACTTGAGGCCGTTCAGCCGCTCCTCGGCGAGCGCGACGCGGTCCTCATCGACCCCTGCTGTCTCGGCGTCCTCGCTGTCGTCCGACTCCTCCCCGTTGCCGTTGGTGGTTTCATCGGTCTCGGGCTCGCTGAAGGTCTCGGCGATCAGATCCGCCACCGCCTCGGGGATGACGTCCTCCGGCACGTCTGCGGCGGATTCATGGGCGGTCAGCAGTGCCTTGATCTCGGCCGCGTAATCCGGGCAAGCGCCCGCGACCTGGTCGTGGACCTGGGCGATCCGGTCGAGCTGGTCCTGGGTGTATTTCTGCACGAACAGCACCGAGGTCTTGGTGCCGGTGTGCGGCTTGAAGGTGTTGGGGTGCAGCCCGACCACCGCCAGCAGCCGGGCCTTCTTCAGAATCCATTCGCGGATAAAGGCCAGCGACGAGTTGTTGAATTTGCCCTGCGGCAGCACGATGGCGGCGCGTCCGCCGGGCTTGAGCATCTTGAGGATGCGCTCGATGAAGAGGACATCGCGCTCTTCCTTGGGCTGCTTGTCGTCCCCGGCGCGCTTGAGCGCGGGCCGCGCCAGCTCGTAGCGCGCCAGCATCTTGCGGTCCTTCATCTCCCCGGCGAACGGCGGATTGGCCAGGATGACGTCGAACTTCAGCTCGTCGAAATATTCCCACGCCTTGTCCTCGTCGGTCAGCGGCTCGTTCTCGGGGATCGGCTTCGCCGTGAGCCTGGCTCGACGGAGCCCTTGCATCAGCGCCGAGCCAGAGCCGGTCTCGTACCAGGTGCGCGGATCGAGACTGCTCACATCCGGGCCGAAGATATTGGTGTGGCCGTCGCCGGCGATGAGCATCAGGGCGCGTGAGGTCTTGGCGGCACGCTGCTCGAAGTCGATGCCCCAGAGGTACTTGGAGGCGTAGCGATGCTTGCGGAGCTCGCGCTGGTCGTTGTCGCACGCCGGGTAGCACCAGTCCATGGCGTGCAGCAGGAAGCCGCCGGAACCACAGGCTGGGTCCATCACGTACTCGTCGCGCTTCGGATTGAGCATCCGCACGCACATCTCGACCACATGGCGCGGGGTGAAGAACTGGCCTTTCTTCTTCTTAGCCTCGGTGGGGAGCAGATATTCGAAGGCGTCGTCCATGACGCGCAGGTTCGAGCCCATGAGCCGTACCCCTTCGATGGGGCCGACGCAGACCTGAAGATGGCGCTTGGCCAGCTCAATGTCCTCGCCCTGCTTGAAGATGCCGGGCCACTCGTCGCAGGCGTTGTGGAAGAGGCTGTTGATGCGGTCGTAGGTGATCTCGGTGTCCAGTGCCTTGCGGAACTCGACCACCTTGTCCTTGCGCTTCTCCAGCGCCTCCTTCTCGTCCCAGATCTTGGCGAAGATGAGCTTGAAGATCTCGTTGAACTCATCCTTGCCGCTGTCGGCCAGGACCAGTTCTTCAAGATCCTGAAGAATCTTCTTGAAATTGAAATCGTTTTTGAGCTGCAAGAGGGTCTTCTTGGCTTCGAGGACATCCTTCGGCTCCTGCCCGCGCCGTGGTAGATCGAATAGGGTGTCATCGAACTGCCCGGGATAGGGCCGGTACAGGATGATGCTGTCCGCGCCGTTGGACCAGATGGCCACTGGCGCGCCTTTGGCGTTCATGTAGCTCTTGAGCTGCTCGATGCCGTCCTTGCGTTTGGGCTTCTTGCACTCGACGATGATCTTCGGTGTCGTCTTGGTCAGGTCCGTGTAGACGACGACATCGGCGGCCTTGGTGCTGACCTCGGTGCCGAACACGACGCTGGTCTCAAGCTCGATCTCGTCGACCTGATAGCCGTATTGGTGGATCAGCTTATAGGTCCAGAGCTGGCGCACGATCTCCTCGGGCGCGGACTTGCCGCCCTCGACATAGACCTGTACCTCCTCGTTGCCGGAGGAAAACGGGATCAAGCTCTTGAGGAAATACTTGGTCTTGCCCACGTCCTTGCCCGTGGTCGTGACCTTTGGATAGATGGAAAGAATCTCGTGTATCGGCTTGCCAAGGCTGACGAATTCGGTCAGCTCGTAACGGATGGCGGGATCTTTGAAGATACGATCGATGATCTCCTTGGTGCCCAAGGACTGCGGGTCGGTAGACATCAGGATGGCGTCCCCTTCTTGGTGTTGTGAGGCTCCGTGGAATCTGTCCTGTCACTGCGAGACTCGCTCGGGTGGGAGGCTGATCTATCACTGCCGGAAATCGCGATGCCGTTTCGCGAACAGTGATCCCGGATCAGGACTTCCACCATGTTGGCGATGGATTGGTGCTCCAGCTGAGCGGCTTCTCGCAGCGCCACCTTCAAGTCGGGAGCGATGCGAAACGTCAGGGTGGCGGTCTTGGTGGTGGCTAAATTTGCCCCTTAGGGCTGCATGTATGCTTATGTACACCAATCTACTACAGTCGCACCGGGCATACAAAGTACGGAATGTGAGCCATATCTCGGCGGAGATGCACCTCTGGGTTCGTACGCCAGACAGACCATCGGAGGGACTTTTTCAGAGGACGCACAGTCTGAGAGGCATGCGCAGATGATTTAAGGCCAGTACTTTGGTGGCCGGGGACCCGGCTGGGATGGGTGTGGCGGCCGGAGCCTTAGACCTTGCCCCTGTCCCCCGGGGTCTGCCACCCCCTACCATCCCCTGACAGCCCTTGGCTCTCTGACGGGCATCGCTCATCATCCCCTCGCGAAATTTTGTCGCAATCCTGACCCTTGGGCGGCTTCTTGATAATTATCAGTTACTAAGCACCTGATCCAGTAGGCACCCCAGGGGCATCGCCTTCATCCCTTGACCATCGCCGTTGCTACCCCGGTTTCGACTATTCGGAGCAAGTGACGAGCTAACACATTGTATTTGATGATC
>CALMDH010000019.1:0-8155 GCA_937862735.1 uncultured Gammaproteobacteria bacterium
ATTAACAGTATATTTCTGCAAACACATCGCATTTTCCTACTATGATGCTTGGTGATGGCGCTGAGACTGAAGCGTTAGAGGCATTCGTCGAACAGCAATTTGGCGGCGATGCGGTAACACAGCTCAGGTCTATCAGGACTGGCGGTGACAACAACCATAAAGGCGGTGTGTACGAAAATTTCTTTGCCGTGGCGAAAATCTGCGAAATCGTTGCGAGTGAAGACAACCTGGCCGACTTTACGTTGTCAGCCCAAGAGTACAGCTACGTCGACGATCTCTGTCTGCGGCAACGGTCGAATAACACCAAGACTAATTACCAAGCGAAGAACTCATCCGGGAATGCCGCGCGATGGACGCCGACGCACGCAGAGCGATTCGCCAGGCAGACCGTGATCGATCTCGATTTTCACAGAGTGGATACGAGCAACCAAGTGCTCGTGGTCTCCTGCCCAAGCATGGCCGAGGCGAATCGCCAGAAGATTAGCCAATGCGGACGCGCCCCCTTCCGGTGCGAGTACTTTCCCTATTTTCCTGCCAGCGTGCAGCTCATATTCGGAGAGGATACAGTCAGAGAAAACTTAAAGGTGATCTGCGGATCGGATGATGTATCGACCGCCAACGCCGTGTTTTCGCTTCTGCTCGGGGTGTGGCTCTCGGCGCAGGCGGCTGCGCGATTAGATGACCTGGTGCGCCAGGCACGACACATATCAAAGCCCGATCTGTTCCTGGGCCTTGACCCCACGCCAGGGCCGCCCCCACCGTGGCTCACGGGCCTGTGCTCGAAGTACGCAGGGCTCGAACTGCACATTGAGGCCGGGCGTTATGTCGTGACATACCGCGGACTATCGATCGCAATGAAGGTGGAGATCGAGGCGCAGATGCCGGCCGCGTTGGCAACGGCGCAAACCTTAAACCAGGTGCTGTCGTATCTGATGTTGCAGGCGGCGCCAGAATTGGCAAACTGAAACTTGGGTGTCAACCATGGGTACTCCAGAAGCGCACCGTAGATTCGCGTCTTGTGCCGATGAGGGCGCAAAGAACGCCCTGAACACTCTGCTGGAAAGCACCCGGGAGCCGAGCGCGTATCGCGCGTCCATGACCGATATCGGGCGCCAACTCGGTCGCATTGTTGACAGCAGCATACCCATTGGAAGCAAATGCCTCGTTGTCGCCACCGCGGAAGACGCCGATTATCTGGCGGCGGGCGTCATCGAATCGCTGCGCAGCTCACGAGACATCCTGGCGGCCATTTTTTGGAATAATCACTACCCGCTCAACAATGGTAGCATTGCGCCTGTCGTCCATCGTTATTTGCAACCTGGATACCAGGATGCTGACTATCTCGTCGTGGTTAAGTCGATTATTTCATCAAGCTGTGTTGTCAGAACGAATATTCTGGCTCTGATCGAAAAAATCTCCCCGAAG
This sequence comes from uncultured Gammaproteobacteria bacterium, assembly GCA_937862735.1. Classification (GTDB taxonomy): domain Bacteria; phylum Pseudomonadota; class Gammaproteobacteria; order Chromatiales; family Chromatiaceae; genus M0108. Next base: position 1,426 of record CALMDH010000019.1, read on the forward strand.
AGGATTTTTGTCGTCTCTCCGGTGATGTATATCGGGGCTGAAAACGCTTTACGCGACGAGTTTCCGCCCGCGATCGCCGATTTATTCGAGTTCGTCTATTTCGCCGTGGACGATTGCCGCACGGAAACCGGGGAGGTCCGGCCAGGCATTGGCGGCCAGGTGTACCAATTGCTTGGTTTAGAAGACCAGCCGGCACGTACCGGGTTTATGCCACAACTCGTGAAAACTTTGATGGCGCTCTGACCCTCTCAGGGATGCTCTGTTTCCTTACCCCTGTTTCATTCTGGCTACTGGTCCTCATCTGCATCATCCGCCGGCCGGCTGTCAACCGGATCCAGCGCGCGGCGCATCGTCTCGCGTTTTACGTCATAGACAGAGGTCACGATGGATAATTGCGGATCGAAGGGCGGGATGATCAGCACGGTTCCAGCTGGTGAAAAAAGCCTGGGTACGTCCTGTTATCTCGGCATTTGCTTTGATGCCGTGGATTTAACGGATACGCGTTGAGATGCATCCAGATACGCGATGCGGGCACTCTGCGACTTCACCTGTTCCAGAAGCGCCTGATTCTCTCTTTCAAGAGAGGATCGCTGCTGATTTCCATACTCGATGGCAGCCAGCACTTTCGCCTGCCACTGTCCACCTGCGGTGTTATTGTCCCGGTCTTGGGTGTATGAGTAGCTCGCAAGTATTACTGCAACCAATGCCAAGACTGCCGAAATGCCAACAGATCACACCGCAATGTTGGTTTGAGAATTGCATGTATGGCATAGCAACGGCTGAATATAACATTTTCAGCAGACCTGTTGCTAGCAACTAGCCAGAAAATAGCAACACTCCCAAATGTACTGGTCTAGCGCATTCTTGTTATATACGGCGCCTGTTGTGTGTGTGGGTGACTGATTTTTTGAGGTTTTCAGACTGATTATGCGTTTACTGTGTTGCTATTAGTCTTGGCGGGTCAGCGTTGCGACGGCAAAGCAAAAAAAAAGCAACGGCCTACTTCCACTAACGACAAAATTTACCCGTTTTCTTGTTTGCGCGTTGCTACTAACGGTTCCTTCCCGTCCCCCCCCAGGCGCCCTTCGCCCTAATCGATCTCAACAAATTTCATGTGAGCTGATCTGCGAGGGGGTGTTCAACACCCCTCCCGCTCCACCAGCCTGGCCGACGCCGGGTCATAGCGATAGCGGGTGATGCTGCCATCCCGAATCTTTGCCACCGCCTCGTCGATGACGTGGAGCGGCACCAGGAACCACTCGCGGGGGACCACGGGGTTGCCGAAGCGGTCCTTGATCGCGATCTCCAGGCGGGCCGGGGCGAAGAGGCGGTGGATCAGATGTTCCAGCTTGGTGCGGTGGATGTTGTACAGCACATAGGTGGCGACCACCTCGACCTCCGCCAGGAGGAAGGTCGGATCGAGTTTGGCGGCGGCCAGGCGCCGGTCAACGTCCATGCCGGTGACGCCGATCTTGTGGATCAGCTCCCGGTTGGCGGCGATCTGGGGCAGGCTGGACTGGCTGCGCAGCACGTAGATGGTGCCGCTGACCTGGTCGTCCTCCTCACTGACCTGGGCGAAGAGGGGACCCGGATGGGGCTCGGTGATGCGCCGGCCGGCCTCGTCCTTGGTCAAGGCGCGCTGCAAGGAGCGCATCAGCAGATTGCTCTCGGTGCCGTTGTCGAAGATGACGCGCAGGCGGGCATCACGGTCCCCATAGTCCTGCATGAAGGGCTCACCCATCTCGGCGACGTAAGCCTTCTGGCCACCGAGAATGAAGAAGCGCCCTGGCTCGATCTCGGCCTTGAGGCCAAAGGGCCGGGCGCTGCGGTCGCCGCTGTCCAGGTCCCGCTGCACCTGATCGAAGAGGGGTTTGAAGCGGGCGAAGTCGGCGCAGGGCTGGCGGTTGGCGACCTCCTCCGCCAGGCGCTTCTCGCTGCTCGGGCGCACATGGCGCAGCTCGGTCAGGCCCCCGGCCGCCGCCTCGACCTCGGCCAGGGCAGTGGCCAGCAGCTCGGCGTCGAGGGCGGGGTCCTCGGCGGTCGCTTGGGTGGTTGCCGGTCGCAGCAGGCCCTGATGGTCCAGCGGTTCCAGGAGTGCGCGACACTCCGCCAGGTGGCGCAGACGTTCCAGGCGCACGGCATAGAGGCGCTCGAAGATGTCCCGCCCCTCGCCCTGCTGGGGGACACGCCCCTGCTCGGCGACGAAACGCTGGATGTCCTCAAACCCGGCGATGATGCGCTCCTCGCGGGGGGAACGGCCGGACGGTTTCTGGGCGGGGGCGAATTCGGACAGCTCCGCCGCCAGCGCGTCCAGATCGATGTCAGTCATAGCGCCCGTCCTTCTTGAAGCGCATGAAGGCCGCCGCGCCCAGGGCCATGCGTCGCTCCCAGGCATCCGGCGCGGCCGCCGATGGCACCCGGCCCCGCTCCTGCTTGAAGCGGAAGGCGCGGATCGCCAGCTCCTTGGCCTCTTCCGGTGACAGGGCCAGACGCTTGGCGGCGATGATCGCCTGCACCTGTTTCAGGCTGTCCTCGCTCATGCTCTTGGCGAGGATGGCGTAGGCGGCGCCAAAGGGGTTGATGCGGTCGATCAGGTCGATGTCGAGTTCGCGCACGTCCATGACAAAGCGGCGGACCCCCTCCACGAAGGCGGTGTTGGCCGCCGGCTCCCGGTCGTTCGGGGTGGACCCCGTGGGCTCCAGGGCCAGGGCCTTGGCCTGCTGGGTGAGGGTCAGGGCGGCGATGGCGTGCTGGCGCACCGCCTCCTGGTCGCCCGGGTCGAGGTCCGGGTAGCGATCCTTGATGATCTTGCCCAGGCGAAGCTGGGTCAGTTCCTCGGGCACCAGTTCCTCGTCGAACAGGCCCCGTTCCAGGCTGGTCTTGTCCTGAACGAAGGTGGCGATGACCTCGTTGAGGTCCTGCTGGCAGATACGCTCCCCCTCCGGGGTCTTGGGCTGGGCCAGGCCCTTGATCTCGATCTGGAACTGGCCCGTGGCCTCATTGATGCCGACGTTTTCCTGGTGGGGGACGTAGCCCGCCTCGCCATAGCTGAAGCCCTCCTGGGGACCGCTGTCCGGGGTCTTAGGGACGAAGCTAAAGCGCGGGGCGAGGACCTGCTCCATCAGCAGGCTGGCGGCGATGGCCTTGAGGGTGTCGTTGACCGCCTCGGTCACCGCCTGCTCGCTGGCGTCGGGCTCGGCGATCAGATTGGTGAAGCGGGTGCGGGTCTTGCCCGGGGCGTCGCGGGTGGCGCGGCCGATGATCTGCACCACCTCGGTGAGGCTGGCACGGTAGCCGACGGTGAGGGCGTGCTCGCACCACACCCAGTCGAAGCCCTCCTTGGCCATGCCCAGGGCGATGATGAGGTCCACATGGTCGCGGTCGAACTTGTGGACCGGGTCCTTCAGGGCCGCCACCACCCGGTCGCGCTTGGCGGGGTCGTCGTCCACCAGGTCGGCGATGCGCAGCCGGCGGCCGTCGGGGGTCCGGACCAGTTGGAAGCCGGTCACCGGGTCGGTGCCTTGCCATTCGCCCAAGGCCTCGATGAGGTGCTCCACCTCGCGGATCTTGTCCTTGGTGCTCTCGCGGGAGTTGACGTTGGGGATGTGGACGATGGTCTTCTCCGCCGGGTTGAGGACCTGGAGGATGTCCGCGGTATAGGCGCCGGTGTAGAAGTAGTAGCCGATGTCGAGTTGCTTGAGGTACTGGTAGCCGTTGAGCTGTTCGTAGTAGGTGTAGGTGACGGTGTCGAAGCGGGCCTCGTCCTGGGGGGCGAGCACGGCCTCGGCGTCGCCGCGAAAATAGGAGCCGGTCATGGCCACCAGGTGCACCCGGTCGCGGGCGATGAACTGGCCGAGATGGGTGCCGAGCTTGTTGTCCGGGTTGGCGGAGACGTGGTGGAACTCGTCCACCGCGATCAGGCGCTGGTCGAAGGCGTCAACCCCGTACTGGTCGACGGCGAAGCGGAAGGTGGCGTGGGTGCAGACCAGCACCCGGTCCTCGCTGTCCAGAAAGGCGCGCACCGACCTGACCTTGCCGCCCTCTTCCCCCGGGGCGTTGCACAGGTTCCACTGGGGCGGCACCCGCCAGTCGGCAAAGAAGCCGAACTGGGACAGGGGCTCGTCGTGAAAACTGGCGCCGATGGACTTCTCCGGCACCACGATGATGGCCTGGCGCAGGCCCTGATGGTGGAGCTTGTCGAGGGCGATGAACATCAGTGCCCGGCTCTTGCCCGAGGCCGGGGGCGACTTGATCAGCAGGTACTGCTCGCCGCGTTTCTCATAGGCGCGCTCCTGCATGGGGCGCATGCCCAGTTCGTTGGCCCGCGTCGACCGGCCGTTGGTGGCGTAGGTGACGGAGACCGAGGGGATGACGGGCGGTGGGGTCATGGTCGGACGGTCAGGGGCTTGAGCGGTCATGGGCTCAGGCATAGCGATAGACGGGGGTGGAGATGACACGGGTGGGCGGCCGGCCGCTCTTGATCAGGGCCTGGATATGTTCGACGGTCTCCGGGGCGAAGTATTCCTCCCCGGTCTCCTGGCACACCCGGGCCGGGACCTGCTCGATGAGGTAAAGCTGGCCTTGGTACTCGATGGTGTAGTTCACCTGGGTCTCGATCAGGGTTTCTTGCATCATTGCCTTCATCCTCATGTGTCGCGTCTGATGCGGGCACCGATCCATTGCGCGGGATCGGGCTCGTAAAGGGTGATGACCTTCAGTAGCGGACGACTGGGGTAACTGCACAGCACGTGCAGAGTCCGGGCCTCGTCGGTGACGCCGAGCAGCAGACAACTGGGACCGTACTTGTCATGCGGGTAGTCCTCGATGATTTCCACGGCGCCCAACAACGCCTCCTCGAATTCCGCGATGCTGATGTCCCGCACGATGCTCTGATCCAACGCATGGCGGGAGAACTCGTACTGGCGTGTCCGTATCTTGGCCTGGATGGCCGGGATCATCGGGCTTGAATCCACGGTGGGGGTCTCTGGTCAGTGTAGGCCGAGACGTTGTGGCGACTCGCCTGGCCCGGCCTTAGCCTGGGTCATCTGGGTGTACATCTCGAAGAGCTTTTCCAACCGCTCGGTGTCGTTCTTGAAGCGACGGCCGATGTAAATGCGCTCCAGGACCTCGTCGTTGCGGTCATGGGCGGCGCGCAGGTCGGCCGGCATGGTATCGGGGTCGTAGAGATCGGCGATGGTGGCCGGAAAATGGGCCTCGCGGGTGAGGAGGATGTCCTCGGCGCAGCGGGTAAGGTCGGCCTTGTTTTTCTCGGTCAGCAGGGGGACGGGGAAGGTGTTCCAGCCGAGGGTGTTGGAGTAGCGGTACCGGGTTTCAAGCTTGCCGCAGACGGTGGCGATCCAGACTAGGTGCAGGCGCGAGGCGATGAGCGCCATGTTCCAGAGCGGGGCGTCGTAGAGTGCGAATAGTAGATCACTGACAATTGCACTATTGTCCAGTAGATCAACGGGTAAATAGGGCCTTCTTTCAGAAGATACCTTTGCTACAGCAATTGAATGCTTCTTTGCGGTTCCAGCAATTTGTACAAAACGATGAGGTTTAGAAGCAAAATCACGAGTAGATGCCGCAGCACTATTTAATCGAAAATATCTCACCCTTTCAAGCAATTCTTTAAGGTATGCATGCGAACGAGCAAATTCCGCTTCCGAATCGTCAATCCAGATACACCACCTTGGCTTTCCTTGAATCATCTGTTCAGAACCAAGATAAGGGCGAATAAACGGTATGACCTCTGGATTCTTTTCTACTAGCTGTTGCCTTTCACTAGATGACAGGATAAAATTACCGCCATCCCGTGGCATGTTTCCGAAAAGCATTTGTGAAGAACCAGAAATTGGCTTACGAAATTGCTCAATAAAAACATCAGGCCCCGGAACAAGATAGGCATTAATATGAGATACGTCTTTTACGGCAGTACTCCCATCCTCTAAAATTGAGAAGAGATTTCTTGTTTTCTTGCCTTGTATGGTAATTGCAACTATAGCGACTGTCACCCCAGCATTGTCGCTAGCAAGGTTTGACCACTTAAAGCTAGTGTGAGCGAACCCTATTTCATGACCCGTTTCAAAAATGAGCGGCCACAATATAGGAACTTGCAAACCCTGATTGATAGAATTTGTACAAACAAAAGCCGAAGCTGTGCTTGTTTTCATGCCGTACTCAGCAGCCTTCATGAACCAGCCAGCAACATAATCCAGCGACTTCCAACTATCCGTCCGTCTCTCAAAGATGTATCGCAATTCTTCTTTTTGTTCTCGTGACTGCCATTTACTACCCAGATAAGGCGGATTTCCGCAGATATACGTCTCTCCACCCTCGTTCTCGAAATCAATCTCCGTTTGATCGAGCGGAGTCGAGAACAAATCATCCGCGTACCGCTTCACCACCGTCCCGGTCGGCGGGCAGATGCTCAGCCAATCGAGCCGCAGCGCATTGCCACAGGTGATCCAGTTCATCGCCTCCAACGGTAGGAATTCAGCCAGCGCCTCTTTCTGCCCGCGATAGTGCACATCGCACTGGTACTCGGCGATGATCAGCGCGAGTCGGGCGATCTCGGCCGGGAAATCCCGGATCTCGATCCCCCGGAAGTTGGTCAGCGGGATGTCGGACTTTCGCCCGACCTCGCCTCGGCGGCGGTTGATCTCGGCCTCGATGGCACGCAGTTCCTTGTAGGCGATGACCAGGAAGTTGCCGGAACCACAGGCGGGGTCGA
>CALMDH010000020.1:0-9046 GCA_937862735.1 uncultured Gammaproteobacteria bacterium
CAGTGGCTGACCAAATCGCAAGCGCTGGAACGGCAGTAATTGGTGTGGATATTGCTTTAACAGAGCCACCCGGACCCACAAAAGTTTCCTCAGCTCCGGCGGGGGTTATGCCCGGGTATGGAGTGGCTGGATTGGTCAATAACCCCACCAGCAGGAGCTGGTAGCGACTTCAGAGCACCCGAGAACCCCCTCCGTAGCGGCCACCAGCCTTGTAACGGCGGGTGTGTGTATTGCCCTATAGCGGCTAGATCGGCTGCTCCCAGGAGTTGAGATTGGGATCAGAGTTGCTCGCCGTGCAGGATGCGGTTGCCGGTCATGCTACGCACCTGCCAGCTAGCGTCGTCACCGGTCCGATGAGGGCAGTCATAAAAAATTTATGGGCAAATGTCGGAATTCATGTCTGTTATTGAGCACGGGGTTTGCGCATACTCGTTCGCACGGTAGCTGTCCCGGAAAGCCAGCGTAGCCGTGCTATCGGTCTCTGACCTGACTCGGGTGTCGGGTTTTTTTGGTACGCCAGGCGCAAGGATGGTTGTAAACACTAGGAACCTATCCTGTCAGCAGACGGGATGGTGGTAGACCCGCCGTGATGGTTGGCGAGGAAGTCGTCGCCCTTGGGCGGCAGCACCGCGACTGTCTAACTCCGCAGGGTGGTAGGGGGAACCCTCATGCAAGCGAGCACCGCTCCATTAACCCAGCCGCAGCCAGATCCGCCCACGGGCAAGGGTCCTGAGCACCCGCCCCGCTATTGGCCGGCGTGGGTCCTCTCCGGCGTGGCCCTCAGCTTTCTGGTCCTGCAACTCGGGTGGTTACCCGCCACCGCCAGCATCGACTTCTTCGCCCTCCTCTCCGAGGCCAGCATTTGCCTGATCCCGCTGCTGGGCCTCTTCGTCGTCCAGCACTGCGTCACACCCCGCGCGTCTATTGGCCGATATTCGTGGGCCTGTCCTTGCTGCTCCTCAGTCATCTCGCGGATGCCCTGGATGAAGTGCGCGTCCAGCCAAAGCGGGTGGGCATCCTGGTCGAGGATGGCATGGCTTTCCTGGGCTATGGCCTCCTGGTCGGGGGACTGGTGGGATGGGTGCGTTTCAATCAGCGGATCTTGCACGAAATCCGCGCCCTGAAGGAGGATCTGGAGCAGCGGGTCGCCCAACGCACCGCCACGCTGGAGGCAGAGATGGCCAAGCGCCAGCGGGCCAAGGAGCGCCTGCGGGCCAGCGAACGGCGCTATCGCGAGCTGAATGCAGTGCTGGAACAGCGGGTGGAGGAGCGCACCGCCGAGGTCCATGCCGCGAACACCCGGCTACGGGAACAGGAAGAGAGTCTGCATTTCATCCTGGAGGGAAGTCGGCTGGGGACCTGGGATTGGCATCTGGGCAGCGGTGAAGTGCAACGCAACGCCTACTGGGCCGAGATGCTGGGGTTTACCCCCCAGGAGGTCGATGACGCCTCGGCCACGGGCTGGCTCGACTTGATCCACCCCGACGACCGGGAGCGCGTCGCGCAAGCCTTTGACGATCACCTGGCCGGCCGGACCCTGGTGCACGAGGTCGAGTACCGCATGCGCACCCGGCAGGGGGGGTATCGGTGGATTCTGGATCGGGGGCGCATCGTCAGCCGGGACGCAGCGGGACACCCCCTGCGCATGTCCGGGACGCATGCGGACGTCACCCACTTACGGCAAGCGCAGCACGCCTTGGAGCAAATGTTTCTGCGCTTCAATACGATCCTGGATGCCATGGAGGCCCCGATCTACCTGGCGGACATGACAACCCATGAAGTGCTGTTCATGAACCAGTCCGCCATCAAAGGCTTTGGTCAGGGCGAGGGTCAACCCTGTTACCGGGTGATGCAAGGCTTGGATGCCCCCTGTCCCTTTTGTACCAATGACCGCCTGGTGACGGCCGAGGGCCGCCCCAGCGGCGTCTATGCCTGGGAAGCCCAGAACCAGATTAACCAACGCTGGTACGACCTGCGGGATTGTGCCGTGGTCTGGACCGATGGCCGGCTGGTGCGCATGGCGGTCGCCACCGACATTACCGAGCGCAAGCACATGGAGCTGCGTCTGCGCCAGAGCGAGGAGGAATTGCGGCAAGCGCGCGATGCCGCCGAGAGTGTCAATCAGGCGTTGCAGGTCGCCAACACCGAGTTGAGCCGCCTGGCCACCACCGATCCGCTCACGGGGACCTGGAACCGTCGCCACTTTGAGGAGGCCGCGGTCCTGGAAGCCGAGCGCGCCCAGCGCTATGCGGTGCCCTTGTCGCTGCTGTTGTTCGATGTCGACCACTTCAAGGCGATCAATGACCATTACGGCCATCAGGTGGGGGACCAGGTTCTCGTGACGCTGGCTGACGCGGTGCAGGCGCACTTGCGCGCCATGGATCTGTTGGCCCGGTGGGGGGGCGAGGAGTTTGTCATCTTGCTCCCGCATTGCAGCACGGCGGAGGCGGTCAAGGTGGCCGATAAACTCCGCCTCCTGGTCGCCGAGTTACCCTTCCCCGTCGTCGGTCAGGTCACCGTCAGCTTGGGCGCGGGCGAATTGGGGCCTGAGGAAACCCTCGATGCCTGGCTCAAGCGGGTGGATGATGCCCTCTATGCGGCCAAGGCCGGGGGGCGCAATCGCGTGTGCCTGGGGTAAGCCCCGAGGGCGGACTTGCCTTTGCCGGGTGGGGCGGGGTGAAATGACAGGCTCTGCGACTTACCAGTTCGGACCATGAACCTCTATCAAGCCAGCTTGACCCTCGCCACCCGTGGTCGCGGTCCCCTTGACATCAGTCGTCGGGTGGCAGCCCTCGTGCGGGACTCGGGCCTGGAGACCGGCCTGTGCCAGATCTTCTGCCAACACACCAGCGCCTCCCTGCTCATCACCGAAAACGCTGATCCCCGGGTGCTTGAGGATCTGGAGGGCTATTTCATTCGCCAGATGCCCGATGGTGACCCCCGTTATACCCATGACGATGAGGGGCCGGATGATATGTCCGCCCACATTCGCACGGTCCTGACCGGGGCGAGTCTCCTGGTACCCATCCGCCACGGCCGCCTGGCACTGGGGACCTGGCAGGGGATCTTTCTGTGGGAACATCGAAGCCGTGGCCATACCCGAACCCTGGTCGTGACCTGCATGGGCGACTGAAGGGCGCCTGTCCGCCACAGGGTTTGCTGACCGTCATGCTTCGGCAGCGCGGGGAGGCCCTTCAGCGATAGGCCACCAACACCGCTCCCAGGGCGATGAGCGCCACCCCCAGCCAGTTGGTGGTGGAGAGCCGCTCCCCCAGGAAGATCACCCCAAAGATCGCCACGAGCACCACGGAGAGCTTGTCGATTGGGGCCACCTGGGCCGCCTGGCCCAGCTTCAGGGCGCGAAAGTAACAGAGCCAGGAACCGCCAGTGGCCAGTCCTGAGAGCAGCAGATAGAAATAGGTGCGACCACTGACCGCCCCCGGGGACTGAAACTGCCCGGTAACGGCCAGAATGAAGGTCAAGGTGATCAGGATGACCAGGGTACGGATAAAGGTGGCGAAGTCGGAATTGACGTGCTCGACACCGATCTTGGCGAAGATGGCGGTCAGGGCGGCAAACACCGCCGATAACAGCGCCCAGAATTTCCAGGAGGAAAGCAGCGTCGACATAGCCGGGTAGCCCAGGTCAGAAAGAGGTCTACCCGCAGCATGGCACTGGAAGCCCGGCTTGGCTAGCCGTCGGATGGTAAGGGTTTTCTTTTCCCAACCTTACCCCAAAAGCCGCAACAGCCGCTATAGGAATTGATTCTGCGGAGTTTTTGCTGGTTTCCAAGGGTTAGAACACCGTGCCCCCCCTTGCTTCATTTCCGCAGACCGAGATCCCCCTAGTAGAGGGTTGGTGGTAGTGGCTAGAGCGCCTGTTCAGCCAAACTGAGGGAGCAACTCCAGGTTAGGGGCCGTGGGGTCCCCCTCATGGTGACGGTACCCCTTGCGATAGACTGCCTCCCCTTGCTATCCGGGAGCCTGAGTGACCCAACGCCTCTACTTACGCCACGATGAGATCGAGATTTTGGGTATCGTCACGGGGGTAGTACGGATGACGGGTGAGTAGTCCCGGGCCGGACATCAAGTACACCTTCAAGGTTGACTTCTCTCTTGCACCGATTCGCAAGGTCGTCGGTGAATCGTGAAGGACTGGTGAAGCGCGCAGAGATGGACTGAAATTCTCGGGAAGATATTTTGCCATTATGTCAGGGGGAATTCTCTCTACAGGCTGGATGTTGATTAATTTTTGTCATAGCGGACCGCTTCGCCTTCTTCCGATCCCTTGAGGGGGAAGGGGTGGCCTTGTTCCTCGAAGGCACGCTGAATGCCTCCGTTTTGGAGAAGCTGCTCCAGGTCAGCGGGGGTAATGATGTTCATGACGATTCCTCCGGCTTCAACACTCGGGGGTGTGCCGAGAACCTACAGAAAAGATCCGCTCCACTTCCACCATACTGCGGTCAGGGGGGGGCCGGGTCTTGGAAGGTAAAGAGGAAGCGAGACCTCCGAAGGTTGGCGGGGTGGGTGGTGGGGGTGGTCACCTTGCCCGACGAAAAATAAAGTTGCGTACATAAGTATTTTCTAATATTCTACTACTCACGGGTGGCGCACCAAGACGCCGCCGCTTGCAGAACCCAGATATAACTTCTACTAGAGATTCAAAATGAAAAAGCTTGCTACCGCTGCCGCGATCGTCGCCCTGTTGGGTGTCTCCGCTTCCGCTTCCGCCTTCTGGGGTGGTGGTCCCTGGGGCAATAACGGTTGGGGTGATAACTCCAACAATTGGATGAACGACATGTTCGGTGATGGGTATGGCGACTTCAGCATGAACATGTCCGGTGGTGGCCGTGGCACTGGACGTGGCTACAACCGCTACTACGACAACTATTACGGTGGCTATGGCCCCTACGGCTACGGTGCTCCCTACGGCTATGGCCCCTACGGCGCCCCGTACGGTGTGCCCTATGCTCCGCCCGCGCCTCCTGCCGCTCCGGCTGCTCCGGCCGCCCCCACCAAGTGAAATGACCGAACCGGTGCCGGTGGCTGGCAGTGACCTAAGCAGCAAGGTTGTATCGCGGTAGCAAGCTTCCGCCTTCGGCACCACCTTTTCGCGAGAAAGAAACCCCGGGCATCACTGCTCGGGGTTTTTGCGTTTGGGGGAGAGGGTCAAGGCTTCTGTACTTCCGTGCTTTTGTAATTGCGGCAGAAAAGGTAATCCGAGCGGATGCTCGGGGCGTGTCGGGGTAAGGAGTCAGGCGATGATGGGACCGACTTCACGGGCTTCCCGTGCGTAGGCGCTTAGGGGCTTCTTGGGTAAGAAGTTCATGTCACGTTCGACGTGAAGACCGAAGGGGCCGCGGACGGCCTCGATCTCAGCGAGACTGACGTCGCCAAGTTCGGGTAATCCAACCCCAAGGTCACAGGGCCGAAGGCGATGTCGAGGTCGGCGGGGTAGACCTCGGTGAGGAGCCACGAGGCGTCTGCAACTAGCTTAAAGAACTTCTCTACCGGGCGAAAGTCGATGTACTCCCCGCGGTCACGCGCCTGCCGGTGTGGGATGCCAATTTGTGCAAGTTGCGCCCGATGGGCCTTCGTCATGAGTTTGGCGGACATGATGATTCCTCCTCTTCATGTCGAAGATCAAGCAGGCGTGCAAACGCCGTCGATGACGCGATGCAGCCTCTGGGTACTGTGCGGATCTCCGAGGATGCGACCGTCCAAGACGAAGGTCACCGCATTGAAGAGGCGCCAGGCGGTCGGGCCTGCTTCCTCCATCTCCTCGAACGAGGGGGGGTCCCACTCGGTCACGACCACGGGGATGCGTTGGACGTTCAGGACGCCGGTACGGAAGAGCTCCAGAATGGCGTGGTCTGCACGCCCCCATCTTCACTACCTTCCAAGAGGACTGGGCGGGACAAATCCTGCATTGGCAACTGGCACATGCGCACTACGGGGTTGCCTCTGAGCCTTTGACTTGCTGTGCCGATGTAACTACTGTACTGAAAATCGAGAGTTTATAACGTGAAATCATCCATCTTTCGTCTCCTGCCGGTCATCCTGCTCTTCCTGGTTCAATCCGTTTCTGCCGTTGAACCCTTTTCGACCTATGCCAACAGCCGCTTCAACTATTCCATCGAGTATCCGGCCGATTTACTCATCCCTCGCGGCGAAGCCCCCAATGGCGATGGCCAGATTTTCGCCTCGGCCGATGGGCAAGCCCAGATGATCATCTATGGCACGCATAACGTCTTCGAGCAATCCCTTCAGGACCTGTTCCAGAAAGAATCCCAGGATGCCGCTAACGCCAAGATCACCAAGCAGGTTACCTATAAACGGCAGAAGGACAATTGGTTTGTTGTTTCCGGTTACATCGGGCCGAAGATTTTCTACCAGAAGACCTTTCTTTCCAATGACCTGTTCAAGTCCTTCTACATCGAATACCCCATTAGTCAGCGTAAGCTCTATGATCCGATTCTGGGGCGTATGGGTCGATCATTCAAAGGCTAATGAGTGCGTTACCCTTTCGGATGTAAGTGATATCAGTCATGGCGAAACCCTGTCCTAACTGCGGCGCCCCGAAGCATCCACTGAAAATATGCGGTGAATGTGGCTTTTCTGCCCTTCGCCAACCCTATGAGGAGCGTGTCAAGGAGGTACCCGCACAGACCGCACCTAAGCCTAAACCGCTGTGGGAGGATAGTGGCAATCCGGAAATCAAACGTAAGAGACTCCGAAAAGCCGGTGATGAGCGTGTGGTGGACTGGTGGCTAGATCCAACCCAGCATTTGGATCAATAGTTCATTGAGGAGGCACACTACGACCAGAAGGACGATCCCACCCTGTCGGACAGCCCTTCTTTGCCTTTACCGCCGCAACCTTTCGACTGGTCGATTGCCAAGTCAAGCAAAATAGCCCTCACGTGGTTGGAAAGTACCGCAACCCACAGCCCCCGATGACGAAACTCTTCACGCGAGTCGATCTCTATGATGGGTGGAGCTGCCGGGGACCCGCCAGTATGCGCTGGAGCTGGTTCAGGAACATCCGGAGATGAATTTTCAGGTACTGCAAGCTGAACTGCGCAAAGCTTGCGCTACCGTTCTGGAGTACCCCCATATCTGGTGGTATTACTTTGACAGCAAACGAAATACCGCCCTTTACAAGGATGCCAACAATCTTCCCTTCATCCTGGTGGATGATGCTTGGCATCTTGGTTATTCGTTGGGTGTGGTCAGAGGCTTAGCTTATGCCCTTACTGAGCGTACCGCTCAATCGGTGAATCGGAACCGTGCGGGATTTTTTCTCTGTTGGGAGAATGAACAATAGGCGCGAAAGATTTTTTGAACAAAGCATGCTGAGCAAAGGGGGACAAGAAGAAGATGACTGATAGCCTGGAAAGCCAGCGCTTAGCGTTAGGCGCTGACCTGCTGTTGAACCGAGCAACGCCAGAGCAACTGAGAGAAGCCGTGGAATTCCTGGCCTTCAAGTACAGCTTCCTTGTTCGCCGTTATGGCGCGCTGAGTATGGACGATCTCCAGACGTTAGCCGCTACCGATCCCCTCGGGGCCGAGATGGAAGCCATTCATCTGGAGAGCAGACGGGCCATCGTTTCCGCCTTGTCGTCGCTGATGGGCATCAACCCTGCGGAACCTACCTGGCATTAACAGGATTGGTTTGGTTGGTCTAACGGCGGAAATTACTGTGCAGGTTGTCTGGAGCGGATATGGGCTGTTTAGTCTTCTCAGCCTTTCTGCATTCAATGAAGGCTGTTCTCGATCAACTGCATCACTTCCTGCGTGATCCTCTCGTTCATCGTTTCCGGCAAGCCGAAGCGGTCATACATCACATTCTGACCACAGAAGAGCTTGAGCAGCACTTGTTGCACCTCAGCAAAATCAGCGAAGGCCCAGGTGGCGATTCCCGGTTGCCGGCGTACATACTGTCCATGGCACAGGAGGCGCAAGACATGCAACACCGTATCACCGACTTTCTCGCTGAAATGCAGCCAGTAGGGCCACTCCGCCGTTAGAGACTGAAAAAAGGACCGAATCTCCGGTATCTCCGCCGTCTCCCGGGGATCGAAATCCCAGCCGTCAAAGGAGAACGTCAGCCGCCCCTCCCACTGCATCGCCGCTTCCCGGCTTTCCGACAGAAAGCCCAGCTTTTGCAGGAGGGGTGCGGTATCCCCGGTCACCACCGACTCTCGGGCGATGACGATGGCCAAGAGTTGATCCTTGGCCGGGGAATGATCTGCGAGGGGATATTTGCTGGCTCTCATGCTCGGGTAACCTGAACCGGGTAGCGGTATCCGTAGAATGCTAGGATAGCCTTTGTCACTGCAACCGGAACGACTGCATGGATACCGATGATGAATTTCGCCAGTACATCCTGGTGGCCGACGCCCTCCTGGAACAGGCCAGCCGGGAGCAACTGGTCGAAGCCCTGAAGCTTCTTGCCTTGAACATGGGGTATTTAGTGCAACGCTACGGTGACGTGCCCCAGGATTTACTACTGCGGATGACCCAAGCCGAAACCCTGACGGATGAAACCCGCCATTAGCCTTTTGTTGTTGGTACTTTTTCCGTTTGGTGTCTTTGCGGATACTCTGAACGGCAAAGTGGTGAAGATCACTGATGGCGATACGTTGGTGGTCTTGGATGCCGGGAACACCCAGCACAAGATTCGGCTGTCCGGCATCGACGCCCCTGAGTCTAACCAGCCCTTCGGCAAGCGCTCCAAGGAGGCCCTCAGCGGCCTGGTAGTCGGGCAACGGGTTGAGGTGGACAGGCATAAGCATGATCGCTATGGGCGCATCCTGGGCAAGGTGATCGCCCAGGGCGAGGATGTGAACCTGGCTCAGGTCCGGACGGGGATGGCCTGGTGATACCGCAAACAAGTGATAACCGAGGGGTTGTAATCATCTCTGGATACCGGTATGCCCGATTAAATCACGTTAATGGACAAGTCAGTTCCACCACGTTTACCGTTCTTCAAACGTAACTACTCGCTCCCCTCCGCATAAATCTGCCCGGAGAGTGCCATCTGGA
>CALMDH010000021.1:0-4668 GCA_937862735.1 uncultured Gammaproteobacteria bacterium
GCTCAGAGAGGGCATTTAAAGCATTGCTTGGCTAATTGAACCGGACACCGTTGCCGGGACGACTCCTTTGAACGTCCCTGGGTGGTGTTGCCCGGCAGTATCTTCGTCACCGCGGGCACCGCGCGCCGCAGCACCGGCACCCATTACACGCCGCCCTCGCTGACGGAACCCATCGTCCAGCACACCCTGGAGCCGCTGGTCTATGTTGGCCCAGCCGAGGGCCTGCCCAAGGAGGAATGGCGGCTCAGGACGCCCAAGGAGATTCTCGACCTCAAGGTCTGCGACCTGGCCATGGGGTCCGGGGCCTTCCTGGTGCAGGCTTGTCGTTACCTGGCTGAGCGCTTGGTGGAAGCCTGGGAAAACGAGGAACAGGCCCACCCCGGTCAGATACTCATCACGCCGGAGGGCAAATTCTCGGAGGGATCGCTTAGCGAGCGGCTGGTACCCTCGGAGGCTGCAGAGCGCGTCGCCATTGCCCGTCGGGTGGTAGCCGACCGCTGCCTCTACGGCGTGGACATCAATCCCATGGCGGTGGAGATGGCCAAGCTGTCGCTATGGCTCATCACTGTCGATGCGAATCGGCCCTTTACCTTTCTCGACCATGCGTTCAAGTGCGGTGATTCCTTGCTGGGCATCACCTCGCTGGAGCAGTTGGAGAACTTCAGTCTGCGGCCGGGTGGTGGCAGGCAGATGGCGTTTTCTACCCTCAACCTGTGGCGGCACATCGAAGAGGCGAAGAAGAAGCGCCTGTTGCTGGAGGCGATGCCCTCCGACACCCCGGAGCAGATTGCGGACAAGGGGGCGTTGTATGCCGAGGCAGTGGAGGCTGTAACCAAGCTCAATGCGGCGGCGGATGTGCTGATTGCCATTGAGTTGAAAGGACTCAAGGGAAAATCCTACGAAACTGAACGTGAAGGCAAAGCTGATCAGATGATGGCCTATTGGGCGCAGGGACCGGAGGAATTGAAAACTTTTGCTTTGATGAACCTGTCTGGTCGACGTTGCTTTCATTGGGTACTTGCATTCCCTGAGGTACTTCAAAAAGGATTCGACGCCTTCGTTGGAAATCCTCCTTTTTTAGGGGGTAAAAAGATTCGTGGCGCAGTCGGCGAGGATTATCGCGAGTTCGCTGCAGACCATATAGGTAAAGGAGTTAAAGGTCACGCTGATTTATGCGCCTACTTTTTCTTGCGTGCGATGAATCTCATAAAACAAGATGGAATGGCTGGTCTCATTGCAACGAACACGATTGCACAGGGTGACACTCTTGACGTAGGGCTTTCACAGCTAGAGGCGAAGGGATTTTCTATTACCAGGGCAATTTCATCAATCCGGTGGCCTGGGGCTGCCTCATTGGATGTATCACTTATATGGATGCGAAAAGGTGATTGGAATGGCTATTATATCTTAAATGATAGTGGCGTTCCTCGCATTTCATCCAGATTAACTATGCCGGGTGGCGTTTCTGGCTCGCCGTTCCGCCTTGCTAATAATCAGGAAACATCGTTTATTGGTTCTTATGTACTTGGGAAAGGTTTTATTCTTGAATCGCATGACGCCGAAGCCTTGATTAAAGAAAATCATGATAACTCACTATGTTTGTTTCCCTATTTAAATGGTGACGATATCAATACACGGCCTGACCGGTCCCTATCACGCTGGGTCATAAATTTCCACGACTGGCCGTTAAGTCGGGAGGCTGATGGTTCATGGATTGCTGGCGACTCAAAGCAAATAAAGCATTGGCTCCGGGATGGCGTGGTGCCTAAGGATTATCCCGGACCAGTCGCAGCTGACTATCCAGCTCTACTAAATATCCTAAAAGAAAAGGTAAAACCTGAGAGAACAAGAAAAAAAAGTAATGGAGAATTTCAACTGCGATATCCTCTCTTCCCTAAGTGGTGGATCTACGCAGATAAGCGGCCTGCACTTTACGCAAAGTTAGCACGGTACAGTAGGGTATATATTAAAACCCAAGTCAGTCCAACCTGGGCTTTTGAGATTGCGCGAGACAAATGCGTATTTGATCAGAAAGTAGTCATTATATTTGATGTACAGTTTGCAGTGTTGCAATCTTCTGTTCATTGGGCTTGGGCTATAGAATATGGATCAACTCTTGGTTCCAATACATACAACTATAACCCTACGGACTGCGTAGAAACCTTTCCATTTCCATTGTTCACCGAGCTACTTGAAGATATTGGTAATCGATATTACTCCGCACGTGAAAAAGCCATAACGGATTTTGGGGAAGGGCTCACGAAGATATACAATCGATTCAATACCCCAAATGATGCAAATCTAGTCATTGAGAATCTCCGCCGACTTCAGATTGAAATGGACTATGCGGTTGCAAAAAGCTATGGCTGGCAATTAGACCTGGGCCACGGCTTCCACGAAACCAAGCTAGGCATCCGCTTCACCATCTCCGAAGCCGCCCGCCGCGAAGTCCTCGACCGACTGCTGGCTCTAAACCACCAGCGCTACGCTGAAGAAGTCGCCAAAGGATTGCACGATAAGAAAGCCACCGCCAAGAAAGGCCCCGCTACCCGCCGACGCCAACCAGCTGCCGCCCCAGATGGGGCCACCCCCCAACGCGACCTGTTCGACGCCCCTCAACCGGGCCTTTTCGATAAGCCCGCCATGCCCCAGGATGCCGTCCCCAGCATCCACGCCTATCTCCGCCAGCACCCCGGTTGGCACGGCAAGGACGCCATCATCAACGGCTCGGGTTGCCCGCCTGAACGCTGGAACGTGGCGATCAAGACACTGCTCGACAGCGGACTCATAGAGCGCGAGGGCGAACGGCGCGGGGCCAAATATCGGTTGCGTGCAGACACCCCACGCCCATGAGCGAACATCAGATGAATTCAACAGATACCACTGAATCCGTGTCGGACATCCCGCCGGACTACGACGCCTTGCTGCGGATCGTCGGGGGCGAGGCGGACCTGCACAGTATCCAGAGCGAAAGGCTAGTGGCGATGCTGACTGGCCTCCAGCAACTCGCCTATCTGCTAGCCAGGATCGAAACCGGAAAGCCGCTCGGTGAGCGTTTCAAACCTGATCGCGCCATGCGCACGCAGGCCGCGCTGCGTTGCGGCGTAGCCTTGGCCGGTAGTTATGTGCTGCCCTTGAGGATCGGCGAAGTGGACGCCTTACCCATTGGGACGCTGCCGATTCTGGAGCGTTTACAGAAGATCTGGGCCGCCCTCGTGGACCAAGATGACCGCGCCCTGGCCCAGCTACTCCCAGAGCCATTCAAGGCCCGTGCACTACGGGAGTTTCAGCGCTTTCTCCCGAAGGATCAAAGCCGCATGCAACTCCACCTCGATACCCGCACGGCGACCGACTCACCGCCGCTGACTTGGCGCAGTGCCCGTTTTATCGACACCTTGCTGACGCCGACGAGCGCCGAGGATGCGGTCATGACTGTCACCGGCGAACTGCAACGCATTGATTTCGCTGCCCGGCAGTTGACGATTCTGTATCCCCCGACCCGACGCGAGATTGTCTGTACCTATCTGCCGGAGATCGAGGACGATCTTCTTGAAGCGCGCAAGGAACCGATCCAGGTGACAGGCCGTTTCGTCCTGGACGAAGAAGGCAATCCAGGCCGTCTCATGGATGTCAGCCGGATCGAGCCGCTCGATCTCTCACCGCTGGCAATCACCGACCTGGAGACGAGCGGACTCGTTTTACGTGAGCCGCTGGAATGGACACCGACTCTCGACGAGGAGAGCCAGCAATATCTATGCATCGAAGATCGGACGCTGGGCCTGAATGTTTTCGCCCTGAACCGTGAGCACTTGCTCGCGGAGGTTCAGGAACAGCTCATCATGCTCTGGCACGAATATGCCTGCGCACAGGATGACGAACTCGACCCTGAAGCGCGGGAGCTGAAACTACGCTTACGTGCCGCACTGGAGGACGCGAATGCCGAAACGACGGGATGAGGTTGAGCGCGGTTTGCTGCGCAAAGGTTTTGAGAAAATAGAGGGCGATCATCACTATTTCATTTACCGCGATCTGAGCGGACATAAGACTGCCGTGTTCACCAAAACGAGCCATACCCCAAAGCTGCGCGAACTGCCAGATCGCTTGTTGAACTTGATGGCCAGGCAGTGCCGGTTGAGCGGAAGTGATTTTTTTGATCTGGTGGATTGTCCGCTGAGCCGGGAGAACTACGAAATCAAGCTGGGGCTGAAGCATTGATACAACCGGGATTCAAACGAGTGATGGCCATGCCGGATGTCTGCACCGATGAGGATTTCGCCCGTCGCCAGGATCCCGCGAGCGATAGGCACACCAAGGCCCGCGGTGTCTCCACTGTCCCACCCGCCAGGAGCAGCACACCATGAGCCTGCAACCAAAGACGTACCTGACAGCACAAGACTACCTGGCTTGGGAACGCCAACAGGAAACCCGCCACGAATTCTTCGATGGCGAGATTTTCGCCATGACCGGGGCGAGTCGGGCACATAACCTGTTGTGCGGAAATACCCTTTCCGCGCTCCATGCGCAACTGCGCGGGACCCCCTGTGAGGTCTATAACAGCGATATGCGCGTGAAGGTCAGCGAGACCGGCATGTACACCTATCCGGACATCGTGGCCGCCTGCGCGGAACCCCAATTCGAGGATGCCGAGGTCGACACGCTGCTCAATCC
>CALMDH010000022.1:0-18457 GCA_937862735.1 uncultured Gammaproteobacteria bacterium
AACGAGTCCGGGCCTTTGCCGAGGATCATGACTGGCGGGCGATCGCCCGCCGCTTCCGGGAGGAGCTGATTCCTCTGAAGGGCAACAAGCGGATGCCGTTGGGTCTGTCATTGGTCCGGCAGGCGCAATAAGCTATCAGTTTACCCTTCCCGCGAACGCGGGCCGGGGTTGATCAGAAACTTTACGGGTAAGGCTTATCCGCCCCCCCCTCAGGCAACCTGTTGGACGGCGAGAAAGTGCATCGCGCCTTCCTTGCCCAGGTACTTCTCCAGAAGATCCAGCTCCACTTGGCGCAGGTCCACCATCAGCAAACAGTCAACGACATTGCTGAAGGTGGGATCGACGTTGAAGCCAAGAATCCGGCCCCCGAGCTTGAGGTACTGACGAAGCAGTACCGGTACTCCCTTGCCATCGCGCTCAACCTGGGCGATCAGCTCGGAGAGGGAGATCAGATCGAGACTATCCATATCAGCCCGTGACAAGAGAGGCTCACGCGCGAGACGGAAATGATGTCGGGCGCGGATTTCCCGGGCCAGAATCGGTTCCAATCGGTGGTGACGAAGGAAGCGCACCAGAAGATCCTGGGAGCGGGGATGATAATCGTTGCTGACGCTGACAGGCCCAACCAATAGGTATTTGTCCGGGTGTCTGGCGACATAAGCCCCGATACCTCGCCATAGGAGTAAAAGCGGACTGTAGCCACGCTGGGCTTCGGGACGCACGAAGGATCGCCCCAGTTCGAGAGCCGGCTTCAGAGCTTGCGTCAGGCGGCCTGACATCCGAAACAGGGAATACGTGTAGAGCCCCTTGCGGCCAAACCGCTCCAGTATGTCGGCAATCCGGCCCAGCCGATAGCCTCCCACCACGCAGGACTTGGTGTCATCCCAAATGAAGAGTTGAAGGTAATAGGCATCATAGAGGTCGATATCAGCCGCTTGACCGGTGCCCTCCCCTACCGCGCGGAAGCTCAACTCCCGCAGACGACCGATCTCCTGCATTATCCAGGGAATCTGGTCAGTCTCCGCGTAGAAGACCCGTTGGCTACCACTTGTCAACAAGCAGTTCTCAG
Organism: uncultured Gammaproteobacteria bacterium; assembly: GCA_937862735.1. Classification (GTDB taxonomy): domain Bacteria; phylum Pseudomonadota; class Gammaproteobacteria; order Chromatiales; family Chromatiaceae; genus M0108. The sequence goes on from CALMDH010000022.1 coordinate 1,070, forward strand.
CGGCTAGATTGTCAATCTCAGCCTTCATCAGGGCCGGATTGACCGTGGGTCGCAGGGGAACCAAGCCAATCCCATGGTCGGGTGACACCGCTCCTTCCGGGCCAGGCTGACGTTGGCTACCCAAAAGATAGGTCTGGGCGCGAAGAAAGCGCATCGCGGCCTCATCGGAAGCCAGTTTTCCCAACTTGACGGCGCTGATCGGCTTACCAATGCGCAGTTCGATGCGGCTGCCATGCTTGTTCAGCAATTCACGCGGCAATAAGGCCGTGCGCAGCCAGGGGTGCATGAGGCCGCTCACTTGAAACAGGTTACTGTTGCGGCCCTGCACGAACAGGGGTACGACGGTAGCGCCGGTGCGCCGCGCGAACAGGGCGATACTTTGGCTCCAGGGAGGATCCATGACGATAGACTGACCTGGACGGAGATGAGAGACCACCCCCGCCGGAAAGGTGAAAAGCATCCCCCCGGCCTGGAGAAAGCGCAGGGCAGCCCGAGTACCGCTGACATTGGGGTGGCGAGCGGCCGTGCCCCCAAATGGGTTCACGGGTATCAAAACGGGTTTTAGTTCGATGATGCGGGCAAGCAGACCATTGGCCAGAACCCGCAGGTCCGATCTCAGACCAGCCAGGAGATGGGTGATGATGATCCCATCCAGACCACCAAAGGGATGATTGGCGATAACGATCACCGGTCCACTGGTGGGTAACCTGGCAACCTCGTCATCATCACAGAGGTATTCCACCCGCAAGGCATTGAGCACCTCTGTGAGAAAATCCCGGTAATCCTTGGAGGCCGGCAGGCATTGATAGCGGTCGTCCAGATCCTTGAGGCCCAGCACTCGGTCGACGGCGGCCAACATGGGCCTGGCGAGGGCTGGCCAACCCTGACGAGGTGGGGCGGACAAACGAAGACGGTCCCGTGTCGGGGGCGACACTGCCGTGAACGGGGGCGATGCCTCGGCCGCGATCAAGGTCTGATTCATGCGGGATCTCCCACTTCGATAATGTTGACGTCAGGATGGGGGACAGGGTTGAGGGCATGGTCTAACCGGATAACTCGGGATAAAACAACGGCTCCCAATAACGCCTGGTGGTGTCGTCACCCGGCTTAGTGGCGGACAGGGCGGGATTCGGTACTGGTGGCGACGGCAGGACGGGAAAGGGACCGGACGGATTGGGGACAGTCGCGCCGATTGGTTTTGGTAAGACACTCCCTGTAGCCGCCCAATGCACCAGCTCGAGGGACCCGTCCAGATGTTCGAGGATAGCGGTACAACTATCGACCCAGTCACCACAGTTCAGATAGGAAAGGCCATCGATTTCCTTCATCGCCGCGGAATGGATATGACCGCAAATCACACCATCCAGGCCGCGCATTCGGACCTGATGAATCACCGCAGCCTCAAAATCGAAGACAAAATTGACAGCTGTCTTTACCTTGCGCTTGGCGTAACCAGCCAGAGACCAATAACCCGGGAAACCGAGCACTCGCCGCAACCAAGAAAGGAGGATATTGAGACGCACCAACAGACTATAGGCATGATCACCAAGGATGGCCACCCAGCGGTGGTATTTGGTCACACCGTCGAAATCATCACCGTGCAGCAGCAGAAGACGCCGGCCATCGGCCAAGGTATGAACATAGTCGTAATGGACCTGAATGTTTCCGAATGAGATCCCTATATGTTCACGAGCCACCTCATCATGATTTCCAGGGATAAATACGACCTGGACGGACTTGCGCGCGCGCCGGAGAATCTTCTGAATCACCGTATTCTGGGGCTCGGACCAATAGGTAGTGCGGCGGCGCATGGCCCAAAAGTCGATGATGTCACCCAGCAGAAATAGATGCTGGCATTCATATTCACGCAAGAATTCAAGTAACTGGGATGCCTGACAGGCGCGAGTGCCCAGATGGACATCCGAAATGAACAGTGAACGTACCTGTGTTGTCATCGGCGCAATGCTACTAATTGGGATAATCCATGCTTACTGAATAGCAAGCAAGCCTAAATTATATTTGTTAAAACTCAGGGAAGAATTCATAGCGGAATCGTGAATCTGCTTTGAAGAATCGACGTGCCAGCGGTGCTTACCAAGTCCCAGACCTAATGGATCAGTTACTCACGGCGACCCATGACTATCATTGGTTGGTTACCCATTATTCATCGGGTCGTCATACCCATCTGGCAATGTATTTCAATCGAATGTTGATACGAAGGTAACTCATGTGGAACGTTTTGCCGACGACCTCGATCTGGCGCAATTCCGTAGTGATCAACTCACTGAACTGGCGATTGCCGCTCGGCGCATTCATCAGAGCACACACGCTGGGCGGGAATATTGTCTTGAATGTGGCTCTAAGATTCCTGAACTGCGCTTACATCATGTGCCGTCCGCTCTTAGATGTAGGCCCTGCCAGGAAGAACACGAAGCCTGTTCCCGATACACACGGACAAACTGATCCAGCCACGATGAATACATTGCTAGACCTCCTGTTACGAGTGGATCGCATCGGGCGGGCCCAGGAAAGTCACGCAGCGAACCCAAGTCGGCTCTACCTGCCACAGACCCACTTTTCGTGGCGTTCTTTACGGCGTACTCACCGACGGCGGGGCGGGTCGCCCTCACCTCCCTGGAACAAGTGGAGTGGTGTGGGCTACCAGCCTGGCGCAAGTGACTCACTGCCCTTGCCGCGGGGACCGGACTGGTACGAACCGTCGATTACCTGGAGCGCAAGTTCGGTGGCGTCCAAGGATGGGTTCATCATGCTGATCCGTGACATCACCGAATACCGATGGGCGGGGAAACAACTCCGGATCTGTGAAGGGCGGCACCGGCTGCTGGCCAAGAATGCCTTGGATGTCGTCTGGACCATCGAACCCGACGGCAACATCTCGTATCTCTGCCCCGTCATCGAGAAACCGCGGGGCCTTACCCCCGAGGAAGCGATGCCGCAACCCCTCGTGGCGAACCATCCACCGGATTTACTGGCCAGGAGCCGCGGCTACTTTCAGGAATTACATTCACGGGCCATGGCCGGTCTCCCCCTAGAGCCTGTCCGGGGGGAGTTGGAATATTCGTGTCAGGATGGGTACACCGTCTGGTGCGATGTCATGGTCCTCCCGCTGGTGGAACACGACGGTACTCTCCGCCAACTCCTGGGGGTGTCGCGGGACATCAGCGAGCGCAAACGCCACGAACTGGAATTGCGCCAGGCCCGGGACCTCGCCGAACAGGCCAACCAGGCGCTTCAGGCCGCCAACGCCGAACTTCAGCGCCTCGCCACCACTGATACGCTCACCGGCCTCTGGAACCGCCGCTTCTTCGAGACCCTCGTGGTCACGGAGATTCAGCACGCGGGGCGTTATGACGAACCCTTGTCCCTATTACTGTTCGATATCGACCACTTCAAGGCCATCAACGACACCCATGGGCACATGGCGGGTGACCAGGTGTTGATCGATTTGAGCCATCGAGTGCGGGATTACCTGCGTAGCGCCGATATGTTGGCGCGCTGGGGTGGCGAGGAGTTTGTTGTCATGCTACGGCATTGCGATGGCGCGGAGGCCCAACGCCTGGCGGAGGGGCTGCGGGCCCTGATCGCGGCGGAACCCTTCCCCGGGGTTGGCCGGGTCACCGCCAGTATTGGCGTGGCGGAATTTCGCTCGCCGGAAAGCGCCGATGCCTGGCTTAATCGCACCGATGATGCCCTGTACCAGGCTAAGGCGTTGGGACGCAATCGGGTGGTGTTTAGTGTCTGACCGCGATTCGGACTCAGCACTTAAGTAAGTTTCCCAAGCGATCCGCGCACCATCGCCAGTCTGACGAAACCCCAGAGGGTGGCTGACTGCTTACGCTCAAGTTCCACCCGGTCTTAATTCAAGCGAAAGAACATAGCCATTAGCCACTGAAAGCCGCAGACTCCTGCCTGTACCGGCTACCCCACATCCGCTGATCCACTCCCTTGAGGCGGAACTCACCGTTTAAGTTCAACAATCACATAGTCGCCTGTTAGTCAGTCTCCAGAACTGTGATTAATGACCTAGCCCTTGTCGTCGCCAAAAACCCAATGGAGATTGGCGACGTAGTTGAAAATCAGGGCTAGCGCGGACCCTAAGGCTACCCCCAGGACTGGGGTCTGACGAAACATATCCAGCGTCAGAAGACTGAGAACATAGATGCCGTAATTTATCCCGGCGCCAACCCCGTTGACGGACAGATAGTGCAGCCACTGGTTGAGGCTGGCCCCGCAAGAACCTTTGATAAAGGTGATACGACGATTAAGCCACCAGGTGCCGGTAGCCGCCACCAGATAGGAACCGAGCCGGGCGACGAATGGATCAAGCCCGGCCCCGCTAATGAGGAGTTGCAGGGTACCTGCATCGAGCGCAAAGCCAATCACACCCACCAGGCAAAACCGCAGAAATCGAGTGTTCAAAGCCCGTAACCGCGCCAATCGGTGAAGTAACATCCCTGTGGAAGAGCCAAATCCGGTCATAACAGCCAGGCGCCGTGGAAGCATGTCCCTCTCCTTTAGCGGCGCACACGCGGATGTCATTCGGCGGTGAGATAAATCAGGCGCCGCATTTCCTGCCGGCCCCGCGTCACTGTGTCCAGGATCAACCCGCAAGCCAGACTGAGGGCGGCAAGGATACCCATCCCGGTGGCTAGAATAGCGGTCGGAAAGCGCGGCACCATGCCGGTTTGCAGATAGGTGTACCCCAGCGGCAAGGCCAGACCGAGAGCCACCACCATGGCACTAACGGCGATCACCGAATAGAAGGTCAGGGGTCGCTCCAGACGATAGAGGTTGAGAATGGTTTGCAGGATACGCCAGCCATCACGGTAGGTGCGCAGCTTGCTGACCGAACCCTCAGGGCGCGAATTGTAAGGCGTAGCGACCTCACCCACTGGCATCCTGAGTTCCAGGGCATGGACGGTCAATTCCGTTTCCGTCTCGAAGCCATTGGCCAGGGCGGGGAACGATTTGACGAAACGACGCGAGAACACCCGGTATCCAGACAGAATATCGGTGAAGTGACGACCAAAGAGCGTGGTAACGACCCCGGTCAGCAGGGAATTGCCAAAACGGTGGCCGCGCCGATAGGCCGATTGTTCGCTGCTTTCCCGACAGCCCACCACCATGTCAAGTTGTTCACCGCGAGCCTTGGCGACCATCGCTGGGGCACTGGGGGCATCGTAGGTAGCATCCCCATCCACCAGCACATAGTAGTCGGCATCAATATCGGCAAACATGCGTCGCACCACGTTGCCCTTTCCCTGGCGGGCCTCGGTACGCACAACGGCACCTGCGGCACGGGCGGCCTCCGTGGTGCCATCCCGGGAATTGTTGTCATAGACATAGATCTCCGCCGCGGGCAGGGCGGTACGAAAATCCTTTACCACCCGGCCGATGGCCGCTGCTTCGTTATAGCAAGGTATCAGGACGGCGATTCTGAGACCGGCAGGGACGTTATTGCTGACCAGGGTCAAGGGGGCTTTATCAGCTCGTAACGGAATACTCATAGGATGTTACTTAGGTGCAGGAGATGACTGCCTGAAGCAGCCAGGTCGTAATGAACCGCGATAATCCCATAGCGATATGATTGATCCATGAAATTCTTATGAAACTATCAAGAACAAGGGGCACGACATCTCTGTCCCCCTATGCCTGGCTACTCACCCTCATTGTTCCTGTCCTCCTAGGCCTCCTGGGCCTGGCCCTGGGTAAAGACGCTGGCTGGGATTTTCAGAACTACCACTATTACAATCCGTTCGCCCTGCTTCATGACCGTCTCCATCAGGACATTGCGGTTGGTCACCATGCCACCTATTACAACCCAATCCCTTACCTGCCGCTCTATTGGCTGATCGATCACCTCAGCGCCCGCAGCCTTGGCTGGGTACTGGCCACGATCCATGGCCTGAATTTCGCGCTCCTCCTGTGGTTGGGCTGGTACCTCTTCACGACTCTGGCACCCAGGTCCCGTCTGCTGCTGGCCACTGCCCTGGCCCTGGCGGGCAGTCTGGGTGGCGGTGCCCTCACCGAGTTGGGTGGCACTTCCAACGACAACCTTATCAGTTTGTTTGTGCTGGCGGGATTGCTGGTCCTGATCCGGTATCAGACCCAGGTCTTTCAAGCGCGGGGCGGGCTATTAATCACCGGGATCGCCGGTGTGCTAATGGGTTCGGCGGCCGGACTCAAACTGGTGGCGGTGATTTATGCCGCCGGCTTCACCGCCGCCTTTGTGTTTCTGCCCCTGCCCGTGGGGCGCCGCATCGCGTTGCTCCTGGCCTTCGGCCTGGGAGAGATTGCGGGCCTACTCCTCTTCGCCGGTCCCTGGATGCTGATCCTGTGGCGCGAGACCGGCACCCCCCTCTTCCCCTATTTCAATGACCTCTTTCAGTCGCCTTTGATCAACCCGACCTCCCAGCGGGATATGAACTTCATCCCCGCCTCCCTGGTTGAGCGTCTCTTCTTTCCCTTTTATTTCAGCCTGGATTCCTTCAAGGTCGCCGAGTTTGCCTTTCGCGACATGCACATCCTGATGGCCTTCGTGTTGATCCCGATTGCAGCCTTATTCACCCTGATCCAGCGCCCGGATTCCCACCGGGGCTGGACCGCCAGCCTGCCAGGCCGCTACCTGTTGCTGGGGGGGAGCCTGAGCTACCTAGCCTGGCTGATCCTCTTCTGCATCTACCGTTATCTCATCCCCCTGGAGATGCTGGCCCCGCTGCTCATCGCCATCGCGGTGGGCACGATGCCCCTCACCGATCGCACCCGGCTGATCGCGCTAGCGGCACTCCTGGGGATCGCGCAACTGCTGGCCTATCCGGACTCCCAACGGCGACAGGCTTGGGGTGACCGTTACCTCGAAGTGGAGATCCCGCCGTTGGCAGGGGATGTGCCACGCCTGGTGGTGATGGCCGGCACGAGTCCCCTCGCTTACCTGATTCCTTATTTCCCGTCCCGCACCCACTTCCTGAGGCTCGATGGCTATCTGGTCTCCAGCCAGGATCGGACCGCGGGTCTGGCGATAGCGATGCGCGTGCGGTTGGAGAAGCATGCGGGCCCGATCCTTGCCCTCTTTCAGCCGTTCGAGCGGGAAAGGCTCATGCAAGCCCTAGCTGCTTATGACTTAGAACTTGCAGACTCACCCTGCCAACAGGTGACCTCCAGCATTGCCGAGCCCCCCTTTCTCTGCGCCGTCAAGGCGATCAGACCCAGAGGTAATTGACAGGGCGGCGGGTCAAGGCCCCGAAAACCGAATCCGGAAGGATTCGATCACCGCCAGCTCAAGACGTCATATTCACTCTGCCTGACGTTACGAGGGGGAGTGAGAGGGGGGCGGGGTGCGCCGCCAGGCTTGAACTCCGCCACCGCCAGTTTGCGCAAGGTAGCCCGCCGCTTGACGAAGTGTTCATCCATCCGGCCAATGACCCCATCGAGGAAGCGGACCGTCTCGACGATATTAGGCCCCTTATTGAGCATGGCGCATTCAGCCATGATGCTCATGGCGGCATCGGAGACCTCGGCGCGCGAAGGGGCACCCTTCTTGGCCATGCCTTCCAGGATCTGGGTGGCCCAAATCACCGGCACATGGGCGGCCTCGCACAGCCACAGGATTTCCTGCTGCACCTCCGAGAGACGTTCGAAGCCCACCTCCACGGCCAGGTCGCCGCGCGCAATCATCACCCCCATCGGGGGTGAGCCAAGCCCGGCAAAGAGAATGTGCGGCAGGTTTTCGAAGGCCTGGCGATTCTCGATCTTGAGCACCACGCCGAGGTGATTGGCGCCGAGGTGGTAGAGTTCGTCATGCAGGCGCCGGACATCCTCGGGGGCGCGCACAAAGGACAGGGCGACCATATCGACCAGCTTGACCAGAACCGGCAGATCCTCCAGATCCTTCGCGGTCAGGGATGACAGCGACAAAGCGGTATCCGGGAAATTGATGCCCTTTTCCGCCTTCAACTTGCTGCCCTGGGGACCCGTGTGGGTGATCCGCACCCAGATTTCCGCCCCGTCATTGGCTTGGGCGATACCCCCGATCTTGCCGTCATCCAGCCAGACGCTATCCCCTGGCTTGACCTGGTGAAAGGCCGCCGCCAAGGTGCAGTGGATGCGCGCCGGCTCGATCACCCGCCCCGCGGCGTCACGCAACGCCTCACGCCCGGGCTCGTCGGCCTGGGCCAAAATCAGCGTATCACCGGGCCGCAGCAAGATGGGCGTGATGACCTCTGGAAGGCCGCGGATGCACGCCTCGCCCAGGACGACCTTGTCCCGGAACGCATGCAGGAGGGTACCATCCTCGACATAGGCGGTCTGCCGGATCTCGGTGGTACAGGAGAGGCCCCAACGACCGTTAATCTTGAGGCAATGTGCCTGACCACGCGTATCGCTAAAGGTGAGCCGATCACCCTGCTGGAGGTTGGCCAGCAGGTCACCCTCCAGCATCAGGGTGTAACGACATTCCGGTGGCGCGGGCTCAGCCCCATCCAGCGGCGTCAGCCAGATCCTTCCCGGCGCCATCAGGTGACCAAAGGCATCGCGCTTGGGGGCCAGCCGCATGACACGGCCGTCGGGCCGGAGTCGGCCGGTGCGCAATTTTGGCCCCGCCAAGTCCGCCTGGATACGGCACTGGCGTCCCACGGCGCGCTCCGCCTGGCGCAAGTTTGCCACCATCGCCCGCCAGGCGTCGGGGCCATCGTGGGCGCAGTTGATGCGCATCACATCCATCCCCGCCAGCAGCAAATCCTTGACCAGTTGGGCATCGGTCGCGGCCTCACTGGGCATGGTCACCATGATGCGGACGAAGCGGTCCTGGGGTGCCGGACCCAGCAAGGCCCGGGCATGGTCGCGCAGCAGGAGGGGACCGGTGCGAAAATCCACGGGTGGTTCGGGCAGGGGACCCATGGACTGATCACTGAGATCCTCAAGGATCGACATGACGGCGTCGAGGCTGGCCAGGACATGGGGCTCGATGACCCCGAGCGAGGAGAGCCCAAGCGCGCTCAAATCTTGCTGCAGGTCGCGGATATCATGTTGACGGATACTGAGATAGTGGAGCAGATTGCGGGCACTATGGCGGTGGCTGGGCTCGATCTGATCGATTTCCTCGGCGTGGGCCTGTTCGAGTCTGATGGCATCGTCACGCAAGGCCTTGAGCAAGGCGATGGGCCTTTGCAATTGCCGGGAGGTGGGTTTGATCATGAGGAAACCAGGGGGATTGCACGAGGAAAGCGCTTGCCTGATCGGCATGACCAGGGCCTTTGAGGGCCCGATCAGTGTCCGATCAGGACGGAGAGCGGATCAGGTCAGATCCAAGGCATGTTCCACCCGGGCACGGAATTCTTCCGGATGGCGGGAGATCAGCTCGGCGGGGACGGAGAACTTGTGCCTCAGCCGTTCGTAGCCCTCGAAGCCATAGGCAACCATGAAGGGATGCATGCCGGCGGCCAGGGCCACCTCATAATCCCTGTGCTCGTCGCCACAGGCATAGGCCTTGGCGGGATTGATCGACAGGGAGTTGCGAATGGCGCGGAAATATTCCAGCTTGGTCTGCTTCAGCGGGACATGGACGAAGAAGTGCAGTTCATCCAGTTTGATGCCATGTCGCCGGAACAACTTGCCCAGGGTGATTTTGGGTTCATGCGTGATGTTGCGGGTGATCAGACCCACCCTTAGCCCCGGGTGCGCGATCAGGCGGCGGATCAGGTCCGACAGCCCCGGGTATAGCCGCGCTTCCTCGCGATAGACCTCGGTCAGGGTATCGAGCAGCCGGGCCCGCCGGCGCCGACCGATCTGGCGGCCGAGATTAACCGGGAATTCCTTGAGGCCCCCCAAATACTTCAGAAGGTTGTGGCGCCGCTGGAAACGGCCCAGATCGCCAATGTCCATGCCGTGATAGGTGAAGGCGCGCTCGATGGCGCTGAAGGCGTCGATGGTGGTGCCATCGGCGTCAAGGATCAGCAGTCGGTAGGGGCTGAACATTAGCGGGCTGTTTGTCTCAGGTACGGGGCAACGTCCAGACCGGAACCACGGCATCCTCGGCCTCACCCCGCAGGCTCCGTCACGGAGCCGCAGGGGGGCACGGCAGAGCCAGGTGGGGCTGAAGTAAAGAGTCGCCCGGATGCTTATTCCAGTTCTGGCATCTGCCCCGTGGCAATGAACACCAGTTGCTCGGCGATGTTGAGTGCCCGGTCCGCGACCCGCTCGAAGTTGTGGGCCACCCAAAGGAGGCGGATCGCCACCTCGGCGCAGCCGGGGTCCTGCTGAATCAGGGCCACCATGTCCCGGACGAGGTCCCTTTCCGCCGCATCCACCTGGTCATCCCGGGCCGCAAGGGTCAGGGCCTGTTGCGGGTCCTGGTCGCCATAGGCCTTCAGGATGCCCTCAAGCATGACCAGGGCCCGTTCGGCCAGATCCAGGGTCTGAAGGAGGGGCGCCGGGGGAATCTCCAGCCCGGCCATTTCTTCCACCAGCCGGGCTACATCCTTGGCGTGATCGGCCATCCGTTCGAGTTCGGAGACCAACTCCAGGGTGGCGCCGATCTCGCGGAAGTCATCACCCGCCGGCTGATAGGCCGCCAGGGCCACCAGGGCCTGCTGCTCGGCCAATCGGCGGAACTGATTGATCTTATTATCGTTGGCGACAATTTCCCGGGCCAGTTCCAGATCCCGGCCGCGCAGGCAGTCGATGGCCTGGCGCAGGGCGGTCACCACCATCCCCCCCATCCCCAGCAGGCCCTCCCGCAGGGCCTCACGTTTTTGTTGCACCAATAATTTCATGACGTCAGCGACTCCCAAGAGGGGTAAAGGGTTGTCGGGCACAGCCATCCTGCGCCCGTAAGTTGTTCGTGGCCCCCGACTATTGGTCTCCCCGGTGATCATGCCGGGCCTCGGGTATTCGCGGAAGGGGACTGGTCCTGGCTGAGGGTCGCGATCAGGATCTCCTTGTTGCGATAGCGCACGTCGGTGCCCTTGGCGACGAAGATGACCTGTTCGGCCATGTTGGAGGCCTTGTCGCCAATGGTCACCAGGGCACGCAGGGCAAAGACCACGTCGATGACCTGCCCCAGGAGCGCGGCATCCTCGAAGACGAAGGTCATGAGATGGCGCATGGCGGCGTCGAACTCCTCCTCCAGTTCCCCCTCCTCGCGAAAGACGTCCAAAGCCCGGTCGATGTCGATATCCGCCAGCGCCGCCAGGCTCAGCTCGAGCAGGCGGTTGGCGATGCGATGCAGGCGGCGCACGTGGTGCAGGGTGCGCGGCACCGCTCCCCGCCCCTCCCGATCCTTGAGGCGCAGGGCGCACCAGGCGATCTGCTCCGCCTTATCGCCGGCCTGCTCCAGATAGCCAGTGCACTTCGACAGGGCCATGACCAGGCGCAGATCGATGGCCGCGGGCTGGCGCCGGGCGATGATGTTGAAGATCGCCTCGTCCACGGCCATTTCCTCGCGGTCGACCTGGCGTTCACGGTCCACCACCTGCCGCGCCAGGGCGATTTCACCCTCGGTGAGGGCGTTGGTGGCGGCATTGACCTGCTCGACCACCCGGCGGCCCATGGCCAGGACCTGGTCCCTGACCTGACTCAGTTCCTGGTCGTAACGCTGAACGGTATGGCCCTTGGCGACATCATTCATGAGGCGGATCTCGGTGGAGAGCTGGTCTAGCGAGGGCGAGCGGATCAGCCAAAGCGCCCGGTGATGTAGTCTTCGGTGAGCTTGTGGCTCGGGTTGGTGAAGATCTGACTGGTCTCACCCACCTCCACCAGATCCCCCAGGTGGAAATAGGCGGTGCGCTGGGAGACGCGGGCCGCCTGCTGCATGGAGTGGGTGACGATGGCGATGCTGTACTGCTCGCGCAGTTCGTCGATCAGCTCCTCGATGCGGGCGGTGGCGATGGGGTCCAGGGCCGAGCAGGGCTCGTCCATGAGGATCACCTCCGGGGAGACGGCGATAGTGCGGGCGATGCACAGCCGTTGCTGCTGACCGCCGGACAGGCCGGTACCCGGTTGCTGGAGGCGGTCCTTGACCTCCTCCCAGAGGCCGGCCTTGCGCAGGCTGGTCTCCACCAGGGCATCCAGTTCCGTCTTGTCGTTGGTCAGGCCATGGATGCGCGGGCCATAGGCGACGTTCTCGTAGATCGACTTGGGGAAGGGATTGGGCTTCTGGAAGACCATGCCGACCTGGGCGCGCAAGGGCACCACGTCCTGCTGCTTGTCGTAAATATCCTGGCCATCCAGGGTGATCCGCCCCCGGACCCGGCAACCCGGGACCGTGTCGTTCATGCGGTTCAGGCAGCGCAGAAAGGTGGATTTGCCACAGCCGGAGGGGCCGATCATGGCCACCACCTCATTCCGGCCGATATCCAGGCTGACGTTCTTGATGGCGTGCTTGTCGCCATAGTGGACGTCCACGTTGCGACAGATCATGCGCGCCTGGGGAGAGGTAAAGTCGCCGACGGTGCCGGAAAAATCCCGGAGGGGGGCTAGGTCGTCGGCGGTCATGGCGCCGGTCATGCGGGTGATGTCTTCAGCGATCGCGTTCATTAGAGGGGACTCCAAAGTTCGGGGCGGGGGCCGGGGGCAACCGGCATCTCACCGGAGCGGCGGCTTACCACCGACGCTCGAATTTGCGGCGCAGCAGGACCGCGGCCAGGTTCATCACGGCGAGGAAGGCCAGCAAGACGAGGATGGCCGCCGAGGTGCGCTCGACGAAACCGACCTCGGGGCTGTCCGCCCAGAGATAGACCTGCACCGGCAGGACGGTGGCCGGGGAGAGAAAGCCCGTGGGGGTATCGACGATGAAGGCCACCATGCCGATCATCAGCAAGGGCGCCGTCTCGCCCAGCGCCCGCGCCATGCCCAGGATGGCGCCGGTCAGCATGCCGGGGATCGCCAGGGGCAGGACATGGTGGAACTGGGTCTGCAAGGGCGAGGCGCCCACGCCCAGGGCCGCCTCGCGGATGGAGGGCGGCACCGATTGCAGGGCTGAGCGGCTGGCGATGATGATGGTCGGCAGGGTCATGAAGGTCAGCACCAGGGCACCCACCAGGGGTGTCGAGCGGGGAATGCCAAAGAAGTTGATGAAGACCGCCAGCCCCAGCAGACCGAAGATGATCGAGGGCACCGCCGCCAGGTTGTTGATGTTGACCTCGATGAGGTCGGTGAACCAGTTACGGGGTGCGAACTCCTCCAGGTAGAGGGCCGCCCCCACGCCCACGGGGAAGGAGAGCAGCAGGGTCAGCACCAGGGTGTAGAAGGAACCCATGAGGGCCCCGGCGATGCCCGCCAGTTCCGGCTCCCGTGAGGCGCCCTGGGTGAAGAAGAGGCTGTTGAAGCGTTTTTCGATGTCGCCGGCGACATCCAGGACATGGAGCCAGGCCACCACCCGATCCTTGAGACGCCGGTCGTTCTCCGGGGTGGCGAAGCGCAAGATCTCCCACTGACCGGCCGGGGCGTAAGCGTCTGAGGTGAGGGGTTCGATGAGGGTGCCGATGACGGCGTTGGGCATCGCCCGCTCCACCTTGACCAGGCCCCCGTTAATGGCCACGAGGTGGCTGGGGAGGTCGGGGGACAGCTCCTTCCAGGCGTCTCGGGTCGGGGCTGGGGCCGCGCCCGGGACGGAGGAGGTGGCCGGAGCGGAAACGGGAGCCACGGCCGGGGCCTGATCCTCATCCCGATCATTCGCCACATCCTTGAGCATGAGGCCAAAGTCGTTGGCCGTGGACAGGACCTGGATCTGGTTCTCCTCCCCGCCCGCGACCGGAACCAGGGAGGCCTGTCCCAGGCCACGCTCGATGTCGATGGGGGTGGCGCGGCCCTTCATGAACATATCGGTATCGTCATCGGCCAGCACCCACACCTCCCGGGTGGTGCCGATGATCCCTGGGTCGGCCAGCACCAGTTCCCGCAGTTGCTGGGGCGCGCCGGGGCTCAGCAGGCCATAGAGGGCCTGTTTGTCGGCGCGCCGGGTGACCTCGGGGAAGCGGGCCGCGAGGGCGTCGCGGGCCAGCTTGAGGTAGTTGGCGTCAGTGAGGACGGCTGGGTCGCGGGTGCCCTCCGGGTCGATGACCTCCGCCGCGAAGTCCACCGTCAGGCGGATGTAGGTCTGCTGGAAGGCGCTATGGCCCTTGCCGATGATGTCGGCGAAGAGAATGGCAACGAAGGCCAGGCCGATCACGACGGCGCTCATGCCGATGAGGCGGAAGCGGCGCTCAGCGCGGTAACGGCGCGCGAGGCTGGCGTTGACGATATCGATGGTCGGTCGCCGACCGTCGGTGTCCGGGCCGGTGGCGCCGCCCGGGCCAGTCATGGCGGGGCTTGGGCTGGCGGGAACGCCGGAGGTGACTTGCTTATTCATATTGTTCCCGATACTTGCGCACGATATGCAGGGCGATGACGTTCAGGACCAGGGTGACGAGGAACAGGGCCAGCCCCAGGGCGAAGGCCGCCAGGGTCTTGGGGCTGTCGAACTCCTGATCGCCCGTCAGCAGCGCGACGATCTGCACCGTGACCGTGGTCACGCTCTCCAGGGGATTCCAGGTCAGGTTGGCCGACATGCCGGCGGCCATCACCACGATCATGGTCTCGCCGATGGCCCGGGACACCGCCAGCAGCACCCCACCGACGATGCCCGGCAGGGCGGCCGGGAAGATGACCCGCCGCATGGTCTCCGAGTGGGTCGCCCCCAAGGCGTAGGAACCGTCGCGCATGGACTGGGGCACGGCGTTGATGACGTCGTCCGACAGGGAGGAGACGAAGGGGATGATCATGATGCCCATGACCAGCCCCGCCGCCAGGGCGCTCTCGGAGGAGACATTCAGCCCCAGGCCCTCGCCCAGGTCGCGGATCAGGGGCGCCACGGTCAGGGCGGCGAAGAAGCCATAGACCACGGTGGGGATGCCGGCCAGGACCTCGAGGATGGGCTTGGCCCAGGACCGCACCTGGCTGCTGGCGTATTCCGACAGGTAGATGGCCGCCATCAGGCCGATGGGGACGGCGATGAGCATGGCGATGACCGTGACCATGAGGGTGCCGGCGAAGAGGGGGACGGCGCCGAAGGCCCCGCTGGCGCCAACCTGGTCCTTGCGCAGGGCGATCTGCGGGCTCCATTCGCCGCCGAAGAAGAACTCGATCACCGAGACCTTCTGGAAAAACAGCAGGGATTCAAACACCACCGACAGCAGGATCCCCAGGGTGGTGAGAATGGCGATGGAGGAGAAGACCACCAGGATGACCCGGACCACGCCCTCGACCCGGTTGCGCGCGCGCAAGGTGGGGGCGATGCGCAGCCAGGCCAGGGTCAGGCCACCAAGACCGCTGGCCAGGGCCAGGACCCAGAGGGCAAGCGTCGCCAGGTGCTGCAAGCGCCCATAGTCCGCGGCCGCGGCCTGGATCGCCGGGGTGACCTCCCCGGCGACGATCTGGCCTCGCGCCAGGTTCTGGATATCGCTGACCAGCAGGCTCAACTGGCCAGCCGAGAGACCGGCAACCTGTTCCGGCGCCAGCTTGGCCATGACCAGGCCGGTGACCAGATGGTCCTGGAAACCGGCCCAGAGGCCCAGGAGCAGGAGCGCGGGCAGGCCGGCCCAGAGGGCGGCGTAAAACCCGTAGTAACCCGGCAGGGAGTGCAGGTGTTTGATGCCGGCATGGCCACCGGCGGTGCTGACGGCGCGCTTTACGCCCGCGTGATAGGCCAATGCCATCAGGGCCAACAAGGCGAGGAAGAGGACGGAAATCGACATGGATTGGTCCCAGGGCCGAAACAAAAAGGCCCGCGCCCAATCGGGTGACTGGGTGCGGGTGGGGGTCGGCATCCCTGCCGAAAAGGGGGTCTGGCCACCTGAGCGCCAGACCCAGCGCTAAGCGGCTGTTGGGGGTTGCTGATGCAAATCCGCCGCGGCCGCATGCTTCGGAGGACGACGTGGTGAGATCAGGGCTTGGTCATGGGGGTCATGGCCCGGGCGGACTTGGCCACTTCCTTGCGCTCCTGATCCGGCAGCGGGATCAGGCCCTTGTCCGCGAGGTAACCCTCGGGACCCCAGGCCGCATCGCCGGTGAATTCGGTGACGAATTCCGGAATCCCCGGGATGGTGCCGACGTGGGCCTTCTTGACATAAACATAGAGCGAGCGGGAGACGGGATAATTGCCGTCGGAGATGGTCTCGAAGGTGGGCGCGACGCCATTGATCTTGGCGCCCTGGACCTTGTCCTGATTCTGCTCCAGGAAACTGAAGCCGAAGATGCCCACGGCCTTGGGATTGGCCTGGAGCTTCTGGACGATCAGGTTGTCGTTTTCACCCGCCTCGATGTAGGCGCCGTCCTCGCGCACGCCCATGCACACCGCCTGGAATTTCTTCTTGTCCTCCTTTTCCATGGCCTTGATGAAGTCGATCTGCTTGCAGCCACCCTCCATCGCCAGCTCGGCGAAGGCATCGCGGGTGCCGGAGGTCGGGGGCGGGCCCAGGACCTCGATCCTGGCGTCAGGCAGGGCGGGGTTGACGTCCTTCCAGGTCTTGTAGGGGTTGGCCACCAGGGTCGGGGAGCCATCGGGGTTGGGCACATCCTTGGCCAGGGCCAGGAAGAGGTCCTTCAGGCTAAGGTCCATGGCCTTGGCCTTCTTGGAACTGGCGATGGCGATGCCGTCAAAGCCAATCTTGACCTCGACGATGTCCTTGACGCCCCTCTCGGCGCACTGCTCGAACTCCGAGGCCTTCATGCGCCGGGAGGCGTTGGCGATGTCGGGGTTGTCGACGCCGACGCCGGCGCAGAACAGCTTGATGCCGCCGCCGGTGCCGGTGGACTCGATCTTGGGGGTCTTGAAGGTGCCTTTACGGCCAAAGTTCTCCGCCACGGCGGTGGAGAAGGGAAACACGGTGGAGGAGCCGACGACGGCGATATAGTCGCGGGCCTGGGCCTGAGTCGCGAAGGACACGCTCAGGGTGGTCACTGCCGCGGCGATCAGGGTCTTCTTCATGGTGAGCCTCATGCTGGCTGAAGGTTTTGTTGAAGCCTCGCCAGTGTGCCCCCGCGCCGTGATGGCCCCGTGACGGGAAAATTAACTTTTCATTAAGTACCCATTGACGGCGTGACTCACCCCTTCACCCCTCACCATTTGGCCTTTGTGGCGGGTCCAAAAAAATGGGTTCGTTTCGCAATTTGCCCTTTTGGGCGGCTCCGGCAAAATCGACCTCGTCTTCACCGCGGGCCTGCGCGGCCTCCACAACGACGCTTTCCGGCCACCCGCCTTCGGCTTGGCTTGAGCAAGGGCGAGGCCGTCAAGCACAGCCTTGATATCGGTCGGTAGACCGGTGACGCCCAAAAGCGTGGACAGGCTTTGTCGCATCCCTGGGCTATACTCCGATTGACGTAACAGCAATCGGT
>CALMDH010000023.1:0-18468 GCA_937862735.1 uncultured Gammaproteobacteria bacterium
GCCTACCGGGGACTACCGGCCTTCGCTTCGCTCTCCATGGCCGGCAGCGTCGGTGGCCTGGTTCCAGGCAACCATTACTGCACACTCAACTTCCACATTGGGTAGAAAGCGGTAGGTCCACCAGATGGCTCGGACAGCCAGGTAACAGCGTGTAGCGCTCATCGGACAACCGTTCTCCACCGTCCGCTCTGTGGCAATTGCCCTCATCCTGCGACAGCGGCCTCTGTACCGCCTGCTCCGTTCAGCAGGTGCGTCAGAGCAGCCATATTCGACGATGCGTACTTTGAGGGTCAGTTTTCGGCCAAAAAAGGTGTCAGGGCAATCCCCTGGACTGACTTAGTATAATTCCTGAAGTGATCGGTATAATTCCTGAGGTGGCGACAAAATTAAACCATTTTGCAGTACGTTATCTTTATCTAAATAAATTGAAACAATGGACCAGCTATACGGGGAGTTTGCTAACGGCTTCGTGATGAACTATCTTTTAATTAGGCAGGCAGCGTGGCTGCTTTGCTTGGCGTTTTAAAACCCGCCTGATAAAGACGGCTTATGACCATTTGGGGAATACGCCGATGAAAACGAAAACCTTATACTTTTTGGTCAGCTTTATATTGCTCCTGGCGTTCGCGACGAGCGGCCAAGCGAAGCCGCTGGGAGCCACACCCTTCTATGTGCCGGATCTGACCGAGGCGCAATACGAGGGCGCGCTCGATGATACCGGCGCTACAGCCGCTTTATTGCCCGAGCGAATCCCGTTTTGGGTGGACCTGGTGGATGCGGAGGCGGTACCCAATGTCGGTGATGGCGTATACGTGGCAGTGCTCGATACCGGACTCGTGTCGCTATGGCCGTTCTTCTTCTCCCAGGCGAATATCGCCTGGGAACTGGGCAAAGGCTTCACACATGATATCTACTGGGACGATACCTTAGAAGACATCGTGTTCGGACCGCTGCGCGATGACCGTGGGTTTATCACTCAGCTAGCGAGCGGACATGGCACGCATGTCACGAGCACAGTCGTAGGTTTTAATTACAACTATAGCCGCTGGGTGCAAGGAGTGGCCCCGGGAGCGACCATCATTCCGGTGCTGGTGCTGGATGGCTGGGAGGTTGCATCCCCATACGGTACCTTGCAAATCACCGGCGGGACGGATGAAATGATCGCGGCGGGCATCCGCTACGTAGCCGATTTAAGCGAGACCCTCGATGGCCCCGTGGTCATTAACCTGAGCTTGGGCGGACCCACCCCCTCGCCGATGATCGAGGAGGCCATCCACGACGCGTTCGGTAAGGGTGTCATCGTCGTCGCTTCCGCCGGGAATAACGGCACCGATGGCATGGGCTATCCAGGGGGCTTGACCCCGGTCATCTCGGCGGGTGCGGGCGGCTGGGCCGATATGTTCAACCAGGGATGGTACGCGGATGTTCCGGAAAAACTAAACTCACCTGATAGCCTTGGCAACAACTCCCAGCACTATTTGGAGGATTTCAGTTCCCGCCCCAACAAATCCTTGGATCAGAAAACCCAGGATTTGGATGTGACCGCTCCGGGCGCCTGGATCGCGGGTCCCTACCGGCCGGCGTTCTCACCCGCTCTTGGCTATTACTATGTTAGCGGCACCAGCATGGCGGCCCCGCATGTCTCAGCCATCGCCAGCCTGGTATTAGAATCCAAGCCACTGCTGATGCAGGCAGAAATGGAAAAAATCCTCAGCTTGGGAGCGAGTGGCCAGCCGTTCTCCGCCGACGATGCCATTGTTGCCTACCCATACGAGGAGCCGTTTTTTTACACGGCTACCTGGGGTGGGGGTGATTATGGCGCCGGCTTACTGCGTGCCGATGCCGCTATGAAGGCCGCAAAAATAGAATGAATGGGTGCTGACGACTTGATTCCAGTAACAGGCTGGGGGGACCCCCCTCCAGCCTTTTTTCTTTGTAGCTACTTCCCTCATCCCCGTACTAGGCCTCTGCGCCTACCGCCGTTGGCAGGCCAGTCTCAACCCGTGATAGCGAAGGCCCTCGGCGCTTGCTCGCTCGGTTTTGGTCTACAATCCTTAGTAAAGCGGTAAGGATTTCCGTCATTGCGCGAGCCGATCCGCGCTGGAGGCGCATGACCCAGGATGCTCAATGGGACGGTCAGAGTGGCAAGGTGAATACCCGACGCGCGCCCTAGTAGTCAGTAACCGAGAGGGGACAAGCCATGACCATTACCGAGATTCTGCAACGGGACCATGCCCGGCTGGAGGACCAGGCGAAGCATCTGCGCGATGCCAACCGCAGCGATCCCCGCCACGATTTCTCGACCTTCAGCGAGGCGATAAGCCGACACATGTTTCTTGAGGAGCATGCGATCCTCGCCTTTCTCACCACCGAGAATAGCTGTAACTACCTCGATATGCCGGAACTGCTGCGCCAACACGACGCGCTGCGGTTACAGATGGCGCGCATCGAGGAAGACCTCGCGGCCTCCGCCCGGCCGACGATCCATGGGCTCATCCTCCAGCTCCTCGCGGAAATGGACGCCCACTTCCTGTTCGAGGCCCAGTCACTCTACGGTCTGTTTGACACCGAGCTGACGAAAGACCAGCAGCAGCGGTTACGCGGCTGGCTGCAAGTGCTCGGGGAGACACTGCCCGATCAGGCGTGAGCGACGCAATCAATCAGTTTGACCTGTAATCCCGGCCTCCCAACGCCGCCTGCCTTGGGCAGCGTGATCCGCTCCATCCAACCTTCCCCCTGGTGCAGTTTTCGGAGTGTCGCCGTGCTCAGGATGCGAAACGGGACTTCCCAGTCCCCCTTTCGCCTTGCGCTCGGCGACAACCCTTGTGCCCCGGTTCGCCCCGCTCCGGGCCACGGCTACGTCACGACGTGCCCCCAAGGGGGCGGTCGGACTTCGCCATGGCCCTACGTCGAATGGCTTGACGGCGTATCGGATGCGCTTGCATCTGGCCTCTGCGGCTTCGGGACTTCGCCCCTCCGCCACGCCGGCCAGACGCCCGCGCCGACGCCTACCGGGGACTACCGGCCTTCGCTTCGCTCTCCATGGCCGGCAGCGTACGTAGTTCTGCCCCACATCTTGCGCCAACCTATGCTCAACACCCCTACATCTTGTAGTCGAGCATGGGTTACACCCGAGACCAGTACCAAGCGCTGCTGAACCTGCGGGCCAGGGGCCTGCGGCGTATCCAGTTGGGCGATCGCCTGGTGGAGTACCAGAGCGGCGCTGATCTGGATGCTGCGATCAAACAGGCGCGGCGCGATGTCGCCGCCCTGGATATGGCCACCTCGGGCCAGACTCCCTACCGCCGCTACGGCACCTTCTACCGTGACTAAGGCGGATGGTCCCACCACGCACGGTCTGGTGCTATGGATGCAGCAGGCGGTGGTCGAACCTATTGGCCGCCTCTTCGGCCTGGTCCCCGCCCAACGCAACGCAGCTACGAAGGGGCCAAGGTCACCCGGCGCACCAGTGGCTGGTACGCCCCCTCCACCGGCCCCAATGCCGAGATCCAGGGCGATCTGGTCACCCTGCGCAACCGTCACCGTTCCCTGGTGCGGGACAACCCCTGGGCCAAGCGCGCGCGGGATGCCATCGTCAACAACGTGATTGGCGCCGGGATCGTCACCCAGTGGTCGAGCCCGAGCCGCCAGCAGCGCTGGCGCGACTGGTGGGAGAGCACCGAGTGCGATGCCGATGGCCTCACCAACGGCTATGGTCTCCAGGCCCTGGTGATGCGCACCCTGGTGGAGTCGGGGGAGGTCCTGGTCTATCGCCGCCGCCGCTTCGGTCCTCGCGGGGGGGGGGTGCCGCTGCAACTTCAAGTGCGGGAGCCGGATCATCTCGACCACACACGCAATGAGTCCCTGCCAGATGGCGGCCGGATCGTCCAGGGGGTGCAGTTCGATGCCCAGGAGCGGCGCGTTGGCTACTGGCTGTTCCTGGATCATCCCGGCGAGAACCCGCACCACGCTCGGGGGCCATCCCGAGGGTGTGTGCTGAGCGGCGGCGACGGTCTTGCCTAAGCTGGCGCTGCCGGTCAGGAGGCGGTTGTTGAGTTCGTCGCGCAGGCGGACGAAGGGGATCTCCGCCAGGGTGACCTGGGCGTCGCGGGTGTCGGCCAGCTTGTTGTCGCGCAGGACGATGACCCGGTTGTAGGGAGTGGGGTAATCCCAAGGCCGGCGGATGTGCCGGCCCCGCAAGCTTGTGGCGGGCTGGAGGGGCCGCTACTACGAAACGAAGCCAACTTCGAGGCGGTAGGCACCCAGGCCAAAGGTGGTGCCCTTACCGACATGGAGCCATAGCCCCCCACCAGAGCGGGGGGGGCGAGGTCGGGGCCGCTAAGCTCGAAGGTGCCCAGGAGAAAGCCGGGGCTGGTGTCGACGTTGCCAGAACAGCTTTTCCGGCCAGCGCTGTTGTGCACAATAATGGAAATCTCGCTGCGACCAGTACGTTTGCCAGAGCTGCTGCTGTTGCTCGGCGTACTGCTGGATGAACGCATTGCCGCTGCCCAGGTCTGTCCCGCTCCGCGGGTTGTCGGTCAAGGCGTAATGAATCATATGCCCGGCGTGACTACCCGTCCGGAGCGCTTTATCAATGCCTTGGGATGACAGCGGATCGTAGGCTTGGGCCGCATCGCCCACCGCCAGCCACGCGTCACCACAAAAAACCCCTAATCGCTGACTGTTAGCCGGTGCGCCACGGATGGTTCCGCAGGGGCGATACCTCCGGGCTTTAAGCAAGGGACCGATATGCGTGGAGTCGTCCAGCAATTGGTTGAAACCCTCCTGACGCGCGGCCCTTTTCGCTTCGGGCAGGTCTTTGTCAGAATGGAATACGACTAAGCGCCTGACTGCATTGTCTTCGGCACCAGGCAAACGGTTGCTGTACCACCAGCCGTGCGGCCCCGCTTCAATCCGGGTAAACCTGTCATCATCCTCACCAACGGCGGTAAACCATTGCGCATAGGCGAATAGATCATCCGCGCTATCGGTATACACACCCAGCGCCTTGGCAACCACCGCCCAGCGTCCTGAACCATCGACCAGATAACGCGTGCGGTGCACTTGCGTCTGCCCTGGCGAGCTTAAGCTCAGTCGCCAATTGAAAGGACCGTCCACGATACGGGTGCAGGACTCAAAGCGCATCCCCTTGAGCAAGGCTGCTCCGGAGGCAATGGCATTCGAGCGTAGCGCTGCATCGAATGCCAACCGATCAACACAGAGGCCGAAGCCGGATTGCGTAAAGAAGAAATCCGTGGTCTGGGCCTGCGCGGTCGCCCATACTGAGACATTGCCAGCCGTGCGGAAGACCCCGCCGGGATGCAGCCCCGAGCTTTCAAGATTTCCCAGGAAATGCTTTACCAGACCGATACAGGTCGGCGGTAGCGATTCACCCAGCTTGAAGCGGGGGGACACCTGCTCGTCAACCAGCAGCACGCGCTGACCGAACCGGGCCAGGGTGATGGCGGTTGCCGACCCCGCCGGCCCGGCACCGATGACAACGACGTCCCAAGCGGTGTCGGCGCGGTCGGTAAGGGTCGACGGCAAAGGGTTATGTTCCTTTGGCGGCTGGCCGATTCAGTATCGGGTCGCGCTCTTGCTCGACAAACACCACCGAACCATTATCTTTCAGGAAATGGCCATCGGCGGATTTGATGGGAAGCACCATCCCCAGCTTTGGCCAGGCATAGGCCATCTGCTCATAACCATCGGTGGACGAAAGGGGTTCGCCCTCCGCATCATAGCCCCGGAACCACTCTTTATAGGTGCGGGTCTTGGTTTTGGCATCGTATTCGAAAACGATATCTGGCCGATGCGCCGGCCACCAGGCCTGGTTGCACGACCAGAAATCACCCTGCCAGGGGCTGGACATGAAGGCAGAGAGCCAACCAGGCGCAACGTCTTTGGCAACCCGGAACGCCTCGGCGAAAAACTCACGGTAGATGATCAAGTAAGGAAATTCGATGCCGGGGTGGAAACCACCACCCGCCGTTGGCTCAAGCGCCGCGCTGTCGAGCGCGTTTGGCTGGTCGTTCAAGGGGAACTTTTCCAGGGGCAGCGGTTGTTGCACAACACCGACCTCAAAGTCCCCTTCAGCCCAGTGCTGCAAATGATTCAACTGCCAATCGGTCAAGCTCAGGAATTGGTCAGGCAGATTGGTGCCCAGTTGCCGATTCTGCAGCGGTTTGCCGCCCGTACCCCACAGTTTGGGCATCAAGGTGTCAACTTCCGCTCGTTGGAACTCTTCGGTTTTCCAACTAGTTGGCCGCTGAGGGGGTGCGGGCAGCAGCGAATCGACTAATCGCCCTCGTGGTCCGGGAGCATGACGCATGAGGCGATAGATGGTTTGCCTGACCGGCTTCATGTTCTCGCTGGGATCGCTCAAGGCTGCCAGGTATCCAGGACTGAGCAAGTTGCCTGACTGCGCCGGACCATGGGCACGACTCTGTGCTTCGGGCTTGACACCGGCGGCCTCAACACTGACCCAACCGGAATATACGGCGTTCGAAAATATGGGATAAATATCGCGGTAAAAATTGGTTCTTTTCCCAGCATACGGATAAGCTTCCGGAAACGTCTCGTAAACACGGTCCAGTATGGAGACCACATGGTAGATATGAGGCGCATACTTGGGTGGCGCGGTGATGATCCATGCGCCAGCCTTTGGGTTCCTTGTCCCATCAT
Organism: uncultured Gammaproteobacteria bacterium; assembly: GCA_937862735.1. Lineage (GTDB taxonomy): Bacteria > Pseudomonadota > Gammaproteobacteria > Chromatiales > Chromatiaceae > M0108. The sequence goes on from CALMDH010000023.1 coordinate 6,685, forward strand.
CCGCTTCCGATTGAACGTTATCGCGCGTGCTTAACACCGTGCCGTCATTGAGGGTGACGGTAACGTCAATTTCTCCACAACAGGTATCGTCCCACCAACCGGGAACGTTGAAATAGGCAAACTGGTTCGTCAGTGGGTTTTCGCCCTTTTCCGGGCCAATCGGCGGTTCAATGGATTCACTGGGGTTCGACAACACGACTCTGGGTGTTGTGACACAATCACCTTTGCCCGGTGCCGGCACGAACAGCAAACGATCCCGGGCGTCGAGCCGAAGTTGCCCCAGCTCGATGTCCGTGGCGGCTGTATAGGTGACCTCAACCGCTTGCGCCGGATCTTTGGGCGTATAGCCCTCAAACCGCAAGCCACCTGGTAAGGTACCTTTTTTGATACCCGTGAAGACGTCCCCTTTCATCACGACCGGTCCACCCTGCCCGGAGGCGATCCTATGAACACCGGGATCGATGATCAACTGATTACGCTCGATCGGCTGCTCGCCAGGCTGAATGGCTGGGTTGCGCAACGCGTCCGGATCAAAACGATAGGCACCCTGAAATGCATAACTCGCGGCCTTCATGTTCCTGACGTGAACCCGCCAGCAGAGAGACTTGACCAGACCCGAATCGGCCGTCAGCTCGGCGATAACCTTGTCGTTGGCGTCGTAGGCATATACCCGATACCGCTGCGCCTGACGCTTCAAGCGCGCGCTGCTGTCGCGGTAGGTTCCTCCATCAGGCCCAGGTCCACCACTGCCCCCCGGATCGACAACGATACCAGGGGCTTCGGGGCCAATATAAAACTCGTCACTGTTTCCCAAGCGAGCTACGCCGATGCCTGGATGTATGCGGATATATTTGATTTGTTGGGACACGACTCAGATCCTTACAGGATGCTTCTGTTAATCCAGCACGCGAAACGCGACGTCGTCAATGATCTTCACATACGCTTACTCGAGGGGAAATCACCAACTCTGTTGCCTGGAAATCTTGCACAGCTTAGCCTTCTCAGGCTGAACTCATGATCTTCCAGTCAACCAAGTCAGCAGAAACAACGGTATATCGGTTGCCAACATGTTCGATTTCGGCGTAAGTCAGCCCGTTTGATCGGCCATGAGCACGCACCGAGAAGCCACCACCGAAGCCCGCTTTGATTGATTTTTCGATACGCGAGTCTGCATCCCGAATGGATGCTTCATTGTTATTGAGCCTGGTCGCTGCGCTAGCTGTGCCCGGCACCATCAGAACACACGCCGTTGCGCACCCCTTGATAAAGTCTCTTCGCTTGATATTCATATCCCATTACGCCTTGGTTTCAATGTGAAGGGCGACTATGGTTCAGCCGCGCTCGGAAAAAGCTGTAGAAGCTTGAGAGTCGCGGGATCTGGGGCGGCCCGGCAGAGCTTGCCGCGAAAAGGGGCGTTTTGCGAAACAAAGCCATTTTTCCCTCAATTGCTTTGTGTCGTTCCCTTCAGGATCTGCCTGATGCACATACGTTTTCGGGAAGTGAGGAATCGAGGGGAGCTGAGGGAGGATCGGGTGGCGACTGGCGGGGGTGTCGCCAGCAAGGATGCTGGCGTCAAGCCTCCATGGACGGATTCACGGCGTCCCCCGCCAGACGCCACCCGATCCGGAAGCGCTGAAGAACCAAGAAGCGCCCGAATGCCTCGGCAAAATTCATGACGAGCGGCAACTGATCCCCCGGAAGCCACTCCGGCCGGCCGCGATAAACAACCGGCTTATAAGCGCTCGGCCCCCGGCAGCCCCAGATCATGCCAGAGCCGCAGCACGGGCTCCGCCTGATTCATGCTGTAGAAGTGCAGGCCCGGCGCGCCACCCTCCAGGAGCCGAAGACAGAGGTTGAGCACGACCTCATGACCGAAAGCGCGGATGGCCTCGATGTCGTCACCCATGGCCTCCAGGCGCTTGCGCAGCCAGCGCGGGATCTCGGCGCCGCAGGCGTCGGAGAAGCGGGCGAGCTGGGAGAAATTGGTGATGGGCATGATGCCCGGCAGGATGGGGATCTTGATGCCCCGCCCCGCGCAGCGGTCGACGAAGGCGAAGTAGGCGTCGGCATTGTAAAAGTACTGGGTGATGGCGGCGTTGGCGCCGGCCGCGACCTTGCGCTGGAAATTGGCCAGGTCCTGATCGGCGTTGCCCGCCTGGGGATGGACCTCGGGGTAGGCGGCGACCTCCAGGCGGAAGTGATCGCCGGTCTCCTGGCGGATGAAGCTCACCAGTTCGTTGGCGTAGCGGAAGTCTCCAGAGGTCCCCAGGCCCATGCCCGAGGGCAGGTCGCCGCGCAGGGCCACCAGACGGCGGATCCCCTGGGCGCGGTAGCGGTCGAGGATGGCCCGGACCTCGGTCCGGCTGGAGCCGATGCAGGCCAGGTGGGGGGCGGCGGCGATGCCCTTGGCCAGGAGCAGGTCCAGGGCGGCGAAGGTACAGTCCCGGGTCGAGCCGCCCGCCCCGTAGGTTACGGAAAAGTACTCGGGCCCGACGGCATTCATCCGGTCGATGCTGGCGGAGAGTTTGGTCAGCCCCTCCGGGGTTTTGGGGGGGAAGAGCTCGAAGCTGAAGGAGGGTTGCGGGTGGTTCATGGGGCTCCTGCGGTGGCGAAACCGGGCGGGGCGGCGGGGCGCATGCCCCGGAGCCCCGCCGATCCTTCATGGGTGATAGCGCTGGGAAAGGGTCCATTCTGGGGGCCATCCAATGAGGCCCCGAAGTGAGAGCCCCCTGGGGGCGCCAAGCGGGGACTCGATAACGGACGCCTTCCGAGCGGGTAACCGTACAGACCCCCGCTCCCCAGCCCTCCCCCGCCAGGGGGGAGGGAGTTGGAGAATCAGCGGCTTGGCTTCCAAAGCCATCTCCAGGGCGGGAGGGGTCTGAACGGATACCCCAGCGGCGATTGAGCTGTCTTAATAGCGATAGGGCTCGGGCTTGTAGGGCCCAGCCACCGGCACGCCGATATAATCTGCCTGGGCCTGGGTGAGTTCGGTCAGCTTGGCGCCGATCTTGCCCAGGTGCAGGCGGGCCACCTCCTCATCGAGCAGCTTGGGCAGGACATAGACCCCAATGGGGTACTGGTCATGGCGGGTGAAGAGCTCGATCTGGGCCAGGACCTGGTTGCTGAAGCTGTTGGACATGACAAAGCTGGGGTGGCCGGTGGCGCAGCCCAGGTTCACCAGCCGGCCCTTGGCCAGGAGGATGATGCGCCGGCCCGTCGGGAAGATGATGTGATCCACCTGGGGCTTGATCTCCTCCCAGGTGTACTGCTCGATAGCGGCGACCTCGATCTCGTTGTCGAAGTGGCCGATGTTGCAGACGATGGCCTGGTCCTTCATCGCCAGCAGGTGGTCGTGAGTGATGACGTTGAGGTTGCCGGTGGCGGTGACGAAGATGTCCGCCAGCGGGGCGGCCTCCTCCATGGTCACCACCCGGTAGCCCTCCATCGCCGCCTGCAGGGCGCAGATGGGGTCGATCTCGGAGACCCAGACGGTGGCGCCCAAGCCGCGCAGGGACTGGCAGCAGCCCTTGCCCACGTCGCCATAGCCGCAGACCATGGCGATCTTGCCAGCGATCATGACGTCGGTGGCGCGTTTGATGCCGTCCACCAGGGACTCCCGGCAGCCATAGAGGTTGTCGAACTTGGACTTGGTGACCGAGTCGTTGACGTTCATGGCCGGGAAGAGCAGGGTGCCGGACTTGGCCATCTCGTAGAGGCGGTGGACGCCGGTGGTGGTCTCCTCGGTGACGCCGCGGATGTGGGCGGCCAACTTGTGCCAGTGCTGGTGGTCACGCTCGAAGGTCCGGCCGAGGACGCCCAGCACGGCGCGCCACTCCTCGTTGTCGCTGGCGCTGGGGGCGGGGACGGCGCCGGACTTTTCGTATTCGACGCCCTTGTGCACCAGCAGGGTGGCGTCGCCGCCATCGTCCAGGAGCATGTTGGGCCCGCCGCCGTCGGGCCAGTTGACCACCTGCTCGGTGCACCACCAGTACTCCTCAAGGGTCTCGCCCTTCCAGGCGTAGACGGGGACGCCGCGTGCGGCGATGGCGGCGGCGGCGTGGTCCTGGGTTGAGAAGATGTTGCAGGAGCACCAGCGCACCTGGGCCCCGAGGTCGACCAGGGTCTCGATCAGGACCGCGGTCTGGATGGTCATGTGCAGGCTGCCGCTGATGCGAGCCCCGGTGAGGGGCTTGGTGGCGGCGTACTTGCGGCGGATGGCCATGAGACCGGGCATCTCGGTCTCGGCGATGGCGATCTCCTTGCGGCCCCACTCGGCCAGGTTGATGTCGGCGACCTTGTAGTCGGTGAACTCACTCATGCTGGTTACTCCAGGGTTGGTCTGAGTGAGCGCCGTTGTCGATGATCAACCTTCCCCGAGCCTGGCGGGAGGGGATCCCGTTGCAGCGCTCCTCGGCGGAAGGGGGGGTACTTAAAACATTCGGATTTTCGGCCGGCAATGTAGGTGTGGCAAAACCGAAAGCAAATCCTGGCGGCACGACGAGGGCGAGAGGCCCAAGCCCAGGCTCAGCCGCCGGCGGACTTCTTCAGCAGCGCGGCCTTGTCGGTGCGCTCCCAGGTGAAATGCTCCTCCTGGCGGCCAAAGTGGCCGTAAGCGGCGGTGTCCAGGTAACGGGGCTTGAGCAGGTCGAGCATGGTGACGATGCCGCGGGGGCGCAGGTCGAAGTGCTCGCGAATCAGGCCGATGAGCTGCTCGTCGCCGATCTGGCCGGTGCCGAAGGTATCGACCATCACCGAGGTGGGTTCGGCGACGCCAATGGCGTAAGAAACCTGGATCTCGCAGCGCTCCGCCAGGCCTGCGGCGACGATGTTCTTGGCGATGTAGCGGCAGGCGTAGGCCGCGGAGCGGTCGACCTTCGAGGGGTCTTTGCCGGAGAAGGCGCCGCCCCCGTGGCGAGCCATGCCGCCATAGGTGTCGACGATGATCTTGCGGCCGGTGACGCCGCAGTCGCCCATGGGGCCGCCGATGACGAACCGCCCTGTGGGGTTGATGAAATAGCGGGTCTGCTTGCTCAGCCACTCCTCGGGCAGCACCGGCTTGATGATCTCGTCCATCACCGCCTCGTGGAGGTCGGACTCGGCGATGTCGGGACTGTGCTGGGTGGAGAGGACCACGGTGTCGATGGCCACCGGCTTCCCGTTCTGGTAGCGGAAGCTGACCTGGCTCTTGGCGTCCGGACGCAGCCAGGGTAGGACCCCCTTGCGGCGCACCTCGGACTGGCGCTTGACCAGGCGGTGGGCGTAGGTAATGGGGGCCGGCATCAGGACATCGGTCTCGTTGCAGGCGTAACCGAACATCATCCCCTGGTCGCCGGCGCCCTGTTCGTGGTCATCGGTCTGATTGACCCCCATGGCGATGTCGGGGGACTGTTTGCCCAGGGCGTTGAGGACGGCGCAGGACTCCCAGTCGAAACCCATCTCGGAGCTGTTGTAGCCGATCTTCTTGATAGTGCGGCGGGCGATGGCCTCGACATCGAAGCAGATGTTGGTGGTGATCTCCCCGGCGACAATGACCATGCCGGTCTTGACCAGGGTCTCGCAGGCGACGCGGGCGGTGGGGTCCTCGGTCAGGATGGCGTCCAGGACGGCATCCGAGACCTGGTCGGCGACCTTGTCCGGATGGCCTTCGGAGACGGATTCCGAGGTAAAGATGGTTTCTTGTGACATGATGGGCATTCAGCTCCTTGCGGCGGCTCCCGGGCAGGGGCCAGATTTAAAGGCGGGAATTCTAAGGTCCCCGGCCCCGGATGCCTAGGGGCGGTTTGGGGTTTTCTCGCGCTGGGGTTAAGATGCCCGCCGGTGAATCGCGATCCAGCGTCCACCCCGTCGCGGGCGGTACGTAAACTGGAACCTGATAGACATCCGATTGATCCGCTGAAAATATTCCCAGGCGAGGAGACGCGTGCCATGGTATCCCTGCAAACCCCACTCTGCGATTTCGGTCAAGCCGCCCCGGATTTCAACCTGCCCGGCGTTGATGGTCGCCACTGGACCCGGGACGCGTGCGCCGGTGACAAGGGCCTGCTGGTGATGTTCATCTGCAATCACTGCCCCTATGTCAAAGCGGTCATCCAACGCATCATCCGCGACGTCCGGGAGTTGCAGCCCCTGGGGATTGGCAGCGTGGCCATCATGTCGAACGATCCCACGGAGTACCCCGAAGACTCCTTCGAGCGCATGCAGGCCCTGGCTAAGGAACTGAACTTCCCCTTCCCCTACCTGCTGGACGAGACCCAGGCGGTGGCGAAGGCCTATGGCGCGGTCTGCACCCCGGACTTCTTCGGTTACAACGCCGATCTGGGCCTGCAATACCGGGGCCGCCTGGATGAAAGTCGCAAGGAGACGGCGCCGGAGGGCGTCCGCCGGGATCTCTTCGAGGCCATGAAGCAGGTCGCCGCCACCGGCCAAGGCCCCCAGGACCAGATCCCGAGCATGGGCTGTTCCATCAAATGGCGCAAGTACGTCTAGCCCCCGGGTAGGCGGTGGCTTGTCAGCAAATCGTCATATAAGCAACTTATAAAATTATTTTTGCCCCTATAAGAGGACTTGCTTTGCGGCTGCTCAGGTAATTGATACACAATATGTGACCTTTTGCCATGCCTGCCGCGGGCCTGATCGCCACTAAGCCGGTTCCCAGGCGTAAGACACCGATTCCTAAAACTATATTGAGGAGGGGCTTCATGTCCTCACGTCAAGAACTCGCGAATGCCATCCGCGCCCTGAGCATGGATGCGGTCCAGAAGGCCAAGTCCGGGCATCCGGGCGCCCCCATGGGCATGGCTGACATCGCCGAGGTGCTGTGGAACGATTACTTGCGCCATAACCCGGCCAACCCCGCCTGGGCCGACCGTGACCGCTTCGTGCTCTCCAACGGGCACGGTTCCATGCTGATTTATTCCCTGCTGCACCTCACCGGTTACGACCTTGGCATCGAGGACCTCAAGTCTTTCCGCCAGCTTCACTCCAGGACCCCAGGCCACCCCGAGTATGGTTACGCCCCCGGGGTCGAGACCACCACCGGTCCCCTGGGTCAGGGCATCACCAACGCCGTGGGCATGGCCCTGGCGGAGAAGATCCTTGCCGGTCAGTTCAACAAGCCCGGTCATGCCATCGTCGACCATCACACCTACGTCTTCCTGGGTGACGGCTGCCTGATGGAGGGTATCTCCCACGAGGCCTGCTCCCTGGCGGGCGCCCTGGGCCTGGGCAAGCTGATCTGCTTCTACGATGACAACAACATCTCCATCGATGGCGAGGTGCGCGGCCACGGCAACACCCCGGGCTGGTTCCTGGACGATACCCCCAAGCGCTTCGAGGCCTACGGCTGGCACGTCATTCCCCAGGTCGACGGCCATGACCCCGAGGCCATCAAGGCTGCCATCGAGGTGGCCCGCGCCATCGAGGGCAAGCCTTCCCTGATCTGCTGCCAGACCATCATCGGCTACGGCTCCCCCAACAAGCAGGGCAAGGAGGAGTGCCACGGCGCCCCCCTGGGTGATGACGAGATCGCCCTGACCCGGGAGAACCTGGGCTGGCGTCACGCCCCCTTCGAGATCCCCGCCGACATCCGCGCCGGCTGGGATGCCCGCGAGGCCGGCGCCCGAGCCGAGGCGGAGTGGAACGACCGCTTCGCCGCCTACGCCGCCGCCTATCCCGCCGAGGCCGCCGAATTCCAGCGCCGCATGGCCGGCGACCTGCCCGCCGCCTGGGCGGAGAAGTCCCAGGCCTTCGTCGAGGCCGTGATCGCCAAGGGCGAGACCATCGCCTCCCGCAAGGCATCCCAGAATGCCCTGGACGGCTTCGGTCCCCTGCTGCCCGAGCTCCTTGGCGGTTCCGCCGACCTGGCCGGCTCCAACCTGACCATCTGGAAGGGGTGCAAGGGGGTCGGCAAGACCGACGCCTCCGGCAATTACCTTTACTATGGCGTGCGCGAGTTCGGCATGTCCGCCATCATGAACGGCATCGCCCTGCACGGCGGCTTCGTGCCCTACGGCGCCACCTTCCTCATGTTCTCCGAGTATGCCCGCAACGCCCTGCGCATGGCGGCCCTGATGAAGGTGCCGAGCATCTTCGTCTACACCCACGACTCCATCGGCCTGGGCGAGGATGGACCCACCCACCAGCCCGTCGAGCAGATCCCCACCCTGCGCATGATCCCCAATATGAGCGTCTGGCGGCCCTGTGACGCAGTGGAGTCCGCCGTGGCCTGGAAGCTGGCCATCGAGCGCAAGACCGGGCCAAGCTGCCTGATCTTCTCCCGCCAGAACCTGGCCCACATGGAGCGTGACGCCGACCAACTGGCCAACATCGCCCGCGGTGGTTACGTGCTGCGCGACTGTGATGGCACGCCGGACGTCATCCTCATCGCCACCGGCTCCGAGGTGGAACTGGCGGTGAAGGGCGCCGAAGCCCTGGCGGCCCATGGCAAGGCGGCGCGCGTGGTCTCCATGCCCAGCACCGACGTCTTCGACGCCCAGGACGCCGCCTACCGCGAGGCCGTGTTGCCCAAGGCCGTCACCGCCCGGGTGGCCATCGAGGCCGCCAGCACCGGGGGCTGGTGGAAGTATGTCGGCTGCCAGGGGGCGGTCATGGGCATCGATCGCTTCGGCGAGTCCGCCCCGGCGGGGGACCTGTTCAAGGCCTTTGGCTTTACGGTTGACAATCTGGTGGCTACCGTCAAGGGCCTGGGTTAGCGTCCGTGGCGAGGCCGCGTCTGGCTTGACGCCAGGCGTTGCCACGGGCATGAGCGCTGGCAGCCCGGTGGCTGGCTAGCGCAATGCTGGGCAGATGCCGGTAGCGAGTCTCATGCCACTTGGGGCCGCGGGGTATCCGGTACTCGCCAAGGCCTAATCAAACGACCCTACATTTAATCCCTTACCCAATCACTTCACTCACAGCTTGCATCACTCAGGAGTAGACGCATGACGATCAAAGTCGGTATCAACGGTTTCGGCCGCATCGGCCGCATGGCCTTCCGCGCCATCGCCAAGGACTTCCCCAGCATCGAGGTCGTCGCCATCAACGACCTGCTGGACCCGGACTATCTGGCCTACATGCTCAAGTACGACTCGGTTCACGGTAATTTCCCCGGCGACATCGCCGTCGATGGCAACACCATGATCGTCAATGGCAAGCGCATCCGCCTGACCGCCGAGACCGATCCCGCCAACCTCAAGTGGAATGAGGTCGGCGCCGACATCGTCCTGGAGTGCACCGGCTTCTTCCTCGACGACGCCTCCTGTCAGAAGCACATCCAGGCCGGCGCCAAGAAGGTGGTCCAGTCCGCCCCCTCCAAGGACGCCACCCCCATGTTCGTCTATGGCGTCAACCACAACACTTATGCCGGTCAGGCCATCGTCTCCGCCGCCTCCTGCACCACCAACTGCCTGGCCCCCGTGGCCAAGGTGCTGCATGACAACTGGGGCATCAAGCGCGGCCTCATGACCACCGTCCACGCCGCCACCGCCACCCAGAAGACCGTCGACGGCCCCTCCAAGAAGGACTGGCGCGGCGGCCGCGGCATCCTGGAGAACATCATCCCGTCCTCCACCGGCGCCGCCAAGGCCGTCGGCAAGGTGCTGCCGGAGCTGAACGGCAAGCTGACCGGCATGGCCTTCCGCGTGCCTACCTCCGACGTCTCCGTGGTCGACCTGACCGTCGAGCTGAGCAAGGAGGCCAAGTACGACGAGATCTGCGCCGCCATGAAGGCCGCCTCCCAGTCCGGCGACCTGGCTGGCGTCCTGGCCTACACCGACGAGAAGGTGGTCTCCACCGACTTCCGCGGCCGTTCCACCCCCTCCATCTTCGACGCCGAGGCCGGCATCGCCCTCGACCCGACCTTCGTCAAGATCGTGGCCTGGTACGACAACGAGTACGGTTACACCTGCAACATGCTGCGCATGGTCGAGCACGTCGCCAAGTAAGCGCTGAGCGCACCCACAGCCCCTCCTCCCACCCCCTCACGTGAGGGGAGGGGCAACCAGCCTTCCTCGCCTCGCTAAACCCCGTCCCTGACATCACGGAGGCCGCCCATGTCCTTTATCAAGTTGACCGACCTCGATCTGGCTGGCAAGCGCGTCCTGATCCGCGCCGATCTCAACGTCCCCGTCAAGGAGGGCAAGGTCACCTCCGATGCCCGCATCACCGCCTCCATGCCGACCATCGAGCACTGCCTGAAGGCCGGGGCCAAGGTCATGGTCACCTCCCACCTGGGCCGCCCCACCGAGGGTGAGTGGAGCCCCGAGGTTTCCCTCCAGCCCGTCGCGGACAACATCGCCGGCCGCCTGGGCCAGCCGGTGCGGTTGATCCGGGACTGGGTGGACGGCGGCTTCGAGGTCGCCCCCGGCGAACTGGTGGTGCTGGAGAACTGCCGCGTCAACAAGGGCGAGAAGAAGAACGTCGAGGAGACGGCGCGCAAGTACGCCGCCCTGTGCGATGTCTTCGTCATGGACGCCTTTGGTACCGCCCATCGGGCGGAGGCCTCCACCACCGGCGTTGGCACCTATGCCCCGGTGGCCTGCGCCGGCCTGCTCCTGGCCGAGGAGTTGGACGCCTTGGGCAAGGCCCTGGCCAACCCGGCACGACCGATGGTGGCCATCGTCGGCGGCTCCAAGGTCTCGACCAAGCTCACGGTGCTGGAGTCCCTGGCGGAGAAGGTCGACCAACTGGTGGTCGGGGGCGGCATCGCCAACACCTTCCTCAAGGCCGCCGGCTTCAACGTCGGCAAGTCCCTGTGCGAGGACGACCTGGTGGAGACCGCCCAGGCCCTGATGACCAAGATGGCCGCCCGCGGGGCGAGCATCCCCATCGCCAGCGACGTGGTGGTGGGCAAGCAGTTCGCCGCCGACGAGCCAGCGGTGACCAAGGCCGCCAGCGAGGTGGCCGATGACGAGATGATCTTCGACATCGGTCCCGCCTCCGCCGCGGAACTGGCGGCGATCATCGCCCAGGCCGGGACCATCGTCTGGAACGGCCCGGTGGGCGTCTTCGAGTTCGACCAATTTGGCGGCGGCACCGAGACCCTGGCGCGGGCCATCGCCGCCGCGCCGGGCTTCTCCCTCGCTGGGGGCGGGGACACCATCGCCGCCATCCAGAAGTACGACATCTACGACCAGGTGAGCTACATCTCCACCGCCGGCGGTGCCTTCCTGGAGTACCTGGAGGGTAAGACCCTGCCCGCGGTGGCCATGCTGGAGGCCCGCGCCCAGGGTTGAGGCCCAAACGCTGCCTGGGGAAGGGTACGGAGGGTTGCGGAGCCGAACCAGGCCACTGGTCCAACTCGACCCGCGGACGCCGGGATGGGGAGCGGACGCGCCCTGACCCACCCTGGCGCCAGCCTCGCGCCCTGGTCTGGGTGTCGGGTTGTGACCTTCAACCCAGCCCCGTGGATCGGGCCGGGGCGACCCCACGGGGATTACGGCCTCCTCCTGTGGCGCTCCTGAATAGCCCCACCGCCCCTTGACCGCTCTTAACGACCCGACCCCGGCCGGAGCCCCGGCCCCCACCGCAGCGAGCCCCATGCCCAGACGCACCAAGATCGTCGCCACCCTCGGCCCCGCCACCGACGGCCCGCAGGTCCTTGACCGGCTGATCGCCGCCGGGGTGGACGTGGTGCGGCTCAACCTGTCCCACGACCGCCATGAGCGCCATCGGGAACGGGTTGAGGCCGTGCGCGCCGCGGCCGCCGCCGCCGGACGCGACCTGGCGGTGCTGGTCGACCTGCAAGGCCCCAAGATCCGCATCGGCCGCTTTGCCAGCGGCGCGGTG
>CALMDH010000024.1:0-16506 GCA_937862735.1 uncultured Gammaproteobacteria bacterium
GACCTTCGCCGCCGCGGCCCGCCAGCGCAGCCTCTGGGGTCTGCTGGCGGCGGATCGGCTTGGCCTGCCCTACAACCTCGACTCACGCGCGGTCGCCGTCGAGCCCGAGCGTCTCCAACGCCTTGCCGCCCGCCCGGCCCTGGAACGTATCCGGGAACTGCGGCATCTGGGCCGGGACGCGGACATGCGCCGCGAGTGGCGGACCCTGACCCGTGACCTGGATCCCCCTGATCTTCAAGCTGCCGCGCTGCTAGCCGCCGGCCTGGACTGGCACGACCAGGCGATCCTGACCCTCGCCCGGACCGACTATTGGGACGACCTGGAGCTGCGTTTCCCCCTCGCCCATCGGGATCTGGTGGAAGATCAGGCCTGGCAGACCGGGCTACCCGCCGACTGGATCTTCGCCGTCATCCGCCAGGAGAGCGTCTTCAACCCCACCATCGCCTCCGAGGCCGGCGCCCTGGGGCTGATGCAACTCATGCCCGGCACGGCCAAGGACCTGGCCACCGAGGTCGGTGACCCGGCCCCCGGACGCGGGGCCATCCTGGAACCGGGGGCCAACATCGACCTGGGCAGCCGCTACCTGGCGCGGATGCGGGACCGTTTCGGCCATGCAGCCCTGGCCACCGCCGCCTACAACGCCGGCCCCAACCGGGTAGCCCGCTGGCGGCCGACCGACCGCTGCACCGAGGCGGACATCTGGATCGCCACCATCCCCTATGCCGAGACCCGCGGCTACGTGGAGCGGGTGCTGGCCTACCGCATCATCTACCAGCGGCGCCTGGGGCTGGAGCCTTTGCGTCTGAGCGAATTCTTGCCGCCGGTGCCAGCGGGATGACCAAATGCCATCCTGTACCTGCACCTGCACCTGCTGCCTGGCACCTTCGCTATGCTGGCCTTTGGCATGCGACAATGTCCAAAACAAGCGAAAGCGACCATTTTCTTAATTACGCAACGGAGAAAATGTGAATCCCATGACGAGAGTCTTGCTCGTGCTTGTGGACTGGGACCCGGATATGAAGGTCTGGGTTGCCGATAGTGACGATGTTCCGGGCTTGGCGACCGAGGCCGAAACCGTCGACGCCTTGATGTCCAAGCTCAAGGTCATGATCCCCGAACTACTTGAACTGAACGGGTGGCCCGATCAGGAGGAGGTGCCTTTCGAACTCCTGATCCGTCGATTCGAAACCACAACCCGCCGGGCGGCCTGATGGGTGAGGGCTATACGCCGGAGCTAATGCGGCTCCTGCTCAGAGCAGGCTGTCGCTTCGAGCGCCACGGAAAGGGTGATCACGACATCTGGTACAGCCCGATCACCGAGTGCCGATTCATTCTGGATGCCAAGATCCGCTCGCGCCATACGGCGAACGCTGTCCTCAAACAAGCGGGCCTGCCCAAGCATTTCTGATCAACCGGAGTTTGGAAACGGTGCCCGGATAACTTCCAGGTACCTGATCTGACCACCCGTTGAAACATCGCCTATGAAAAGACTTCCCTCTGGTGGTCTGGACGGTGACCCCCTACAGAATGGTGATGATTGAGGGATGAGAAGCCAAGGACACGGTTGGATTGATGGGTACCTCCCAACCTTCAGCCCGCCAGGGCCCGCCGCAGGGCCTCCTCCACTGCCGCTTCCGTCACCGGCAAGGGGATGGCGGCGAAGAGCGGGAAGCGAGCAGTCATGGCCTCGAACTTGGGCAGGAATTCTGGCTGATAAAAGGCGATGACCTTGACCCCGGGATGGCGCTGCAGATAGGCCATCAGGGTCTCCAGATTACTGGTGCGGTCACGGAAATCGGACTGGAAGTTGTACTCGGTGACGATGACATCCGGCAGGCGCTTCTTGAGGGCGGCCTGAGCCTTGCGTTGGGAATTGACCACCTCGGTGTCGAAACCCAGACGGCGATAGAGGGGCAGCAGGTTGGGATAGCCGCCCAGTTCGATGATGGCCAGCAGGCGGGGGCCGCCAGAGGGATGCGCGCGCTCGTTCAAAATCAGGCAAACACCACCCAAGTAGTGGCGATGTACTTGACCCCCGACTCCATGCGGGCAGCGCGGTGTTCGTGGGTCCAGAAGGGAGGGAAGAGCAACAGGGTGCCGCGCTGAGGGGCGATGCTGACGTCCTGGAACAGGAACTGGGTCTCGCCGCCGGGACCGGGGACGTCGTTGAGGTACCAGAGGGCGACGAGCTGGCGTTGGCTGAACTCATGGCTACCCCCGTCGATATGCCAATGGTAAAAATCCCCCGCCCGGTAGCGCTGCACCTGGTAGCCCATGTCCTTGAAAGGACCCTTGAAGTAGGGATAGGTCTCGCGGAATTCGCGCAGGGCGGCGGCCAGGGAGCGAAAAAACATCTGGTCCACGTCCTGCCAGTCCTCCTTGTTGCTCACCACCAGGTCCATGGTGGACTTGACGCTGCTGTCCTTGGCCTGGACCTGGCCGATGCGGCCCTCGTGCTGCTGCTCCGGGTGGGCCTCGAAGCGGGCGATCACCTCGTCGCAAAAGGTTGGCGGCAGGGCGTTGGGGCGGGCGAAGATGAAGCTGCCGGGCTTGACCTCGCGGATGCTGGGCAGGGGGACGATCTCGCGGTCGAAGAGGGTCATGGCGAATCCTAGCGGCGGTTCAGGGTTAAATTTATTGTCCCGGTAGGCCATGGACAGGGTTAATGGCACGCCAGCGGATTGACCGCATGACGATCATGGAAAATTTCCAGCCTCCCGACAGCCCTTCACTGCTACCGTCAGGCAAGGTCATCAACCCGCCCCACGCAGGGCGGCGCGGATGATCTCCTCGGAGGTTTTGGCCCCCTCGGCGACGGCGCGGGCCATGCGGTTGGCATCCGGGGGCCGGTAGCCGAGGGCGATCAGGGCCTCGATGGCGTCGTTCAGGGGGTCTTCCGCGGATGTTGCCGCGCGGGGAGATCCCGCCGTTGTTCCCCCGGAAGGCGCCGGTCCACCCGCCAGACCGGCCACCCGGTCGCGCATCTCGATCACCAGCCGTTCCGCCGTCTTGCGACCGATGCCGGGCAGGCGGATGAGGGCGGCATGGTCCTCCTGCTCCACGCACTGGGCGAAGCGGCGGGCGTCCATGCCGGAGAGGATGGCTAGGGCCATGCGCGCCCCGACGCCGGTGACCTTGAGCAGGTCGCGGAACAGGGCCCGGTCCGCCTCGCGCAGGAAGCCATAGAGGGTGTGGGCGTCCTCGCGCACCGCCAGGTGGGTCACCAGGGTGACCTGCTCGCCCACGGCGGGCAGGTCGTAGAAGGTGGACATGGGGGCCTCCAGCTCGTAGCCGACCCCGTTGACGTCCAGCAGCAGCCAGGGCGGCTGCTTGTGGACGATCTCGCCGCGCAGCCGCCCGATCATGGCCGGAAATCCCGCCAGGAGGCCGCGGCCCGCCGCCGCGCCGGGATGCCCATGGAGTGGGCATGGCACAGGGCCAGGGCCAGGGCATCGGCCTCGTCCTCCGCCGGTTCCGCGTCGAGGGACAACAGGATGCGCACCATGTGCTGGACCTGAAACTTCTCCGCGCCGCCGCTGCCGACCACCGCCAGCTTGACCGACTTGGGGCTGTATTCGTGGACCTGGACCCCGGCCTTGAGCCCGGCGCAGAGGACGGCGCCGCGGGCCTGGCCCAGTTTGAGGGCGGCGGTGGGGTCCCGGGCGAAGATCAATTGCTCCACCGCCATCTCGTGGGGGGCATGGTCCGCCACCACCTGGGCCACGGCGTCGAAGATGAAACGCAGCCGCTCCGGCCAGGGGTGTTCGCCGACGCGGATGCAGCCGCTGGCGACGCGCCGGCTGCGGTTGCCGTCGGTGTCGATGACGCCATACCCGGTGGTGCGGGAGCCGGGATCCACCCCGAGGATGCGATGGCGCAGGGCCTGCCTGCCTTGTGTGTTACTGCGGTTAAGGCCGTCCGGTATGGCCTGGGCGGTGGTGCGGGAGCCGGATTCGATCCCGAGAATGCGAGGGCTTGGGGCCTCCCGGACCTGCTGGTTACTTCGGCCAAGGCTGTCCGGTAACGCCCGAGCGTCGGTGGGCGGGATGACGAGCATCGGGGGTTGGATCAGTTGCGGGAATCCGGCAATCCGGCGGGAGGCTGAACCGGCGGGTTCAGCCCTCCAACTCCGCCAGGATGGCCTCGGCGATGTCGGCGTTGGAATAGACCACCTGCACGTCGTCCAGGTCCTCCAGGAAGTCGATCATCTTCAACAGCTTTTCCGCCGTGTCCCGGTCCTCGATGGCGGCCTGGGTCGAGGCGTTGTAGGTCACGTCCCCCTCGCCGTTGGCGAAACCGGCGGCGATCAGGGCGTCGCGCACCGGGCCAAAGTCGTCCGGGGTGGTGATGACGTCCATCGAGCCGTCGTCGTTGCTGATCACGTCCTCGGCCCCCGCCTCCAGGGCGGCCTCCATCAGGGCGTCCTCGTCCAGCCCCGGGGGGAAGCTGATGATCCCCTGCTTAGTGAAGAGGTAGGACACGGAACCGCCGGTGCCCAGGTTGCCGCCGTGCTTGGAAAAGGCGTGACGCACGTCGGCGGCGGTGCGGTTGCGGTTGTCGCTCATGCAGTCGACCATCACCGCCACCCCGCCGGGGCCATAACCCTCATAGCGGATCTCCTCGTACTGCTCGCCCTCGGCGCCGCCGGCGCCGCGCTTGATGGCGCGCTCCACCGTGTCCCGGGGCATGTTGGCGCCGAAGGCCTTGTCCATGGCCAGGCGCAGGCGCGGATTCATCCCCGGGTCGCCGCCGCCCTCCCGGGCCGCCACCGTCACCTCGCGGATGAGCTTGGTCCACATCGAGCCGCGCTTCTTGTCCTGCGCCGCCTTGCGGTGCTTGATATTGGCCCATTTACTGTGACCGGCCATGCGTCTTCCCCCACCCGACAACCTGAAAAGGGCCGCATTGTAACATCGGTCAAAAAGCCGCCGAGCCGGGGATGAAGGTTTTCCCGAGCGTTTGGCAGCGCCGGGTCGCCGCGGGTGAACCCCAGGACCGGCGCGCCGACCTGCGGGCCGCCGTGGCGCTGGGCGATTTCGAACGCATCACGGCCCTGTTGGACCAGATCCGCGAATTGGATAGCGCCCTTTTTCGGATGTTGGCAAAATCCGCCTATGCGGACGATTTAGAAGCCTTTACGCGCCTGGGTGGTCCGGGCGAAGGGGGCTCGTCGCCGTCGCGATCCTCGCCGCGATGATGCCGGAGGCGGCCTCCCCCCGGAGCAGAGCAGATAGCCGGCCCCGTGCAGCAGGAGCAACACCAGCCCCGCGACGATGCCCGTAACCCAGGCGGTGGTCCGGACCCCCGCGTAGGCATCGTCCTGGTCCATCTTGGCGATCATCAGCCAGGGGGTGCCCGCTATGGCGATGGCGTTGACCAGGATGGGGTGACCCCGGAGACCCCTGGCGTCCTCCAGGTCGGTTCTTGCTGCTAAACTGCCGCCATCCGCGGTCATCCGCGGTCATCCGCGGCCAACCCCGGCCCGATCGTCAAGGCTGCGGGGATCAGGTCGGGGTCGGCCCCTGGCGACCCGGGTCCAGGGGGGCACCCTGGCGTCTCCTGGCGCTGGTCGCGGGTGCCGATCTTCCGTCTGACATCATATGACCCTGGAGTTGGGAGCCGTCCTTGCCATCCATCACGCGCCGCCTGGGCGGCTACCTGCTGCTGGTCTCGCTCCTGACCCTGGGGGTCGTGGGGCTCTCTCTCTGGCTGAGCCTGAGGACCGCCGCCGCTCACAACGAGCAACTGGCCCAGGAGATAGGCCGCGTCTTCTTCAAGCAATTGCTCATCACCCGCCGCTGGAACGCCCAGCAGGGGGGTATCTATGTGCCCATCAGTGACGAAGTTCAGCCCAATCCCTATCTGGAGGATCCCCAGCGGGATATCGTGACGACCAGTGGCGCGCATCTGACCAAGATCAATCCGGCCTTCATGACCCGTCTCCTGTCCGACATGACCGAACAGAGCGATGGGGTCCGCTTTCACATGTCCAGTCTCAAACCCATCAATCCGGTCAACAGCCCCGACGACTGGGAGCGCCAGGCGCTTCTGCGGTTCGAGGCCGGGGCCACCGAGTACGCCGAACTGGTCACGGAGGCCGAGGGCCCTGTTTTCCGCTTCATGGGCCGGCTCAAGGTCGATCAGACTTGTATGAAATGCCATGAAAAGCAGGGCTATAAGGAGGGTGACGTGCGCGGCGGCATTCGCGTGTCGCTCCCCTGGGCGCCCTTCCAGACCACCCTGGATGCCACCCGTCGTCAGTTGCTCCTCCTGCACGGGGCCAGCCTGGTAGGGCTCCTCATCCTCCTGTGGGGCGGTGGCTGGGTGGTCCTGCGCGCCTCGCGGGAGGTCGATTCCCTCAACCGCCACATGAAGTCACTCAACCTCCGCCTGGAGTCCTCGGCCCTCACCGACTCCCTGACCGGGGTGGCCAACCGGCTGCATTTCGACCGGATCCTGGACGCGGCCATCGCCCAGGCGGGGCGCTATGGGACCGCCCTGTCGCTCCTCATGCTCGACCTGGATCACTTCAAGCGCGTCAACGATACCCAGGGTCATGCCGTCGGCGATCAGGTGCTCAAGGAGTTCGCGCGGGTGGCGCAATCCCTGTTGCGGTCCTCCGACCTGCTGGCGCGGTGGGGCGGCGAGGAGTTCGTGGTGGCCACGCCCAGTACCGGCCTGGATCCCGCCCTGCGCCTGGCCGAGCGGTTGCGGGCCGCCGTCCAGGCCCATGCCTTTCCGGTAATCGGCAGCCTGACCGTCAGCATCGGGGTCGCCGAATACCTGCCCGGCGACACCAACGCGGCCCTGATGGAGCGCGCCGACCAGGCCCTCTATCGTGCCAAGGCCCTGGGCCGCAATCGGGTCGAGGGGTTGGGCTAGATTTTTTGGCTTATTTTGGTTGGGGGGCTGACGGGATGGCGAGGTCCATCCCGGTCACCAGATCCGTTTTGGAAAATCGTCGCCTTTGAATAACAAGGGTTCATCCCTCAGCTTGGCCAAGGCGTATGAAAAACAGTCGCCGAAATTCAGCGCAGCAGGATGCCGGCCTTTGCCAAAGCGTAACCATGCAGCGAAGGCAAGCTGCGCCATCCTGGCATCCACGGGCGCTATCTCGGCACGGGCAAGGTTGAGCAATGCCTGGAGTTCATGGGTACCCTCCTTACCCCGGCGACTGTTCACGACCATCATGGCCTCCAGCCAATTGACGGCGGAAATGCTATTGCCCGGTTGGCTGGCCAAAGCGCCGATATAGAGTTCGGCTTCCGGTTCACCCAGGATGATGCAGACCAGGGAGGAAGTGTCAATAACCACTTATTCCGGTAGGCCATTTTGTTCATAGCCGACAATTTCATCGGCGCTGCGTGGATCGAGTTCAGGCAAGGCGGCGCAGCGTCGGCTGATGGCCACCATGGCCGCGAACCGTTCCTCGGTCGTCAATTCCGTAATTTCTTCCGGTTTACCCCTCAGCTTTTCCAGCAGGGCGATCACCTCCTTGTTCACCGAACGATGATGCATTTCAGCTTGTTGCTTCAACCAGCCATGCAATTCATCCGGGACTTCTCTAACAGTCATGGTTGCCATCTTGCACCTCGCCATAGGGATGACGACATTATATTGGGGTCGCCAAATACCTGCGAGACGACTCCGGTGCGGCCCTGCTGGTGCGCGCCGACCAGGCTCTATGTCGGGCCAAGACGCTGGGCCGCAATCGGGTCGAGGGATTGGACTAATGAACCTTTGGCGGCCATCTCCGGCCCGTCCCGCCTCATTCGTCCCGCAGGGCCAGGATCGGGTCGAGGCGGGCGGCATTCAGGGCCGGCAGCACCCCGGCGGCCAGGCCGATGAGGCCGGCGCTGGCCTCGGCCGCCAGGGCGAATTCCCAGGCGATGCGGGTCGGCAGGGCCGGCACCAGGGCGCCGATGAGCCCGGCGCCCCCCAGCCCCAGGGTCAGGCCGGCCAGGCCGCCCAGCAGGGCGAGGATCAGGGCCTCGCCAAGAAAAAGCAGCAGGATCTGCCCCTGGGCCGCCCCCAGGGCCCGCAGCAGGCCGATCTCCCGGCGGCGCTCGCGCACGGCGATGGTCATGATGGTCAGGATGCCGATGCCCCCCACCGCCAGGGAGATGGCGCCGATGGCCCCGACCGCCAGGGTCAGGACGTTCAGCACCGAGCCGGCCACCTCCAGCATCTGGTCCTGGGTGGTGACGGTGAAGTCCTCGTGGCCATGACGCTTGAGCAACACCTGGCGCACCCGTTCCGCCATGGTCGCCCCGTCCACCTCCGGGCCGTAGAGCAGGTCGATCTCGAACAGGCTCTCGCGATTGAACAGGGCCAGGGCGCGCGCCACCGGGATGTAGACCGTATCGTCCAGGTCAAAACCCAGCATCTGGCCCTTGGCCTCCATGACCCCGATCACCCGGTAGGGCTCGCCGCCGATGCGGATGCGCGCCCCCAGGGGCGAGGTGCCGCCGAAGAGCTCGTCCCGCAGCTTGGCACCGAGCACGGCCAGGGCCCGCTCGCCGGCGTTGCCGGCGCCCTCCTCCGGTAGGAAGCGGCCCAGTTGCGGACGCATCAGCCAGACCGCCGGCACCTGGCTGCCGGCGCCGATGACCAGGGCCCGGCGGGTGCGGTCGTTGCCCTCCACCTCGGCGTTGCCCTGGGTCACCGGCACCACCGCCGTCACCCCCGGCACCCGCGCCAGGGCCTGGGCGTCCGCCAGGCTCAGGGGGCGCACGTTGTGCAGGATGGCGCCGGACAGGCCCAGGGTCGAGACCTTGCCCGGGGCCACGGCCACCAGACGGGTGCCGAACTGGGAGAACTCGGTGAGGACGAAGCGGTGGATGCCCTCGCCGATGGCGGTGAGCAGGACCACGGCGGCGATGCCGATGGCGATGCCGGTCACCGTCAGCATGCTGCGGGCGCGATGGGCGACCACGGCGCCCAGGCAGAAGCGGACGAAGTCGGTGGCGAGCATGGCCTCAGCCCCCCGCCAGGGCCAGCACCGGGTCCAGGCGCGCCGCGCGCAGGGCCGGCAGCAGGCCGAAGCCGATGCCGGTGGCCAGGGAGACGGCGGCCGCCGCCAGGGGCGCCCAGAGGGGTACGACCAACTGGAAGGCGCTGACCTGCGCGTTGAAGACCCAGGCCCCGCCGTAGGCGACGCCCAGTCCCAGCAGGGTCCCCGCCACCGCCAGCAGCAGGGCCTCGGTGAGAAAAAGGGCGAGGATCTGCCGCCGATCCGCGCCCAGGGCCTTGAGCAGGCCGATCTCCGGGGTGCGCTGGGACACCGCCACCAGCATGACGTTCATGATCAGCACCCCCGCCACCAGCAGGCTGATGGCGGCGATGCCGGCGACCGCCAGGGTGAGGGCGTGAAGGATCTTGTCGAAGGTCGCCAGCAGGGCGTCCTGGGTGATGAGGGTGATGTCGTCCTCACCTTCGTGGCGCTCGCGGATGATCGCCCGCACGGCCTCTGCCGCCGGGACCAGGGCGGCGCGACCCCGCGCCTGGATGAGGATGCGGAACAGGGCCGGGCTGTTGAACAGGGCCTGGGCGGCGGCCACCGGGATCAGCACCGTGTCCCCCAGGTCGGCGCCCAGGGAGAAGCCGGAACTGGCCAGGGTGCCGATGACCCGGAAACGGCGGTCCCCGATCCGCACCCACTGCCCCAGGGGCGATTGCTGGTCGAACAGTTCCCGGGCCAGCTTCTCGCCGAGGAGGGCAACGGCCTCGGCCTGGCGGGGGTCGCCGGGGGGCAGGAACTGGCCCTGGGCCAACTCGATCTGGCGCACCGGCTGAAACTCGGCGGTGGTGCCGACGACATTCGCTTCCCGCTCCCGGTTGCCGTGGGACACCGGCGCGGAGCCGAGGCTCAGGGGGGCGACGCGCGCCACGTAGGGGGAACGCAGCAGGGCCAGGGCGTCGTCCAGGGTCAGGTCCCGGGCGGTATCACCGAACAGCGGCGGCGCCCCGCCGGTGGTCTCGTTGCGCCCCGGCAGAACGATGAGCAGGTGGGTGCCAAGCTGGGTGAACTGACCGGTGACATACTGCCGCGCGCCCTCGCCCAGGGCGCTCAGCACCACCACCGCCGCCGTCCCCAGCCCCATGGCCAGCAGGGTCAGCCAGGTACGGGCGCGGTGACTGGTCAGGGCGCGCAGGCCGAAGTGCAGGATGTCTTCCGGGCGCATGGTGATGGGTGGGGTTGGCGACGACCGACGCTATCAGGACAGGCGGCCCCGAAAGTCTTCGTAGCCAAAGCCTTTGATCACGCACAATTCATCTGTGTCGGAATTCCACAGGGCGATGGCGGGGAGGGGCAGCCCGTTGAAGGTCGTGTTCTTCACCATGGTGTAGATCGCCATGTCATGGAACAGCAGGCGGTCGCCAACGCGCAGGGGCTGGGGAAAGCTGTAGTCGCCGATGACGTCCCCCGTCAGGCAGGTCCGTCCGGCCAGGCGGTAGTCATGGGGCCAGTGACCGGGATCAGCGGCCCCCGCTACCGCCGGGCGATAGGGGGTTTCGAGGACATCCGGCATGTGGCAGGTGGCGGAGGTGTCGAGGATGGCGATGTCCATGCCGTTCCTGGTCACGTCCAGCACCTCGGCCACCAGCACCCCGGCGTCCAGGGCGATGGCCTCGCCGGGTTCCAGATACACCTCCAGGTTCCAGCGGCGACGAAAGTCCTGGATGAGGCGGATCAGGTCGTCAACCTGATAGTCGGGACGGGTGAGGTGGTGGCCGCCGCCAAAGTTGAGCCACTTCAGGCCGCCGAGCCAGGGGGAGAAACTCTCCTCCACCGCGGCCAGGGTGCGGGCCAGGGGCGGCAGGTCCTGTTCGCACAGGGTGTGGAAGTGCAGGCCGCTGAGGCCCGTCAGGTCCTGGCCGGCGAACTGGGCGCGGGGGATCCCCATGCGCGAATGCGGGGCGCAGGGATCGTACAGGGGATGCCAGCCCTCGCTGTGCTCCGGGTTGATGCGCAGGCCGAAATTCAGCCCCGGTCGCCGCGCCCGCGCCGCCTGGATCAGGGGCTGGAAGCGTTGCCACTGGCCGAAGGAGTTGAAGAGGACGTGATCGGCGAGGTCGAGGATCCGTTCCAGTTCCTCCGGACGGTAAGCCGGGGAGAAACAGTGGACCTCCCCGCCAAAGTCCTCCCGCCCCAGCCGCGTCTCGTAAAGGCCGCTGGCGCAGACCCCCTTGAGGGTGCGCATGATCAGGGGCGCCAGGGCGAAGAGGGCGAAGGCCTTGAGGGCCAGCAGGATCCTGGCCCCGGATTCCCGCTGGACCCGGTCGAGGATGCGCAGATTGGCGGCGATGCCCGCCTCGTCCACGACATAACAGGGGCTGGGGACCCGTCGCGGGTCGAAACGCGCGAAGCGCTCGCGATTGGGTCGGGGCAGGGCGTCGTGCGCACTCATGTTGA
The DNA here is from genome assembly GCA_937862735.1 of uncultured Gammaproteobacteria bacterium. Classification (GTDB taxonomy): domain Bacteria; phylum Pseudomonadota; class Gammaproteobacteria; order Chromatiales; family Chromatiaceae; genus M0108. The sequence goes on from CALMDH010000024.1 coordinate 11,417, forward strand.
CGGGAAGGGCTGAACGCACGGCAAGCATGCATTCTGAGCCAGCGTTGTGGCCTTATCTTGAGCCTGAGGCATGGGTGTCCTCACGCGCCCCGTCGCCACTCTCGGTCTCTGCAGCGCCAATATGCTGGCGGGCTTCCAGCACCTGGCTCAGCACCTTGTCCATGGCCCGCCGGTCGGTCCAAGGGCTCATGACGAAGGACTTGATGGCCGCGATGGGCGCCTGGCCGTCCAGGGTATGGCGGTAGGCGTCGGTCCAGGAGAGGAGCACCCCCTCGCCCGCCAGGGCGCGCTCGTGGGTCCAATGGAACAGGCGACGGTTGTAGGCGTTGTGCCGTTCCAGCTCGGCCCGGTAATCGGGATCGGTGAGTTCCCGATGATAGGCCGCCGCCGCGTCCACCCCTTCCGGGTAGAGCCGGAACAGGGTCACGGGACCATAGTTGTAATCGTTGAGGACCTGAGCGCAGTCGAGGGACTCCAACCCCTCCCGCAGCACCTCGGACATCTCCACACTATGACCGAGGATGACCCGGTAACCCTGCTTGCCCAGGAGCCGCAGATTGGCCAGGGCGGCCAGGGCCCCGGCGCCCGAGCGGGAGCACTCCAGGGTGAAGAGGCCCGGATGGTAATGGCCGAACTGGTAAAGGTAGGGCATCTCGGCCGGGGCCCGGCTGAGCAGCGTCAGATCGGCGCGGCGCTTGACCAGGAAGAGACTGGAGATGTACGGCGCATAGCCCGTTTTGTGGAAGTCGATGCCGATGCTGTCGGCCAGATGGAGGGGTTGGATGCGCTCCAGGGAGTCTTGCAGCGAGCGCAAGGTGCGGCTGTGAAAGCCAAGCGGATTGGCCTCGAAGTCGTAGTCGCGAAAGACCAGCCAGGGCCAGCCGATGACGGCGTCGGCGTGAATCCAGGGGAGCTGATGCTCGCCGAGGCCAAACTCCGCCGCCAGTTGGTCGCGCAGCCGGACCACGGCCGGCAGGTCGTCGAGACCGAAGGCATCCGTGGTCCCCAGGGTGAGAATGATGGCCGCCACCCGCTGGCCCTGTTGGTAACAATCCCGCAGGGCCCGCTCCAGGTGGGTGAGGGAGATCTCGTTTTGGGCGGTGCTGGGGATGGTGATCAGATTGTCGCTGCCCAGCCCCAGCCAGGCGGCGGCATTCAGGCGGGAATAGTGGGAGGCCCCGGAGGCCAGGATCTTGAAATCCTCACGGATGCCAGCCTTCATGCCCCGCCCGGCGGTGAGCCGCTCCAGGGCCAGCTTGAGGCCGTAGAGGATGGTCCCGGTCCCGCCGAAGGTGAAGACCCCGCCTGCTTCCGCGGCGTCGTAACCCGCCAGGTTGGCCAGCGCGGCCACCACCTCCACCTCGGCCTCCGCGAAGCGCGCCGAATACTCGTCCCAGATGATGTTCGGGTTGTAGACCGCCGCGGCGATGAAGGCGGTGATGCTGGCGATGCTGGGCGGGGGGATGACATTCGCCTGGGCGTTGGGGTGGGACCAGATGGTCATGCCCCGGCAATAGTTCGCCAGGAGGGCCGTGACCTCCTCCAGGGAGCTCATCTGCTCCGGCATCACCCCCGCCAGATGGCGGTGGTAATCCGCCTCCCGCTTGCGCCCCAGGATGGGGGCCGCCGATTTCAGCCGGTCCACCCGGTCGAGAAAAATCGACACCGTATGGACGAAATAGCAATCCATGATGGGATTGGAGACCGGGGTGGGAAAGTAGGTCTTGAGGGTCTCCAGGAGGGCGCTGTAGTGCTGGGGAGCGGCGCTCATGATTTCGCACCTCCGGCGTGAGTTTATTTGGGGGTCCCGCGCTCAGTATAGACCAGCCTCAGCCGTGTCGGCCGGCACCCGCGCCGCCTGACACCCGGCGCGGGTCAGGCCCCTCGTGGCTGTGACGCCCGCCATGGGTCCGGCCTCATGCGACCTGCCAGCAGGCGCGGCTCAGGCCGCGGGCATGGCGGTCCAACCCATCCACGACGGTCCCCCGGTCATCGTTCGGACTGGACCGCCCCATCATCCATGCGGATGTGCCGCCGGGCACGGGCGCCGAGTTCGGCGTCATGGGTGACGACGATCAGGGTCAGGCCGCGGGCATTGAGGGCCTCCAGGGTGTCGATGACCTCATGCCCCGAGGCCCGGTCCAGGTTGCCGGTAGGTTCGTCGGCCAGAATCAGCCCCGGCGCGGTGACCGTGGCGCGGGCGATGGCGACCCGTTGCCGCTGGCCGCCGGAGAGCTGGTCCGGCTTGTGGCGGGCGCGGTCGGCCAGGCCCACGGCCTCCAGGATCCGGGCCACCCGCGCCCGGCGCTCGGCGGGCTCCAGGCCGGCCAGGACCAGGGGCAGTTCGATGTTCTCCGCCGCCGTCAGGCGCGGGATGAGGTGGAAGGACTGGAAGACGAAGCCGATGCGTTTGCGCCGCAACCGGGCGCGGCCTTCCTCGCCGAGGGTGGTGGTCTCCAGGCCGTCCAGGCGGTACTGGCCCTGATCCGGGCGATCCAGCAGGCCGAGGATGTGCAGCAGGGTGCTCTTGCCCGAGCCCGAGGGGCCCATGATGGCGGCGTAGTCGCCGTCGGGGATGTCGAGGTCGACGGCGCGCAGGGCGTGGACCGGTTGGTCACCGACCTGGAAGGTGCGGGAGATGTCGCGCAGTTCGATCACCGGGCGGGTCTCTGAGGCCGAAAATCAGAGACTGCCTTGCTAACCCTCATGAGGCGGATTGGCCACAGCCTCAACGCTGAAAAACCGGGCTGGGCACTGTCACGCCAAGCGGTCTCTTGGGCGTTGACACCGGGAGCATTGTTGGCTGGCGGCGAGGGAAAGAGTTCCATCGGGTGCGCAGAGGCCGAGGCTAGGCCCACGTTCAAGGCTGCGTCTCCTCTGGCTTCGCATCCCCCTGGACCGCCCGGGCGCCATCCTCAACGCCCTCCTGATCGAGGGACAGGACCACCAGCTCGCCGGGCTTCAGCCCCCCGGTGATCTGGGTCTGCTCCCAGTTCGCCAGGCCGGTCTCCACCTTGCGCGCCTGCAACCGGCCCGGCGCCGGGTCCAGCACCAGCAGGGTGCCGTCCGGCTTGAGGGCGGCGGTGGGGACTCGGAGGACCCCTTCCCGCCGCTCGATGACGATCTCGACGTCGGCGCTATAACCCGCCAGCCAGGCCAGCTCGGGCGCAGGGTCGGTCAGCTCCACCTCCACCTCCAGGGTGCGGGCCTGCTTTTCCAGATCCAGGACATAGGGCGCCAGGCGCCGTACCCGCCCGGCGAAGACCCGGTCACCGAAGGCGTCCAGGGTCACCCGCACCTCGGCGCCCAGGCGGACCTTGGCAGCGTCCACCTCGTCGATGGGCGCGGAGACGTAGTGGCAGGCATCATCGATGAGGTCCACCGCCGGCGGGGTGGGGATGCCGGGGGGGGAGGGGGTGACGTATTCGCTCAGCTCCCCCGAGATCTCGGCGACGATGCCCGGGAAGGGGGCGGTAAGGCGGGTCTTGGCCAGGTTGGCATGGGCGACGCCGACCTTGGCCGCGCTGACCCGCGCCGTGGCCTGGGCCGCCTCGCAGTCGGCCCGGCCGGCCTGGGCGGCGGTGATGGCCCGATCCAGGGTCTCCTCCGAGGTCAGCCGGCGCTGGTCCAGCTTCACCTGGCGGGCGGCCTCCCGCTCGGCGTTCTCGGCATTGAGGCAGGCGGAACGGGCCCGGGCCTCCGCCGCCTCCGCCTCGCGCTCGGCCAGGGACACCTGGGCGGTCAGGTCCTGGTTCCACAGCTCCAGCAGCAGATCCCCGGTCTTGACCCGGTCCCCCTCGCGCACCGCCAGGGTGGCGATCTGGCCGCCCAGGCTGGGGGCCAGCTTGGCCCGGCGGCAGGGCTTGAGGGTCCCCGCCCGGGTGTTGGCGACGATCTCTTCCACCGTCCCGGGCGCCACCGCCTGGACCTTGACCGCGACCGGCGCCGGTTCATACAGGGTCCACCAGGCACCCAGACCGGCGGCGGCCAGGACGAAGAACGCCAGGGTACGGCGGCGGAAGGTCATGGCTGTAGCTCCTCTTCCGCTTGTCGCGGGGCTCGCTCGCTACCTTTGGTGTCCTGGAGGATGGCGTCCAGGTCACGAAGCTCCTCGGTCATTGCAACACTCAACTAAACCCAGCAGGTCCCGTACCCAGGTAGTAGCGGCCTGGGCTTAACGATGCGATGCCGCCCAGATGATTATGGGCCAAAACGACACTCGCGGGGCGGCCTGTTCGGCCCTTGTTCCGGCTGATTTTCTTGTCGCCAAGTCCCGGCCGGCCGTATAAGATCGACATAGCCCACTCCCGATGAGCCCTTGACATGCAGCAGGCACCCGTTTCCTATCCGGCTGAGCGTTCCCTGGTTTTCGTCATCGATGACCAATCGGCGGGTCGCACCATCCTGGAGCGTCTCATTCGTGGCCTTCAGCAGGAGATCGAGGTCCTCACCTTCGCGGATGCCCCCTCCGCCATCGCCCATCTCCCCCTGGCGACACCGGATCTGATCGTGACCGATTTCATGATGCCGGAGATGGATGGCATCAGCTTCATTCGCTATGTCCGCGACCAGCCCGAGTGCATCGACGTGCCGATCATCATGGTCACGGTCCTGGACGACAGGAACGTCCGCTACCAGGCCTTGGACGCGGGGGCGACGGATTTCCTCAATCGCCCGATCGACCAACATGAGTGCCAGGCACGCTGCCGCAATCTGCTGACCCTGCATCGCCAGCAGAAGATCATCAGCGGGCGCGCCAAGTGGCTTGAAGAGCAGGTCGAGCTCGCCACCCGTCAGATCATCGCCCGGGAAAAAGAAACCCTGTTACGCCTAGCCCGGGCGGGTGAATACCGGGACGAGGACACGGGCAATCATGTGGTACGCATGGCCAAGTACAGCCGATTGATTGCCCAGACCCTCGGCTGCCCGGACGCCGAGGCCGACGCGATCGAACTGGCCGCGCCCATGCACGACATCGGCAAGATTGGTATTCCCGATCAAATCTTGTTGAAACCGGCGAGGCTCACCGCCCAAGAATTCGAGGTGATTCGCAAGCATAGCTACTTTGGCTTTGAAATCCTGCGCGATAG
>CALMDH010000025.1:0-24355 GCA_937862735.1 uncultured Gammaproteobacteria bacterium
GAGCTAGCGCCTATGTTGAGGGCCTACCTATGACTTTAACCGGACACCGTTGACTTCGCCGCGCTTTTCCACTCCAACCCCTGGCCCCGCTTGCCTATGGACGCCGACATCCTCCGCATCATCCTCGCCGTGCTCGGCGCCCTGATCATCGCCGGGCTCTACTATTGGGAGCAGCGCCGCCGCCAGGCGCGCGAGGAGGAGCATGCCGAGGACCACGCCGACCGGGACCGGATGGCGCCCTGGGGCGAGGACTTCGACGCGGCGGCCGACGCCGATGAGGGTGCCCGGCGGGAAGGCCACCTCGGCGTCTGGGAGCGGGATGACCAGGACCTGGCGGCCGACGCGACCGTGTCGGCGGAGCGATCGCCAACCCGCCCGCCCCGGTCGCGGTCCACCCTGTCGGACCTCGACCTAGTCCGTCCCGACCCCGAATTTGCCGCGGAAGCCTTTCCTCCCGGTCCCATGCTGGTGATTCTGCATGTCGCCGCCCGCGCGGCCGAGGGCTATTTCGATGGCGCCGCCATCGTCCTCGCCGCCCGTATCGCCGGCCTGGAACCGGGTGAACGGGAGATCTTCCACTGCAATCTGGGTGACGAACATCATAGCGAGACCCTCTTCAGCATGGCCAACATGGTCAAGCCTGGCACCTTTCCCTTCGGGGCCATGGCGGACTTCACGACCCCCGGCCTGACCCTCTTCGCCCAGCTTGAAGGCCAGCCGGGCGATCCCGGCCGGCTGGAAGAGCTCCTCGGCACCGCCCACAGCCTGGCCCGCGACCTGGGTGGCGATTTGCTAGGCGAGCAGCGGCAGCCCCTGACCCCCGAGGAAGAAGAGCGGTTGCGCCGGCGGGTCATGGCCTTCGTCACCCAGCGGATGGCGGAGGAGGAGGGATGACCGCGGCGGCGGACCCCTCCGCCCGGGCGGAGGAACTGCGCCAGCTCATCCATTACCACGACTATCGCTACTATGTCCTTGATGATCCGGAGATCCCGGACGCCGAGTACGACCGCCTGCTGCGGGAGCTCCAGGCCCTGGAGGCCGCCCACCCGGAACTGATCACCCCCCACTCCCCCACCCAGCGGGTCGGGGGCCACCCCCTGGACGCCTTCGCCACGGTCGAGCACCGGGTGCTCATGCTGTCCCTGGACAACGCCATGACCGAAGAGGCCATGCGTGACTTCGATCGCCGCATGCGCAAGGAGCTGGGTCGGGAACGGGTCCGGTACGTGGCGGAACCCAAGCTGGATGGCCTGGCCATTGGCCTGACCTACGCGGCGGGGGTCCTGACCCAGGCCGCCACCCGCGGTGATGGTCAGTTTGGCGAGGACGTCACCGCCCAGGTCCGCACCATCAAGGCCATCCCCCTGCGCCTGCTGGGGGCGGGTTGGCCCCAACTGCTGGAGGTGCGGGGTGAGGTCTTCCTGCCCAAGGCCGGTTTCGCTGCCATCAACGAGCGCGCCCGGCGCGAGGGCGGCAAGGTCTTCGCCAATCCGCGCAACGCCGCCGCCGGCAGCCTGCGTCAGCTCGACCCCCGCATCACCGCCCAGCGCCCCCTGACCCTGTTCTGCTACGGTTTCGGGGCCGTGGCCGGCGGGGAACTGGCGGCGACCCAGAGCGAGAGCCTGCGCCGGCTGCGGGACTGGGGCCTGCCCATCTCCCCCGAATTGCGGGTCCTGGAGGGGGTCGAGGCCTGCATCGCCTACCACCGCGCCCTGGGTGAGCGACGGGAGGCCCTGGATTACGACATCGATGGCGTGGTCTTCAAGCTGGACGACCTGGCGGATCAGGCGCGGCTGGGCTTCGTCGCCCGGGCCCCACGCTGGGCGGTGGCCTACAAGTTCCCGGCCCAGGAAGAGCTGACCCTGGTCGAGGCGGTGGAATTCAACGTTGGCCGGACCGGGGCCGTGACCCCGGTGGCGCGGCTCCAGCCCGTCCAGGTCGGTGGCGTCACCGTCTCCAACGCCACCCTGCACAACCTGGACGAGGTCTGGCGCAAGGACGTGCGCCCGGGGGACACCGTTTACATCCGCCGCGCCGGGGATGTCATCCCCGAGGTGGTGCGGGTCCTGCCGGAGCGCCGCCCTCCGGGGACCCACCCGGTGGCCTTGCCCACCACCTGCCCGGTCTGCGGCTCGGCGGTGACCAAGGCCCCGGGGGAGGCCGTGGCCCGCTGCACCGGCGGCCTCTATTGCCCGGCCCAGCGCAAGGAGGCCATCCTCCACTTTGCCTCCCGGCGCGCCCTGGACATCGAGGGCCTGGGGGAGGAACTGGTCGATCAACTGGTGGACAAGGGCCTGGTGGGTGATCCGGCCGATCTCTATGCCCTGCGCCACGAGCAACTGGCCAGCCTGGAACTGATGGGGGACAAATCGGCGCGGAACCTGCTGGCGGCCCTGGAACGTAGCCGGAGCACCAGTCTGGCGCGCTTCATCCTCGCCCTGGGGATCCCCGGGGTGGGGGAGGCGACGGCCCTGGCTCTGGCGGGGCATTTTGGCGACCTGGAGCCGCTCATGGCCGCGCGACGGGAGGATCTGGTCTTTCAGGGGGGCGTCCCCGGTCTGGGGCCCGCCAAGGCCCTGGCCCTGGGCGACTTCCTCGACCGCCAGCCCCAGGCCGGGCCGGCCCCCGGCGAGGACCTGGGGGACTGGCTGGCGCGACAAGGGGTCCCCGGCCTCAACGCCAACCTGGCCGCCGCCGTCGCCGCGCGCTTTCCGACCCTGGCGGCGCTGCGCCAGGCCGGCGTCGCGGGACTGGAGAATCGCAGACAGGTCCGGGTGGCCGGCGTGGGGGATATCCTCGCCCGGCAGATCGTCGACTTCTTCGCCCAGCCCCACAACCGGGAGGTCATCGCCAAGCTGATCGCCGCGGGCATCCACTGGGAGCGGGCCAGCGGTCGCGCCGGTGCCGGCTTGGGGGTGGCTAGCCAGGCCGATCATCCCGGTGAAGATGCGCTTACGCCCGCGGCCCATCCGCTGGCGGGCAAGACCCTGGTCATCACCGGGACCCTGAGCCGGCCCCGGGAGGAGATCAAGGACCTGCTGCTCAGCCTGGGCGCCAAGGTCACCGGCAGCGTCTCCGCCCGGACCGACTTCGTCCTTGCCGGGCAGGACGCCGGTTCCAAGCTGGCCAAGGCCCAGGCCCTCGGGGTGCGGGTGATCACGGAGGCCGACCTGACCGGCCTGCTGGCCGGTGATCAGTTGCACAATCAGCCGATTGCGACTTGACGTTGATGTAAACCCACACACTCCCCTGCTGCCTGGGCGGGCCTGGGAAGTACCAAACGGAGCCTTTCATGCAAGACTTGACCAAGGAACAGCAAATCCTGATGGCCATGCGCAAGACCCTGACGGCCATCATCAAGGATGTCACGCCGCCACCCGGGCTGAAGCATCCCCTCTCGGCGGCGACCATCGAGGACGTCCGCCAATGCCTGGCCCTGATCGCCGCCCGGGAACGGGAACTGGCGGACGAGCAGGGGCGGATCACCGAAAAGCCCTACTACACGGATGAGCCGCCGACGGCCCAGGTGGTCCCCATCGCCGGCCTGACCAAGGGGCGCAAGCTCAATTGACCCCCTGACGACCAAGGCAGGTCAGACGATCGGGTGCCCCCGTGCGCGCCGTTGAAGAACTGTTGGCCATCGACCGGGCCCACGCCTGGCATCCCTACACCGCAACCCTGAACCAGGATCCCGTCTATCCGGTGCGCGCCGCCCGGGGCTGCCGGATCGAGCTCATGGACGGGCGGGAACTCATCGACGGCATGTCCTCCTGGTGGTGCGCCATCCACGGCTATAACCATCCGGTCCTCAACCAGGCCCTGCGGGACCAGTTGGCGTCCATGGCCCACGTCATGTTCGGCGGCCTGACCCACGAACCGGCGGTGGGGCTGATCGAGCGCCTGGTGGCCCTGACCCCGGCCCCGCTGCGGCACGTCTTTCTCTGCGATTCGGGCTCGGTGGCGGTGGAGGTGGCCATCAAGATGGCCCTCCAGTACCACCAGGCCCGGGGCGAGCCCGATCGTCATCGGCTGCTGACCCTCAAGTCCGGCTACCATGGCGACACCTTTGGCGCCATGTCGGTATGCGATCCCATCACCGGCATGCACCACCTCTTCGCCCAGGTCCTCCCCCGGCAGCTCTTCGCTCCGGCCCCCGCCTGTCGCTTTGGCGAGCCCTGCCGGGAGCAAGATATCGCCGGGTTCGCGGAGCTGCTCTGGGGGCATCGCCAGGAGCTGGCGGCGGTGATCCTGGAGCCCATCGTCCAGGGGGCCGGCGGCATGCGCTTTTACAGCGCGGACTACCTGCGGCGGGTGCGGGACCTGTGCGACGCCGCCGGGGTACTGCTGATCGCCGACGAGATCGCCACCGGCTTCGGCCGCAGCGGCCGTCTCTTCGCCTGTGAACACGCCGGGATCAGCCCGGACATCATGACCCTGGGCAAGGCCCTCACCGGGGGTTACCTGACCCTGGCCGCCACCCTGGCCAGCCAGGAGGTGGCCACGACCATCTCCTCGGGAACGCCGGGGGTCTTCATGCATGGCCCGACCTTCATGGGCAATCCCCTGGCCTGCGCCGTGGCCAACGCCAGCATCGACCTCCTTCTGGCCCGGGACTGGGCGGGGGAGGTGCGCGCCCTCCAGGCCGGTCTGGAGGCCGGTCTGGCCCCCTGCCGGGGTCTGCCCGGGGTCGCGGAGGTCCGGGTCCTGGGGGCCATCGGCGTGGTGGAACTGGACCGGCCGGTGGTCATGCGCGACATCCAGCGCCGCCTGGTGGCAATGGGCGTGTGGCTGCGGCCCTTTGGCCGGCTGGTCTATCTGATGCCCCCCTTCGTGATTGAGACACCGGATCTGGCGCGACTGTGTGCCGCCACCGTCGCCGTGGTCGAGGAACTGGCCCGGGGCTGAGTCCTCAGTACCCCTGGTAATACCAGCGGTTGTTCCAGCCCGGCAGGGGTGGGTAGGCGAGGGGGGCGTCGCCGCCCGGCGCAACCGGGCCCGATGCCTCGGGCGCCGGCGGATGACCAGGGTTGGCGGGATTAGGGGGACTGGGAGGATTGGGGGGCGCCGGGGAAATTTGCCAGGGGCCCTGGTTGAGAAAGTGCTCCCGGTCCCGTTCGATATGGTCCAGCAGGGCCTCGCGGCGGCGCTGGTGCTCCTGCTGGCGGGCCTCCTGGTGGGCGTCAAGATGACGACGGCGGGCATCCATGGCCTCCTGGGAGGCGCGGCGGCGCTCCTCCCAGGCCTGGCGTTGGGCGCGCACCGCTTCAAGCCAGCGGTCGGCGGCCTGGTCCTCCGGAACGGCCGGCGGGGGGATGGCCGGTTCGCCTACGCCCGGCGTGCCGGGGGGCGGGGCCTGGGCGATACCGGCCAGGGGTAGGCACAGACACCCCAGCAGGCACCCCCGGCGGAGGGAACGAATAGCCTGATCGCGATCGCCGCTCAGCATCCCAGGTCCTGTCAGTGACGGGCTGGACCCGATACCGCTTGGGTCCTGTTTATCAATATTTCATTATGTACAGAAATTCTGCTGCGATTGCCTTGCCCTGGATCAATTTACCGGCGGCATTTCGCTTTTCCCTCCCACGCGGAGGGTCAGGGGCGGGGGGGAAGGACCCACGGCCGCGCGCCTCAGGGCGCGGTCTCCTCCTCCAGCCGGCGGTGAATCTCGGCGCGCAGCCAGCGCAGGGCGGTCTCCGCGGTGAGGGGGGCGTCATTGCGGGTGGTGATGAAAAAGACGTCGTCGACCAGGGCGCCGACCGTGGCGATCTTGGCGTTGTGCAGGCGGATGCCCCCCTCCTCGAAGATGGCGCCGATTTGGGCCAGGAGGCCCGGGCGGTCGCGGGTGGTGAGGCGCATCAGGGTGCGGTGGTTACGGGGATCGGGGAGGAAGCTGACCTCGGTGGCGACGGGAAAGTGCCGGAGCTGCCGCGCCAGCCGCCGCACGGCTGGCAGGGGTTCCTCCGGGTGGGCCAGGGCCTGGCGCAGGGCGGCCCGGAGCTTGGTCATGACCTCGGGGTCGTCCAGGGGCCGGCCGTCACGGTCGAGGACATGGAAGGCGTCCAGGGCCATGGCGTCATCCGTGGTCATGATGCGGGCGTCGACGATGTTCAGACCCTGCTGGTCCAGGACGGCGGTGGTGCGGCTGAAGAGCAGATTCCGGTCCGGGGTGTAGAGGAAGACCTCGGTGCAGCCGCGGCGGGTCACCGGGCGGATGACCACCAGGGGCAGGTTGCCGCAGGGGTTGGTGAGGATCAGGCGGGTCTGCCAGGCGATCTCGTCCGGGGCGTTATAGCGGAAGTAATCGAGGTTGAACTTGATCCACAGGACCATGCACTGGTCGCGGGTCAGCCCGTAGGCGGCGAGCTGGCGCAGGGCCTCCTCCTGCTTGCGCTGGATCAGCTCGTCCTGGGCCAGGGGGTTTTCCAGGCCACGCTCCAGGGCGGCGCGGGTGGCCTGGTGGAGCTCCTTGAGGAGGGAATCCTTCCAGGCATTCCACCGCCCCGGATCGGTGGCGCGCATGTCGGCCACGGTCAGGAGGTAGAGGTAATTCAGGCGGTCGGGGTCCCCGACCAGGGCGGCGAACTCCTGGATGACCCGCGTGTCGCTGAGGTCCTTGCGCTGGGCGGTCATGGACATGACCAGGTGCTTTTCCACCAGCCAGGCGACCAGCCGGCTGTCAAACTCCGGCAGCTCGTGGCGTTGGCAGAAGTCCCAGGCGTCCCGGGCGCCGAGGAGGGAGTGGTCGCCACCGCGACCCTTGGCGATGTCGTGGAACAGCCCCGCCAGGTACAGCAGCTCCAGCTTGGGGATCTCCCGGGCGAGGGTGGCGCGGAAGGGGGACTCGCCGTCGCCCTCGGGCGCGGCGAATTGACAGAGGTAGCGCAGCAACCGCAGGCTGTGCTCGTCCACGGTATAGACGTGGAAGAGGTCATATTGCATCCGGCCGACGATGTTGGCGAAGGCCGGCAGATAGGCGGCCAGGACGCCGTAGCGGTTCATGCGCGCCAGGGCCGCGGCGGGGCCCCGGGGATGGCGCATGATCTCCATGAAAAAGCTGCGCGCCCGCAGGTCCCCACGGATCTGGTCGTCGATCAGGTGCCGGCACTCGCGGATGAGGCGGATGGTGCTGGCGCGGATGCCCTGGATCTCCGGATGGGTCTGGAGGAGATGGAAGACCTCCAGCAGGGCGACGGGATTGCGGCGGAAGACGTCCGGATCGGCCACCTCCAGGAAGCCGCCCAGGATCCGGAAGCGGCGATTGAGGGCGACCGGCGGACCGAGCTGGTCATGGTAGAGGATGGCCTCCTGAAAGAGCTGCAGCAGCATCTCATTGAGGCGGTTGAGCTCGATGACCGTGCGGTAATACTGCTGCATGAACTGTTCGACGGCCAGGTTGTGGCTGCCATCGTCGACGAAACCGAAGTCCCGGGCCAGGGTGCGCTGGTAGTCGAACAGCAGCCGGTCCTCCCGGCGCCCGGCGAGGCGGTGGAGCTGGAAGCGGATGCGCCACAGCAGGGCCTGGCCCTCGATCAGGGTCAGGTATTCCCCCTCGGTCAGAAAGCCGTGGGCCACCAGGTCGTGCAAGGTGTCGGCGGCGAAGTGGCGCTTGGCCACCCAGCCGATCATCTGGATGTCCCGCAGGCCCCCCGGATTCTCCTTGATGTTGGGCTCCAGGTTGTAGGCGGTGCCGCCGTACTTGTCCCAGCGCTGACGCTGCTCGGCGGCCTTGGCGGCGAAGTAGGCCTCGCTCGGCCAGAGGCGGTCGGGGCCGGTGACGCGCCGCAGGGCGGCGAAGAGCCCGGCGTCGCCCGCGATCAGGCGCGCCTCCAGGAGGTTGGTCATGACGGTGACGTCGGCGCGGGCCTCGCTGACGCACTCCGCCAGGGTGCGCACGCTCTGGCCCACCTCGGTGCCGATGTCCCAGAGGAAGGCGACGAAGGCCGCCAGGCGATCTTCCAGCGCCGGTCCTTCGCGCAGGATCAGGATGTCCAGGTCCGAGCCGGGGTGCAGCTCCCCCCGGCCATAGCCGCCGACGGCGATCAGGGCCAGGGCCGGGTTGCCAGGTCCGCCCGGCGGCAGATGCCGCGCCCAGGCGTGGCTCAGCAGACAGTCCACCAGACGGCTGTGGGCATGCACCAGATCGGCGGCCGGCACCCCTTCATCGAAGGCGTCGAAGAGGAGCTGCCGGCCCGCGCGCAGGGCGTGGCGAAAGGCGGGGACGGGGTCCGCGCCGTTGGCCAGGTCCCGCTCCAGCCCCTGGGCGGCCAGGGTGTCCAGGGTCCTGACCCGGGCCTCAAGCTTCATGGCGGGTCTGACCCGGCCTCCGGCGGGGCGCGCTCCTCCTGGCGCAGGGTGAGGACCTCGCGGCCCTCGGTGGTGACCAGCACCGTGTGCTCCCATTGGGCGGAGAGGGAGCGGTCCTTGGTGACCACGGTCCAGCCATCCGGCAACAGCTTGATGAAGCGCTTGCCGGCGTTGACCATGGGCTCGATGGTGAAGCACATGCCGGGCCGCAACACCAGGCCCTGGCCGCGCTTGCCATAGTGCAGGACCTGGGGTTCCTCGTGAAAGTCGCGGCCGATGCCATGACCGCAGTACTCCTCGACCACGGAAAAGCGGTGACGCTCGACGTGGGTCTGGATGGCGTGGCCGATGTCCCCCAGGGTGGCCCCGGGACGGACCTGGTTCAGGCCCACCCACAGGGCCTCGTGGGTCACCTGCACCAGGCGGCGGGCGAGGATCGAGGGCTCCCCGAGGCAGAACATCTTGCTGGTGTCCCCGTGATAGCCATCCTTGATCACGGTGATGTCGATATTGACGATATCGCCCTTCTTGAGCTGCTTGTCGCCGGGGATGCCGTGGCAGACCTGATGGTTGACCGAGGTGCAGATGGAACGGGGGAAGCCACGGTAGTTGAGGGGCGCGGGGATGGCCCCCTGGACCTTGACGATGTGGTCGTGGCACAGGCGGTCGAGTTCGTCGGTCGTCACCCCGGGGACCACGTGCTCGGCGACCATCTCCAGGACCTCCGCCGCCAGACGCCCGGCCTGGCGCATTTTTACGATCTCGTCGGCGGTCTTGATGATTACGCTCATGCTGAGGGACTACTTCCGCGGGAGGGGGGGTCGGAACGGGCCCCGGCGGGGCTGAAGACAGGCTTGAAATTGCTCGAATCCTGAGCCCTATGGTATAAAAGCCGACCCCAGAACGGCAAACCGAATCGCCCCCGGGCGAACGCGGCCCCGTCGGACTGGCCCCTGGCGCGCGCGACGCAGGTCTGTCGCGCCATTTCCTGGCCTGGCCTGGCGCAGCGCCGGGTCTCTATCGCCACACACGCCCCGTCACCGGGACAACCGGGTGCCCGCCCGCGCGGGTCGTTGCCTGGGGAGGCGTGGAGGTTCAACCCAACGTCATCGAGGATTTCGCTCATGAGCCAAGTATCCATGCGGGATATGCTGGAGGCCGGTGTCCACTTCGGTCACCAGACCCGCTACTGGAACCCCAAGATGGGGGCCTACATCTTCGGACAGCGCAACAAGATTCACATCGTCAATCTGGAAAAGACGCTGCCCCTGTTCCGCGAGGCCCTGAATTTCCTGGGCACCCTGTCCGCCAATGGCGGCAAGGTCCTGTTTGTCGGCACCAAGCGCGCCGCCCGCGACGCGATTCGCGAGGAGGCCATCCGCTGCGGCATGCCCTTCGTCAATCATCGCTGGCTGGGTGGCATGCTGACCAACTTCAAGACCATCAAGCAGTCGATCAAGCGCCTCAAGGAACTGGAGGCCATGTTCGAGGATGGCAGCATCAGCCGCTTCAACAAGAAGGAGGCCCTCGGCCTGAGCCGCGAGAAGGAGAAGCTGGAGCTGAGCCTGGGCGGGATCAAGGAACTGGGCGGCCTGCCCGACGCCCTCTTCATCATCGACGTCGGCCATGAAAAGCTGGCCGTGACCGAGGCCAACAAACTCGGTATCCCGGTGGTGGGGGTGGTGGACACCAACAATGACCCGGGTCCCATCGACTACGTCATCCCCGGCAACGACGACGCCATCCGCGCCGTGCGCCTCTACATCGCCGAGGCCGCCAACTCGGTCCTCGACGGTCGCCAGAGCGCCGCCGCCATGGCCGGCCGGGGCGACGAGTATATCGAGGCCGCCGGGTCCGCGGCCGCCGCCTGAGGGTCGGGGGCCTGGCTCCCTGACCCCCGGACCCGGGTCCCGCCCGGGTCCGTCCCGGGCGGTTCGCCGCCCGGGAAACCCACCTGAATCCATTGTCACGCCGCGGGCCCTGCGGGGCGCGCGGCGTTCACCTGTCAGTTTGCTGGAGAATCATTGATGGAAATCACCGCCGCATTGGTCAAGGAGCTCAGAGAGCGCACCGGGGCCGGCATGATGGAGTGCAAGAAGGCCCTGGTCGAGGCCCAGGGTGATATCGAGGCCGCCATCGAGGCCATGCGCAAGTCGGGCCAGGCGAAGGCCGCCAAGAAGGCCGGCCGTATCGCCGCCGACGGCGCCGTGGTCATCAAGGTCGCCGCCGACGGCAAGCGCGCCGTCCTGGTGGAGGTCAACAGCGAGACCGACTTCGTCGCCAAGGACGCCAACTTCGCCGCGTTCGCCGACGCCGTGGGCGAGGCGGCACTGGCCTGCGCCGTGGCCGATGTCGAGGCCCTGGCGGTCCAGCCCCTGCGCGCCGGGGAGGCCACCACCATCGCCGAGGCCCGGGAGGCCCTGATCGCCAAGATTGGCGAGAACATCCAGATCCGTCGCCTGGTCCGCTTCGAGGATGTCCAGGGCCAGCTTCACGCCTATCGCCATGGGGTGCGCATCGGCGTGCTGGTGGAGATGGAGGGCGGCACCCCCGAGCTGGGCAAGGATATCGCCATGCACGTGGCCGCCACCAACCCCCTGTGCGTCAGCGCCGAGCAGGTCCCCGCCGCGGCCCTGGAGAAGGAGAAGGAGATCTTCCGCGCCCAGGCCCTGGAGAGCGGCAAGCCGGCGGAGATGGTCGAGAAGATCATCGGCGGCCGGGTGCGCAAGTACCTGGAAGAGGTGACCCTCCACGGCCAGGCCTTCGTCAAGGATGCCGAGACCACCGTCGAGAAGCTCCTGGAGCGCGCCGGCGCCAAGGTCCGCCGCTTCGCCCGGGTCGAGGTGGGCGAGGGTATCGAGAAGAAGCAGGAGAACTTTGCCGACGAGGTCATGGCCCAGGTGCGCGGTAACTAAGAAACCTCCCATCGATTAGTTCCCGAACTGAGAGACCCCCCTCGGGCGCAAGTCGGGAATTGGATCATGGGTACCCGTCCGGACCCCCTTTCCCCAACCCCCTACCCGGGGGGAGGGGGCAAGAGAGTCAGCACCTTGTGCCGTCAAAGCCTTCCTGGGGCGCGAGGGTTCTGAACCCATACGCTCATGGACCTCATCTTTAGGCCCGGAGGCGGCGGGCCGCTCCGGAACCATCCTTGCCCTCCCGAACCCAGGCCCTTCCAGGCTCCCCCAGGCCTCCCTTGGCCTGGGGCTGGCATGGGAGGGCGAGGGTGCCGAAAACTTACGGGCGTTGGGTATACAATGTCGCCCCTCATTCCCGGTCAGAGGTCTGCCTGTGTCACAACCAGCCTATCGGCGCATCCTGCTCAAGCTTAGCGGTGAGGCCCTCATGGGCTCCGGCCAGTTCGGCATCGACCCCCAGGTCATGGCCCGGCTGGCGGCGGAGGTCAAGGGGCTGCGGGACGCCGGGGTCCAGGTGGCGCTGGTCGTCGGGGGTGGCAACATCTTCCGCGGCGCGGGCCTGGCGGGGGCGGGCATGGACCGGGTCACCGGCGACCAGATGGGCATGCTGGCCACGGTCATGAACGCCCTGGCCATGCAGGATGCCCTGGAGCGTATCGGGGCTAGCACCCGCGTTATGTCCGCCCTGCGCATCAATCAGGTGTGCGAGGACTTCATCCGTCGCCGCGCCATTCGTCACCTGGAGGTGGGGCATGTGGTCATCTTCGCCGCCGGTACCGGCAACCCCTTCTTCACCACCGACTCGGCGGCCAGCCTACGGGCGGTGGAGATCGGCGCGGAGTTGCTGATCAAGGCCACCCAGGTCGATGGCGTCTATTCCGCCGATCCCAAGAAGGACCCGACGGCGGCCTTCTACCCCCGCCTGAGCTACGACCAGGCCCTGCGGGAGAACCTGCAGGTGATGGACACCACCGCCATCGTCCTCTGCCGGGACAACCGCATCCCCATTCGCGTCATGAACATCCACCAACCTGGGGCCCTGATGCGCCTGATCGAGGGCGAGGCCATCGGTTCCCTGGTCGAGAGCGGAGACTGAGAGGAAGCTGAGATGATCAACGATGTCACCAAGGACGCCGAAGGGCGCATGGCCAAGAGCGTCGAGGCCCTGCGCCTGGAGCTGGTCAAGATCCGCACCGGCCGCGCCCACCCCTCCCTGCTGGACCACATCCGCGTCAATTATTACGGCAACGAGGTGCCCATCAAGCAGGTGGCCAACGTCACCGCCGAGGATGCCCGCACCCTGGCGGTGGCCCCCTGGGAAAAGAGCATGATCTCGGCGGTGGAAAAGGCCATTCTCCAGTCCGATCTGGGCCTCAACCCCAATACCGCCGGCAATGTGATCCGGGTGCCCATCCCCCCCCTGACCGAGGAGCGTCGTCGCGACCTGATCAAGGTGGCGCGGGCCGAGGCCGAGCAGGGGCGGGTCGCCATCCGCAACATCCGCCGCGAGGCCAACAATGAATTCAAGGAGATGATCAAGGAGAAGATGATCTCGGAGGACGATGAGCGGCGGGGTCAGGAACTGGTCCAGAAGCTCACCGACAAGTATGTCAAGGAGGTTGACCTGGTCCTGGAGGAGAAGGAAAAGGACCTGATGGCCATCTGAGGCCAGGCACGTCCGACCCCAATCCCGTCTGGTTCCAGCGCCGTCCGATCCCAGCGTCGTCCGACCCCGGTCCCCTCCGACCCTAGCCCCGCCACCGAGGACGTTTGAGGCCCATGGCAACACCCCCGAATGGCGCCCCGACCGTGGGTAACATCCCCCGCCACGTGGCCATCATCATGGATGGCAATGGCCGCTGGGCCCGCGCCCGCTACCTGCGCCGGGGCGCCGGGCACCGCGCCGGGGTCAAGAGCGTCCGGGCCGTGGTCGAGGAGGCCATTCGACTGGGGGTGGAGGTCCTGACCCTCTTCGCCTTCAGCAGCGAGAACTGGCGCCGGCCGAAGGAGGAGGTCGATTTCCTCATGCAGCTCTTCCTCACCGCCCTGCGCTCGGAGGTGAAAAAGCTCCAGGAGCAGGGCGGACGGCTGCGGGTGATCGGGGACCTCGCCGCCTTTCCCGAACGCCTGCGCCAGGAGATTGTCGAGGCCGAGGCGGCGACGGCGGCCAATACCAAAATTATCCTCCAGATCGCCGCCAATTATGGTGGACGCTGGGACCTGACCCAGGCGGCCCGTCGCCTCGCCCGGGAGGTGGCCGCCGGCCATCTCGACCCCGAGGGTATCGACGAGGGCCATCTGGCGGCCGGCCTCGCCACTGGCGGACTGCCCGACCCGGATCTCTTCATCCGCACCGGGGGGGAGCAGCGGCTGAGCAACTATCTGCTCTGGCAATCCGCCTACGCCGAGCTCTATTTCACCGATATCAAGTGGCCGGACTTCGGGGCCGCGGCCTTCGCCGCGGCCATCGCCGATTATGGCCGGCGCCAGCGCCGGTTTGGCCAGACCTCCGAGCAAGTGGCCGGGGCCAAGGGTCCCGCCGCCGAGGTGGGGCCGGAATCGCCCCATGACCCGGATCGGACCTGGTCCCCGGCCTGAACGGGTCGCCATGCCCCTGACCAGTCTGCAGCGTCGGGTCCTCACGGCCTCCTTGCTCGCCCCCGCCGCGATCTTGGCGGTGCTGTTCCTGCCCGGGCCCGCCTTCGCCGTCGCCCTGGGCCTGATCCTGCTCGGGGCGGGCTGGGAATGGTCGGCCCTGGCCGGCTTGACCACCCCGGCAACCCGGTTGGCCTATCTCGCCCTCCTCGGCGCGACCCTGCTCCTGCTGCAGACGTTCCTGCTCCCCGCTGGCCGGGTGGGGCTGCTGGTCCTCGTCAGCCTCGGCTGGTGGCTGTTGGCGGTGGGCCTTTTCCGCCTGCGCGCGATCGTCCCGGCAAGCCGCCCGGCCTCGCTGGTCCTGGTGGCGGGGCTGGTCATCCTCGGCACCGCCTGGCTCGCCATCAGCCACCTCCATCAGGCCTCCCCCCGGGGGCCGGCCCTGGTCCTCTTCCTGCTCCTGCTCATCTGGACCGCCGACATCGCCGCCTTCTTCACCGGCCGGCGTTGGGGGAAGGCCAAGCTGGCCCCGGTCCTGAGTCCGGGCAAGACCTGGGCGGGGGTATACGGCGCCGCGGTGGGTGCGGCCGCCCTCGGCCTGGCCCTGGGGCTCTGGCTGGGGCTGCCCCCCCCCGCCCTGCTCGGGGCCCTGGTCCTGTGTCTGATGACGGCCCTCATCTCGGTGGTGGGGGACCTCTTCGAGAGCCTCCTCAAGCGCCGGCGGGGCCTCAAGGACTCCGGCCGCCTCCTGCCGGGCCACGGTGGTCTCCTCGATCGCATCGACAGCCTCCTTGCCGCGTCCCCCTTCTTCGTTCTTGGACTCATCTGGTTGGGGGTGACGCCGTGAAAGGCGTTTGCGTTTGGTTGGGGGTGGACTCGTGAAAGGAATCAGCGTCTGGTTGGGGATTTCTCCATGAAAGGCATCCTTGTCCGGTTGGGGGTGACCTCATGAAAGGCATCTGCGTCCTTGGGGCCACCGGCTCCATCGGTATCAGCACCCTGGACGTGGTGGGGCGTCATCCGGATCGTTACCGGGTCGTGGCCCTGACCGCCAACCAGGATGCCGAGCGCCTGGCGGCCCAATGCCGGCGCCACCGTCCCGCCCTGGCGGTGATGGCGGACCCCGCCGCCGCCCGCCGCCTGCACGGCCTGCTGGCCGACATGGACAGCCCCCCCGAGGTCCTGGGGGGTCCCGCCGCCCTGGAACAGGTCGCCGCCCTGCCCGAAGTGGACATCGTCATGGCGGCCATCGTCGGCGCCGCCGGCCTGCTGCCGACCCTGGTCGCGGCCCGGGCCGGCAAGCGCCTGCTGCTGGCCAACAAGGAGGCCCTGGTGATCGCCGGGGAGATCCTCATGTCCGCCGCCGCCGCCAGCGGCGCCGCGCTGCTGCCCATCGACAGCGAGCACAACGCCATCTTCCAGTGCATGCCCCCGGGCTATGAGCGCGGCTTGGAGCGGGTCGGGGTGGAGCGTATTCTGCTCACCGCCTCCGGGGGGCCCTTCCGCGACCGGCCCCTGGCGGAGCTCGCCCAGGTCACCCCGGATCAGGCCTGCGCCCACCCCAACTGGAGCATGGGGCGCAAGATCTCGGTGGACTCGGCGACCATGATGAACAAGGGCCTGGAGCTGATCGAGGCCTGCTGGCTGTTCGGCACCCGGCCGGAGCGCATCCAGATCGTCATCCATCCCCAGAGCGTCATCCATTCCCTGGTGCAGTACGTGGACGGCTCGGTGCTGGCCCAGCTCGGCAACCCGGACATGCGCACCCCTATCGCCCACGCCCTGGCCTGGCCGGAGCGCCTCAGTTCCGGGGTCTCGCCCCTGGACCTCTTCGCCGTCGGCCGTCTGGACTTCTCGCCGCCCGGTTACGACCGCTTCCCCTGCCTGTCCCTGGCGATCCAGGCCGCCGAGGCCGGCGGCACGGCCCCGACCATCCTCAACGCCGCCAACGAGGTGGCGGTGGCCGCCTTCCTTGGCGGGCGCATCGGCTTCACCGCCATCGCCGACCTGGTGGCGGCGACCCTGGCGCGACTGCCCGCCGGGCCGGTGCCCGCGGATGGCCTGGAGACCCTGCTGGCCACGGATCGGGAGGCCCGGGCCCTGGCGGAACAACTGTTGCCAGCCCCGGTCCCATAAGGCATGTCCCTCTTCCCGCCGCTCTTGCTGGATAACTGACGCATGCCCGATCTCCTCCATACCCTGCTCTCCTTCATCGTCGCCCTGGGCGTCCTCATCGCCGTCCACGAGTTCGGTCACTTCTGGGTGGCTCGACGCCTGGGGGTCAAGGTCCTGCGCTTCTCCATCGGTTTTGGGCGGCCCCTGCTGCGCAGGGTCGGCCGCGACGGCACCGAGTACGTCCTGGCGGGCATCCCCCTGGGCGGTTACGTCAAGATGCTCGACGAGCGAGAGGAGGCGGTGGACCCGGCGGAGGCCCACCTGGCCTTCAACCGCCAGGTGTTGTGGAAGCGGACCGCCATCGTCCTCGCCGGGCCCCTGTTCAATCTCGCCTTCGCCATCCTGCTCTACTGGGGGCTCCTGGTGGTGGGTGAAACTGGCAGCCGGGCCCTGATCGGCGCCGTCACCCCCGACTCCCTGGCCGCCGAGGCGGGGATCCAGGTGGGGGACGAATTGCTCCAGATCGGCGACCGTCCCACCCCGACCTGGGAGGCGGCGGTCTTCGCCCTCATGGCCGAGTCCCTGGATGGGGAGGACCTGCCGGTGCGGGTCCGCGACCGGGATGGGGACGAGCAGCGCCTGGTCCTGTCGGGCCCGGGCCTGGCCGCCCTCCCCGATGATCCCGCCATCCTGACCCAGATCGGCCTCAGCCCCGCCCAACCCCCCCTGCCGCCGCGCATCGGCACCCTCGTCGCCGGCGAGGCCGCCGAGGAGGCCGGGCTCAGACCCGGGGATCTGGTCCTCAGCGTCGCCGGGGAGCCCGTCGCCACCTGGGACGAGTGGGTCAAGCAGGTGCGTGACCACCCGGGCCAATCCCTGGCGCTGCGCCTGGCGCGGGGGGATGAGGAACTGGAACTCGACCTGACCCCCCGCCCGGTGCCGGGGCCCAGCGGGGAGATCGGCCGGGTCGGCGCCGGGGTCGAGGTGCCCGAGGCCCTGCTGGCGGAATACCGGGCCGAGGTCCGCCTGGGACCCCTCGATGCCGCCCGGGTGGCCGTCGCCAAGACCCTGGACATGAGTTGGCTCATGCTCAAGGTGATGGGCCGCATGCTCACCGGTCAGGCCTCGGTGGAGAACCTCAGCGGCCCCATCTCCATCGCCGAGAGCGCCGGGCGTAGCGCCAGTCATGGGGTGGATTACTTCATCAAGTTCCTGGCCGTGGTCAGTATCAGTCTCGGGGTGCTCAACCTCCTGCCCATCCCCTTGCTGGATGGGGGCCACCTGCTGTTCTACCTGGTGGAGGCCGTCAAGGGCAGCCCCCTGTCCGAATCGCTGCAGATGCTCGGGCAACGCATCGGGGTGGTCCTCATCGCTGCCCTCATGTCCCTGGCCTTCTACGTCGACCTCCAGCGCCTGTTCAACTAGCGTCGCGGACCCCGGCGGCGGCTTGCCGCGGCCAGGGGCGGCGGGATCGCCCCGGCAAGCCATCTCCGGGGGTTCAGTGGCTCGGACCGCGGTGGTTTTGTTCGGGGTGCCCTTGGCCTATACTTACCGGCCACGCATGAGGGTCGCCCGGGGTGGCGGCCAACTCCACAGGGGGAAGGGTGTTGGGAATCTCCAGACTGGTTTTTGCCGGCCGCCGGCCGACGCTGCCTGGGTGCGCCGCACGGGGTGCCTGCGGGTTGCCGGCGCCGTGTCCGGCCCCTACCGCAACGGTCACCCGTTGCCAGGCGCTCCCCCGCCTCCTCCTGGTCCTCAGCCTCTGGCTGCTCGTTCTGGGCGCTGCCTGGGCGGATACCTTCAAGGTCACCGATATCCGCATCGAGGGCCTGCAGCGCATCTCCGCCGGTACCGTCTTCAGCCTGCTGCCGGTCAAGATCGGTGACAGCACCACGGACGAGGTCACCGCCAAGAGCATCCGCGCCCTCTACGCCTCCGGTTTCTTCGAGGACGTCAAGGTCGAGCGGGAGGGCACCGTCCTGGTGGTGACCGTCCAGGAACGGCCCACGGTCGCCGAGATCATCCTCAGCGGTAACAAGGATCTCGACGAGGAGCAGCTCCGCGCCGCCCTCAAGGAGATCGGCCTGGCCGAGGGGCGGGTCTTCGACAAGGCCATCCTCGACCGCATCGAGCAGGAGCTCAAGAACCAGTATTTCTCCCGCGGCAAGTATGGTGTCGAGGTCCAGACCACGGTCTCCCCCCTGGAGCGGAACCGGGTGCGGGTGACCATCGACGTCATCGAGGGGCTCACCGCCCGCATCAAGCAGATCAACATCATCGGCAACGAGGCCTTCCCGGAAAAGGAACTGCTGGGGCTGTTCAAACTCGGCAAGTCCGACTGGCTGTCCTGGTATAGCAAGAACGACCAGTATTCCAAGCAGAAGCTGGGCGGCGACCTGGAGAGCCTGCGCTCCTTCTACCTCGATCGGGGCTTTATCAAGTTCGAGATCAAGTCCACCCAGGTGTCCATCAGCGCCGATCGCAAGGACATCTACATCACGGTGGTGATCAAGGAAGGGGACATCTTCCTCGTCAGCGACATCCAGCTCGCCGGGGAACCGACCCTGCCCACGGAGGAGGTCTTCCCCCTGATCCACATGCGCCGCAACGAGCCCTTCTCCCGCAAGGCCACCACCCAGAGCGCGGAACGGATCTCGCGGCGCCTGGCGGACGAGGGCTATGCCTTCGCCAACGTCAACACCATCCCGGAGGTGGATGAGGAAAAGCAGGAGGTCAAGGTTATCTTCTTCGTCGACCCCGGCAAGCGCGTCTACGTCCGCCGGGTCAACATGAAGGGCAACACCAAGACCCGGGACGAGGTCCTGCGCCGCGAGATGCGGCAACTGGAGGCCTCCTGGTTCTCCTCGGAGCTGGTCCGGGAGTCCCGCGAGCGCTTGCAGCGCCTGGGCTTTTTCGACGACGTCAGCATCGAGACCCCCGCCGTGCCCGGCTCCCCGGATCAGGTCGACGTGGACGTCACGGTCAAGGAAAAGCCCTCCGGCAACCTCATGGCCGGCGTCGGCTACTCCCAGACCCAGGGCATCATCTTCAACACCAGCGTGACCCAGAACAACTTCCTGGGCACGGGCAAGCGCGTCTCTTTCGCCTTCAATACCAGTGATGCCAACCGGGTCTACGAGCTGGGTTACAACAACCCCTACTACACTATCAACGGCATCAGCCGTGGCTTCACCCTTTCCTACCGGGAGACCAACTACGAGAACCTGGATCTGGCGCGCTACTCGACGGACCAGGGCATCGCCGGCATCAACTTCGGCCTGCCGATCTCGGATGTCAGCCGCGCCAGCCTGGGGCTCCAGTACCAGTACATCAAGCTCAAGCCGGGTGACTCGGTGGTGGCGGACGAATTCGTCCTCCTGAATGGCGACACCTACAACGACTATGTGCTGAACGCGGGCTATCTCAAGGACTCCCGCGATACCACCGTCTTCCCGACCAAGGGCGTGCTGCAGAATCTCGCCCTGGAGCTGTCGGGACCGGGCAGCGACCTGGAGTACTGGCGCCTGACCTATCGCCATCGCCATTACTTCCCCCTGGCCCGCCGCTACACCCTCAACCTGCGGGCCGATCTGGGTTACGGGGACGGTTATGGCGACGCCACCAGTGGCCTGCCCTTCTTCGAGAACTTCTACGCCGGTGGTCCCCGCTCGGTGCGCGGCTGGCAGGAGAACACCCTAGGCCCCCGGGAGGTCACCGGCGAGCAGTACCCCATCGGCGGCAACATCAAGATCGTTGGCAGCGCCGAGCTCTTCATGCCCCCGCCCATCTCCGGGGACCTGGCCGACACCATCCGCATCAGCGCCTTCTTCGACTTCGGCAACGTCTGGACGACCAACAACATGAATGGCCTCATCGCCCCCGACGGCTTCGACCTGGGTGATCTGCGCTATTCCGCCGGCGTGTCGCTGGTCTGGCTGTCCCCCGTCGGCGTCATCTTCGCCAGCGCGGCCTACCCCATGAACGAGCAGGAAGGTGACGATACCCAAATCTTCCAGTTCGGCCTGGGGCAGAACTTCTAGGTCGGCCGGGTCGCCAGGCCCCAGCGTGAGGTGCTGCTGATGTTCAAGCCGTTCCCCCTTCCGGTCGTCGCCCTGGGCGCGGCCTTGCTCGGCGTGGCGGGCCCCGCCGCCGCCGTGAACTACGTCATCGGCGCCATTGATCCGGATCGCATCGTCGAGCGTTCACCCCAGTACGAGCAGGCGCGCAACGAGCTGCAGCGGGCCGTGGCCGAGCGGGAGCTGAAGTTGCGGGAACAGCAGGAGGAGCTCACCGCCCTGCAGGAACGGCTGGAGCGGGATGCCCCCCTGATGGGCAACGACGAAGTCCAGCGCCTGACCAACGACATCCGCAACCGCGACCGCAAGCTCAAGTACGCCCAGGGCGAGGCCCGTGAGGACCTGACCCTGCGCCAGAACGAGATGCGCACCAAGCTCGGCAAGCAGGTCGAGGAGGTGGTCACCGAGCTGGCCAAGGAGCGCGGCATCGACCTCATCGTCAGCGGCAAGGATGTCTTCTACTTCAGCGAACGCATCGACATCTCCGACGAGGTGGTGGAACGGATGCGGGCCAAGCACCAGGCCAAGTAGGCCTGCCTCGGCACCCCGACCCTCTCCCAACCCAGCCCAGCCCCGGCGGTCCAGGACCTTGGAATACTCCCTCGGCGAACTCGCCCGGCGCCTCGGGCTGACCCTGGCGGGGGACCCCGCCGCCCGCGTCGGCCGGATCGCCCCCCTGGCGGCGGCCGGGCCCGGGGACCTCTGCTTCTACGCCGACAAGAAATACCGTGACGCCCTGGCCGGGACCCAGGCCGGCGCCGTCATCCTCGCCCCGGCGGATCAGGCCCTGTGCCCGGTGCCGACCCTGGTCGGCGCCAACCCCTACCTGGCCTATGCCCACGCCGGCTGGCTGCTTCACCCCCCGCCTGCGGCGCCCCAGGGTCGCCACCCCAGCGCCGTGGTCGATGCCAGCGCCCGGGTGGACCCCAGCGCCTGGATCGGCCCCTGCGCGGTGGTGGAGGCCGAGGCCGAGATCGGCCCCGGGGCCTTCATCGGCCCGGGCTCCATCGTCGGCGCCCGGTGCCGGGTGGGGGCCGAGGCGCGCCTGGTGGCGCGGGTCACCCTCTGCCCGGAGGTGCGCATCGGGTGTCGCGCCCTGCTCCAACCGGGCTGCGTCATCGGCCGCGATGGTTTCGGCTTCGCCCGGGATGGCCGGCGCTGGTTCCGCATGCCCCAGCTCGGCAGCGTCGAGATCGGCGATGACGTCGAGATCGGCGCCAATAGCTGCGTCGATCGCGGCGCCCTCCAGGATACCGTCATCGCCTCCGGGGCCAAGATCGACAACCTGATCCAGATCGGCCACAACTGCCGCATTGGCGAGAACACCGCCATGGCCGCCTGCTCCGGCATCTCCGGCTCTACGCGCATCGGCAACGACTGCACCATCGGTGGCGCCGTGGGCATGGCTGGTCATCTGGAGATCGGCGACAACGTCCATTTCACCGGCATGGCCATGGTCACCCGCTCCTTCCCGGACCCCGGGGTCTACAGCAGCGGCATCCCCGCCATGCCCAACGCCGACTGGCGCAAGAACGCCGCCCGCTTCCGCCACCTGGACGAACTGACCCGGCGGGTCAAGCAACTGGAGGCCGCCCTGGCCACCCTGACCATGGCGGCATACCCGGCTGGGGGTGAGGCCCCCGCTGGTTCACCCTCCTCGACCCCCAGCCCCGAACGGGATCCGGATTAGCCGGTCCGCGGCCACGTCCCACCCCCGAGCCCCTCACCTTAGGGAGACAACCTTGAACACGATGGACATCCATGAGGTCCTCAGGCACCTGCCGCACCGCTATCCCTTCCTGCTGGTCGACAAGGTCCTGGATTATCAGGTCAACGATTACCTGGTCGCCCTCAAGAACGTGACCTTCAACGAGCCCTTCTTCACCGGCCATTTCCCGGTCAAGCCCATCATGCCCGGGGTCCTCATCATCGAGGCCCTGGCCCAGGCCACCGGGCTCTTGGCCATGGAGTCCCGGCCGGAGGAGGTCGGCTCCAAGCTCTACTACTTCGTCGGCATCGACAAGGCGCGCTTCAAGCGCCCGGTGGAGCCTGGTGACCAGCTCATCATGACCGTCAAGCTGCGCGCGGTGCGCCGCGGCATCTGGATGTTCACTGGCGAGGCCATGGTGGACGACAAGCTGGCCGCCTCCGCCGACATCATGTGTACCGCCAAGGACTTCTAGGCATGATCCACCCCACGGCGATCATCGACCCGGCCGCCGAGCTGGAGGTGGGGGTCGAGGTCGGCCCCTACGCCATCATCGGCCCCGGGGTCCGGATCGGTCGTGGCACCCGCGTCGGCCCCCACGCCGTGCTGCGCGGGCCCACCCGCATCGGGCGGGACAACCAGATCTTCCAGTTCGCCTCCGTCGGCGAGGCCCCCCAGGACAAGAAATACGCCGGGGAGGCGACGTCCCTCGAGATCGGCGATCGCAACGTAGTGCGGGAGTTCGTCACCCTGCATCGCGGCACCATCCAGGACGCCGGGGTGACCCGGATCGGCAACGACAACCTTTTCATGGCCTACGTCCATGTTGCCCATGACTGCCAGGTCGGCGATAACGTCATCATGGCCAACGCCGTGACCCTGGCTGGCCACGTCAAGGTGGAGGACTGGGCCATCCTGGGCGGCTTCACCATCATCCATCAGTTTTGCCGCATCGGTGCCCATTGCTTCTCCGGCGGGGGGTCCGTGGTCACCCAGGACATCCCCCCCTTCGTCCTCGTCAACGGCCACCCCGCCCGGCCTCGGGGCATCAATAGCGAGGGCCTGCGGCGGCGCGATTTCAGCCCCGCCGCCGTCGCCGCCATCAAGCAGGGCTACCGCCTGCTCTACAAATCCCGGCAACGGCTGGAAGAGGCCTTGGTGGCCATGCGCGCCCTGGGCAGTCCGGAGGTGGACCGCCTGGCGGACTTCGTCGCCAACAGCCCCCGCGGCTTCGTCCGCTGAACCCGGGCCCCCGGATGCGCATCGGCATCGTCGCCAACGAGCCCTCCGGCGATCAGTTGGCGGCCAGCCTCATCCGGGCCCTGCGGGAACTGCGCCCTGAGGCCAGCTTCATCGGCGTCGCCGGCCCCAGGATGCTGGCCGCTGGCTGTACCACCCTGGTCGATCAGGAACGCTTATCGGTCATGGGCCTGGTTGCCGTGCTACGGCATCTGCCCGAGGTGCTGCGCCTGCGGCGCCAGATCGTCGACTACTTTCTCGCCCATCCCCCGGACCTCTTCGTCGGCGTCGACGCCCCGGACTTCAACCTGACCCTGGAACGGCGCCTGCGCCGGGCCGGCATCCCCACCGCCCACCTGGTCAGCCCGACGGTCTGGGCCTGGCGTCCGGGGCGGGTCAAGGGCCTGCGCCGGGCGGTGGACCTGGTGTTGAGCATCTTCCCCTTCGAGGAGCCCTTCCTGCGTTCGCGGGGGGTGCCGGTCCGCTACATCGGCCACCCCCTGGCGGATGACATCCCCCTGGTGACCGACCGCGCCGCCACCCGCCGGGCCCTGGGCCTGTCGGCGGCGGGTCCGGTCATCGCCCTCCTGCCCGGCAGCCGGACCAGCGAGGTCGGCCTGCTGGCCCGGCCCTTCCTGGAAACGGCCGCCTGGTGCCTGGCCCGCCGGCCCGACCTGCGCTTCGTCGTCCCCTTGGTGTCGCCGCGGTTGCGGGCCCTGTTCGAGAAGATCCTGGCGGAGAGCGGGCTAAGGGGCCGTTTTGACTTAACCCCAATCAGTTACGTCACCAATGCCGATGGTGGTCGCCAAGGTGAAGCGGTCCCGGCGCATGTCTCCGCCCTGACGCTGGTCGACGGCCAGGGACGGGAGGCCATGACCGCCGCCGACCTGGTCCTTTCCGCCTCGGGCACCGCCACCCTGGAGGCCCTGCTCCTCCAGCGTCCCCTGGTGGTGGGGTACCGGGTCGATCCCCTGACCTACTGGCTGGTCAAGACCCTCAAGCTGATCAAGGTCCCCCATGTGGCCATGGCCAATCTGCTGGCGGGGGAGGAACTGGCCCCGGAATTCCTCCAGGACCGCTGCCGTGCCGAGCTGATGGGCCCGGCCCTGCTGGCCCTGCTAGATGATCCGGAGCGCGTCGCCGCCATCCGTGCCACCTACGCCCGCATTCATGGCGAGCTGCGCCGGGATGCCAGCCGTCAGGCGGCCCGGGCCTTGCTGGAACTGGTCCCCGGGGGCTGAGCGACCCAAGGTTCTGAACGGTAAGGCTGAACGTAGCAAGTTTTCCTGTGTTAGAAGGCGCCAAAAGCGGATTGATCGGCTCTCCCGGGTCGGGTGACGTCTGACGGGGGACGCCGTGAATCCATCCCTGGAGGCTTGGCAACCGCATCCATGCGGTTG
>CALMDH010000026.1:0-4518 GCA_937862735.1 uncultured Gammaproteobacteria bacterium
TACTCGCAAGTTATCGAGGTAAAGTAAACCGATTTTTCAAATAGGACGGGTATACTTCTTCCTCTTTTCGGTAGGCTAAATCCTCCGTGGTTGCCTTGCGGCGCGGATAGCCGGTCAGGTTGCTATATCGGTTTATGATCGCCTCCTGGTCATACGTTTTTTGAAAATCCCTGATCTTTTTTTTTCTGTTCCTATCAATAGCGCTATTGATAAACTCTTCCCCGAAAACCTTTGTCAGGAATTCTTTGACCCAAGTGTGGCCCTCGGGGTCATAGGCATAAGCAACAGCATCCGGGTATATTCGCTCGTAAGCCTTTTTTAGCATATCACCCAGCTTGCCCTGCTTTTCACCATACAGGCGTAGCGTTTCGGCAAATATGAACTGCCACTTGAGAGCTTCTATTTCGAGCATGTTCAAATCTTGATTTAGGAATGTAATTTCACCCTCCAACGTCTTTATGTTGGCTGCTAGTTGCGCAATGGAATATATTGCTACTCGTTCGTGGTAAGATAAGAGTTCTTTTAAAAGCTGACGGCCCTGGGGGTCCAGTTGGGCTTCCAGTTTGGCGATGATGGCTGGCTCTAGTTGCTCCGCGCGACCAAGATTCAATTCCAGCTCCAGCATCAAACATTGGTCGCGCAGTTTAGTAAGCCGATCAATGCGGGCTTGCCGATCAAGGTGGGCTTGCCAGTCACGAAGGGTGTCTGTTTGGTTATCCATGGTTAGGCGCTCCTCCGCAAAGTAGCCACTTTGCCGGGCTTGCCTTTTGCCAACTGCTCCAGGTGGTGTCCCAAACGATTGAAGGCGTCCTTTCTTTCGGGCCGGTAGTCATGGCGCTGATAAACAGCAACCATACGGTTTTGCTCGGTGTGGTTCAGGCATTTTTCGATGATGGCTGGCAGGATGCCTAGTCCTTGCATGAAGGTCGCGGCGGACCTTCGCAGATCGTGAGGCGTCCAATCCCCGCCAGGCAGGATCAATGCGCGATTATGGGTGGCAGTGCGGTTCTTCAGCGGGACGAAACCCTCGGGACGTTGGCGGTCCTTGAGTTGCCGGGCTAGGGCCTTGTCGTCGATGGGCTTCGGCGCGGCATCTTCCCGTGTGGAGGGGCGGCCGGTAATCAGCCAAGGGCCGGTGCGCAGCTTGGCCAGTTCCTCCAGCCGAGCCAGTGCAAAATCGCTCAGGTCCACGATGTGGGCGCGTTTGTTCTTGGCATGATCGGCCGGGATCAGCCATTCGCCCTGCTTCAGATCAAAGTCACTCCAGCGGGCGTTCAGCAATTCACCGACGCGGGCGGCGGTGGCCAATAACATCCAGATCGCGGGCGGTGCCCACGGCGGCAGCCCGGCCTGGGGGAGAATTTTGGCCAGGGCGCGGACCTCCTCATCCGACAGGACGCGCTCCCGGGGGGCGTTTACCTTGATGCTTGACTTGGCGAGGACCGCGCTCGGATCGGTCTCCAGATAGCCTCGGGTGACGCTCCAGCGACAAAGTTGCCGTAGGTAGACCAGCAACATCTGCGCACTCCGGGGAGCATCGCGTTCTAAGGCACCGTCTACCACGGCGGCGATGTGGCGGCGGTTCAGTTCCTCAATCGCCAGCTCTCCCAGCGAGGGGAATACGTCCTTCTCGAAGATGCGGCGCACCTCCTGTCCACCGTCCTTGTAGGCGCGGCTCAGGTGCAGGGCTTCCCACTTCTCGAAGGTCTTTTTGACGGTCAGGCGGGCGGCGGCCTGGACTTCCGCCTCGGCCTTGGCGGCGGCTTCCTCGGCCTTGGCGCGTTCGGCGGCGGCTTTCTCCTCCCGGAACGCCTCGATGGGGTTGGTCCCTTGCCGGGCCAGGGTCCGGGCCTGATCCCGCTTCGAGCGCATTTCGGCCAGGCCGGTATCTGGCCAGGTGCCAAGATAAAGCTCGTGAGATTTCCGGTTGATCTGGAAAT
The DNA here is from genome assembly GCA_937862735.1 of uncultured Gammaproteobacteria bacterium. Taxonomy (GTDB): domain Bacteria; phylum Pseudomonadota; class Gammaproteobacteria; order Chromatiales; family Chromatiaceae; genus M0108. The sequence continues at coordinate 1,941 of CALMDH010000026.1, forward strand.
GGAAGCTGAGCCGGGCTACTCGTCTTCCGGCAGCTATGGTCAGGATGCCCCGGATGCCGCCCCCGTCGTTGACGGGCAGCTTGCCGCTCTCGGGCAGTTTGGTTTTCCGCAGGGCGGTATCGGTCAGCCGGTTCTCGGTGCGGGAGATACCGGGCTTTGGGGTAGAATTCGAGTTAGCCATTTTCCGGGCCTCTAGGTCAGGTCGGGCGGGTGGTCAGGGCCTCGGGTCGGTTGCAGCCGGCTCGGGGCCTGTCTTTTTGGGCTTGATCCTTACCCCCAGTTTTACCCCCAGTTGAGTTTCTGCTTAGGGTTGATTAAGGACTAGCCAGGATAAGCCAATAATAGGCCCAAGTTACTGACATTACAAGGCAAAATAGTTACAGGGTTGGCCGCGGTAAGCCTATGTTAAACAGAGAAAAACCAAAATGGGGTTCAGGTGGTCGGAGGTTCAAATCCTCTCACCCCGACCAGTTATATCAAGTACTTAGGCGGCTTCAGGCCGCCTTTTCTTTTGTGGGTGTGCCGGATTATGTCCCAGACTCGTGTCACGCCTCGTCAGCGTTGACGCTCTGGCTCCGGAAAACGCACGCCACCACTTCGCCAGACGTAGTTACTCCGCGGTGCCGATGACGCCGTCGTTGGCCAGGATTTTGGCCACCCGCCACTTCCGGTAATACTCTGAACCGGATTTTCCGGCGGTCCGGGTACAATAATGCGGCATCCCATCCGCCCCGGAGCACCTCATGTCAGCCCTTCTTTACCTGATTCCCAAGCGCACCCACCTGGCGTGGGATCCCCGGCTGGAGCCCCTGGACCTGGAACGGGAGCCCGGGGTCGAGATTCCCCTCCTCGGTTATGTCAGCGCTGGTCGGCCGGTGGAAACCCCCGAGGACCACGAGATGGTCCGCATCCCCAGCCACATGGTGCGGAAGGCCAGTTATGCCCTGCGGGTGCGGGGCCACTCGATGACCGACGATCAGATCCAGGACGGGGACATCATCGTCGTCGAACAACGCCAGACGGCGGCAAACGGGGAGACCGTGGTGGCCCTGATCAATGGCGACAAGGTGACCCTGAAGCGGTTCTATGTCGAGCCGGAGGGCGTACGGCTGCAACCGGCCAATCCCGAGATGGCGCCCCTCTTTCTGCGCCATGACGAAATCGAAATCCTCGGCATCGTCACTGGGGTAATTCGGATGCCGGCGCGAGGGGGCGTGAGGGGGGCTAAGCAGGATGGGGGTCAGAAGTTTAGGGTTAGAAGGATGTTGGTGAAGTTGACCAATGGCCCCGCCGCTTTGGCGGCGATGATCCTCCGTAAGTAAGGGGGTAAATAGGATGATGGTGAAGAGGCTGGCGTGCCAGAGACTTGGTCTTGGGTTCCCACCCCACGGAGACCACCCCCATGCGGGTACAATCCTGGCCAGGGCTTTTACTTCGGCCCTGATCCCGGCACTGGTTCTAAACCTGGCTTTGGCTGTGGCCCCCGACCCGGCCTGGTCCCACGGGCCGTTGCCCGTATCCCTGGGTGAGCCCATCGGGGTGGCGCGGTCCTTCATTTCCCGCGACACCAAGGCGGGTACCCCGCGCGGCATCAGCGGCTTCGCCTGTCTGCCGCCGGATCAGGGCCAGAGGGGCCAGCAGGGCCGACGCGCCTGCCTGGCCATCAACGACGAGGAGCGCTTCGCGGAGTGGGCCTGGCTCGACGGCTCCACCCTGACCCCAACGGGAGCCTTGCTGGAGCTCCTGTCCAAGGGCAAGCAACCGGACGATGCCATCCTTGGCACCCAGCCGCGGGGGCTGTGCGCGAAGGACCAGGGCTTCGGGGAGTTCGACGGCGAGGCCATCGCCATCGCTGGAGACCAGGTTTACCTGACCGGTTCCCATGCCTGCTCCCGGGCCAAGGGCCAGTTCCGGCCTTCGTCCTTCATCCTGGCGCGGGCACGGGCCGAGCCTCGGGAGCAGCGGGCCGAGACAGTGGAGCGGACCTGGCGGGTCGCCGATGTCCTTCGCCACAGTCCCCTGGCGGCAACCTTGGGCCGGCCAGGTCACGAGGGGGCGGGGATCGAGGGGCTGGCCGTGGTGGGAGATCGGCTATACCTGGGGTTACGCACCCCAGCGCCCGACAAGGCAGCTATCCTGGCGGTTGAAGTGGCGGAGCTCTTCGCCCCGGGCGAGCAACCGGCCAAGGTCAAACCCGAGGCGATGACGCTGAGGCTGGGCGCCGACACCGGTATCCGCGACCTGGCCGCCCTGAAGGATGGTCGCCTGCTGGTCCTGGCGGGACCGGCGGATGCCGGGGTAGCGCCCTTCGTGTTGCACCTCTTGACGCCAGCCACGGGCGAAAGCCGACCGCTGGTGGAGTTGCGAACGGAGGAGTTGGGTAAGAAAAAGGGCGGCGGTGACGAGGTGGCAAAGGCCGAGGCCATCGCCATCCTGGAGGAAAGCCCAGTCGAGATCAGCCTCCTGGTGCTGTATGACAATATTGCCGATGGCGGACCCCGCCGCCATCGGCTCGGCTTGCTTGCCGAGTGAGACGCTGTGAGAAAAACCTCTCGCCTGGACTCTGAAGATCTTTACC
>CALMDH010000027.1:0-49168 GCA_937862735.1 uncultured Gammaproteobacteria bacterium
TGCTGCCCGTGGCCCTGGGGCTGGGGGCGGAGCCGAGCTTTCGCGCGCCGATGGCCATTGTCGTCATCGGCGGGCTGATCACCTCCACCTTCCTCAGCCTGCTGGTGATTCCGGTGGTGTTTACCTATGTGGATGACCTGAAGGGGGGGGTGCGGCGGCTGGTGAGGGGGGGCGGGAAGCGGGCTGAGGGCGGGGGGTGAGCCTGAGGGTGGGGGGTGAAGTGGCGAGCCGGCGCCGCGTCAGCGGGGCCGGTCTTCTGGGCGCTGCTGGTGGAGGGGCTCAGCGCTCCTCCGCCCGCTGGCAGATCGCCCGGGTCATGCCGGAGAAGATCACTTGGTGGAAGGGCTCCATGGCCAGCCAGTACATCAGGCCCCAGACGCCGGCGGGATGCCAGTAGGCGGTGGCGGTGAGCTGGGTGCCGCCTGAGGCCAGAGGTTCCAGTTCAAACTCCAGGATGCCGGCCCCGGGGGCGCGCATGCCAAAGATCATCGTCAGGCGGCGCTCCGGTTCCACCCCGACCACCTCCCAGGAGTCGATGCGGTCGCCGACCCGGACCTCGGTCGGATGACGCCGGCCCCGGGCCAGGCCGCGCCCCCCGGCCAACCAGTCGAGGGTCTCACGGATGGACCACAAGGTATTCAGGTAGTAGTAGCGATTGTCGCCGCCGATGGCCGCCACCACCGCCCAGACCTCGGCGGGGGCGGCCTGGGTGACGGCACTGCCGCCGGCGCGTTTGGCGTAATAGGCGTAGTCGATGCGACCCTGGCGCATGTTGAAGGCTCCCTCGGTCCAGCGGGCTAGGACCTGTTGTTCACGTTCCGCGGCGAAGGCGGCCGCGACGGCTTCCCGGAAGTTCAGCAGGTGCTGGGGGACCAGCCGCCGCAGCTCCTGGGGGTGGGCGTAAAAGTCGTGCTTGAGGCCCTCGATCAGGGCCCGGGCGATGTTGGTCGGGACGGCAGTGACGAAGCGCAGCCAGTAGGCGGAGAATTTGGGCGTCAGCACCGGCAGGGGGATGATGCGCGGTGGGCGGCGGCCCGCCGCCTCGGCGAGGATACGCATCATCCCGGCATAGGTGAGGATCTCGGGGCCGGCGGTGTCGAGGATGCTGTTGGCGGTTTCCGGCAGCCCGGGGGCGATCACCAGATATTCCAGCAGGTTGTCCAGGGCGATGGGGGGCGACTTGGCCGTGACCCAGCGGGGGGTGATCATCACTGGCAGGTGGTAGACCAGGTCGCGCATCACCTCGAAGGCCGCCGATCCCGGGCCAACGATGATGCCGGCGCGGATTTCGGTGACCGGCACAGGCCCCTGGCGCAGCACGTCCCCGGTGTCCCGCCGGGAGACGATATGCTCGCTGTCCGCGTCCTCCGGCACCAGCCCACCGAGGTAGCAGATGCGCTCCACCCCCGCCTCCGCCGCCGCCCGGGCGAAATTAGCCGCCGCCTCCAGGTCCAGGCGGCCAAAGGCCTTGCCCGCTCCCATGGAATGGACTAGGTAATAGGCGATACTGACCCCGGCCAGGGCCGCCGGCAGGGTCGAGGGGTCCAGGGCATCCGCACCGACGATCTCCACCCCGGGCCAGCCCCGTGCCGCCAGGGCCTTGGGTTGACGGGAGGAGACGCGCACCCGCGCCCCGGCGGAGATGAGGCGCGGGACCAAATAGGTGCCGATATAGCCACTGGCCCCGAAGACGAGGCGCAGCCGGGGGTCCCCGGACAAGGCTCCGGTCGGTACGGCGGCGGCCGGGTCAGCCAGGACGGAAGGGGGCTCGCTTGGCCCTACCTCGTGCGCGGCGGACCTAGCCTGGAGCGTACCCAAAGGTGGTGCTATCGCAACCTCCTGGGCAACCGGGTTAGCGTCGGGGATAGATGCAGCCATATTCAGGAGGTCCATTGGGGAACATGCCCGTGGGGCAGGGCACTTGCTGAGGTACTTGCTGAGGTACTTGCTGAGGTACTTGCTGGGGCGGTGGCCGGGTGGGTGGGGCCTTGACCACGGCGGGCGCAGGCTTTGGCCGAGGGGGATGCGACGGGGTCTTGGCGCTTGCCCGGCGGGCCTGCTGCTCCTGTTCGTATTGCCGCTGGAGATAGTCCTGTTGGGTCCAGGCGCGCATGTCCTCGACACAGCGGGAGGAATAGCAGGTCACCTTTCCGCCGGGTGTCAGTACTGGGGTGGCACAGCCGACCAAGGCTATCGTCACCAGCGCTAGGGACAGCGACAGCGGGACCAGGTTTGCGGTAGCGATGGGGGGCTTCATGGGTATACTTGGTCCCTGGTGACGATTGGATGACGCGCCTGAAAGGTAAGCGTGAAAGTTACCGCAAAGACTCTCATTTTCGGGAGGGTGGCGTGCCCCGTCATGACAGTTAGCGTGAAATTCACGGGAATGTCTTTTATTATCAGTTACCTGGTCCGCCACCTCATGACAGTCAGTCCCGATGGCGACACACACTCAGTTAGTCAGTTTGCCTTTCTGCCAGATCGCTCCATCACCCGCCGGGGGCATAACCCCTTGGAAGCCATTAAGATGAGGGAGATTGAAGATGACTAAGGCCATTGTCCTGCTGAGCGGCGGATTGGATTCTACCACCACCCTGGCCATCGCCAAGGCCGAGGGCTTCACGCCCTACGCCCTGTCCTTCCGCTATGGCCAGCGCCATGCCGCGGAACTGACGGCCGCCCAAAGGGTGGCCACGGCCCTGGGTGTCGCCGAACACGTTATCGTGGATATCGACCTGCGCCGCTTCGGCGGGTCCGCCCTCACGGCGGACATCCCGGTACCCAAGGGTCGACCCGCGGCGCACCTTTCGGAGGCGATCCCCATCACTTACGTGCCGGCGCGCAATACCGTCTTCCTCTCCTTCGCCCTCGCCTGGGCGGAGGTCCTGGGCGCAAACGACATCTTCATCGGCGTCAATGCCCTGGACTACTCCGGTTACCCCGACTGCCGGCCAGAGTACATCGCCGCCTTCGAGCACCTGGCCAATCTCGCCACCGCGGCCGGGGTCGAGGGCCGCCAGCGGCTGAAGATCCATGCCCCCCTGATCGAACTCACCAAGGCCCAGATCATCCAGCGGGGCCGCGCCCTGGGGGTTGACTATGGGCTCACCAGCAGTTGCTACGATCCCGGCCCCGATGGCGAACCCTGCGGTCAATGCGATTCGTGCCAGTTGCGTGCCAAGGGCTTCCGCGAGGCGGGGGTATCGGACCCCCTGCTGGGGCGGCAGCCTCGGCGCTGATGCTCTGGGCAAGTAGTACTGGGGTCTCGATTCTCATGAACGCGACCAATGAGATACACGCCATGAGGAGCGCCAGATGACCGACCGACTCGACTTCCTGGCCGCCGTGCCCTTCGAGGCCGCCTGCCAGATTCCCATCCTGCCCGCGGGACATCGCTCGCGACGGCTCCATGGCCATAGTTTTCTGGCCAGGGTGCGGGCGGCGTTGCCCCCGGATTGGGCCCCCTTCCCGGGTGGCGAGTGCGGCGCCCTCACCGCGGCCCTGAACGCGGCCGTCGCCCCCCTTGACTACCAGTATCTCAACGACCGCCTGCCGGTCCCCACCGACGAGAATCTGGCGCGCTGGGTGCGCCGGCATCTGGAGGTCCCCGGCCTGGGGACCGTTGGCGTGCGCAGCACCCCTGACACCGGGGCAGAACTGGCGGCCAGCGACCACTGCCATCTCTGGCATCGCTTTCGCTTCGAGGCCGCCCACCGGCTGCCGCACGTCCCTACGGGCCATCAGTGTGGGCGGATGCATGGCCATGGCTTCGAGGTCATCCTCCATGCCGATCAGGAACTGGCGGGCCAGGACATGGGGCTGGATTTCGACTATCTGGCCAGCCTCTGGGCGCCCCTGCAAGCGGAACTGCACCACGCCTGTCTCAATGACCTCGCCGGCCTGGAGAATCCGACCAGTGAGTTGCTGGCATGCTGGATCTGGCGGCGGCTCAAGCCGGAGCAGCCCGCCCTGTCCTGGGTCAGCGTCTACGAGACCGCCACCGCCGGCTGCCATTTCGATGGCGTCCATTACCGTATCTGGAAGGAACTGCGTTTCGAGGCCGCCCTGCGCCTGACCGCCGCCCCCGACGGCGATGGCCGCCGGCGGCTGCATGGTCACAGCTATCTGCTGCGGTTGCACCTGACCGCGCCCCTGGACCGGATCCTGGGCTGGACGGTGGACTACGGGGACGTCAAGGCCCTGTTCAAGCCGGTCTACCAGCGGCTGGACCATCATCGGCTTGATGACTTGCCGGGGCTGGCGGCGGCCGACCCCGCCCACCTGGTCCGGTGGATTCGCGCCGAGGTGGTGGAGGCGCTGCCCCAACTGGATCGTATCGACCTGTTCGAGACCCCCGGTACCGGGGTCAGCCTGTGCTGGGGCGATCTGGGGCCGGCCCTGCCCGCTTGAATCCCGTGCGCTTAATCAGCGGTGGCCCCGCTGATCCCTCGTGCTCAACCAAGTCCGCGTCTTTGATAATCCCTTCACGACGCCCAAATCTTCAATTTCCCTGCTGCCTGGACAGCCTTGAGTAGCACAAGCCCCTGATCCTCCTGCTCCCATCCCCCTGGTGGGGTCAGGTTGGGGAGAGGGGGCTGAACGACTACCCAGACGTCAACCGTTACGTCCCATGAGGCCAAAGCCTGAAGTGCCAGCCGTTTATCACGTCAAAGAGATCTTTTACAGCCTGCAAGGGGAGGGGGCCCGGACGGGCCGGGCGGCGGTGTTCTGCCGCTTCGCCGGCTGTAACCTCTGGTCCGGGCAGGAACGGGACCGTGACCGGGCGCTCTGCGCCTTCTGCGATACCGACTTTCGCGGCACGGATGGGGAGGGGGGCGGCCGGTTCGCCTCACCCGGGCAACTGGCGGACGCGATTTCGGCCACCTGGGGCGGGGGATGGGGCCCGGGCATCCGGCCCTATGTCGTCCTCACCGGCGGTGAACCCCTGCTACAACTGGAAGAGCCCCTGATCGTTGCCCTGCACGACCGGGGCTTCGAGGTGGCGGTCGAGACCAATGGCACCCGACCGGCACCGCCGGGGCTCGACTGGGTCTGCGTCAGCCCCAAGGCCGGCGCCGAGTTGGTCCTGCGCGCCGGTGACGAACTGAAGCTGGTCTACCCCCAGCCCGGGGCCGCGCCGGAGGCCTTTGCTGGCCTCGACTTCCGGCATTTCTTCCTCCAGCCCCTGGGCGGCCCCGACCAGGTGGCTCATACCCGCCAAGCGGTAGCCTATTGCCTGGCCCACCCCCGGTGGCGGCTTAGCCTCCAGACCCACAAACTGCTGGGCATCCCATGATTGCTTGCGGGCATTGAGCTGGCTGAATTGCCAACGTCGGCCGAGGCATCGCTAATCAAATTCTGGCCTTGGCGGATCGGGTGGCGCCTGGTAGGCGATGCCGTGAGTATGTCCTTGTGGGCTTCACAACCGCATCCATGTGGTCGAGACACGCACCAAGCGCCCTCCGAATCTATCACTATGCTCGATCGAAAAAGGGCGGCCGGTCTGGCTCAATTCTGCGCAGGGGAGGGCAGTTCTGGTGTTGCAGCCGCAGGAATATCCCCCGGAGTGGGAGCCGCCTCAGGGGCGGAAGCGGCCGCGGGTGGGAGCTCGATCGCGATAGGTGCCGATTCAGGTGCTGGTTCAGGCGACGTGGCTGGAGATACCGCTGCCACCAGAAGCTGTTCTTTGCTCGCTTCCTCTAATCGCTTGACTGCCCAGGCGCCGACCTTGAAATACCAGGGATGGTCGCTGGCCTTGAGGACATAGTCCTGGCTATCCGCCAGCTTGGCGATCAGGAACTCCCGCGGCTTGCCCTCCCGGGGCTGGACCGTCAACCGCACCACGGGGTTGTCCATCTGGTATTCCGGCTTGGCCTCGGTGCCCAACACCTCCAGGTAGTTGAGATTGGCGGCGGCGCGGACCAGGTCGCCGGCCTTGACTTGGTCGATCTCGGTAGTCTCGCCTTCCAGCACCCAGCGGTCTGGGCCGACCTGGCCAGCCTGGCCACCGCCCTCGGCCTTGCGGATTTGGCCTCCGTCCTCGGCATCAGGGTCCTGTCCGTGCTGGTCACTGTCTTCGGCCTTGGAAACCAAGCCGCCAGGGCCGCTATTCTCCCCCTTGCGGTCCTGGCCACCTTGGCCGCTGACCTTTTCCTCAGAGTCTTCCTTGCTACCATTTCCGGTCTTGGTCTTCGTCAGCACCATCCCGTTCAGGGTGAGCCCGGCGATCTGGTCCGAGGTGAGGGCGAAGAGCCCCTTGTCGGTCCAGTCGTTGGCCTTGGCCCCGGCCTGGTGGGCGGCGTAGGCCACCTCGAAGACCGCCTCGCCCTGGCCGCCGCGGGCGAACAGGCGCTTGAAGCCGGGGGAGTCGCCGAGGTAGAGCACCGCCAGTTCCTGGTCACCCTGGCGCAGGTCGATGCGGCGCTCGAACTGGTCCGCCGCGACCTTGAAGCGGGTGAGGGCCTCGGGCGAGGTGGACACCGGCAGGCGGGTGCGCAGGCCCTGGAGGTCCTTGAGCAGGGCCTCGACCTTGGCGTTGCTGGCAGGGAAGTCGAAGTGACCGGGCAGCCGCCACTGTCCCTCCCGTTTGACCAGTTCCACCTGGGCGCCGCTACCGTCCTGGATAGTCACCCGATCCAAGACGGCCGGGTCGAAGGTGATCAGGGGGGCGTCAGGCTGCACAGCGCCGAAGCCACTGCCGCGCATGAACAGGAAGGCGGCCAGGGCGAGTTGTGCCAGGAGCAGGGCGGCGAGCAATCCAAGGGTCTTGCCCATAATGGGCGGTAATTTGGTCGGCATCATGGGCGTCTGGGAAGTGCCGGAAATCATCGGGGTCAGGGTTGTCGAGGGTGAGCCGGTTGCCGTCAGCGTCGTGTTCCGCGAGGACGAGCCGGCGACGCTCGGCGTCGTGCCCCGTGGAGATGAGCCGGGGGTCAGCGGGGTTGGTGACGTCATGCGGCGGTACCTCCTTCAGGGGAGCCCGGCAGGGCCAGGATCGCCTCCTGTCGCGCGCGACGGCGGGCACGGGCGCGCCGGTCCAGGACATAGACCAGGGCCAGTCCACCCAGGGCCAGGCCATAGTTCAGGTATTCCCAGAACATCTGCGCCTCGCGGTCCAGGGGGGCAAGCATCCGTGAGTACTGGCCGCGACCCCGCAGGTTGAGCAGACCGCGGTCCTCCAGCATCCAGTCCACGGCGTTCTCCATCAGCTCCACCGGCTTGAGGTAGCGGGTCCCGGTCGCCTGGGCGGCGAGATCCAGGGCGGTGTCGGAGACGAAGGTCGAGGAGCCGATGAGGACGATCCGCGCCGAGGGCGGCGAGGTCTCGACCACGCCCGAGATGCGGGTCTGCTCCTGCCCGGGTTCTTCACCTGTTCCCTTGTCCCCGGCGGGATCCATTGTGAGGTCGTCCTCTTCTGCCAGGCTTTGGTCGCGTGGGAGGGCCTTCTCGTTATCCGCGCCCTTGGTGGCGACCCCGGCCTCGGTCGTGGTGGCATCCTCGGCCTCGGTAGCGTCGGTGCTATCCCTGGCAGTCTGCCCCTCCTTGGCCTGGAGCAAGGGCGAGGGCTTGCCCTTAAAGAAGGAGGTGAAGCGACCCTCCACCGCCACGGCCAGTACCTCGGACTGCTGATCCCGCCCCGGGGCGAAACCCGTCTGGGGATAGCGCTGGAAGTCGGGCTGGATCTGCGGCGAGGCGGAGGTCCAGGATTCTTCGGAACTGCGGATGAGGCGGGTCAGGGTGCGACCCTGATTCTTGGCCTCGTCGATGGCCAGGGGCGCGACCCAGTTGAGGGTGAGCTGACCCAGGCCGCTGGTGATGCCGGACCCGGGGTCGAGCTGGTCCCCGCGCACGTCGGGGAAGAAGGGGTAGGCCAGGGCCTGCACCTCCTGTACCGTGAAGCCGCCGATGCGCCGCTCCACCGGGATGGGGAAGGGGGTGTTCCGCGGGTCGAGGACCAGGGCCTCGCGGACCTCCAGTCCCTGATACTGGAGCCAGTCCTCCAGTCCGGAGGGCGCCTGGGTGGCACCGATCGCCCCCTGACCGAGCTGGATGTCGTAGCCGTTGGTGGCCAGCACCAGGGCGCCGCCCTGCATCAGGTACTGATCGATGGCGAAGACGGCCTTGGCCGACAGGTTGCGCGGGCCGACCACCAGCAACAGGTCCGTGTCCGGCGGCACCTGACCGCTCTCCAGGTCGGCCTTGATCACCCGGGCGTTCTCCTGGAGTTTCTCTTCCAGAAAGCTGTAGTCCGACTGGCCCATGCCCATGCCCATCGCCATGGACATGGGCTCGGCCGCCGGGGTGGCCAGGGCGATGGTGCGTAGAATCCCTGGTGAGAAGCGCTTGAGGGCCGATTCCAGGGCGGTCTTCAGGGCCTCTTTGTTCAGGCCCTCCGGCAGGGGCACCGGCACCATCTGGTCGCCGGACTCCAGGACCATGTAAAAATAAAAGTGGTTGGGGTCGAGCAGGTCCACCGCCAGGGGCTGGAAGCCATACTTTTCCAGGATCTCCTGGGCCAGTTGCCCACCGTTGGCGTCGGGATCGGCGATCTCGACCTTAAGCTTGCCGCCGGACCGGCTGGCGAGCTCGTCGGTCAGGGCCCTGAGGTCCTCGGCCAGGGTGTCGAGGGGTTGGGGCAGCCGGGAGGGGGCGGAGACGAAGCCCTTGAACACCACCGGCTGGCGCAGGCCAGCGAACAGATCGCCGCCGGCCTGATAGGCGTAGAGCGCCTTCTTGATGGTGCGGGTCAGGTCGTACTCGGGGTTGCGCAGGCGCACCTCCAGCTCCCCATCCGGGCGGACCTTGACCTCGATGAGGTCGCGGAAGCCCAGCTTTTCATACTGGTCGCCATAGCGCACCAGGACGTCGAAATAGGAGTTGACCACTGACGCCTGGTACTTGCTGGCGGTCTGGAAGGCCACCGGCTTGATGCCATACTTCTCCCCCGCCTCCTGTTCCAGTTCCGGCGACTCCAGGGGGTCGATGAATTCCACCCGGATCAGTCCCTGGCCTGCCACCTCGTACTCCTTGAGCAGGTCACGGAGCTGGGGCACCAGGGGGGCGAGCTCGGGATGGGTCTGGGCGCTGAAGTAGCCGCGGATCAGCAGGGGCTCCCGCAACTGACCCAGATAGGTCCGGGTGGCGTCGGAGATGGTATAGACCCGGCCCTGGGTCAGGTCCAGGCGCAGCCCGCCCAGGGGTTGCAGCCAGAGGTTGCCGGCCGCGAAGTTGGCGATGAAGAGCCCCAGGACCCAGCCCCAGGCGCGGTGGTGACGCCGATCGGCCCGGTCGGTGGCCCAGCGCAGCCGTTCAAGGGTGTAGACGTTGAGGGTCAGAAAAATACCCATCAGCGACAGGTAGTAGTAGAGGTCCCGCGGGTCGATGACGCCGCGGGTGATGGACTCGAAGCGCGAACCCGAGCCGATCAGCTTGAGCACCTCCGCCGCCTGGGTGCCGAAGAGCCCGGCGACGGTGTCGGACCCGAGCAGGTAAAGCAGACCGCAGGCCGCCACCGCCCCGATCAGGGCGACGATCTGGTTATCGGTACGGGCGGAGATGAAGAGTCCGATGGCGATATAGGCCCCACCCAGCAGCAGGGAGGCCAGGTAGGCCCCCAGCACCGGCCCCCAGTCCAGGGGCCCGAGCAGGGACACCGTCAGGGGCAGGGGCAGGGTCAGGGCCAGGGCCACCGCCACCAGGGCGAAGCTGCCCAGGAACTTGCCCAGCACCAGTTGCAGCGAGGAGACCGGCAGGGTGAAGAGCAACTCCAGGGTGCCAGCGCGACGTTCCTCGCTCCAGGCGCGCATGGTCAGGGCGGCGACCAGGAAGATCAGCAGCACCGGCATCCACTGGAACAGGGGCCGGGCGTCGGCGATGTTGCGGGAGAAGAAGGTCTCCACCCAGAAGAAGACGAAGAGGGAGACGGCTAGGAAGGCCCCCAGGAAGATATAGGCCGCCGGTGAGGCGAAGAAGGCGGCGAATTCCCGGGTGGCGATATTCAGGATATTGGAGTCGGCCCGGTTGGCGTTATCCATGGCGGACCTCCCCCAGGGGCTGGTCATCGAGTTCACGGAACAGGGTTTCCAGATCCCGGGTGCGGGGCTGGAGCGCGAAGAGCTGGCAGCCCCCGTGCGTCACCGCCTCGGCCACCCGGGGGGCGATGGCCAGCGGGTCGTTGGCCGCGGCCGCGGCGCCGAGATCCAGGTCGAGTAGGTACTCGTGCCGGTCTGCCGTGGTCGGGCGGTGCTGGATGGCCGTAATGGCGGGAATCGTCCGCAGCAGGGGTTCGACCGCAGCCGGGCTCCGGTCCACCACCAGGCTCAGTTGCCGCGTCCTGTTCAGGTCCGCCAGCCGGGCATCCAGGACCAGGGCCCCGGCGCGCAGGATCAGCACCCGGTCGCACACCGCCTGCACCTCCTGGAGGATGTGGGTGGAGAGGATGACCGTGGCCTCCCGGGCCAGGTCGCGGATCAGGGTGCGCATCTGCTGGATCTGCGTCGGGTCCAGGCCATTGGTGGGCTCGTCGAGGATCAGCAACCTGGGCCGATGGAGGATGGCCTGGGCGACGCCGACCCGCTGCCGGTAGCCCCGCGACAGGGTGGCGATGGGCTCCAGGGCCTTGGCCTCCAGCCAGGTCCGGGCGATGGCGCGGCGGATCAGGCCCGGGCGCTGGGCCGCGGGCACCCGGTGCAGGCCCGCCAGGTAATCGAGATAGTCGATCACCGTCATCTCGGGGTAGAGGGGGCAGTTCTCCGGCAGGTAGCCAATCAGGGACTGGACCGCCTGGCGCCGTGTCTCAATGTCCTGGCCATCGATGCGGATGGTGCCGGCGGAGGGCTCCAGAAAGCCGGTGAGCATCTTCATGATGGTGGTCTTGCCCGCGCCATTGTGGCCGAGCAGCCCCACCACCTCGCCATGCCCGATCGCGAAGCTCACCTCCGCGACGGCCCGGAAGCTGTCGTAACTGCGTGAAAGTCTTTCGACCTGAATCATGGGTTCTCTCTCGCTGAATGATGCGTGCCTTGCCGCGAGGGGATGGTTGAAGGGACGGATGAAAACGGGAATCGGCAGGATCATGGGCACCGTAGGGGACGGATCTGGTTGCGTGTCAGATGCCAGCCGTTGCCGTCATCATCGGGGGCGTGACGCGAACCCCAATGGCGGCAAGGGCGAAGACCCCATAAGACGAGGCGCCGGTCAACGGTGCGGAAAGACAGATCCGGTGCTGAAAAGTTTCCGGACCGCTGGCCAGGTCCATGGGTCCGTGAGCCGAACCCCGGTCAGGCCCTAGGGACCGGGCTTCTCCAGAGACCGGCTGATGCGCTCGGCGATGCGGTTGACCCGCTCCATGATTGCCCCTTCGTTGAGGGTCAGCAGTTGCCGGTCACGCATCACCAGGCGGCCGTTGATGAGGACGGTCTTCACGTCCGCCCCGGTGACGGCGTAGACCAGGTGGGAATAGGGGTGGTACATCGGGGTCAGGTGCGGGCGCTGGCGGTCGATGAGGATGACGTCGGCCTTCAGCCCCGGCCGCAGGCTGCCAGTGACGCCCTCCAGACCCAGGACTCGCGCGCCCTCGCGGGTAGCCATGGCCACCACCGCCGGGGCGGGCAGCAGGGTCGGGTCCAGGTGCCGGACCTTTTCCAGCTTGGCCGCGGTGTCCATCTCCTGAAAAAGGTCCAGGTCATTATTGCTGGCGCAGCCGTCGGTGCCCAGACCCACCGGGATGCCCGCCGCCAGCATGCGCGAGACCGGGGCGAAACCGGAGGCGAGCTTCATGTTGCTCTCCGGGTTGTAGACCACCTTGCAGCCCTGATCGGCGAAGAGGTGGATATCCTCGTCCTCGAAGGCGACGCAGTGGAAGGCGATCAGGCGTTCGTCCAGGCAGCCCAGCCGTTGTAGATAGGGGACCGCCCCCTGGCCGACCTTGGCCTCGATCTGGGCCTTTTCCGCCTGGTTTTCCAGCAGATGGAGCGCCAGGGGGGCGGCGAATTCCCGCGCCAGGTCGCGGGCCTGGACCAGGAGCGGCTCCGAGCAGGTGTAGAGGGCGTGGGGCTCGACGGCGATGCGGACCAGGGGATCATCGGCGTAGCGTTCCAGGAGCCGGCGGGTGTAGGCCAGACCCGCCGCGGGGGTCGGGTAACTCGGCGAGGGGAAGTCGTACAGCACCTCGCCGAGGAGGCAGCGCATCCCCGCTTCCTTGGCGGCCCGGGCCGTCTCCTCCTCGAAGATGTACATGTCGCAGAAGCAGGTGGTCCCGGACCTGATCATCTCCACGCAGGCCAGCAGGCTGCCCCAGTAGGCCAGTTCCGGGTCCACGTTGCGGGCCTCGGCGGGGAAGATGTAGTCGTTCAACCAGTCCATGAGCGGCAGATCGTCAGCAAGGCCGCGAAAGCAGGTCATGGCCGCATGGGTATGGCTGTTGATCAAGCCGGGCATGATCAGGCAGCCCCGGCCGTCGATAACATTGGGACTGGTGAAGCGGGCGCCCAACTCCGCGGCGGTGCCGACGGCGAGGAGGGTGTCGCCCTGGATGGCCAGGGCGCCGTCCTCGATCTGCGTCATGGCGTCATCCAGGCACAGCAGGGTGCCGCCCAGGATCAGGGTATCCACGTCGTGCATGGTGTCAGGTTCCTTAAGAGGTCGGGTGGGAGGCTGTTGGTGTCAAAGGCTATTCGTGACAGAACAAAGGTAGTCGTCACCCCTGTCGAATCACTGTCGATGGCGAGGCATGCCTCGTACGTTAATGGTCAAGGCAGCAGGGATGGGTGAGAAAGGGATGCGGCCTCAGAGACAACTATTACGGCTGAACTAGGCTGGATTTCAGACACGATCTCAGTGGACGCCCGCGATTTGCCGCCCCCAGTAGCGGGCCTCGTCGAGGATCTCTTCGACGTCGAGCCCGGTGGGCTGGCCGTTCCGCAGCAGGTGGCGACCGGCCACCCAGGCGTGACGCACCTGGGAGCGGCTGGCGGCGTAGACGAGTTGGGACACGGGGTTGTAGACCGGCTGGGTCTCGGGTTGGCCGAGATCCACGGCGATCAGATCGGCGGACTTGCCCGGCTCCAGGGAGCCTGTCTCCTCCGCCAGGCCCAGGGCCCGGGCGGCGTCGATGGTGGCCAGGCGCAGGGCCTGATGGGCGGGCAGGGCGGCGGGGGAGCCGGCCACGCCCTTGGCGAGGAGGGCGGCGGTGCGCAACTCCCCCAGCATATCCAGGTCGTTGTTGCTGGCGGCCCCGTCCGTGCCCAGGGCGACGTTGATCCCGGACGCTAGCAGGCGGGCCACCGGGCTGAAGCCGCTGGCCAGCTTGAGCTGGGATTCGGGGCAATGGATGACCTGGCAGCCGCTGGTGGCCAGGAGGTCGATCTCGTCCGCGGTCACCTGGGTCATATGCACGGCGATCAGGTGCGGCCCCAGCAGCCCCAGACGTTCCAGGCGACGCAGGGGGCGCATACCGTAAGCGCGCTGGGATTGGGCGATCTCGTCGGCGGTCTCGTGGAGATGGATGTGGATCGGCACCCCCAGATCCTCCGCCAGGCTTTTGACCCGGGCCAGGGGCTCATCGGCGACGCTGTAGGGGGCGTGAGGGGCGAAGGCGGTGCGGATCAGGGGATGGCCCCGGTAGCGGTCATGCAGGGCCAGGCCCTGGCGCAGGTACTGGTCCGGTCCCTCGCCGTACACGGTGGGAAAGTCCAGCAGGATCATGCCGATCAGGGCGCGCATCCCGGTCTCCGCCAGGACCTCGGCGGTGACCTCCGGGAAGTAATACATGTCGTTGCAGCACAGGGTGCCGCCGCGCAGCATCTCCAGGGCCGCCAGGCGGGTGCCGGCGCGGATCAGCTCCGGGCAGACCCAGCGCTGCTCCGCCGGCCAGATATGTTCCTGGAGCCAGGTCATCAGCGGCAGATCGTCCGCCAGCCCGCGCAGCAGGACCATGGCGGCGTGGGTATGGGCATTGATGAAGCCGGGCAGCAGGACATGGCCGGGCAGGTCCTGGGCGCGGGCGGCCGGGTAGCGCTGTCGGGCCAGGGTGCTGGGCAGGACCGCCAGGATGCGCCCGCCGCCGATGACCACGGCATGGTCGGCGAGGACCGCGTCCTGGGGGTCCATCGGCAGGACCCAGGAGGCGTGAAGGACGAGATCGGCGGGGGTCATGGCGTTGCGATGAAAGGCGTTGCGACAAAAGCGTTGCGATGAAAAACAATGCGAATTCTGGTTTACACGAAGGCCAGATAGGTTGTGAAAGAACCTCTGGCTCTTGACCAGCGCTGAGTTGATCATCCAGCGCTGACTTGATCATCCGGCTGGCTGGGATGGATAAAGGTTTCCCGTTGGTTGGGCTCTGGCGTGGCGATGAGGGGGTTGTACCAACCGCCACCCTGGCTCTAGCCCATGCGAAACTTTGCGCCGCGGGGCACCTAGTCCAAAATGGCCGCCAATTTGCCACAGGAACCGCCCCATGGAAACCCGACCGGAACCCATGTCCACTCCCCTCTCCTCCTCCCCTGACCGCGATCAAGCCCCGGTCTCGACACCGGGTCAGTCCAGCCCAGCCCGGCTTGAGCCGCAACACCTGCCGCCCCAGGCGTTGCCCGCGGAGCCGACGCCGGACCATGCCCTGGTCTGGCATGAGGGCCGTCTATTCCTCCTCGATCAACGTTATCTGCCGGCGCGGGCCGACTTTCTGGCGATCGATTCCGCCGCCGCCACCGCCCGGGCCATCAAGGACATGGTGGTGCGCGGCGCGCCGGCCATCGGCATCGCCGCCGCCTATGGCGTGGTCATGGCGGCTCGCGACCGCTTCCGTCAGGACCCCCAGGCCTGGCCAGACCTGATCCAGGCTGACCTCGATGAACTGGCGGCCTCCCGCCCCACCGCCGTCAACCTCTTCTGGGCCCTGGAACGGATGCGGCGCTGCCTGGCGGAATTGACGGCCGGTTTAAGCGCGAAGGGCCGCCCCTTGGTCGTCAACCCAGAACATGCCGGAGTCTATCTAGACAAGTTGAACGTCGAGCCAGAAAAGGTGGTTGCCATTTCGGGCCTGACAGATGCTGTTTCAGGCCGGCTGGGAGCCGATCCAGGCCAGGTGGGCGCCGATCCCACCCCCGTCCTGCTGGCCGAGGCCATGGCCATCCATGCCGAGGACATCGCCGCCAACCGGCGCATGGGCCAACTGGGCGCCAGCCTCATCCAGGGGCCGACGGCGGTCATCACCCACTGCAACGCCGGCGCCCTGGCCACCGGCGGCTTCGGCACCGCCCTGGGGGTCATCCGCCAGGCCCACGCGGAGGGCAGGATCACCCAGGTCTATGCCGATGAGACCCGCCCCTGGCTCCAGGGCACCCGCCTCACCGCCTGGGAACTGGCCCAGGACGGCATCCCCGTCACCCTCCAGGCCGACGGCGCGGCGGCCAGCCTCATGGCCCAGGGCGGCATCGGTTGGGTCATCGTCGGCGCTGACCGCATCGCCGCCAACGGCGACGTCGCCAACAAGATCGGCACCTACGGCCTGGCCATCCTCGCCCGCCATCACGGCATCCGCTTCATGGTCGCCGCCCCGACCTCGACCATCGACTGGGGCATCGCCGACGGTAGTGCCATCCCCATCGAGGAACGGGACCCGGGCGAGGTCCTCGCCTGTGGCGGCAACCGCCTGGGCCCGGCCGGGGTTAGCGCACGCAATCCTGTCTTTGACGTCACCCCGGCGGCCCTGGTGGACGCCATCGTCACCGAACGGGGCATCGTCGAGCGGCCGACGGCGGAGCGGATGCGTGCACTGTTGGTGCCAGTCGAGGAGAAGGACCGCTTGGCTGGCAACCTGGTATCAGACCCCAGCGGGTCGACGGCGGCCATGCAGGCGATAGCCAGTATCGGTTGAAGCGGTAGCACCGCCGGCTGGATCAGAGTATTTCCAACCTGATCCGCCCCTCCTCCAGCCTTGCCCGGACCCGGCCGCCCTGGGGGCACTGGCCGGTGACCATCATCATGGCGAGGGGATTCTCGAGCTGGCGCTCCACCTCGCGTCGCAGGGGGCGGGCACCATAGACGGGGTCGAAGCCGTCCTCGGCCAGCTTGTCGAGCACCGCCTCGTCCACCTCCACCTGGACTTGCCTGGCGGCCAGGCGGTGGATCAGTTCGTCGACGAAGATGGCGGCAATCCGCCGCACCTCCGCCGGCTCCAGATAATGGAAGACGATGACGTCGTCCAGGCGGTTCAAAAACTCCGGCTTGAAGAAGCGCTTGACCTCGTGCAGCACCAGGTCGCGCGCCTCCTGGTAGCTGGGGGTGGCGGACTGGATGAAGCCAATGGGGCGCTTGTCCGGTGACAGGGCCTCGGTGCCCAGGTTGGAGGTGCCGATGAGGATGGTGTTGCGGAAGGATACCAGGCGCCCCTGGCCATCGGTGAGCCGCCCGTCCTCCAGGATCTGCAACAGCATGTTGAAGACGTCGGGGTGCGCCTTCTCCACCTCGTCCAGCAGCACCACGGTGTAGGGGTTGCGCCGCACCCGTTCGGTGAGCTGGCCGCCCTCGCCATAGCCGATGTAGCCCGGCGGGGCACCGATCATCTTCGAGACCTCGTGACGCTCCATGTATTCGGACATGTCCAGGCGCACCACCCGCGACTCGTCGTCGAGCAGGAAGGCGGCCAGGGCGCGGGCCAGTTCGGTCTTGCCGACGCCGGTGGGGCCGAGGAAGAGGAAGGAGCCGATGGGCCGCCGGGCCGAGCCGATGCCGGCGCGGTTGCGGCGGATGGCGTCGGCCACGGCGCGCACGGCGTCCTCCTGGCCGACGATGCGCCGGTGCAGTTCCTCTTCCATGCGCGCCAGCTTGTCGGCCTCCGCCTCCACCATGCGCGAAACCGGGATGCCGGTCCAGCGCGACACCACCTTGGCGATGTCCTCGGCGCGCACGTCCTGGTCCTCCCCGGCCCGCTCCTGTTCCCAGGCCTGGCGGTCGCTGGCCAGCTTCGCCTCCAGGGCGAGGATGTCCATCTGCTGCCGGGCGGCGCGTTCAAAGTCCTGGGCGTTGAAGGCCGCGGTCTTGTCGCGCAGCAGGCGCTGGCGCTCCTGTTCCTTCTCGCGGATGGGGGCGGGGACCGAGATCAGGCGCAGGTGCTTGTTGGCCCCGGCCTCGTCCAGCAGATCGATGGCCTTGTCCGGCAGGCGGCGGTCGCTGATGTAGCGCTCGGCGAGCTGAGCGGCGGCCTCCAGGGCATCCGGGGCATAGTGGATCTGGTGGTGCTGCTCGTAGCGCGGGGCCAGGCCCTGGAGGATTTGCAGGGTCTCGTTGGCGCTGGGCTCGCGCACCAGGATGGGGTGAAAGCGCCGCTCCAGGGCCTTGTCGGACTCGACGAAGCGGTGGTACTCGTCCAGGGTGTCGGCGCCGATGACCTGGAGGCTGCCCTGGGCCAGGGCGGTCTTGAGCAGGCTGGGGGCGTCCAGGCTGCCGGAACCGGCCCCGCCACCGGCCCCGACCACGGTGTGCAACTCGTCGATGAAGAGGATGACGCTACCCTTGGCGGCGATGACCGCGTCGCGCACTGACTTGAGGCGCTCCTCGAACTCGCCGCGCATTTTGGCACCGGCGATGAGATCGCCCATGTCCAGGGCCAGCAGGCGTTTGTTGAGCAGGGTGTCCGGCACCTCGGCGTTGGCGATACGCTGGGCCAGGCCCTCGACGATCACCGTCTTGCCCACCCCGGCCTCGCCGATCAGGGCCGGGTTGTTCTTCTTGCGCCGCGACAGGGTCTGGATGACCTGGGCGATCTCCTCCTCGCGGCCGATGACCGGGTCCAGGGCGTGCTGGCGCGCCAGTTCGGTGAGGTCGCGGGTGTAGCGCTCCAGGGGGTCCGGCTCGGATTCCGCTTCCTCGGAATTCATGTTGCGGCCGTGGCGGATCTCCTGGAGGGCCGCGCGGGCCTGGTCATGGTTGAGGCCGACCTCCCGCAGGCGCTCGGCGGCCCCGCCGCATTTAGGGTCGAACAGGGCGAGGAAGAGGGTGCCGGTGGCGATGAAGCCGTCGCCGAGTTGCCGGGCTTCCTCCTGGGCGAGGCGGAACATCTCGTTGATGTCCTGGCTGACCAGGATCTGGTTGCCCTGGCGCGGCACCGCCTGCTGATAGTGGGACAGGATGGATGCACGCAGCCGGCTGACCGTCTCCGCCGCGTTGGGCACCAACCGCTCCAGGACCCGCAGGGGCTCGGCATCCGGCTGGGCGAGGAGGGCGAGGAGGATGAAGTCGGTGGTCAGCAGGTTCTGGCGCAGGCCGACCAGTTCCGTGACCGCCAGCTCCAGGGTGCGGGCGACCTTCTTGGTGCTGAACTGGGCGTAGTTCTCAAAAACGGCCATGGTGTCTCCCGGTTAACCCGCAAGGGTGGTGAGCGTGCCGGTCCTGGAAATATCTCCCTGCCTGACGATCCTGGCGGTAAGCTGGAAAGGTAAGGTCTCCTAAGCGGAGATTACCGGCCTCAACGATGCTTTTTGCCGACGCTCTCCATGTGACTGACCCAGGCACTGAACCAGCGCACGGGGGAGCCGTTGTAGTTGCGGCGACCGGCAAAGGTGCCGAAACATTTTTCGTCATCCCCGGCAAAGCGCGAGGAGCCCAGGGCCAGCAGACCGAGGATAAGAAAACTGATCAGCACGATGGCCCCGATCAGCAGGCCACCGTGCAACAGCCAATCATGGGCCAGCCAGGTGGAGAGGTCGCGATAATAAGCGACCGTCGCCCAGATGGTGGCGAAGAGTAGCAAGACCGCCAGCAGGGAGAAGAAGTCAGCGATCCGCTCGTGGTTGCGGGAAAAGCCCTTGATCTCTTTGCAGATGCTCATGGTGAGAACCTCCTCGTAAGACTTGTTATCGTGATTTAAGCGTTCAGAACCCCGCGCAGCCTGGACTGGTTTCCATGGCACGACCCGATGATATTCTTGGTCCCTCCTCCCTTGGCGGGGGGCTGGGGCGAGGGGGCTGAATGGCTACTACGGGGCAAGGATAAGAGTTTACGGGCATCGGTGAAAGTCAGGGCGCGGAAGTGTCAGGGCGCGGAAGATGGCCAGTGGGTAAGGGGTGTCGAATAAGGGCCGGGAAAGAAGGCGAGTGGCCGCCGACCGTTTGCGGGCCAGGGTTCCTGGCGACCGGTATCTGGCTCCGCGTGGGGCTCAACTGCCGATGCCTACGGCACGTTTCAGAAGTCATAGAGACTGAGAATGATCGCCCCGCGGGTGATCTCCCCCAGCAGCCGGCCCTCGTCGATCACCGGCAGAAAGCCCAGTTCCGAGCCGGCCATGAGCTGCAGGGACTCGCGCAGGGTCTGATCGGGACGGACGCTGGTCATCTGGCGGCGCATCAGGGAGGTTACCGGCTGTTCCCACTGCCGCTCGTGGCGGATCTTGTCCACCTGGCTCAGGGCGAAGGTGCCCAGGGCGATCTGGTCGTCGCCGATCACCAGCAGGGCCTGCCGGCCACTCCGGCGGACGCGGTCCGCGGCCAGGCGGACCGGGTCCTGGGGCGACAGGCTGGCCCGGACCGGTTCCATCAGCTCCGCCACCCGGGGTTCCTGGATCTCGGCCTGGTCGATGAGGGCCTCGAGTCGCGCCCGCACCTCCGCCACCGGGGCCGAGACCATGGCCGAGGCGGCACCGGGATGGCCGCCGCCGCCCAGGTGGCGCAGCAGGGCCCCGACATCGAACTCCCGGGCGCTGGCGCGGCCGATCACCGCTGTGCGGGAGCCGCTGAGGGGGAAAATGCCCAGGGCCACGTCCAGACCCAGCATCTCCATGAAACGGCTGACGACGTTGGGGAGCATGGTCATGCTCTTGTCAGCGTCCTGGACGCAGAGCCCCAGACGCAGGCCACCGAGCTGGCGGGTCTCGGCCTCCTCCAGCATGCGGCCGAAGAGGTCCAGGTGGCGGGCGTCCAGGGCGCTGGCCAGATAGCCCGCCACAACGTTGAGGTCCGCCCCGTTCTCCAGCAGGAAGGCCGCCATGCGCGCGTCCCGGGGGGTGGTGGAGGGATAGGAGAGGGAGCCGGTATCGTGGTAAATGCCAAGCAGGAAGAGGGTGGCGTGGATGGGCGACAGGGCCAGGTCCCGGGCCTGGATCTCCTCCACGAGTTGGGTGACCACGGCCCCCGTGGGCTCCAGGTGCAGCTCGTCGGCGACGATGGTGCCAGGGGCCAGGTGATGATCCCAGACGGTCACGCGCAAACCTGCCTTCCCGGCCAGGTCGCGCATCTCGTCCAGCCGCTCCCAACTCGAGACATCGGTGACGATCAGGTGCGCCAGGTCACTCAGATCCACCTCCTTGCGGGCGCGCAGGCGCAGCAGGTCCCAGTGGACGGCGATGAAGTCCCGGACCGCCGGCTGGACCTGGCCGGGCAGGACCCGCTGGGCCTCGGGGTAGAGCATGCCCGCGGCGACCAGGGAGGCGAGGGCGTCGAAATCGGCGTTGACGTGGGTGGTGGCGGCGATCATGGCCGGACCCCGGCGGCGCTGCGTTGAGCCTGGCGCTGCGCCAGAAGCCGGTCAAGGGCATTGGCGAAGGCCTGGCGCTCGGCCAGGCCCAGGGGCGGTGGTCCGCCGGTGGCCACCCCGGCGCCGCGCAGTTCCTCCATGAAATTGCGCACCGCCAGCCGTTCGCGGATGTTGTCGGGGGTGTAGCGCTCGCCGCGGGGGTTGATGGCATCGCCGCCCTTGGCGATGACCTCGGCAGCGAGGGGGATGTCGGCCGTGATCACCAGGTCCCCAGGCTGGAGGCGATCGGCGATGTGCCGGTCAGCGACGTCTAAGCCCTGGCCGACCCGCTGAGTGCGGATCAGGGGCGAGGGCGGCGTCTGCAGGGGCTGGTTTGCCACCAGGATGAGGGGAATGCTCAGGCGTTGGGCGGCCCGGTACAGGATGTCCTTGATGACCGCCGGGCAGGCGTCGGCATCGACCCAGATGTGCATGGCTGGCGGAATCCTCGATGACGGTGTCGGCGTAAAGCGTAGTCGGCATTATGACATGCGCGGGTACGGATACCCGGAGGCTGTAGGGCGACACCGCCTATTTCCTGGTTTACAAGTATTCCGGCCTGACCCTGCAAGTGCCCATCGCCTTGGCGGGGTCGGTGGCCTACAAGGACAACAACGGCAACGCTTGGGCCACGGTCAACATCACTAAGACCTAGTATCAGACCTAGAACAACGAGGATAGCGCCACCTTGGGCGTGCCGGACAAGAGCATCACCTCGAAGACCTGGCTGGGCACCAATCTGGGCGACACCACCTTGCAGCCAGACGAGTTGACCCTGAAGCTGAACACCAGGCGGGCCTAGTCCTTCGCCGGGGTGCTTAAGGCGGACTTTGTGGCGGAGGCCACGGCCGGGCAACTGGTGTCGCCTTGTCCATCCCATATTGCTGTCGTGAAGAGCTGACCGATTTTGAAATCCGCGTGGTCATCATCGGCGAGCTACCAGAGTCCTGATGGCGAGCCAGGCAGTCTATCTCTATGCCAGGGATCGCCCAGACACACCCATTGTTGCGCCACTGCTAGCCGATATCGCCCTCCCGGCAGGAGGAGTGGCTGAGATGGATCGACATGCCCAGGCCCTGGGACAGATCGACCTAGATGCGCTGTTCCGGAACGGGCTGCGGCTAGGGCAACCGTGCCAAGTCAACAATCCGATTTATACGGTTCGCAATTTACCTATTAATGCGCTTATTTAATCAAATGAAGGTGCATTTTTACCGTAGTATCCTTTTTCGATAATTGTAGTATTGATATATTTAACACATATCTTTTCTCCTGTCGATCCTATACCGCAGTAATCTCGATCAAAAAGTCCGGTAGGAATTGGGGTCAAATCAATTTTCTTTTGGTCGGACAATAATTTAATGTATTGCTCCATCGGATATTCGCACACATTAAAGCATTCGCAATCAAAGTATATCTGGTCAACACCCGAATCGGAGAAAAATATTGTGATTTCGTTATCTTTTGATTTATGGCAACTGACTGGAAATGAACCTACACATTTATAACCTCTCTCTTCCAACGTTCTTCGGATATCGGATACAGTCATTCCAATGTTAATCCCTAAAAATGAAATAGGTTCGGCTGCGCAAGCAAGAGTTGCTGAAATGCTTATAACCAAGCAAGTGATGGTGTGCAGTAATAACTTATTCATGGTTGCTAAAATGAATAACATGAGTTAAAAAATGAGGAGAATGCGGACTTGCCAATTTTGCCAACTTGATCATGTGCACAATATATTTTGAGTCCCCTCCGAAAAGTCGAAAACCGAGTATATCAGTGAGCGCTTATGATTTTAACACGCTGATGAAAAAAAGATCATCAGCATTCACTGATATAGCCAAATATCTGGCTTTTCGGAGGGGACTCATTTTTACAAAGGGCGATTCATTAATATTGCTCGCATCAACCAACTTTCAGTCATCGGAATTGAGTATACGTTACATAAACCGCAATACAACAGAGATCGCTATTCTTTATTATACACAAAAGGTGATTATTTGGCATAGAAATTAAAAAACCAAATCAACAAAAAGCATTGATCAGATCAATTAAGCCGGAGTAAATCGGTCATGAAGGAATGTGGTTAGCAAAGCTTCTGTAATAATTTAGGAATTAAAGATCTTGAAAGATAAATTGCAAATATTTCATTGGATAATTTCTGCCGGATTTAGGTGTTTTGATCTTACCCACCCAGAACCAATGTATGACCAACCTCTATTTGTATTAGTTACTGATACTACGTCACCAAAAGAGGCAGAAGATATTATATTATACTGTGTGCCGGGACCTGATCTGATATTTAATTCGGGAGAACTAACGCGCATAAGTGCGCCCGATAATATCTCTATGTCAATTAATTTTTGCTCAATAATAGTTTCACTGGTATTGTTATTGGCGTTAGGAATAGCCCTAAAGTCATTTCGAATATCATTGATGTTGGATGTATGTCCTGAAGGAGAGTTAATGGCGTTGCTGCTGGAGGAGAAATTTGTCTTGGAGTTTAAACCCGATTTGCAAGAAGGGGTAATAAGATAAATTACGAATCCTCCAATAAGAATAATCCAAAAAAAATTCTTTATCTTTTCAAATTTGTCATGCTGTCTAGCGCAATCAACACAAAGAGTTCTAGGGCCAAAATAAGTTCGAATGGATGGCACTATCCTTCGACCAAAGCTCATGCCAAAACTATCACCTGTTTTTACGCGTCTTTTGTAACCACCATTTGGAGGGATATAAACGCCACATTTATAGCAATTTGGCATAAGGATTTTTCTCCAAGACTTAGAATGCAATCAAATACGATTTGATTAATTATTCAGTATGATTGAATAATGATCATGCTGACTTGATTTGCAATAATGCTTGGTAGGCTAAATTAATTTCTGTAGTTTTCTTTTCGGCAATCACGGAAAATTCGCTCCCTAAACTTGCTACTTTGTCTGGATGATATTTTTTTACTAGTAACCTGTAAGCACTCTGGATTTCTTCTTTAGTTGCATCTATTTTCACCCCTAAGATTTCGCGTGCTTTGTCGCGAGTCATTGCGAAAGTTGACATTGATCTATCGTCATGATGAATTTTCTCGGATTCCAAATCCAAGCTCGCGAAGTATTCATAGTAAGCATTCCAAAAATCATAGGTAACTCCAAAATCACTCATTTGATAGATGCGATTAAATCCATTATTTACATAAAATCTTAATCTGGCATATCTAACAATTGGTATTTCGTAATTATCTGAAAATCGAAAATCTCGAGTACCGTTCTTATTAACATATTTCCACGTTGTATTAATAACCTCTGTATCTGCCGGAATTTCTCTTTCTTCGGCGAATTCGGCTGGCGCTATATCAATATTTAGATCCTTAAAGCGAATTATCTCTAGATCTCCATTGTCATAGACAATTGCAACAAATAATGGAAAAATTAGAATATCAGTATCATCAACACCCTGGAAGCGCAAAGGCTTATATTCTGATATAATTACATCAATTATTTGAGATTCATCGACACATAAATGCGCGGGACGAGTATTGATTAGGGTTCCTGCCCAAGACCTGGCACTTGGCTTATCAATACTAACTTCACTAATAACTTCCTCTGTACGATTGCAATTGCAAAGCTTGATAAAAGCATTTGTCAACGATGCATAACCATCTTCTTGGGTGTGCGTTAATAACATTCTTATTTGTACTTTACTTTCTTCATGTTTAAGTCTTGCTGTTTGAGAATTTTTAATTTTTTCATCAAGTCTTTTAACAGTAGAAGTATACGCTTTACTCAAAAAAACATTGGCAAAAGGGACGTAAGATAGTCGCTTTAGGCGCGATTTAGAGCTTTCAATCTCATTATCTAAAAGATTCAAGCTATTAATTAAATTTAACCTGTTATTCTTTGCATTCCTTAATAAATCTTCAAGGGGTTTCAGGTTGTTTAAAGAGCTTGGGTACAATTTTATCTTAACGTATTTGTATTCTCCTTCACCTTGACGATCAATCGGGTCTTCTTGTGCGTTACTATATAACCTGGCTAACTCTTTATCATAGATCCTTTGGCTTTTAAAAATCAAGATCCCAATAAAAATAGCGACACTAATGAGAGAGATGGATATCCAGAAAGTAATATTGTTCTGACTGCCGTTTAATAGCGCATCCTTATTTTCTATTGGTTCTGCCCCATGTGTGTTAGTACTCTTTAATTTAGGTACTGTTGAGATATGCTCTTTGTGAGTTGCTGAGGGTTGTGAATCCTTAAGGCTAAGGTAAGTTTCTTTTGTTGCAGTTGGGTGTACTGGTTCTGCATTCAGAGTAGAATCCGGCAGTACGAACCTAAGATACAAGTTCCGAAATTTATCAAAATTATGACGAGAAGGTACTGGTAATGGCGATGATTTATATATAGCAGATATCACAGATTGATCAAATAAGGGAATCCCGCTACTGGTTACAATCTTAGTCGCTCCAGAATCAACTGCTCCACTGATTTTTATGCTTAATGATACAACAACAGATGGCCTGCCTGATAATTGTGCAGGGGGATGCCAATTTTGTTGGATTTTTTCTTTTATTAGGTTAACAAAGTAGTTAAAATTTTCATCTGGAAGCGTGGTCTCATAATTTTGATCTTGATAAACTGGATTAGAGAATTCTGTATTATTTGAAGTATTTTGCTCAAACATGTCAGTAGTTGCATTTCCTTTTTCTGACGGAGGCGCCATATTATTCAAACATTTAGATCCGTAGGCATAAGGGGATAATTTATTGTCAATGCACCATGTATCGCCTTCTGGAAAACGACATGGATGAGATGTGTTATTTACATCAAGGCATACAGCATGTACGGATGTAAATGCGAAAAAGCCTATTAAATAAAAAGAGACTAACGTAAAAAAACGATTTATAATTCTAATTTTCATTTTATTATTGCCAAGAATTTAATGGAAATATGTCTGAAAGAATTAGGGAATATATTGTGGATATCCACACCCGAACATGGGCGGTCCGAGTGGCCTGGTATTACCGGGACACCCATAAACATTGAGTTGAGTAGAGTAGTTACGCAGGTATTCCTCCCAACTATTTTTCTGTTGAGCTGCTTCAACTGGATTATTCTTTTGCCACTCATACCATTCACTTAGCTCTTTCTTTTTTTTCCTTTCTTCCTCTTCTCTTTGCAATGCAAGCGTTGCAGCTTCTTCTTCTAACCTAATCTGCTGATAGTGCCTGCTGGAAAAGTCGTTCGCTTCCTTAACACATTTTAATGAATAACAGGTCACTGGGCCTCCAGGGGTATCGATTATTTTTGGCGAACACGCCAAAAGGGTTGCTAAGAAAAGCGATATGATTGTTAATAAATATTTATTATGGATGTGAGACATAAGAATGTTCTAAATCTGCATCAGTCAAGTAAAACTATTGGCTTTATATAGGTTGGCAGTGTAAGCGATTGATGTGTTCGATAACGGTTAGTTTGGCATATATTTATACTATCCCAAAGCATGCATGTAAACCCCTATCAATAGCGTACAAAATCCGAAAAAATCCGACATTTGCTCTGATATCTCTTAACTGCCTATAAGTATATTCTATGGTTTCTCTTTATGTCCCCTGTCCTTTTTCGTACCACCAACCGCCCAGCTATACGTTATATGTAATTGATATAGCTTTATATGTTAAGTTAGCCCGCGTCTTGTAGATGTTCTACAGGAACCAAGATAAAGTATCTGGCTTTCGCTGATCTGACGGGTCTTCTCCGTAATAGGAAGGCGGTGAGAGTGTAGAAAACACGATGGTTAGTTACCGTGAGGAAGCTATCGGCATGGTGGGTATAAAGAGGTTCGCATAGTGGTGCGGTATCGTCGGGGGAACTCCCAAAACAAGACTGTCTTCGCCCGATTTGAATGGTTCGTAAACAGGTTTTTTTGGGGCTCATGGGGCAGGGTAAATTTCCGCTAACTTATTGATATGAAATACCCCGAGCAGCACTTTTGGCAAAACGGAGACCTCCATCCTATTGATTATTCGTTGTTGGAAGGCGAGCTGAATGGCTTCGTTACGGCAAGGATATGTCAAGGCAAGGATGTCTGAAACTGAGCCGGGGATATCTCCGCCGCCACGGGGCTCGCCGGGTCCAGGGCCTCCTGTTCCAGGGGCAGCAGGCCCTGTTGCAGCCATTTTCTGGCCAGGTCCCCCACGACGCCGGCCGTGGCCGCGGCCAGTTGCAGGGCGCGGAGCTCGTCGCGGGTCCAGCCGCGCCCCTGGGCGGGGGGAGGGGAACCGGCGCTGGCCCTGGCGCTTGGGTTGCGCCCCTGGCCGGCGCGGCTGGCCAGTCCCCCCGCGGCGCTGGCGGGGTCCGGCTCTGCCATGAGATGGGGCAGCACCGGGCGGCGGCTGAAGGCGGCGGCGATCCGGGCATGGATGCGCAGCCCGCCCAGATCACGATCGCCCCAGTGATAGCAGGGGCAGCCGGCCGGCAGGCACTCATCGAGCAGGCCCAGGACGCGGACCAGGGCCGGGGCGGGAAAACCGGCGGTATAGATGACGATGCCGTCGTCCCGCACCTCACGGACCTGGCGCTGAAAGCTGGCCAGGTTTTCGATGGTCAGCAGGTAGGGTACCTGGTTGCTGACCTGGACCCGGTTCACGGCATCGGGCGAAAGGGCGACGAAGGGCCGCAGGGGCGTCAGGTCCCAGTCCTCGCCGCCGTAATCCAGCACGAGGGGACCCTTGAGGAACAGCGGCGGCGGGAACTTCTCCAGCCCCAGCACCCGGAACAGGTCCACATCCTCCTGCCATGGGGCACACTCCGGGTTGTGGCGCAGCAAGGGGCCGAGGCGGCCGAGCAGGGCCTCAAGGGCCTTGGAGTTACCCAGCAGCCGGACGCTGAAACGCCGCAGGTCCAGACCCTCCTGCTCCCCCGCCGCGATGGCGCGGGCGGCCTTGAAGAGATTGACGGCCATGGCCGGTTCGGTGCCGGCGATGCGATAGGGCGCGCCGCCCCGACGCCATTGGCGCAGGGCATCGGCGTAGGCGTCGCGCAGCCAGCCGGGGGCATCGGCCATGATGGGGTCGAGCCCTTGCAGGATGGCGCGCGCCTGAGTGGCGGCCCGGGAGACCCCCAGCCAGGCCGCCAACTGGTCGGGGTCACGGATGCGGATGCGCCGCAGGTCCTGCGCGGCGGGACCCCGGCCCCATTCCAGGACCACGCCACCGGCGGCCTGGGCATTCTGCAGCAGGGCGTGGAGGGCGTCGCGTTCGCTCAGGTCCCGGAGGGCGAAGTAGGCGTGGGCGGAGCGCTCGCCGATCGGCACGGAGTCGCGCCCGCCCCGGTCCACCTGGGCCAGGAGCTTGAGCAGCAGGGCGCGGGCGACCTGGGCGGGGGTTTCGCGGCTCATCGGTCAGGGCGGGGCACGGGGTTGTCGGCGGCCAGGGCCTGGCGGGCGGCGGCCTTGATTTGCTCGGTGTCGATGTGGACGCTGCCGCCGTCGCGATAGACGTTGACGATGGTGTCCACATGCTCGGCGATCTGTCCGTATTTCTCGTCCGGGGCGGCGAGCAGCACCTGCAGGCCCAGTTCGTCGAGGAAGCCCAGGGCGCTCACCGTGTTTTGCAGGTCGAGCTTGGAAAAGGCCTCGTCGAAGACGGCCAGGGCCATGCCACCCCGCGGGCGACCGTCCTGATCCCGCTCGATCCGGTAGGCGGCGGCCAGGGCGGCGCCGATGGCGACGTAGAAGGGTGACTGGTGCTCGCCGCCGGAGCCCTTGCCCAGGCGCCGGGACAGCAGTTCCGGGTTGCCGCCACCCTCCTTGTCATCGCTCATGCGCACATCGAAGTGGTAGTACTGGCGGTAATCCGCCAGGCGCTCGTCCCAACCGCCGGTGCGGCCCTCGCCCCCGGCGGCCTCCATAAGCAGGTCGCGCACCCGGGCGATGGCGGCGCGGTGGGGGTGATTGGGGTCGCTGGCGGCGTCGAAGAGACCGCCGACATCCCCGCCCTGTTCCGGGCTCCAGGCCAGTACCCAGTCGAGAATATCCCTGAGGTCCGGCGCCGGTTGTTTGACGAAGCTGTAGTACTGGCCGTGGAAGGGACGGCTGCGCAGGCTGCGATTGAGCTCGCGGCGGCTTTCCTCCAACGTCTGGAGATTCTCCTGGAGCTTGCCGACGAAGTCGGCGCGGAAGGCGAACTCCGCCTCGCGTAGGGCGTTGTCGGCCTCGGTGACGTAGCGGGCCAACTGGGTCTCACGTACCTGGGTAAGTTCCCGCGCCACCCAGGTGGCCAGGCCTGCGTGGTCGTCGACGGCGCCGAGGGCGGGACTGTGGCCGGGGGACCAGGCGGCCCAGTAATTGGCCAGGTCCTCCCGGGCCCTTTGCCGGTGGTTAGCGGCGGACTTTTCCTGAGCGCCGGCGCGGCGGCCGGCCTCGCTCCCCAGGGCACGCCAGGCGTCCGGGTCCTCCGCGGCGAAGACCGCCTGGGCCTGGAGTTCCTCCAGGCGCTCCGCGGCCAGGGGGGCATCGAAGCCAGGGGTTTGCCGGATGACGCGGCGGCGCTCGGCAACGGCCTGGGACGCCTCTTCCAGACTGGCGAGGCTGGACTCCAGGGCCTGGCGCCTCAGCTCACGGTCGGTGGCCTCCCGCGTCGCTTGATTCCGGGCGCTGGCGAGATCCTCCCGCGCCGCCTTGTGGCGCTCGACCTCCGCCACGAGTCCCTGATAAGCGTCATCGCTGAGCAGGGCCTGCGCCTCGGCGGCCAGGCGGGCGAGATCGCCCTGGGTTTGCTCGCGCCGCGCCACCAGGGTCACCAGGTCGGGAAAGGCGCCCAGCCGGTCATGAAAAGGCATGAGCTGGCCTTCCCGCAGGTCCTGGACGGCCCGCTTGTCCTGCTGCTTGCGGTAGTGGGCCTCGCCCTCCTGGGCGAACTGGTCCTTCAGCACCTGAAGCCTGAGGCGGCGGGCCTCGCGCCCCAGCATGGGCTCCACCGGCGTCAGGCGCGACACGGCGCCGCCGGCGGAGAGCATGCCATCGGCGGTGATGGCGCGCTCCTGACCCAGCAGCTCGTCCTCGCTGTCCACCCGCTGCACCCGGTCCGCGCACCGCCGGATATAGGCCAGGGCATGGGGATCCGCGCTCACCGCCATCGCCGCCAGACTGCCGGGGGTGGCCGGGCCTGACCAGGCGGCGGTCCCGAGGGTGTTGATCACCCGGCTGCCGTGGATGTCCCGGCGCCGGCCCTCGCGCCGATAGAGACCGATGGCCTCGCGCACCTGGTCCGGGTCCACCAGCAGGGCCTCGCGGTGGCCACCGAGGAAGGCCTCCAGGGCCTCGCGCCAGGCCTCATCCGCCACGTCCACCCGGTCACAGAGCGGCACGGCGGGGATGCCGTGTTCACCGAGGAGGGCGATGAGGCGCAACGTGGCGGGCCGCAGGTCGCTCTCGCCCCGTTCCAGGCGGTCGATGCGGGCGCGCAGGGCCTGGAGGGCCAAATCCATCTCCCGTTCCTCGACGACCAGTTGGTCATAGCGCTCCCCCAGCCGCGCCAGCGCCGCCGCCAGCCGCGGCGCCAGCCGGTCGAGGGCGGCCATGACCGCGGCGGGGTCCTGGGGCCAGATCGCCGTCAGCAGGCCCTCGTCCCGGCGCAGCAGGGGCGGCAGGGTTTGCAGGGCCTGGACCAGGGCGGGGTCGTCGAGGTGGCCCGCCTGGTCAAGCAGGCGGTGGACGGCGCCCAGGGCCAGGCGGGCCTGGTCGATGGCCTGGTTGACCTCGTTGAGGGTCTTGCCCGCCGCCTCTTGCTCGGCCTGGAGGCGCTCCCGCCGCTGCTCCCCATGGGTCGCAGCCAGGCGGCGGTTGGCCTCGGTGAGGGCGACGTCCGCCGCGTGCCATTGCCGGTCCAGGTCCTCGATGTGGCGCTGGAGCCGGCCGAGGTCGCTGGTCACACGCTCCAGCGCCTGGCGCTGGGGTTCCAGTTCGGCCTCCCGGGCATTGAAGGCCGCCTCCTGCTCCACCCAGCGCCAGGCCAGGCCCAGGCGCTCGGCCTGGTCGGCGCGCCGGTAGCCCTGATCGAGGGCAACCAGGGCCTCCTCGCGCTGACGGGCCTCGCGGGTGCGGGTCTGGATATCCCGGTAGTGATGCAGGGCCTGCTGCAGGGAACGCACCTGGATGGGACGCTCCTCCAGGATGTGGGTGCGCACGAAGTCCGAGACGTTGCGGATGGGGGCGAAGGTGATGGCGTTGCGGAAGGCGCGCAGGAAGTGCGGCGGGTCCCAGGGGCGGCGGCCGTCGGCGAGCTGGAAGCATAGATTCCGCTGATATTCGCTGACCTGGGCGTGGACCTGGAGGCGCTCGCCGAGGCGCTGGCGCAACTCCTCGCGCAGCCGTTTCCACGGCTTGGGCACCGCGCCCAGGGGCCCGCGGTCCACCAGGTCCGACAGCACCAGGTCCAGACCGGGGGCGATGAAGCGCCCGTCGATCACCTCCTGGGCCTCTTCGAGGCGGGCATGCAGGGCCAGGCCGAGGCTGATGGCCTCGCCGCTCACGTCGTCGCGAAAGACTAGGGTCAGGTAGCTCAGGGCCTGCTCGCGGGGGCGGAATTCCAGCGACAGGTCCGGATTGCTGGGGTCGCGCACCACCCCCAGGCAGTAGTCGCGCAGGCTGCGGGTGCTCTTCTCCCCGGCGCTGGCATTGGGGTTCCACCAGCGCTTGTCGCCCCCAACCAATACCGCCTGGATGGCGTCCAGCAGGGAGGACTTGCCCGAGGCGTTGGGACCGATCACCGCCGTGTGGCCCTGCAGTTCGATGCTGGCCTGTTCCAGGCGGTACCAGTTGATGAGCAGCAAACGGACCAGGCGCTTCATGGGGTCATTTCCCCTGTGGCTGGGGCTGCTTCCCGGGGCGCCGGAGGGGCCGGTGGCGGCTCGGACGCCTCAGGTTCGGACTCCTCCAGTTCGGTCCCGTGCTCCCTGGCCGGGCCAGGGTGCGGCCGATCCGGTTCGTCCGGACCCGCCGCGGCACTTTCATCCTCCACATCGGTCTCGTCCTGCGTGGCTAGGGCGCCGACATAGGCGGCGATGCGCGTCTGGACCTGGTCGCCGGTGACCAGGCGAATGGTCGGCAGGATGCGGATGACCGGCAGGCCGTCTTCCGTCTCTTCCTGCATCTCGATCAGTGAATAGCGCCGCAGCCGTCGCAGGATCTCCCGGAAGTCGCTGAGCAGGGGCCGCTTGCGTTTGAGCAGGGTCTCGTAGCGGCCCAGCAGGGCCTCGGCCTGGGCGAAGACGCAGCCCTCCCGCGCCTCGAAGCGCTCCATGCCCTCCTCGTAGAGCAGCCGCAGGCACAGCAGCATGAGGCTGTCCACCAGCCGCAGGTGCCGGTAGCCCTCCGCCTCGCCGGGCAGCAGGCCCACCAGGCCAAAGGTGTCGTCGCGATGCAGGGTCCAGCCCAGGGCGTCGAAGAGGTTGGTGAAGTAGTCGAAGTGGTTGACCACCAGCCGGTAGGCGTCCCGATCCCCGATCCGCTCCAGCAGCAGGAATTGCCGCCGGAGCAGGGCCGCGGCGGCGGCGCGGAAGTCAGCCGGCTCCGCCTGACCGGGCCGCTCGCATACCTGGCGCAGGTCACGCAGCATCGCGGGCTCCTCGGGTGGACGGGGCGGGCCCCGTCGCTGTCAGGGGTCGGGGTGGATAGGTACCGGTACCTGCCAGGATCACAAGGTTGAATCCCTGCCGAAAAGCCAAATCCGGAGCAATGTCAACGGATGTTGATGTGATCTTACCCATTATAATCAACATGTTAGTAACATAATGGTTAGTAACATAGGGTTAAAGGTTTACTGATCTGGTTGGTTTTCGATTACGCGGAGGGGACTCAAGGTTGAACGCGGCCGGCGCCGCCCTGGGCTCGGTGATCATGGTCGGGCCTGTGGCTCCTGGCGGGGCTCGCCTTCAGGTTGTCGCCGCCAGACGACAAAGGCGGGGCAGCGCACCCAGTCGTTGTCGATCAGGCCCTCCCGGGTCTCGATGCGGTAGGTCTGGCGCAAGCGCCCGGCCCCGGGCAGATAGTTCAGGTGACGGGCATGGGTGAAGGCGATGAAGTCCTCCACGCTGGCGATGGTCAGGGTGGCGCCCTCGGCGAAAGGGCGACCGGCCAACTGACGCTCCAGGTAGCGGCCGATCCGCTGGGGGTCGATGCGGCGCCGGTCCAGGTAGGCGCGCAGGGCCTGCTGACGGGCCTGGACCGCCGGGTCCACCGCACGGCTGACCAGGGGACGCGGCTCCGGCGGATGACGATGGCGGGGCGCCTCCCGGAGGCTTTGGGGGCCGATGGGGAGGACATCGATGAGGGGCGGGGGGAGGGGGGTGGCGGCCTCGTCCGGCAGCCCGTCCAGGCAGGGCCCCAGGTCACGCAGCAGGCCGGCGAGGCGCGCCGCCTGGCCGGGCTGGGTGCGGTCCAAGTAGCGCACCGTGTCCGCCACCCGCCGCTCCAGCCGGGCGCGGAAGCGGTCCACCCGTTCCAGGTGACCGTCCAGGCGCTCGAAGACCTCACGCAACTGGCGGAGGTCATCGCCAATGGCCCGCCGGGCCGCCTGGCCATCGGCCTCGCCGGTCTGCTCCAGATAACCGCTCACCAGGGCCCGCTGCCGGTCCAGGTCGTACTCCAGTTCCCGCACCCGCAGCAGGATCTGCTGGCGGAAGCGAAAGGGGTTGTTGCGGGTCTTGAGGCGCTTGTAGTCCTGGACCAGGATGCGCGCGACGAAGTCCTCGAAGAAGCGGCTGAGGATCAGGCGATGGTCGTCACAGCCGCTGATCTCGGCGTGCAGGCCCTTGAGCCCCTGGATCAGGGTGCTGAGATGCTGGAGGAAGCGGCGGGCCTCGCGGGCCGCTTGGCGCAGGGCCAGGACCTGGGCCGCCGGCTCCTCCCAGGCCTTCTGCACGTTGTTGAAGATGGACAGCACCATGCCGCCGTAGAAGACGCGGTCCGGGCGGGCGATCTCCATCAGGCTGGCCCAGAGGGTGCCCACCGCCGGCGGCACCGTCACCCAGACCCGGTAGCCATCCTGCTCCTCCTCGAACCAGCCGGCGTCGCGCAGGCGGCGATAGACCTGGGCGGCCGGGCTGGTCTCATGATCGCCGCCTCCGGCGGCACCGGCGCCGCTGGTGCCACCGATGGCACCGGGGCAGGGGCTACCGGCCCGCGGGGGGACACCGCCCGGCCAGGGGGTGGCCGGGGCGATCCCCATGGCATCCGGGGGAGTGACCTCCGCATCCGCCTCCTCCTGCCAGGCCACGGCCAGCACCGCCAGCCGTTCCTCGATCTCGTGGCGCACCGTCTCCCGCGAGGGAAAGATGTCGGCGTGGATCTGGTCGAAGAACAGGGGGTACAGGTCGAGCAGCAGCGCCCCATAGGTGCGCCGGTTGGCGCTGGCCAGGGGGGAAAAGAGCCGGTCGGGGAGGCGGTCGAAGAGTTGCGTCATGCCTGGCGCCAGGCCATCCGTGGCGGAAAGTCGATGGGACGGGTCAAGAGGCCAGGCCTCAGGCCCGCCGCGCCGGGATGATTTCCTGGAGCATCAGGTAATCGATGACGCGCCCGGCGAGTTGATCCGGGGTCTCCTCACCGCCGGCCAGCACCAGTTCCGGATGCAGCGGGGCCTCGTAGGGGTCGTCGATGCCGGTAAAGCCCTTGATCTCGCCGGCGCGGGCCTTTTTATAGAGGCCCTTGGGGTCGCGCTGCTCGCAGATGGCGATGGGGGTGTCGACGAAGACCTCGATGAACTCCCCCGGGCGCAGGGTCTGGCGGACCCGGTCGCGGTCGAGGCGGTAGGGGCTGATGAAGGCGGTCAGGGCGATGAGCCCCGCCTCGCAGAAGAGCTGGGCGACGGCGCCGATCCGGCGGATGTTCTCCTCGCGGTCGATGGCCGAGAAACCCAGGCCAAAGCGCTGGGCGAAGTCATGCCCATGGGTGTCGCGCAGCATGCCCGGACCGGCGTTGAGCCCGTGGCGGACGTTGTCGCCATCCAGCACGGCGCTGTGATGCCCCATGGCGTGGAGGCGGTGGTCGAGGGTGTTGGCGATGGTGCTCTTGCCGGAGCCGCTCAGGCCAGTGAACCAGATGACGCAGCCGCGATGGCCGTGCAGGGCCTCGCGCCGCTCGCGGGTGACTTGGTGTTCGTGCCAGGTAACGTTGGTGTCGTGGGCCATCGTGAGAGAAATCCTGAGGTTTGTATCAAGCCCGTCATCTTGGCTTGAAAGAAGGCCGGGATGCAAATGCCGCTGGTCCAGGCGCTCGGTAGCTGACTGCTATGCAAATGCGGCTGGTCCAGGCGCTTGGTAGCTGACTGCTGCCCGGTCCAAGGGTCCCTTGAAGCACTCAGCCCCCCGGTCACTGGTCCACTGGTCTTGTCCCCGATCCGGGGCCTGGCTAGGATGCTGGCCAGTTTCCTTCCCCATGCCGACGCCTGACGAACATGCGAGATTTGCCACAACCGCTACCCAGTGGGGGTGATGCCTGATGGCCGCCGATACAGAGGCCTACATTCATGGCTTCGGTCCCGTTGAGGAACAACGCCTCCGCGATCAGGCGGCGGTACTGGCCCCCGTGGTCTTCGCCGGGTTGGACCTGCCCGCCGCTGGCCGGCTACTGGAACTGGGCTGCGGGGTGGGCGCCGAACTGGACCTGCTGTCAACACGCTGGCCTGGCCTGGCCCTGACCGGGATCGACCTCAGCCCCAGCCACCTCCGCGCCGCTCGCGAGCACCTCGGGGACCGGGCCACGCTGGTGCGTGGCAATGCCGGGTGCCTGCCTTTCGCCGCCGGGACCTTCGATGTCGTCCTGACCATCTGGATGCTCGAGCATGTGCCCGACCCCCGGGCGATCCTCCGCGAGGCCCTGCGGGTGCTCAAGGCGAGCGGTCGGCTGATCTGCACCGAGGTGGATAACGCCACCTTCCGCTTCCAGCCGGAACTCGCCGCCATCCGCACCTGGTGGGAGCGCTTTTGCCGCCAACAGCAGGCGGCGGGGGGCGATCCCTACCTCGGTCCCCGCCTGGCCAGTCTCGCCCAGGAGCTGGGCTGCCGGGAGATCGTCAGCCAGGACCTGCCGGTGGTTTCCAGCCGTCTGCACCCCGAACGCCGCCAGCAACTGCTGGCCTACACCGCGGACCTCCTGCTCTCCGGCGCCCCCCAACTGCTGGCGACGGGGGCGGTGGATGAGGACCTGCTGGTGGCCCTGCACGCCGATTTTGCCCGGGCGCGGGAGGATGCCAACATCCACTTCGAGTATCGGGCCGTCCGGCTGAGCTTTAAGTCACCCTGAGGGGCGGTGCAATCACCAGGCTCTTTTGCCTTTGGCGTGGGCGGTGGATAAATCCGCAGCCGACGCCTAACGCCCCGGAGGCCATAAACCACCGATTCGTTCGGCTTCCTCGCGCCCTAAGGGGCGGCGGCGGGACAAGTCGCTGATGCGCTCACTCCCTAACCCACCAGCCTGAGTAACCGAACAGAGAGAGGCAAACCATCACGACCGGGCAAAGGTTTCCCGGGTGATGGCCACGGCCTTATCCAAGACGGCCTCGTCGGTATAGAAGTGGGGCGAGAAACGGATGCCGCCGCCGCGCGGGGCGCAGACGACACCCTTGGCCAGGAGGGCGCGCCAGAGGGGAGTCGGATCGAAACGGGGGTCGGGGATGCGGAAGGTGAGGATGCCGGCGCGGCGCGCCGGGGCGCGGGGGGTGAGGATTTCAAAGCCGGCCAGGTCGATGAGGTCGATGAGGTGGTCAACCCGGTGCTCGATGGCGGTCGCGACCTGGTCCAGACCCACCTCCTGGAGCAGGGACAGGCTGGCCTCCAGGGCGTGGATGCCGAGCAGGTTGGGACTGCCGGGCTCGAAGCGGGTGGCGGTCGGGGAGGGGGTCCAGTCCGGGCGGTCATAGTCACCGGGGTGGGCGACCATGTGCCAGCCGAACTGACGCAGGCGCAGCCGGGGCCGCAGGGCCGGCGCCACGAAGAGGACGGCGATGCCCTCCGGCCCCAGCAGCCACTTGTGGCCGTCCGCCACCACCGCATCCGCCGGCATGCGCCGCAGGTCCATGGGCAGGGCGCCCAGGCTCTGGATGGCGTCGACGAAGAGCAGAATGCCGCGGCGGTGGCAGGCGGTGGCAAGCCGTTCCAGGTCCAGGCGTTCGCCCCGGGCGTATTGCACCGAACTGATGGCGACGGCCCGGGTGCGCTCGTCGCACAGCCGTTCCAGGGCGGTCTCGATCCCGCCGGTGACCTGAGCGCCAGCCGCCGCGTTGGCCCCGGCAGGGGGTGCATCGCCTCCGGGGTTGGGCGCGGGATTGGCGAGGCCGCGGAGGTCCAGGGCGCGGTACTCCACCCCCTGTTCCCGCAGGGCCTCCCAAGGGATGCGGTTGGAGGGAAATTCCTGGGCGATACCCACCAGGTTGTCCCCGGGCCGCCAATCCAGCCCCTGAGCGAGGATCGACAGGCCCTCGGAGGTATTCTTGACCAGGGCGATGTCGTCGGGAGAGGCGCCGCCCAGCAGGTCCGCCAGGCGTTCGCGCAGGCGGCGTTCGGTCGCCAGCCAGGCCGGATAGCCGGCGGCCCCGCGGCGGCCGTTTTCCTCGGCGAAGCGGGTCACCGCCGCCACCGCCCGCCGTGGC
Organism: uncultured Gammaproteobacteria bacterium; assembly: GCA_937862735.1. Classification (GTDB taxonomy): domain Bacteria; phylum Pseudomonadota; class Gammaproteobacteria; order Chromatiales; family Chromatiaceae; genus M0108. Next base: position 37,151 of record CALMDH010000027.1, read on the forward strand.
CAGGGGGCCACGGCGGCGTGGTTGAGGTAACAGATATCGGGGGAGAGGTCGAATTCGGGGTGCATGAAGGGGGCTCCTGGCCGCGATGCCGCGTGGCATTCTAAACCCGTTAGCGCCCGGACCCCGACGGGGCTGCGGCAGAGCGCCGGGTCCGTGGTAAGCTCCCTGGCCATGGCCGCACGCTTCCCACCCCCCACCTCCGCCCCCCTCCCATTCCCCGCCGCGCCCGATGACCCGGGCGTCAAGGTCGTCATTCGCCGCCGGCCCCCGCCAGCAGCGTCGGTGCTCATGCCCCCGGACCTGTCCCCCCTGCTGCGCCGCATCTACCTGGCGCGGGGGGTGCGCGACGAGCAGGGCTGTCGCCTGCCCCTGTCCGCCCTCCACCCGTCGCGGGCTCTGGGCGACATCGACCGGGCCGCCCAGCGGTTGGCGGAACTGGTGACGACGGGGGGCGCCATCCTGGTGGTGGGGGACTACGATGCCGATGGCGCCACCGGCAGCGCCCTGGCAGTGCGGGTGCTGCGGGCCTTGGGCGCGGCGCGGGTGTCCTATCTGGTGCCGAGTCGCTTTGCCTTTGGCTACGGCCTGAGCCCGGCCGTGGTGGAGGCGGCGCGGGAGTGGGAGCCGGACCTGATCCTGACCGTGGACAATGGTATCGCCGCCGTGGAGGGCGTGGCCCGCGCCAGGGAACTGGGCATCCAGGTCCTGGTGACGGATCACCACCTGCCGGGGGATACCCTGCCGGACGCGGTGGCCATCGTCAACCCCAACCAGCCGGGGGATCCCTTTCCCAGCAAGCACCTGGCGGGGGTGGGGGTGGTCTTTTACCTCCTGGCCGCCCTGCGTGCCCGCCTGCGCGATCTGGGCTGGTTTGGGCCGGAACGCCCGGCGCCCAATCTGGCGGATTTCCTCGATCTGGTGGCCCTGGGCACGGTGGCGGACCTGGTGACCCTGGACCAGAACAACCGCATCCTGGTGGAGCGGGGCCTCAAGCGCATCCGCTCCGGCCAGGGCAATCCCGGCATCCGCGCCCTGCTGACGGTGGCCGGCTGTGACCCCAACCGCGCCGTGGCCCGGGACCTGGGCTTCCAGGCCGGACCCCGCCTCAACGCCGCCGGCCGCCTGGAGGACATGTCCCTGGGGGTGGAGTGCCTGCTGACGGATGATCCCGAGCAGGCGCTGGCCATCGCCCGGCACCTGGACGAACTCAACCAGCGCCGCCGCGCGATCGAGCACGACATGAAGCAGGAGGCCGAGGCCGCCCTGGCCGCCCTGCACCTGGAGCCCGGCGGTCTGCCCCCCGCCCTCTGCCTGTTCGAGCCCGGCTGGCATCAGGGGGTGATCGGCATCCTCGCCGCCCGGGTGCGGGAACGCTGGCACCGTCCCGCCATCGCCTTCGCCCCGGGGGACGAGGGGCTGCTCCGCGGCTCGGCCCGTTCCGTGGAGGGGCTGCACATCCGCGACCTGATCGATGCCGTGGACAAGCGCCATCCGGGGCTCATCGTCCGCTTCGGTGGCCATGCCATGGCCGCCGGCCTGACCCTGGCCGAGGCCGCCCTGGAGCCCTTTCGCCAGGCCTTCTGCCAGGTGGTACGGGACGAGCTGGGCGACGCGCCCCTGGTGCGGGAGATCCTGTCCGATGGCGAACTGCCGCCCCAGGCCTTCGACCTGGCTACCGCCCAGGCCCTGCGCCATGCCGGCCCCTGGGGCAAGGGCTTTCCCGAGCCCATCTTTGATGGCATCTTCCGGGTCCTGGGCCGCAAGCGGCTCGGCAAGGGCGAGCATCTGCGCCTGCACCTGCGCGCCGAGAATGGCCTCGGCTTGCCGATCGAGGGCATCGGCTTTCGCCGTGGCGACCAGCATGATGGCGCGGGGGATCGGGTGCGCCTGGCTTACCGCCTGGATGTCAACGAGTTCCGGGGCGAGTTCAAGCCCCAACTGATTCTGGAGCACCTGGAATGGATCGAATGAAGCACCCCACCGGCGACGCAGCGGCCCTAGCCCCGGGTCATGGCCAGGGGCGAGCGGATCAACCGCGTGGCCAGGCCACGGGCGCTCATGCCGACTCCCGGAGGGGGCACCATGGCCAGAGCCATCCGGAAGGCGATCACCACGGCGACCACTATGCCCATGCCCAGGAGGAGCATTTTCCCGAGGGACCCAGCAAAAGCCAGGTCAAACGGGAGCATCACGTCCTTCAGGACCTGGCACAGCGCCTGGTCTCCCTGCCCCGGAGTGAACTGGAACATCTGGACCTGAGCGAGGCCACCTGGGCCGCCATCGACGAGACGGCGCGCATCAAGGACATCCGTGCCCTGGGCCGGCATTACAAGCGCATCGCCAACCTGCTGGCCAAGGAGGACATGGCGGCCGTCGAGGCCTTGCTCCATGGTCAGGAGCGCCAAAAACAGGCGGAGGCCGCCCGTCTGCACCGCCTGGAGCGTTGGCGCGAGCGCCTGATCACCGAGGGTGACCCGGCCCTGGGGGATCTATTGAACGGGTACCCCGATCTGGACCGTCATCAGCTCCGTACCCTGATCCGCGCCGCCCGCAAGGACCGCGAACAGGGCAGGACCGATGGGGACCGGCGGCTGTTTCGCTTTCTCCGCGAAGCAATCGATTAGGTTATCTCCTCAAGATCGCTTGGCAACTATAAAACTCTTCTCAAGAGCGTCAGGATGATCCGGTAACCCCTTTTCTGCGTTACCTGTTATGCCTAGTGGGGTACATGGTCGTTGTAACGTTCCATCAGGTAACAGAGGCAGTCCTGGCGGATGACCTCCTCGTTCAGAGTGAGCATGGAGGGCATCACCGGGGTGGAGAGGCGCAGTTCACCCGCCGCGACGTGGAAAAAGCGCGCGTAGACGTCCCGGCCCTGTTCGTCACGGGCGTCCAGGTAGGGTTCATGGTGACCCGTGACCCGGCCGAAGGCGGTGCCACGGGGTAGTTCCCGGAAATTGAACCGCTCGAGGTCCGGGGTGAAGAGGATGTCCCCCTGGCCGGGGGGGAAGGCGAAACTCAGTGCCGGTGGCACCTCGACCCGGGCCACGGTGTGAAAGAGGTCGAGGTCGTGGGGCGGCACCGGGTGCTGTGGCAGGGCGGCAAGGTGCAGGCAGGCGTCGATGGTGTCCCGGGCGTGCTCCAGGCCGTGCCGGTCCCCGACCTTGCCGCACTCCAGGGTCACCGCGGGGCAGAACTCGCCCATGGCCATGGCCTGAATGCCCTTGGGGCGACGGAAGTACATGAGGGTGCGGCTGAAGAGGGTGGCCAGGTGCAGGGTCTGATGGTCGAGGCGGTTGACCCCGGCGTAGTGGGGATTGAGCCCGGTGTTGTTGTGGATGTCCAGGCTGGCGAACAGGCCCCGGGTCCGCAGGATGGCGGTGACCTGGCGCATCAGGTCATGCTCGGGGGTGGGGGCCAGTTCACTGCCCGGCCAGACGCGGTTGTAATCTGGCTGTTCGGGGAGGTGACGGACCCCCGCCGCCGCGGCGGCGACGTTGCCGATGAAGATGCTCAGGGCCCGTGGCAGCCGTAGTTCCCCAAAGCGCGCCAGGCGGTGCTGGAGCAGGCCGCGCAGGGCCTCCCAGCCCACGGTCTCGTTGCCGTGTAGCAGCACGGAGAGGAACAGGGCGGGCTGGCGGTCGCCGGGCAGGTGGATCAGGGTCGGCCCGCCCAGCAGGTCCTGGAGACCGCGGGTATCCCGCTCGAGGATGCCTTCGGGCAGGGCATGAAGTTCATTGAGCATGGTATTGATCAACAAGGTAATGATCAGGATGGTAATGCTTCAATTCCCAGCACTGGGCATCAAAGGGACCATTCATGCAGCGGCCGGCCGCTTTGCTGCTGGTCCAGATAGGCGTGGAGCAGTCCGGCCATGTCCTGGTCTGGATGCCGCTCCACCCAGGCGCGTTGCCAGTCGGCGCCGGTCCGGCCGGCGCGTAACCGGGCGGCGATGATACCGAGCCAGGCGTCAATTTCGTCGTCGTCGATGCCCAGGTCCCGCAAGCCGCGGTGGGCACGGGGGAGCAGGTCCTGGGCGAGGATGGTCCGCGCCGTGGCGGGGCGACCGTCCAGCCAGTGCAGCTCGGCCTCCAGCCCCAGGCGGGCGGCGGCGTAGAAGTTGGATTGGGCGACGGCGAAGGGGATCAGGGCCCCGGACGGGTCCGCTTCTCCCAGCAGGTCCTGGATAGCGCCGAAATAGAGGGCGGCGGTGGCGATGAGGTCCGGCACCGTTGGTCCCGCGGGCACCACCCGCTGTTCGATGCGCAGGTGGGGAGAGCCATCAGGATCGAAGCCGATCAGGGGCCGGTTCCAGCGCCAGATGGTGCCGTTGTGCAGCCGCAGGTGCGCGAGACGCTCTGGTGGCTCGTCATGGAGTTCGGGCAGGATCACGGGATACGCGGCCAGATTGGCCGCGAAGCACTCCAGGATGGATGCCTGGACGTATCCCAGCCCAAAGCTGACCCGTTCCCGCAGGCCGGACTCGCCCATGGCGCAGGTCTGCTCGAAGAGGGGGATGCGGGTCTCCCGCCACAGGTCCCGGCCAAAGAGGTAGGGCGAATTGGCGCCGACCGCCACCAGGGGGGCGGAGAGGAGCTTGGAGAGGTTGTAGACCCGGGCGGCCTCCTGGGGGGACACGCGCAGGTGGATCTGAAAGGAGGTGGTGGCGGATTCGGCCATCACGTCCTCGCGGGTCAGGACCAGGCGGTCGCGGCCCTGGATGTCGAGCCGCAGGGGCTGGTGGCCCCGCAGGGCGCCCAACTGGGCGTTGAGGATGCGATAGCGGTTGCGGGGGGTCATATGGTCGAGGATCAGGTCCTCCGGCAGCACCGTGGGCAGGATGCCGACCATGGCCAACCGGGCCCCAAGTCCCCCAGCGACCTTCTGGGCGTGCCCCCAGGTCCTGTCCAGCTCCGCCGCCATGGTGCTCAGGGCCTTGCCGGCCAGTATCTGCGGGGTGCCGTTGAACTCCAGATTGAAGGTGGCCAGTTCGGGCACCACCAGGGGGTCGGCGAGGCGCACCAGGAGCTCCGGGGCACGGGGCAGGGGCCGCAGGTCGGGTCCCACCAGCCAGGCCTCGAGTTCGAAACCGCCGACCTTGGGACCGACCGGCAGGGCGCCGGCCGTCAGCCAGGAGGCCAGCAGGCGGGTCTCCTGCTCCAGGCGGTGGCGAAACTCCGCCAGGTCGTCCGGAGTGAAGTCAGGGGTGCCGATCTCTTGGCCCATGACGCACCTGGATTTGCTGTAATCGTTCAGGCTCCTCAAGCCCCAGGATGCCCTCGCCGGCACAAACCGCTGATTTTTCAGCCCCCTCCCCCCTGGTGGGGGAGGGTTGGGGAGAGGGGGGCCGAACGGTTAGGTTGCGCTCAGCCTTCAAGCCCCCTTTCCGCTCCCGCTGCCGAAGCAAGGCATCCAGGTCGGCCAGCCTTTGGGGGGTACCGATGTCCAGCCACAGACCGGAGTAGTGCTCCCCCGTTACCCGCGCCTGAGCCATGGCGGCGCGCAGGAGGGGGGCGAGGGGAAAGGCTCCGGGCTGGCAGTCCCGGAAGAGGTCGGGGTGGTAGATGCCGATGCCGCTGAAGGTCAGACGCCGTCCGGATTCCGGTTGGAGGTCATGAGCCAGGCCGCCGTCATGCGCCGCTGGCGAGGTGGCTGGAGGCCGCCTATGACCCTGGCGATGAAGAGGGGCATCCGTCAGCCCCGGCGGTGGGGGTGAAGCCGGCCGCCCATCCGCATGTTGGGGTTGAGCTACAAGCGGGGGCTCGGCGCGCACCAAGCCCCCGGCCAGGTGGAAGTCTCCCCGCGGATGATGGGGGGGGTTGTCGACCAGAATCAGATGCGCCAGCCTGCCCGCTGGCAGGGCGAGCGGCGCGAAATCCAGGTCGGTCCAGACGTCACCGTTGACCACCAGAAAGGGCTCCGGACCCAGCAGGGGCAGGGCGCGGAAGATCCCCCCGCCTGTCTCCAGAGCCGTGCCCTCGGGGGAGTAGGCGATCCGGACCCCCCAGCGGGAGCCGTCACCCAGGGCGGCGGCGATGCGCTCCCCCAAGTGGGCGTGATTGATCACCAGATCGCGAAAACCGGCCCGCGCCAGGCGCTCCAGGTGATGAACAATCAGCGGCTTGCCCCCCGCCGCCAGCAGCGGTTTGGGGGTATGGTCCGTCAGCGGCCGCATGCGCTCCCCCCGGCCCGCGGCCAGAATCATAGCCTTCATGGCCATGAAGCCTTCATGGGCTCACCGGCGCCCCGGTGCCACGCCGACGCGCCACCTTACCCCGCTGGACCAGCAGCCCCCCGCCATCGTTCATGAGTCAAGTCCTGAAATGCTTCACTGGGTGGGATGTTAAAACATTCATGGGCCCGATGCCCCCAGGGCATGCACCCTTCAGACCATTGGCATTCCGGGGACAGTCTCGCCACCCCCTGGTCATGAAAGCGGGTGCCAACCGCTGGCTCACTGAGAAACCGTGCAACAACTGGCACGCTTTGATCCTCTCCCCAACGCGGGAGAAGGGTTGGGGAATGGGCATCCTGGGCGATAGGGTCACTTGATGGCGTTTATGGCGGATATTACTAACCCTCTCTCACTAACCCTAGTTTCCTAACCCTCAGAAAAGAATGAAATAGATGCCTCCCAGCATCAGGCCGCCGGCGGCCAGATGACGCCCCAGGCCCGCTTCGTGAAACCAGAGGGCGCCATAGAGGATGCCAAAGAGCAGGCTGGTGCGTTTGACGGCGATCATGTAGGCCACTTCCACCCGCGCCAGGGCAAGGAAATGGGTGTAGACCATCAGGGCATTGGTGCCGGCCACGGCCAGCACCGCCCAAGGTCGGTGCCCGAGCCTGGTCAGGGTGCGCGGCGCGGGCGAGGCGAAGAGCGTCAGGGAGACCAGCCCCAGCAGGACAAAATAGAAGGCACCAAAGGTCTCCGGCGGCAGGTGGCGCATGGCCCCTTTGCCCATCACCGCGGTCAGGCTGTAGAGAAAGGCGACCAGCAGCATGGCGCGGGAGCCGGGATGGTCGAGGATGGCGGCCAGGGGGCGGACCCAGGCACGCCAGGCGCCGCCGCGGCGCGGTTCGGGCCTGAGGTTCAGCAGCCAGGCGCCGGCGACTACCAGCAGGATTCCCAGCCCGCCGCGCCAACTGATGGTTTCGCCAAGCAGCAGGTAGCCGGTGAGGATGACGAAGACCGGGGTGAAGGCCAGATAGGGTAGGGTGAGGGCGAGAGGGTGGTCGCGGATGGCACGCATGTAGATCAGCGTCGCCGCCACTTCAATCGGCAGCATGGCCATCACCCAATACCAGAAGGCGGCGGGCTGGAGATTCACCAGCTCGAGGTCAGGCAGCCAGGGCAGCAGCAACAGACCGGTGAGGCCGAGACGGATGAGGACCAGTTCCCGGGACGAGTAGCCGCCCAGCCAGGCCTTGGTCATGGCGTCCGTGGTCGCGAGACAGAAGGCGCAGAACAGGGTCAGGGACAGCCAGTCCATGGGGAAATTTTTAGGCGATTCTGGCGTGCAAGAAGCCGGCAGACTCTTCCAGCCTTAGGCGGTGGTGCTGGAGCCGGAGCGCACGAGGGTTGGGTCCACAGCCCCCGGACGGGGCGGCATGGCCCGCGCCAGAAGATCGATCCCGGCCCCCGGGCGGTGGACGTTCTCGCTCAGAGTGCGTCGCCAGCGCTTGGCGCCGGGCTGACCCTGAAAGAGGTCGAGGATATGGCGGGTCATGGCCTGGAGGGGCACCCCGGCGGCCAGCCGCTCCTCCAGGTAGGGGATCAGGTCCTCCAGGACCTGGTGTCGCTCAGGGACGGGCCGGGGATCGTCGAAGAGGTCCCGGTCCACCCGGGCCAGGAGCCAGGGGTTCTGATAAACGCCACGCCCGATCATGACCCCCTCCAGGTGGTCAAGGAGAGGGCCGGCCTGGTCTAGGTCGAGGATACCGCCGTTGATGACCATGGGTAGGGCGGGGAAGTCGGCCTTGAGCCGGAGCACCCAGTCCGGGCGCAGCGGGGGGATGTCGCGGTTCTCCTTGGGGCTGAGGCCCTTGAGCCAGGCCTTGCGGGCGTGGACGATGAGGGCATCGACCCCGGCGGCAACCAGGGCGACGGTGAAGGCATGGAGTTCCTCGTAGCTGTCGCGGTCATCGATGCCCAGGCGGGTCTTGACCGTCACCGGGAGGGGGATGGCCGCCTTCATGGCCGCCACGCATTCCGCCACCAGTTCCGGCTCCGCCATCAGGCAGGCGCCGAAGCGACCGTTCTGGACCCGGTCGGAGGGGCAGCCGACGTTGATGTTGATCTCGTCGTAGCCCCAGTCCGCGCCCAGTCTGGCGCAGGCCGCCATCTGGGCCGGGTCGCTGCCCCCCAGTTGCAGGGCCAGGGGGTGCTCGGCGGGATGGAAGTCCAGGTGTCGCGCCCGGTCACCGTGGAGGAGGGCCCCGGTGGTCACCATCTCGGTGTAGAGGCGGGCGTGGCGGCTGATCAGACGATGAAAATACCGAGCGTGACGATCCGACCAATCGAGCATGGGGGCAACGCATAGGCGCCAGGGGCTGTGTCGGGGCCAGCCATCCCGTGGCGTGATAATGGCCGGCTGCCAAGGTCCCAGGCTCCCATTCGGTATACTGTGGGGCATCGGCGAAATCATTATCGCCATTCCGTTTCTGCTCGTGGATTGGTCATGCCCTTTAACTTCTCCGCCGCCTACCTCAGCGCCTCGTTCTGGAACCTGCTCGTGGATGTGGTGGGTTTCAGTCTGCTTATTCTCTACCACTGGCGCCTGGGCTGGATCTACCGCCGCCACCCGGAGCGCACCAGCCGGGGGCGCGCCGACCGGTTGCGTCGCGCCTGGGTCGAAGCGGTGCGGGAGCGCAATGGGGATATTCTGGCGATCCAGACCCTGCGTAACTGGGTGATGACCGCCTCGGTCTTTGCCTCCACCACCATCGTGATCGGCCTGGGCCTGGTGGCCGCCTCCTTTCAGGGGCTCAATCTGGCTAATCTGTCCCAGGCCCTGAGCCTGGTACCGTCCGGCGGCGACCTGGCCCGGCTCAAGCTCCTGATGCTGGCAGTGGTCTTCTTCAGCGCCTTCCTGCGCTTCGTTATCGCCCTGCGTTTCTACAACCACGCGGGCTTCCTCGTCATTCTGCCCGCCAAGCATTTTCAGGGGGTGGCCGAGGATGAGATCGCCATCACCCTCAACCGTGCCGCGGGGCAGTACAACCGCGGTAGCAGGATGTTCCTGCTGACGATACCCTTCGTCCTCTGGCTGGTGGGACCGGACTGGTTTCTGATCGGGGTGATCATCACCCTGTTGGCCCTCTACCGCTTCGACTATCTCGTCAAGCCCGGGGCCTGAGGTTAAATAGCCGGGAAATCCCCGATGGCTGAAGCGCAGAGGGCTCGCGTGGTGTCCTCTGGCGCTGACAGGAGCCGGGCTCCCCGCGAGCGGAGTCCCCAGCAGCGGGAACCCCGATGCGTGGGGTGTGCCCAGAGGGACTACTTGGCCGCGGGCTTGGCCTCGGCTTTCGGCTCGGCCTTGACCTCACCCTGGTCACCGCCAGGCAGGGCGGGGGGCGCGGTCTGCTTGATCAGATCGGGGTTGAGATCGACCTTGGCCTTTTCCTGGAGGCTGCCGACGTACTGGGTGAGGGCCTCACGCTGCAGGGCGGCGACGATCTCGGGCTTTACGCTGTCCAGGCTGGGCGGCTCCATCTTGCGGGTGTCTTCCAACAGGATGACGTGCCAGCCGAACTGGGTCTGGACCGGGGTCTTGGTGTAGTTGCCGGGCTTGAGCGTCACCACCACCTCGGCGAAGGCCGGGACCATCTGCTCGGGATCGAACCAGCCCAGGTCGCCGCCGTTCTTGCCGGTGGGGCCGTCGGAGTGGGCCTTGGCCAACTCGATGAAGTCCTTGCCTTTTTCCAGTTCCTTAATCAGCTTCTTGGCCTCTTCCTCCTCCTTTACCAGGATATGGCGGGCCTTGTACTCCTGACGGTCAAGCTTGGCCACCTGCTCGTCATAAACCTTCTTGATCTCTTCCTCGCTGGGTTTGACGCCGGCGGCCGTCTCCTCCAGGGCCAGGCGGGAGAGGAGTTGCATCTTCTGCAACTCCAGGGCGTAGCCAAGTTCCGGCTTTTTGTCGAGACCCTTGGCCTTGGCGTCCTGGGCGGTGACGACGATGTTGATGAATTCGTTAAACGCCAGGTTCTGGAACTCGGGGGTATTCTCGGCCCGGGCGGCGCGCAGGCGCTCCCCGTAGAAGAGACGGAAGAGCCCGAGGGGGAACTGCTGGTCGTTAACAGTGGCGATGGTGGTGGTGTCCGGTGGCTCCGCCGGGTCCGCGGCGGGGGCCGCGGGCGCGGCCAGGGTCTTGGCCTCCTCGGCGGCCAGGGCGTTGAAGGACAGGAGGGCGGTCAGGCAGGCAATGGTCAACAGGCGCTTGTTCATGCGGTTCTCAGGGCTCCTTGAAGCGGTGATGGAAAGGAAGGAAAGGTGAGCGGCAGGGATCCGTCTGGATCCGCCGTCATTTACGCACCGGCTTAGGCCGGCAGGACCTTGCGGAAGGGTTTGACCGTGACCTGAGCGAAGACCCCCGCCTGGACATAAGGGTCCGCGTTCGCCCAGGCCTGGGCCGCGGCCAGGTCGGGGAACTCGGCGACGATCAGCGAGCCGCTGAAGCCCGCCTCGCCCGGGTCCTCGCAGTCGATGGCCGGATGGGGACCGGCCAGGATCAGCCGGCCTTCATCCTGTAGAGCCCGCAGCCGCTCCAGATGGGCGGGGCGCACGGAGAGGCGCAGCGGCAGGCTGTGGGGCTGGTCGGTGGCGATAATGGCATAGAGCATCGGTGTCAGGCCTCCGTGACCTCTTCTGATTCTGACGAACGGATGTGCCGGGCCAGGTACAGCCCCTGTGCGATGATGAAGACGATGGTCAGTCCCAGCAGGCCGAAGAGTTTGAAATTGACCCAGACCTCTTCGCGCGCCTGGGTATCCTGGCATTGAGCGAGCAGGGCACCGGTGAACTGCTCGGCGCAGGTGGTGAGATCGATTTCCGCGACCCCGGCCGCCGCCAGCAGGGCCTGTTGGGCACTGTAGAAGCCACTGAAGTCGTAGACCACGTAGAGGTTGGCGGCCCCGGAGAGAACAAAGAAACCCACCCACAGCAAATTGAGCCGCGGCCAGATGGCGGGGGGCAGATCGATGGCGTGGGACATGGTGCGCTCGATCAGCGTCCGGTCACCGATGAAATGACTGCCGAGAAAGACCAGGGCGAAGAGCCAGTTCACCAGGGTCGGCTTCCACATGACGAAGATCGGGTCCTGCAGGGCCAGGGTCATGCCACCAAAGACCACCAGCAAGCCCAGGGTGGCGAGATGCATCTTCTCGACCTTCCGGCTGCGCCACCAGACCCAGCCAACCTGCATTGCGGCGGCGGCGATGGCCACGCCAGTGGCGACATAAATGCCCGCCAGCTTGTAGGCAATGAAAAAGAGCAGGATGGGAAAGAAGTCGAGCAGTAGTTTCATCGGCGTCCTGTGCTGGGTAGCGACCAACCGTGGGAAAGGGAAGGGGCCCTTTGGTTCCCTGGCCGCGAAAATATATCTATTACACACCATTTTGGGCAGGGAGAGGCCGTCCTTAACGTTCAAACTCGTGAAAGTCACCTGCCTTCACAGCCATCACTGGCAGTCTGGCACTGGCAGTCTGGTGAGCCCCTCATGAGATTTTGCGGGAGAGTCACGACGCAATCTTTGGTTTTACAAAGAGGTGGCGCGACCCCTCATGGCAAAGAGACGAAAGACACAACCTGTGAAGTTGATCACCTGCGGTGGTGCGTCGCGACCCCTTACAACAGTTAGAGTAATATTCCCCTGGTGAACAGCCTGCATGATCTCCACACCCATTCCACCGCCTCCGACGGCACCTTGCGGCCCGCGGAGCTGGTGGCGCGTGCCGTCGCGGTCGGGATCAAGGTCCTGGCCCTCACCGATCACGACACCCTGGATGGCCTGGCGGAGG
>CALMDH010000028.1:0-48998 GCA_937862735.1 uncultured Gammaproteobacteria bacterium
GGATATCCGGATTGAGCCGGCGTGTCTGGTATGAAGGCTATCGGTAATCACCTAAGGCCTACATGTTAGGTATGTGGAGATTGACGTGCGGCGTCCGGTCCACCAACAGCACGCAGAGGTGGGGTGGATCGGTGTGCGCAAAGGATGGCATGGCGTGCTGGTCGATACTTGCTTTTAGGTCATGGCAGCAACTTCTCGCGGCAACATGATCGAAGTCCTCGGGCCTCGGGCCTCGGGCCTCGGGCCTCAGAGCCGTGCCTGGGATCGCTCCAGCACGATAAGGTAACAATGAAATCTTGTAGTCGCAATGGTTGATCCGCTTGCTATTCTCTGGCGATGTACTATTCTCATTCTTGAGTTGTGCTTAGTGCGTTACTGTAAACAGGTAGTGCCTAAGATGTTCACTCTCATATCGAGAATGGTTAACTTCATAAGCTTTATAAGAGACAATTCAATGAAAATTCACTATATCATTCCAATAGCGCTTTTGCCGATGTTCGCTTTAGGCACTCAAGTAAGCGCGCAATCACCACTTACAGTATCAAAAACTATTAAGCCGGACGAGGTGGCAAGGGCAAGGGTATTCTGGACTGATAAGCGAATTTCCGAAGCCAAGCCATTTCCAATACCCATTGATTATGGGCCGAGCGAGGTAAATCAAGATGGAAAAATGGAAGAAGCAACCGAAGATCTTGGTGTGCCCGGAAAGACTCCACCTGGCCGGGCAGTTGGTGATAAGTCCCAGGATTCAGGTTTTTTTTCCGAGAGTGACAATCGCTCATTTTTAGATGATACAGCAGGTGATGATGAAAGTAATGTTAGAGAGGAGGAAGTTGGTGATATTCTTAGTGACGGTGATATTGAAATCACCTTTAAAAATGGCCTGCTTGATTCTAGCTCTGAAATACAGGAAGGGACTAAGAGTGTTTATACCTCTTACATAGTAAACAACAAGACTGCCTTGTGGAGAGTTTATCCCCACGTATGGGTAGGTCGTTTGACGTTCGAAGCCCCTAACGGAACAAATTATTGCTCCGCTACAGCGATTAGCGGAAACAACATCGTTACTGCTGCTCACTGTGTCTACGATTCTACAAATAATATATGGTTCGATAATTGGGCCTTCACTCCAGCTTATCGAAACGGTAGCCGCCCCTATGGAACATTTCCTGCTAATAGCTGCTGGATACTAACTGCTTGGGTAAATCTCTGGGGTAATTACAGTATCAACACATGGGCACGACATGACGTCGCTGTCTGTGAAATGGACACTAATGAGTACGGAAGGACACTGAGCAACGCTGTGGGTTGGGCTGGGCGTCAAGTGAATTTAGCTTATACCCAACTTCACTTTCTCAGCGGTTACCCATTGAAGGATTTTCGTAATCAATATCTTCCCGCAGCGGGGGCTTACCTTCGCAGTTGCACCGCGGAAAGCTTTTACCAAGCTTATAATACATTGGGTATGGGCTGCAACTGGGGGGGAGGTATCAGCGGCGGATCCTGGCTTTTGGGCTACAAGCCTTTAGAGGTTTCAGGGTGGGTGAATAGTGTTAACTCGGGCATGTACTTTGGGCAAACCAATGCGTACGGCGCTAGATTCAATTCCTCAAACATTGTGCCCTTGTGTAATTCAGCGGGATGCTGAGCTATTAATGGCCTTGACACTTGCTAAGGTCCTAAAATTGATTAGGGGTAATATAGAGTTTTCTAGTCTTATCCAGACAAAAGCTACTTTGGAAGCAGCGGCATTTCTTCTTCCCAATAGCAGTGAGTGTCTGCATGACAGGTGAAAACACCATATGTGCGTCGCCGGAATCCGGCCCCAATTCTTCATCGATATGGCACCAGAGCTATGGCAGGATATGCCTGGTATCGATGCCATTAACTTAGCCTGTTCCGGTGATTGGTTCCACCATGAGGATTTTAAAGCGTCTTACAGGAGGTGGCATCCAGAACTACTTGGCGCCGCCATCTGGCAGTGCCGTAGGAGTGAGGTCCTTGCGGCGAGCGACTTTTTGGCATGGTCTATCCCTGGGCAGCCTGGGGGATGTACTGAGAGTTCATAGGTGCGAATCTAATTCAATCGCTTCCGCAGCTTAGCCAGGGCCGTTTCCTGATAAGCGATCCTGTCACGCTCCTTTTGCATCAGGGAGCCAGGGTCGGTCAGGCTGTTGTCGCTGATGATGCCCTGGCGCGCAGCATATCGGTCCAGGCCGACGTAGATCGCAGGGATGAGCTCGCCCTCTTGGGGGGGCGTTGGCGCGGATGGCGGGATCGGGGGTGACGATTATTATCAGGCTGCCATGGATCTGGCTGGTATAGGCGTTTTCGTAGCTATGGAGACCACCTTGAAGCCTGTGCCATTGGTCAGGGGATAACGCATGTCCCACATGTGACCGGCTTCTTCCTTCGACCTTGTTTTTTCCATTTGTTCAGCTACCTTTAAATAAGGAACGAGGGAAGCAACTAAGCTTCTTGCGAGCATATGCAAGGGCACCTGAAGCTGCGATATTACCTTAATGGATTAGGCGAAAAAATTGGTGCCACAATTTAGTGCGATCGTTTCAATCGTTAGCCTATACGTTAATCCTGAAATGGTGTTAGCACTAAGATCGATTTCTGTATTCCTGATGTCTAAAGTAGAGGTGAATAAAATGTCGTTTTCAACTCATAAAATCATGACGTGGAAAATGTGGAAAGTCACCAAATATGGGTGCCTAATTTCACTTGCTTATTTTTTGTCAAATTCTGCAATGGCGGGACCCAACGATGCGGTTGCCGATGATGGAACCGTGCAGGAGGCAAAGGAAGTTGCGGGCAATGTCGCCAACATGCCGAGAGCCTTTTCCCAAGAGTTAGGTTTCTTTCAGGATTCCTTCGAGGGTACTGGTTTCGATGAAGGGAATGGGGAAATGGGTATTATATCGGGCGAGGGGGAGGTGACTTTCGAAAACGGAGTAGTGCCTGCTTACATTCTGCAAGAGGAAGAAGATGCCATCCCTGCCCCTGTTCCCGGAAAATATGCTCCAAAAAAGCTCTCGGAACCGGAGACGGTGATTGGGACTGACAGGCGTCAGCGACTGAGAACAACCATTTTTCCGACCCGAGCCGTCACTTATATATACTTCAAAAACAGCGCCGGTTCCGGCTTCTCTTGCACGGGTTGGATGATTGGGCCCAATACCGTGGCGACCGCAGGACACTGCGTCCATTCCGGTGGGTCAGGTGGAAGCTGGTATGTCGGGGCTTCCTACAAAATTTATCCCGGACGAGATGGCAGCTCCGCACCATACGGATATTGCACAGCGAAAGGTCTTTACTCTGTAACAGGGTGGACGGTATCTGGAAATCATCAGTATGATTATGCTGCCATCAAGTTGAATTGCACTGTTGGCAAAACAACCGGTTGGTTTGGCTTCAAATATAAGACGACAAGTTTGGTGAATGAGCCAACCATAGTGCAAGGGTATCCTGGAGATAAGCCATCCGCAACCCATTGGCTTGGTGCTGACAAAAACCGTTGCGATGCTCCCCGAAAAATTTACTACAGTTCAGATACCGCTGGTGGCATGAGTGGAGGCCCGATTTGGAATGACGTCACATTTGGCATCAATTCTGGGGCTATAGCCATGGGAGTCCATGCCTACGGTAAATGGGGCACCGGATGCAATGCCATGTATAACGGAGGTACTCGAATTACCTTAGCAGTCTACAATAATTACGTCAATTGGAAAAATCTGCCCTAGAGACCATCCCCTAAATTTAGATAGCTCAGGGCGTTGTTAAATGGATTTATTCCGGTGCGGTGGCATGTTGCATGTTGAGGAGCAACATGCCATTGCACTTTTTATAGGTTTTCCCATGGTTTCAATTAACCCGGCGGTATCAATTATTTGCAAGACCTGTTATGTTAAACGCAAACCCACTTCGAATCATTTGGTTGTTGTTGGGTAAAGTGATACTCATTCCGCAGGCATAATGAAGTCGGGGGTGGGGTCTACTCTGCCAGGGTTGAGATCGCCACCAATTGAATGTGTTCTTCGTTCAAAGAGATCTGATCCGAATCTCCTGCTCCCGCAGCTTGGCGAGGGCCGTTTCTTGTTCGGCGATCTTATCGCGCTCTTTTTGCACCACGGCGGCGGGGGCCTTGTCGACGAAGCTGGGGTTGGTGAGCTTGGCGCGGGTGCGCTCGACATCGGCCTCGATACGGGCGATCTCCTTGGCCAGGCGCTTGAGTTCGGCGTCCTTGTCGATAAGGCCGGCCATGGGGATGAGGACCTTCATCTCCCCGACCAGGGAGATGGCGGATTCGGGGGCGTTGTCGCCGGCGCCGAGGACGGTGATGGAGGCGGTGCGGGCCAGGAAGTCCAGATAGGGCCGGCTGGCCTCCAGCCAGGCCAGGTCCTGGGGACTGGCGTGTTCGATGAGCACCGGCAGGGGCTTGCCCGGCGGGATGTTCATCTCGCCCTTGATGCGGCGCACGCCGAGGATGAACTGCATGACCCAGTCCATCTCCGCCACGGCGGCGGGGTCCGCCAGGCTGGGGTCGGCGACGGGGTAGGGGGCGAGCATGATGGTGGCCCCGTTGATGGCCGCGCGTCCCGAAGGCGCGGCGAAGGATTCTCCCCCCTGATGCGTATGGGCGCTGGCCTCACCCAAGGCACTAGATACAGTGGCGTCGGCCACGTCGCCGGGGGTGCCAGGGGCTCCCGCGCCGCGGAGATCAGAATCCGCCTCGACCGCCGGCAGGGTACCCGCCAAAGGCGCGACCTTTTGCCAGATCTCCTCGGTGATGAAGGGCATGATGGGGTGGGCCAGGCGCAGCAGGGTCTCCAGGGTCTGGACCAGGGTGCGGCGGGTGCCGCGCTTGGCGGCCTCGGTACTGGCGGGGCTGGTGAGGATGGGCTTGGATAGCTCCAGGTACCAGTCGCAGAAGTGGTTCCAGGTGAATTCGTGCAGGGCCTGGGCGGCCTGGTCGAAGCGGTAGCCACGGATGGCCTCGTCGACGCTGGTGATGGCGGTCTGCAAGCGGTCCTGGATCCAGCGGTCGGCGGCGGACAGTTCGATGGGACTCGACAGGCCACGCTTCGGGCTGGACAGCCCGCAGTCCTGCCCCTCGGTGTTCATGAGGACGTAGCGCGAGGCGTTCCACAGCTTGTTGCAGAAGTTGCGGTAGCCCTCAGTGCGGCTCAGGTCGAACTTGATGTCGCGGCCGGTGCTGGCCAGGGCGGCGAAGGTGAAGCGCAGGGCGTCGGTGCCGAAGCTGGGGATGCCCTGGGGGAAGTCGGCGCGGGTGGCCTTGGCGATCTTCTCCGCCAGGCGCGGCTGCATCATGCCGCTGGTGCGCTTGGCCACCAGGGGCTCCAGCTCGATGCCGTCGATGAGATCGATGGGGTCGAGGACGTTGCCCTTGGACTTGGACATCTTGTCGCCGTGGGCGTCGCGCACCAGGCCGTGGATGTAGACCTCGCGGAAGGGCACGTCGCCCATGAACTTGAGGCCCATCATGATCATGCGCGCCACCCAGAAGAAGATGATGTCGAAGCCGGTGACCAGGACCGAGGTGGGGTAGAAGGTCTTCAGGCGCGCGGTCTCTTCCGGCCAGCCCAGGGTGGAGAAGGGCCAGAGGGCGGAGCTGAACCAGGTGTCGAGGACATCCGGGTCCTGTTGCAGGGCGAAGTCGGCGGCCAGGCCATGGCGCTCACGCACCTCGGCCTCCGAGCGGCCGACGTAGACGTTGCCCTCGCCGTCGTACCAGGCGGGGATGCGGTGGCCCCACCAGATCTGGCGGCTGATGCACCAGTCCTGGATGTTGCGCATCCATTCGTAATAGGTGTTCTTCCAGTTGGCGGGGACGAAGCGGATGCGCCCCTCCTCCACGGCCTCGATGGCCGGCTGGGCCAGGGGCTGGATGCGCACGTACCACTGATCGGTGAGGTAGGGCTCGATGACGGCGCCGGAGCGGTCGCCACGGGGGACCATGAGCTTGTGGTCGCGGACGCCGGCGAGCAGGCCCAGGGCCTCCAGGTCGGCGACGATGCGCTGGCGCGCCGCGTAGCGATCCAGGCCGACGTAGGCCGCCGGGATGAGCTCGCCCTCCTCGGGGGCGTTGGCGCGGATGGCGGCATCGGGGCTGAGGATATTGATCAGGCCGCCGTGGGCCTGGCTGGCGATGGCGTTTTCGTCGCGGTGGCGCAGCCAGACGGCGTGGTCGTTGAAGTCGTGGGCCGGGGTGATCTTGACGCAGCCGGTGCCGAAGGCCGGGTCGGCGTGCTCGTCGGCGATGATGGGGATGCGCCGGCCGGTGAGGGGCAGTTCCACCCGTTCGCCGATGAGGTGCTTGTAGCGCGGGTCCTCGGGGTTCACGGCTACGGCGCAGTCGCCGAGCAGGGTCTCCGGGCGGGTGGTGGAAACCACCATGCAGCCGGTGCCATTGGTCAGGGGATAGCGCATGTCCCACATATGGCCGGCCTCTTCCTCGGAGAGCACCTCCAGGTCGGAGACGGCGGTGTGCAGCACCGGGTCCCAGTTGACCAGGCGCTTGCCGCGGTAGATGAGGCCCTCCTCGAAGAGGCGCACGAAGACCTCGCGCACCGCCGCCGACAGGCCCTCGTCCATGGTAAAGCGCTCGTGTTCCCAGTCCAGGGAGGCACCCATGCGCCGTAACTGGCGAGTGATGGTGCCCCCGGATTGTTCCTTCCACTGCCAGACGCGCTCGATGAAGGCCTCGCGCCCCAGGTCGTGGCGGGTCTTGCCCTCCTGTTCCAGCAGCCGTTCCACCACCATCTGGGTGGCGATGCCGGCATGATCGGTACCCGCCTGCCACAGGGTGGGCGCCCCGCGCATGCGGTGATAGCGGATCAGGGCATCCATGATAGTGTCCTGAAAGGCGTGCCCCATGTGCAGGCTGCCGGTGACGTTGGGCGGGGGGATCATGATGCAGTAGGGGGCGCCGGCCGACCCCGCCGAGGTTGCCACGTCGGCCGCGGGGGGGGCGAAATAGCCGCGCTCCTCCCAGGTGCGATACCAGGCTTGTTCCAGGGACTGGGGGTCGTAGTTCTTGTCGAGCATGATGGCGATGAGCGGTGAGGTTGGGGGGAGCACGAGGCACCGAGGAATATAGGGGTTCAGTATACCTAACGCCTGTCTGTTTTCAGTCGGGCAAAGGCGGATCGGGTGTCTGGCGGGGGTGTCAATAACGGGGATGCGGTTGTGTGGCCTGCCAGGACCTACTGACGGCTCACCCGCCAGACGCCATCTGATCCTGAAATACCCATACGTGAATTGCGAGGGGTATCAAGCCCCTCAGGGCAGGTGGTTGGCTCAAGGTCGGTGATCGCGTTGTCACCGTTTCGTAGCATGGGGATGCGATGCTGACGAGCTCGATTTGGGGCCACCCTGAGGGTGCGTTTGGCGGTAAGATGCCCCGCGCGCCCGGATCAGGTTGGGTAGTGCTCGCCGTTTGCCGGCCTTGCCCACCAAGCCGCCGATTCCGCTGATGGCCCAAGATTCTGAGATCCTGTTGTGGACGCACTCAGCCCCTTTCCCCCCTCTCCATTCATCCCCGATTCCTTTTAAGCAAGAGGTAAGCACCATCATGGACCCCAAGGTCACGAAACACGTTTTTGCCTTCGAGGAAGGCAACGGCAAGGACAAGAAGCTCCTAGGTGGCAAGGGCGCCAACCTGTGCGAGATGACCCAGTTGGGCCTCAACGTGCCCCCGGGCTTCGTCATCTCCACCGCGGCCTGCCTGGAGTACCTGGCCTCGCCTGCCCGCACCCTGCCCCCGGGGGTCATGGACGAGGTCCATGCCCAGATGAAGGCCTTGGAGGCCAAGACCGGCAAGGGGTTCGGCAGCGCCGCCAACCCCCTGCTGGTGTCGGTGCGCTCCGGTTCGGCCATGTCCATGCCGGGCATGATGGACACCATCCTCAATCTGGGCCTCAATGCCGACACCCTCCAGGGCCAGATCCAGCAGACCGGCGACGCGCGCTTTGGCTATGACGCCTATCGGCGCTTCATCCAGCTCTTCGGCAAGGTCGCCCTGGGCGTGCCCGACGAGCTATTCGACAAGCAATTCGAGCGGGTTAAGCATCAGGCGGGGGTCAAGGAGGACCTGGATCTCTCCGCCAGCGACCTGAAGGAGATCAGCGAGCGCTTCCTCAAGGTGGTGGAGGAGAATACCGGCCGCCCCTTCCCGCCCGACCCCTTTGAACAACTGGAGATCGCCATCAAGGCCGTCTTCAACAGTTGGATGGGCCGGCGCGCCGTCGACTATCGCCGTCAGTTCAACATCACTGCGGAGATGGCCAATGGCACCGCGGTCAACGTGGTGACCATGGTCTTTGGCAATCGGGGCGACGACTCCGCCACGGGCGTGGCCTTCACCCGCAATCCCGGCACCGGCGAGAACAAGCTGTTCGGTGAGTACCTGGTCAATGCCCAGGGCGAGGATGTGGTCGCCGGTATCCGCACCCCCAAGCCCATCGACCGCATGGCTAGCGAGATGCCGCAGATGGCCAGGGAACTGGAGGAGCTGCGGGCCAAACTGGAGACCCATTACAAGGAGGTGCAGGACTTTGAGTTCACCATCGAGCAGGGCCGCCTCTACTGCCTGCAGACCCGCAACGGCAAGATGAACGCCCAGGGCATGGTGCGTTCCTCGGTGGAGATGGTGGAGGAGGGGCTCATCACCCGGGAACAGGCCCTGCTGCGCATCCAGCCGGAACTGCTGGAGCAGATGCTCTTCCCCCGCCTGGACCCCGCCCACCGCGCCACGGCCGTGGCCCAGGGCCTGCCGGCCTCCCCGGGCGCCGCCCATGGCATCGCCGTCTTCGACGCCGACCGCGCCGAGCAACTGGGCCGCGACCTGGGGCAGAAGGTCATCCTGGTGCGCGAGGAGACCAAGCCGGAGGACATCCATGGCTTCTTCGCCGCCCAGGGCATCTTGACCTCCCGCGGCGGCAAGACCTCCCACGCCGCCGTGGTGGCCCGCGGCATGGGCAAGCCCTGCGTCGCCGGGGCCGAGGGCATCAGCGTCGATGTCGCCCGCCGCGAGGCCTACGTCGGTGAGACCAGCTTTCGCGAGGGGGACGTCATCACCATCGACGGCACCACCGGCAAGGTCTATCTGGGCGAGATCCCCACGGTCGAGCCGGACTTCACCAACGAACTGACCGTGTTGCTGGACTGGGCCGACAAGGCCGCCCGGCTCAAGGTCATGGCCAACGCCGATACCCCGGACGACGCCCGCCGGGCCCTCAAGTATGGCGCCGTTGGTATCGGCCTGGCCCGCACCGAGCGCATGTTCAACGACGTCGAACGTCTGCCCATCGTCATCGAGATGATCGTGGCGGAGACCCCGGAGCAGCGCCAGGCGGCCCTGGATAAGCTCCTGCCCTTGCAGCGCAAGGATTTCCGCGAGTTGTTCGAGGTCATGTCACCCCACAAGGTGACCATCCGCCTTCTTGACCCGCCGATCCACGAGTTCCTGCCCAACGAGCACCAGTTGGAGCGCGACCTGGCCGAGCTGCGCCAACTGGCGGCCGTCACCCGCGGCTATACGGTCCTGGCCGGGACCCTGGGCCTGCTCCAGGCTAGCGAGCACGCCCGCCACGAGGTCAACGCCCTGCGCCAGATGGTCGACCCGGCCCTGGTCGAGGACGCCATCGCCAAGAAGGAGACCATGCTGCGCAAGGTCCGCGCCCTCTACGAGACCAACCCCATGCTTGGTCACCGTGGCGTGCGTCTCGGCATCACCTTCCCCGAGATCTACCAGATGCAGATCCGCGCCATCCTGGAGGCGGCGGCGGAGTGCTCGCGCATGGGCATCGAGGTCCAGCCCCAGATCAAGGTGCCCCAGGTCTGCACCGCCCAGGAGCTCCGTAAGGTCAAGTCCTGGGTGGACAGTATCCACGCCGAGGTCGCGGCCCATTACGGTCATCCGGTGAGCTTCAAGTTCGGCACCATGATCGAGGTGGTGCGGGCCTGCATGCGTGCCGAGCACCTGGCGGAGGAGGCGGAGTTCTTCTCCTTCGGTACCAACGACCTGACTCAGGCGACCTTCTCCTTCTCCCGGGAGGACGCGGAGAACAAGTTCCTGCCCCTGTACAACAACTCCGGCATCCTTCAGGACAATCCCTTCGAGGTTCTGGACACCAAGGGCGTGGGTAAGCTGATGAAGCTGGCGGTGGACTGGGGCCGGCAGGTGCGGCCGGAGATGGCGGTGGGTATCTGTGGCGAGCATGGCGGCCATCCCGCCTCCATCGTCTTCTGCCACGAGGCGGGCCTGGACTACGTGAGCTGTTCGGGCCCCCGGGTCCCCATCGCCCGCCTGGCTGCGGCCCACGCCGCGCTCTTGGCCTGAAAATCAAACTTGCCGATAAATAACCATTCGTTCGGAACCCTCGTGCCCCAGAACAGCTTCTGTGGCACAAGACACTGATTCTCCCGCTCCCTCCCCCCTGGTGGGGGAGGGTTGGGGAGAGGGGGGCCGAACGGTTGCATAAAAAAAGGGGCCGAAGCAATCTTCGGCCCTTGTTGTTGGGTGCGGATCGGCGTGACTTGACTTGGTCTAACCGCAGGCCTCTTCTGGCCTCCTTGACTTGTCTCCCATCACTCGGCTGGACTCAAACCCCCTCAGCGGCCGGCCTCCAGGGCTGCTATCCGCTCCTCCAACGGCGGGTGGCTCATGAAGAGCTTCTTGAGCCCGTCGCCCATTCCGCCGCTGATGCCGAAGGCGGCAAACTCACCCGCTGGCAGGTCTTGTGGCTCATGCACACGCTGCAGGGCCCGCAGGGCCGAGGCCATCTGGCGCCGACTGGTCAGACCGGCGCCACCGGCATCGGCGCGGAATTCACGGTAACGGGAGAAGGCCATCACGATCATGGTCGCCAGGACGGAGAGCAGCACCTGGGCGATCATGGAGGAGACGAAGTAGGCGATGCCGTGACCTTCCTCGTTCTTGAAGATCACCCGGTCGACGATGTGGCCGATGATGGTGGACAGGAAGACGACGAAGGTATTGACCACCCCCTGGATCAGGGTCAGGGTCACCATGTCGCCGTTGGCCACGTGGCTGATCTCGTGACCAACCACCGCCTCCACCTCGTCCCGGTTCATCTGTTGCAGCAGACCGGTGCTGACGGCCACCAGGGCCGCGTTACGGTTCCAGCCGGTGGCGAAGGCATTGGGGTCCGGTGAGTCGAAGATGCCGACCTCGGGCATGCCGATCCCGGCGGCCTGGGCCTGGCGCTCGACCACGCCGTACAGCCACTGTTCAAAGGGCGTGGAAGGATGGGTGATGACCTGCACGCCCATGGAGCGTTTGGCCATGCCCTTGGACATCAGCAGGGAGATGATCGAGCCCGAGAAGCCGATCAGACCCGCCCAGACCAGCACCGCGCCCAGGTCGAGGTCGACGCCATTGGCCTGGAGCAGGCCCTGGAAACCCAGGAGCTTGAAGACCAGGCTGATCACTATCAAAACGGCGAAGTTGGTCGCCAGGAAGAGAAAAATGCGTTTCATCGGTTGGGATCTCTGAAGTTGGAGCGGAGGGCTAATGTTGGATGTTTGGGTTGGCTAGTAGGGCGGGTTGCCCTTCATTCTGACCATGCATTTAGGGCTACGGTTCGCGGAAAAAAAGGTGAGGCCGCTCGTCGGGCCGGTGCCAGAAGCACAAAAAGGCTGGACAGCAAGGGGGGCGCAAGGTAGTATGCGCGCTCTCGATTCATCGGGGCCATAGCTCAGCTGGGAGAGCGCAACACTGGCAGTGTTGAGGTCGGCGGTTCGATCCCGCCTGGCTCCACCAAATTCCATATCTCTCGCGGTCTGCCCTCTAGCGATCCGCAAGGCCACGCCCAGTTTCAGTCCCCATCGTCTAGAGGCCTAGGACACCGCCCTTTCACGGCGACAACCGGGGTTCGAATCCCCGTGGGGACGCCACAATACCAATAAGTTGAATGAAAAAGGCGGCCTAGGCCGCCTTTTTCGTTTCTCGGTCGGTGGGATAGGTCCTTTATAATCGGCCGCGGGGTCGTTGGTTCCGTTCTGCCGGGACCCGAAGGACCTGACCCGAATCTGTTCGCTCGCCGCTGGAGTCCGCCATGAAGAAGATCGAAGCCATTATCAAGCCCTTCAAACTCGATGACGTTCGCGAGGCGCTGTCGGCCGCTGGCATCACCGGGATGACCGCCATTGAGGTCAAGGGCTTCGGGCGCCAGAAGGGCCACACCGAGCTCTATCGCGGTGCCGAGTACGTGGTCGATTTCCTGCCCAAGGTGAAGATCGAGATCGTGCTGGGGGATGAACTGGTGGATGCCTGCGTGGAGGCCATCACCAGTGCCGCCCGGACCGGCAAGATCGGCGATGGCAAGATTTTCGTCTCCAGCGTGGAGCGGGTAGTGCGGATCCGTACCGGCGAGGAGAACGAGGCCGCGATGTGAACCGAGGCCGGAATGTGAAATTACCGTCGGCTGGCTGAGAGTGAGCGCGCGATACGCGCGCGGGCCAGGCGCGGGGTGGGGAGTGGCGGCGGTTCCCGGACGCGGTGGTCGCGGGTTGGCGATCACCGCCCGGTTACGGGTTCACCAAGCGATCAGTTCTTGTCCAGTTCCAGATAGTCCCAGACCTTGCGCGTCAGGCTGATTTCCTCGGGCGCTTCCTGGTCGGAGACGAACTTGCCTTCCTTGTCATTGAGGTCCAGCACGCGCTGGGCATCGGTGGCCAGATCGTCCTTGCCGAGCCGCTTGTAGGCATCGATCATGGTCACCAAGGCATCGCGCACCGCGCTGGTGCGCTGATAATGACGGATGACGTGGTTGCACCGGTCCACCGCCGCCAGGTAGGCGCCCTGCTTGACATAGAACTTGGCGATGTTGACCTCGTTGCGCGCCAGGTTGCCGCGCAGGTACAACATGCGCTGGCGGGCATCGGGGGCATACTTGCTGTCCGGGAAGCGTTTGACCACCTCGGCGAAGTCGTTGAAGGCATCCAGGGCGGAGCCGGGGTCACGCTGGGAACGATCGGTGGGAATGAAACGGTCGAGGAAGTCGACGCTGCGGTTGTAGTTGACGATGCCCTTGAAATAGTAGGCATAGTCGACGAAGGGGCTCTGGGGGTAGAGCTTGATGAAGCGGTCCGCGGCGGCGATGGCCTCCTCGGGCTTGTCGGCCTTGTAATAGGCGTAAGCCACGTCCAACTGGGCTTGCATGGCATAACGGCCGAAGGGGTAGCGGGCCTCCAGCTTTTCGTAATATTTGATGGCGTTCTCGTAACCGCCGCTGTTCAATTCCGCGGAGGCCTCGGCGTAAAGCTTGGAGGCGCTCCAGTCCTTGGTGACATCTTCCTGCTCCCCAAAAAAGGAGCATCCGCCGAGGAGGAGGATCGGGAGCAGGGCCAAGGCCAAGTGAAAAGGTATCCGGTAGCGCATGCGAAGACTCACCCAGACGAAAACCGCCGCAGTATACCCCAAGGGCGAAAGCCTGCGGGCCGAAGTCCAGGCACCAGCGGCCAAGCAACCGCCATCGGGCAAGCAAGCGTCTTCTTCAGGCAAGCAAGCGCCATCGGGCCAGGGTGAGCCGCCCCATGCCGCCTGATGGGATTCTCACCCGTCATCTGCCGGCGGACCTGGGTGGCCAACGTCTCGATCAGGCCCTGGCGGAGTTGCTGCCGGAGTTCTCCCGCAGCCGGTTGCAGCAGTGGATCGATGCCGGCCGGGTGCGGCTGGATGGCCAGCCCTGTCGGCGGCGCGACCGGGTCTGGGGCGGGGAGGAGGTGTGGCTGGAGCCCGTGCTGGAGCCGGACGCGGCCTGTCAACCGCAGGCTATCCCCCTGGACCTGGTCTATGAGGACGAGGACATCCTGGTCATCAACAAGCCCGCCGGACTGGTCGTCCACCCGGCGGCCGGCAACCTCGATGGGACCTTGCAGAACGCCCTGTTGCATCGCTCCGCCGCCTTGGCCCAACTCCCGCGGGGCGGCCTGGTGCACCGGCTTGACAAGGATACCAGTGGGCTGCTGGTGGTGGCCCGCACCCTCCAGGCCCATAAGTCCCTGGTGGAACAGCTCCAGGCTCGTGAGGTCCATCGCGAGTATCGTGCCCTGGTCACGGGTGTCCCCCTCGGCCCAGGGCGGGTGGAGGCCCCGGTGGGACGCCACCCGCGCCTGCGCACCCAGATGGCCGTGGTCGCCGGGGGACGTCCCGCGGTGACCCATTACCGGGTTCTGGAGGCCTTTGCCGCGCATGCCCTCTTGGGTCTACGGCTGGAGACCGGGCGCACCCACCAGATTCGGGTCCATCTCGCCCACATCCGTTACCCGATTCTGGGGGACCCGGTCTATGGCGGGCGACCACGGCCGCCCAAGGGTGCCCCGGCGCACCTGGTCGCGGCCCTACGCACCTTTCCCCGCCAGGCCTTGCATGCCATCCGGCTGGGGCTGCGTCATCCGCGCACGGGGGAGGAGATGGCCTGGGAGGTGCCCCTGGCGGCGGATATGGCGGCCCTACTGGCCCTGCTGCGCGGGGTGGAGGCTGCGGCCGATGGTTGAATGGTTGGTGCCGGACTGGCCCGCGCCCCCCTGGGTCCGGGCGGTGGCGACGACCCGTCGGGGCGGGGTGAGCCTGGGGGGCTATGCCGGGCTTAACCTGGGCGATCACGTCGGAGACGACCCTGGCCGGGTCCAGGCCAACCGCCAGTTGCTCCGGTCCGCCCTCGGGCTGCCAGGGGAGCCCCGCTGGCTGCGCCAGGTGCATGGCTGCGGCGTGGTCCCCGCGGCTGCAAGCGGGGCACCGGGCGCGGCGGACTGCGAGGCCGACGCGTCCGTGGCCTATGGCCCGGGAGCGGTGTGCGCCGTGCTGACCGCCGACTGTCTGCCCCTGCTGCTGACGGATCGCTTCGGGACCCGGGTGGCCGCCGTCCATGCCGGCTGGCGGGGCCTGGTGGCGGGGGTCATCGAGGCCACGGTGGCGCGGCTCGCCGTCCCGCCCGGCGATCTGCTGGTCTGGCTGGGGCCAGCCATCGGCGCCACCGCCTTCGAGGTGGGCGACGAGGTTCGGGCGCGCTTCGTCGCCGCCGATGCCCAGGCCGTGGCCGGCTTCACTAGCCTGGGTGGGGACAAGTGGCTGGCCGATATCTATCTCCTGGCCCGCCAGCGGTTAGCCGCCCTGGGGGTGGCCAGGGTCTGGGGTGGGGAGCACTGCACCTATCGGGACCCGGAGCGGTTCTACTCCTATCGTCGCGACGGGGTGACCGGCCGCATGGCCAGCCTGATCTGGCTGGAGGACCCGCAGCCATCGCCACCCGGGCCACTTGGGGCACCCAAACAACACGAGCTTCCCGAGACAGCCGAGACAGCCGAGACAGCCAAGATAGCGGAGATAGCGGAGATAGCAGAGGCACCTGGGGTTACACGAATCACCCAGGCCACCCGGCCCTCCGGCCCTCCGGCGCGGTGATTTCCTCCCTTCCCGCTTTCACGTACCATGCTGACCTTATATGAATCACGATTGGTGGATGAGGTGACCCTTGGCTGACTGGTACATGTTGACCCTGGTGGGGGCGGACCGGCCTGGTATCGTGGCGGCGGTCACCCAGGCCATCTTCGCGGCGGGTGGCAGCCTCGGCGAGGCCTCCATGATCCGCCTGGGTGGCAATTTCTCCATCATGCTCATGGCGGCGGTGGACGGTGGCGAGGCGCGCCTGAGTGAAGCCCTGGCCCCGGTGGTGGCCAGGCTGGACCTGCGCCTGCATATCGACCCTGCGGCGGGGGGGCTGCATCAGCACCTGATCCCCAACGTCCAGGTCCGGGTGACCGGGGCGGATCGGGCCGGGATCGTCGCCGAGATCACCGCCGCCCTCGCCGAGGTGGGATTCAATATCCTCGAACTGGATACCGACGTGGCCGGTGATCCCCAGCGCCCCTTCTATTTGATGAATATCCAGGGCTTTTCCGACCGTCCCCTCGAGGAACTGGAGGCCGCCGTGGCCCCTACCCGGGCCAGTGGCATCGCGGTGGATATCGCCGCCGTCGAGACCCTGATCGGGTGAAGCATGGCCGTCCTCGAGATCCTCACCTTGCCGGACGAGCGGCTGCGCCAGGTGTCCGCGCCGGTCACGTCCTTTGACGACGAACTACGGGCCTTCATCGCCGATCTGGAGGAGACCCGTCTGGCGGGGCCGGCGGCGGTGGGCATCGCCGCGCCCCAGGTCAATGTCTTCCAGCGAATCGTCATCGTCGACGTCTCCGGACGCAAGAACACCCCCAACCATGGCTATCTGGTCCTGATCAACCCGGAAATCGCCCACTGGGAAGGCTTTGAGATGGCCCGGGAGGGCTGTCTCTCGGTACCGGACTATACCGGTAACGTGATCCGCGCCACCCGTATCCGCCTGACCGCCAATGACCCCTGGGGCCAGCCCCTGGAGTTCGAGATGGAAGGCTACGAGGCCCGGGCCGTCCAGCATGAGATGGATCACCTGGATGGCACCCTGTTCGTCGATCGCGTGGTCAGCCGGCGTACCGACCTGTTCCGGCGCAAGGTCTACCAGAAGGCTGGTCAAGCCTCCGGGCAGGTGGCGGGTCAGGCCGCCGGGTCCGCTTGAACCCTGAGCCCTGGCCTGTGTCTGAGTGATTTGCTTGGTTAAACGCCTCGCGTTGGGGTTTCCCGGTCGTTTCCGGTTCGGGCGACCCGTGGGACCTTAGGATACTCAGGACAGGGCTCGGGTGGGGGGCTGGCCCCGGGTAAGTTCCCCTTCCGTCATCCCCCCTGCCACGCCCGTGGTGAACCCTCCAGGCCCTTGTCATCCCATTTCCCAAGTCGACCGTAACTTCAGTTTTTTTATGTGGCTTAGCCCCAAGAGCGCCCGCGCATGAGTAACACCTCTCGCCTCCTGTTCCGTCTCATCCTCTCCACCCTGCTGGTCATCGCCAGCGGCTGCGCGGGGGCCCGCGCCCAGGAGGTGGCGGTTGGGGAACTGCAACCGAAAGCCCGCCAGGAGAAGACCACCCAGGTCATCAACAAAGTCCTGGAGCGGTTTCACTATCGCAAGGTGAACCTGGACGATGCCTTCGCCGACCGCATCATGACCGCCTATCTCAAGTCCCTGGACGCCAACCGCTCCTTCTTCACCCAGGGCGAGGTGGACCGCTTCGAACGGGAGGCCCGGCAACTGGATGACGATCTCAAGCGGGGCAAGGTCGAGTTGGGCTTCGAGGTCTTCCGCCTCTATCGCCAGCGGGTGGAAGAGCGCACCGCCTTCGCCCTGGCCCTGCTGGACCAGGGCTTCAGTTTCGACCAGGACGAGCACTACCGCTTCGATCGCGCCAAGGCCGCCTGGGCGGCCACGCCGGCGGAACTGGATCAGATCTGGCGCCAGCGGGTGAAGAACGACTGGCTGGGCCTCAAGCTGGCCAAGAAGAAGGACGAGGAGATCCGCAAGGTCCTGCGGGAGCGTTACGAGGGCCTGGCGAAGCGGGTGCGGCAATTCGATAGCGATGATGTCTATCAAACCTTCATCAACGCCTACATCGAGACCCTGGAGCCGCACACCAGCTACATGTCGCCCAGCACGGCGGAGAACTTCGATATCAGCATGCGCCTGTCCCTGGAAGGCATCGGCGCGGTGCTCAAGGGCGAGGCGGACTACACCGAGGTGCAGCGCACCATTCCCGGGGGCCCGGCGCGGGTGTCGGGCCTGATCCATGCCGGCGACCGCATCGTCGGGGTTGGCCAGGGCCAGGACGGGCCCATCGAGGACGTGGTGGGCTGGCGCCTCCAGGACGTGGTGGACAAGATCCGCGGGCCCAAGGACTCGGTGGTGCGGCTGCAGATCCTGCCCAAGTCCGCCGGTCCCGATGGTCCCACCCGGGAGGTGACCCTGGTGCGCAACGAGATCAAGCTAGAGGATCAGGCGGCCAAGGCTTACGTGGTGGACGACCTGCCCAATGCCCCGGGGCTGCGCGTCGGGGTCCTGGAGGTGCCGGGCTTTTATCGCGACTTCCGGGCGGAGGCCGATGGCGACAAGAATTTTCGCAGCACCACCCGGGACGTGCAGAACCTGATTAACGACCTCAAGCGCCAGGGGGTGGACGGGATCCTGGTGGACCTGCGCGGTAACGGCGGCGGCTCCCTCACCGAGGCGACGGACCTCACCGGGCTGTTCATCGATCAGGGGCCCGTGGTTCAGGTCAAGGACTCCTTCGGCAAGGTGGACGTTGAGAAGGACCCGGCCCCGGGGGCCGCCTACACCGGTCCCCTGGCCGTGCTGGTGGACCGCAACAGCGCCTCCGCCTCGGAGATCTTCGCCGCCGCCATGCAGGACTATGGCCGGGCCATCGTCATCGGCGAGCCGACCTTCGGCAAGGGCACGGTCCAGACCCTCATCGATCTCAACCGCTACGTGCCAGGCAATGGCGAGGACCTGGGGCGGCTGCGGCTCACCATGGCGGAGTTCTACCGCATCAGTGGCGGCAGCACCCAGTTGCGCGGGGTGGAGCCGGATATCCTCTTCCCCACCGCGCCCCAAGGGGCGGAGCACGGGGAGCGGTCCCTGGAGAACGCCCTGCCCTGGAACAGCATCCTGCCGGCCAAGTACGACCGTAACAAGCTGGGGGACCTGAGCGCCTATCGGGAGGCATCCCAAAAGCGGATCAGCGCCGACGAGGGTTTCCGCATGCTGACGGCGCGGGAGCGGCTGCTAAAGGAACTGGACGATGAGGATACGGTGTCCCTCAAGGAAGCGGACCGGCGCGTGCAGGCCGACCGGCGGGAGAAGATCCTCAAGGACCAGCGGGATGCCTTCCTGCGCGCCCAGGGGGTGACCCCGCTGGATGAGGAGGCGGAGGATGTGGACGAGGAGGCCCTGGATGCCCAGCAGAAGATCGTCGACAAGATCCAAATGCGGGAGGCGGCCAGCATCCTGGCCGATGCCGTGCGCGCCGAGGCCCAGCGCGTGCGGGAGGCCAACCGGAACTGACGGCCATCGTCCCCCCTCCCTGACCCGCCAACAGGCTTCTTCCCCCCAGCCCGCCCCAGCGCTGGGCTGGGGTAAGATGAGACAATAGCGGTTGTAGGCCAGTTCTCCCGGGGGGGAGGCGGTTGGGGACGGAGGGAAAGACTTATGACGATGGAGCTTGCGGGCTATCGGTCTCGCCTGACGGCCATTGCTGAGACGGGGCTCGCGGACCCGTTCCGTGGGGGGCTCGTGGGCCTGGAGAAGGAGGCCCTGCGCGTTTCGCCGGCGGGTACGATCTCGGCCAAACCGCACCCGCTCGCCTTCGGCTCGGCCCTGACCCACCCCTACATCACCACCGACTTTTCCGAGGCCCTGCTGGAACTTATCACGCCGCCCCTGGCCGAGGCGGGGGAGGTGCTGGGTTTTCTGGATGATCTGCATCGCTTCGTCCTGGCCCGGCTGGAGGATGAGATCCTCTGGGGGGCGAGCATGCCCTGTATCTTGGAGGGGGGGGAGGGGATTCCCCTGGCGCGATATGGTTCGTCCAACGCGGCGCGGATGAAGACCTTGTACCGGCGGGGCTTGGGTTATCGCTACGGCCGGACCATGCAGGTGATCGCCGGGGTCCATTACAACTTTTCCTTCAGCGATGACTTCTGGACGGGCTATCAGGCCCAGGTGGGCAGGCTGGCGCAGTCGGCGCTGGCGGCGGCAACGAGGTCGGGTGATGGCCGAATGATTCAGGAATGGACACGGCTCGCCGAGTTGGCGGCGGCGGATGACGGTCACTTCCGCTCCGAGGTCTATTTGGGGCTGGTGCGCAACATCCAGCGCTACGGCTGGCTGGTGCCCTACCTGTTTGGCGCCTCGCCCGCGGTGTGCAAGACCTTTGTCCAGGATTTCGTCCTGGAGGCCCAGAGCGGCCTGGTGCCCTTCGACGAGCACACCCTCTATTACCCCCATGCCACCTCCCTGCGCCTGGGCGATATCGGCTACCAGAATCGCCGGGAAGAGGGCACGGGGATGAAGGCCAATTACGACAGTCTGGATGCCTACGTGCGCAGCCTGTCCTGGGCCATCAGCACCCCCTGTCCGCATTACGAGGCGATCGGGGTCAAGGTCGCGGGGGACTACCGGCAACTCAACGCCAACGTCCTGCAGATCGAGAACGAATATTACAGCTCGGTGCGTCCCAAGGCGTTGATGGACTGGCTGGAGAAGCCGACCCAGGCCCTGCGGCGCAAGGGGGTGGCCTACATCGAGGTGCGCTCCTTCGACGTGAATGCCTTCGTCCCCAACGGGGTGGACCCGGAGCAACTCCACTTCATGGCGGCCTTCGTTCGCTTTTGCCTGTTGGCCGATAGCCCACCCATCCAGCCCCGGGAGCGGCGCGCCATCGATGACAATCTCCTGCTGGTGGCCCACCGTGGCCGGGAACCGGGGCTGTGCCTGGAGCGGGATGGCCAGGCGGTGGCCCTGCGGGAATGGGCCCTGGAGTTGCTGGAAGCAATGGCACCGGTGGCTGAGATGGTGGATGGCGCTCGGGAACTGGAGCCCCTGGCGGGCGGCCTGCGTGTCGCCGGTCCCTGTGGGACGAGCTTGGCGCGGCAGCGTGCCAAGGTCCTGGAACCTGATCTGACGCCGTCGGCGCGGATGCTGGCAGAGATGCGGGAGCGGGGGGAGAGTTTCTTCGCCCTAGCCCAGCGCTGGTCGCATGCCCATCGTCGCGCCCTGTTGTCCCAGTCCCTGGACCCGGAGCGGCAGGCAATGTTCGAGGAACTCACGCGGTCCTCGCTGCATCGTCAGACACGGATCGAGGCGGCCGATGAATTGGATTTCGATACCTTCCTTGCCCGTTATCTGGCCGGGAATTGACCGGCGGGCCAATCAGCCCCTCTACTGCCGGGAGCCTAACCCTAGGTGATGACCGCAAGAAGCGACCAGACCAACCTCTCATTGGCCTGTATTTCCAGGTCCGCGGCGTGGGGCGTGTAAGTCCGAAGAGACATGACAAGGGCCGGGATAGGATTCTCGGTTGTGGATTTACGGCCCTCACCCCCGTCCTTGATTTACCATTGCCCGGTAAAACCTGGATGCCACCCGCCGATCCAAGCGCTTTGCTGCCCGAGACCAGCGCATGATTAGAATTATGACTTTTAATATTCGCATGGGTTTGGCCAATGACGGCGTGAATCATTGGCGGCATCGAAAGTCGTTAGCGTTAGCGCGAATTAATGCCTTTGAACCGGATTTGCTCGGTATACAAGAGTGCTATGATAATGAGGCCCAGGCTGGATTTTTAGAGCGGCATTTGGCGGGATATGAATTCTATGGTGTGCATCGAGGCGGGCAAGGTGGTGCGGCCATGGAGATGGCTCCGGGGTTGGTTAAAAAATCCAGTTTCAGGGTCTTGGAATCTGGTTCCTTTTGGTTGAGTGAAGCGCCACAGCAATCAGGTAGCATGAGTTGGGACGCGGCATTCCCCCGTACCTGTCTGTGGTTTCGATTGTGCCATCTTGCTACGCGAAAAGAGTTGATTTTTTTGAACACGCATTTTGATTATCAACCGGATGCCATGTTTGAGTCGGCTAAGGTGTTGCGGACCTGGATTAAAGAAAAATCCAACATGCCTTTGATTGTCACTGGCGATTTTAATGCTGATAAACAGTCTGAATCGTATCGCATTTTAACCAGTGAGTTAGTCGATGTTCACCCAAATGATGACAATACGTTCCATGATTATGGCAAGATTGATCGGGGTTGGCCGATTGATTGGATACTGGCGTCCATCCATTTCAGAACGAAAAGCAGTCATATAGATTATTATCATGAAAATGATCGCTATCCATCGGATCATTATCCATTGCTTGGGGTATTGGACTGGAAAACATGAGTTTCACCGCTCGGGGTTTTCAGTTAACATAAGCGCCTGAAAATAAATAAGTAAGGGTGCAATTCCGTGCGACTCTCTGAAAGTTTTTTCATGGATTTTTTCCGTTTCGCGGGACGATTCTGGTTTTCGGAAAATAAAAATGCCATCTGGCGTTGGACGGTGATTCTTGTGGGTCTGACAATCCTGCAGATTGTCATGGCGGTACTGGTGAATAAATGGAACGCGGCATTATTTGATGCGATAGAACAGCATTCGATGTCTGGCCTGACCAAACAGGTCATGCTGCTTTTGGTAATAATGCTTGCCAGTATTTTAATTACGGTATCCCATCTGACCGTTAAACGGCGACTGATGATTGACTGGCGTACCTGGTTGACCGAAAAGGTCACTGACCGTTGGATGAGCGAGGGTCGTCATTATCTGGTTTCACATATGCCGGGTGAGCATGACAATCCGGATGAACGAATTGCAGAAGATTGCCGAATCGCCACGGAATCGGCAATTTCGTTGGGACACTCCCTGTTTTATTCCTGTTTGTCATTGATAAGTTTTACGCAGATTCTTTGGTCCTTGTCGGGTGTCATCACCCTTGATATTGGTGTCTCATTTGATCTTCCCGGTCATTTGGTGTGGATAGCCATTATCTACGCGGGCTTGGCCTCGTGGCTAGGGTGGTTGGTGGGTATCCCTCTAACCAGAGCCACCAATGTCAATCAAACAGCGGAAGCCAATTATCGTTCCGGCTTGATTGATGCCCGGGAAAACAGTCAAGCCATTGCCTTGATCGAGGCGGAAAGCTTCGAAAAAAGGCGTTTTAAAAAATTATTTACTCAAATTCAGGAAGTATGGGCGCAGCAAACGGCGGCGTGGCAATATATCCTGGCGTTCAGCACGGGTTACGGTTTATTGTCGATGGCCTTTCCCGTCCTACTTTCATCGCCGCGTTATATTTCAGGCGCGATCACCCTGGGTGCCCTGATGCAGTCCGCCCAGGCCTTTCAGGAAATGGCCTCGGCTTTATCCTGGCCCGTGAACAATCTGGCCAGTATTGCCTTGTGGCGGGCCTCCGTGGAACGGGTATTGGGACTGATTAAAGCCCTGGACACGGTGGATGAGGAGATCGCCAGGCCGGAAAATCATTGGATAGTGGTTGAGCAAGGCAAAAAACCTGTTTTGGCGTTACGTGATTTGACCATTGCTAAACTAAATGGTCCCGTGCTGGCAAGTGGCATTAACATGGAAATTCAGCAAGGTGACCACGTGCTGATCACGGGCAACACCTTCACGGGGGCCAAGTTATTCCGTGCCATTGCGCAACTTCGCCCTTGGGGAACGGGAAAAATAGAATTACCGGTTAATGATAAATTATTCTTCATGCCGCCGCGTCCTCATCTCCCCGCGAACTTTACCCTGCGTGAAGCTATTTGTTATCCCAAGTCAGAATCTTGTTTTTCTCCCGAGGAAATAATCCTAACGCTCAAGATCGTCGGGTTGGAGCATCTGATTGAACAACTGGACAGCGTGGATGTCTGGGCGCGCAGTTTATCGCGAAATGAACAGCAACGCCTGGGCATGGTGCGTTTGTTGCTCAACAAACCACGTTGGATATTCCTGCAGGAAGCCTTTGATTCCTTGGATGCCGACAGTGAAGAAAAAATGTTACGTTTAATTAATCACTACTTGCCCGATGCAACCTTGTTAAGCATCACGCACCTGGAAACCGCGCCCATGTTCCACGATAGTACGTTATATTTCCCGGGGGAATAATATGTCTCATCCAAAAAAACTTCGCGGGGTTAATTTGGGTGGCTGGCTGGTTCTGGAAAAATGGATCACTCCAAGTATATTCGAAGGGCTTGCGGCGAGGGACGAGACCTCTTTTTGCGTGGAATTGGGCCTTGAAGAGGCGACCAAACGCCTGCGGCGGCATTGGAATACATTCGTTGCCAAGGAAGACTTTAAGTGGCTTGCCAGCGTCGGCCTGAATGCCGTGCGATTACCCGTTGGACATTGGCTGTTTGGGAAGAATTATCCCTATCATCCAGCTTATGGTGATAGCCGTTATCCCTATGTCGAAGGTGGGTTGGCGATCGTGGACCGGGTGATGCAATGGGCGCAGGAATTTGAATTAGCCGTCATCCTCGATTTGCACGCGGCACCGGGATGTCAAAATGGCTTTGACAATGGCGGCATCATGGATGTGTGCGAGTGGCACACCCGTCAGGAATACATCGACCACGCCTTAAACGTACTAGAATGGTTGGCCGAGCGCTATCGTCATGCCCCGGCCCTGCACGGCATCGAGGTGTTAAACGAACCGCGTTGGGATATAGATACGGAATTACTGAAAAATTATTACCTTGCCGCCTATCGGCGTATACGCGAATATTGCCCGCCAGACAAAGTGGCCGTGGTGTTTCATGATGGCTTCCGCGCGCACGGATGTTATCTGGGCTTCATGCAGCCGCCTGAATTCCAGAATGTCATTTTCGACATTCATCGCTATCAATGTTTTGCACGCGAGGATATAGATCTCGATATTTACGGACACTTGGCAAAAAGCGTGGTCGAACTGAAAAACGAAGCCGATTGTATCAGTAAGGAATTAAAGCTGCCGGTTTATTGTGGGGAATGGAGTCTGGGTTTGGTTTTGAAGGAGGTGTCCCTCTGGGCGGAGGGTCCCTTTAATCATGCCCTGGAGAAAATGGATGATTACCAGCTTTCATTGGCCTATCGCGGTTATGCCGCCGCGCAGATGCTGACGTATGAGAAATACCTCGGGTGGTTTTTCTGGACTTACAAGACCGAAACCACGCCGGCCTGGTGTTTCCGGGATTGCGTGGCTCGTGGTTGGATTCCAACGGGTTCAGGTGCTTAGGGCCATCCCGACCCGATTAGCCCCCCGGGTCGCGCGCTTAACCCGGATGTTGAACATGCCCGGGGCGTACCTGGGTAGCCTGGCCGGGCATGGACGAGGTGACGGGTATTTTGATCGCGCTTAGGGCTAACCCAGCGCCAGGGGTTAACGACCAGGCCCTGTCAGCCGATCGAGGCGCAGGCGCTGACGGTGATCGAAGAGGCGCCGCGAGCCCACCCAAACGGCGGCGGCGCTGCCGAGCCCAGTGCCGGCGGTGATGAGGAAGAGGATCATCATCTGATACTTGGCG
Source organism: uncultured Gammaproteobacteria bacterium (assembly GCA_937862735.1). Taxonomy (GTDB): domain Bacteria; phylum Pseudomonadota; class Gammaproteobacteria; order Chromatiales; family Chromatiaceae; genus M0108. The sequence continues at coordinate 25,017 of CALMDH010000028.1, forward strand.
GCCTCCATGGGCGGGCTGCCAGAGAGGATCTGGCCGGTCATCATCCCCGGCAGGCTCACCAGGCCGGCGGCGGCCATGGAGTTGACGATGGGGATGAGCCCGGCGCGCATGGAGTCGCGGCGGATGTCGCGGATGGCGCACTCCCAACTCTGACCCAGCAGCAGTCGGGCCTCGATGCGGCCGCGACCCTCCCAGGCCTGGCGGCTGAGGTTGTCAAGGGCGATGGCGATGCCGCTCATGGTGTTGCCCAGGAGCATGCCGAGCAGGGGGATGAGGTACTGGGGCTGCCACCAGGGCTCCACGCCAATGATCAGGGTCAGGGCGAGGAGGATGACGCTGAAGGAGGACAGAAACATGGACAGGGTGCCGATGCCAAAGCCCCAGGCGCCGCGGTAACGGTGTTTCTGGCGGGCCATGACCTCCCAACCGGCGACGCCCAGCATGACCAGGGTCCAGAGGCCGATGAAGGTGAAGTTGGTCTGGGCGAAAAGAAAGTTCAGCACCAGGCCGATGAGGCTGAGCTGGATGACGCTGCGCAGGGCGGCGATCAGGACGCGCTGCTCCACGCCCAGGTGCAGGCGCCAGGAGAGGAGGGCAAGGAGCAGGACCAGGCTGGCGGCAAGGGCAAGGTCCAGGGGGCTGAGGAGGATCAGTGTCATGGGGTGGACTCCTCCTCCAGGCGGTCGCCGCGGATGATCAGCCGGCGGGCGCCGGTCAAGCCGGGCGTCGGTGCGGCCAGGCGCTGGCGCTGGTCCGGGTCGTGACTGACCCAGAGGATCGGGGCGGACTGCTCCCGGCGGTAATCCTGGATCAGGGCCTCGACCCGGTCGCGGTTGGGGGGGTCGAGGTTGGCTGTAGCCTCGTCGAGGAGTAGGGCCTGGGGCTGAAGGGCGAGGAGGCGGGCGAGGGCGAGACGCTGGCGCTCGCCAGTGGAGAGGCGGCCGACCTGCCAGTCCAGGACCTCGGGGCCGAAGCCCAGGCGGTCGAGGAGGTTTGGATCGTGGCGGGTGGGGAAATGGTCGCCTACCCGGTCATGCCACCAGAAGGCCTCCGCCGGGAGCAGGCCCACGCGGCGGCGCCATTCCGGGGTGGGAAGGGCGGCGCAGGGGGTGGCGTCCAGCCAGACCTCGCCCTGATGCTCGTCCAGGTCGGCCAGGGCGCGCAGCAGTAGGCTCTTGCCGGAACCGGAGGGGCCGGAGAGGAAGACCAGGTCCCCGGGGGCGATCTGGAGGTCGATGGGGGCCAGGTTGCGGGTCCTGAGGCCCTGGAGTCGCAGCTCGGGCATGGTCAATCCGCCCGCCGGGTGAAGATGAGATCCCAGACCCCGTGCCCCAGGCCTTGGCCGCGCTTTTCAAACTTGGTGAGGGGGCGCCCGGCGGGGCGGGGGACGAACTGGCCGGGGCCAGCGGTGTTATGGAAGTGGTCCGCGGCGGCGGTCAGGACCTCCAGCATCTGCCGGGCGTAGGGTTCCCAGTCGGTGGCGGCGTGGAAGGTGCCGCCAGGGCGCAGGACCCGGGCCAGCTTGCTCAGAAAGTCAGGGTTGAGGATGCGGCGCTTGTGGTGGCGCTGCTTGGGCCAGGGGTCGGGGAAGAAGAGGTAGACGCCGGTCAGGCTGGCGGGAGGCAGGCCGCTGGCCAGCAGTTCCACGGCGTCCTGGCGCAGCAGGCGGATATTGGTGAGGCCAAGCCGTTCACAGGCCAGGAGCAAGTGGCCGACGCCGGGGGCGTGGACCTCGACGCCGAGGAAGTTACGCTCCGGGTGGCGTTCCGCCAGGGTCGCCAGGGTCTCGCCGTTGCCGAAGCCGATCTCCAGCCAGACGGGCTGGTCATTGCCAAACAGCGCCGCCAGGTCCAGGCACTCACCGGGGTTGCGGTTGATGCCATAGCGGGGCCACAGCTCGGCGAAGGCACGGGCCTGGGCCGGGGTGAGGCGTCCCTGGCGCAGGACGAAGCTGCGGATGGGCCGCCGGGGCGGTTCGCCGGGTGTGGCTTGGTCTGGGTTACCGAGACCCGGGGTTCCAAGCATGTTCAAAGCTGCCAAGCCTCATCAAAAGAACAGCCCTTCGACCGGCGAGGAGGCGGAGGCGAAGCGCTTGGCGGGCATGCGCCCGGCGAGGAAGGCCTCGCGACCGGCCTGGATGGCCTTGCGCATGGCGCTGGCCATGAGCACCGGGTCGCGGGCGGCGGCGATGGCGGTGTTCATAAGGACGCCGTCGCAGCCCAGTTCCATGGCGACGGCGGCGTCGGAGGCGGTGCCGACGCCGGCGTCCACCAGGATCGGCACCTTGGCATTCTCGACGATGGTGAGGATGTTGAGCTTGTTGCGTATGCCTAGGCCGGAGCCAATGGGGGCGGCGAGGGGCATGACGGCGCAGCAGCCGACCTCCTCCAGGCGCTTGGCCATGATGGGGTCGTCATTGGTGTAGACCATGACGTCGAAGCCGTCCTTGACCAGTTCCTCCGCGGCCTGGAGGGTGGCGACGACGTCGGGGAAGAGGGTCTGCTGGTCCCCCAAGACCTCCAGCTTGCACAGGTTGTGGCCGTCGAGGAGTTCCCGGGCCAGGCGGCAGGTGCGCACGGCGGTCTTGGCATCGTAGCAACCGGCGGTGTTGGGGAGGATGGTGTAGCGGTCCGGGGGCAGGACCTCGAGGATGTTGGGTTCGTCCTGGCTCTGGCCGATGTTGGTGCGGCGCACGGCGATGGTGACGATCTCGGCGCCGCTGGTCGCGATGGCGGCCTGGGTCTGCGCATGGTCTTTGTATTTGCCGGTGCCCACCAGCAAGCGGGAGCTGAAGGTGCGACCGGCCACGGTGAAGGTATCCGGGGTAAGGGGAGGCGTGGACATGGTGACTGCTAATCGTGACTATGAAGGTTGAAGTTCAGCCGTGGCGCGGGTGCTAGCGGAGGGTTGGGCCAGCGGGGATATCGACGATTACCCGGCGGGACTGGCTCGCATCGGTGACCAATTCAAGGACTATCACCAAAGGCGTCCCGGAACCGAGTCTCATGGAGCACCCGGACCTTCCAGCGGCCGGACGGTGTCAGGTGGCTTTGTCACCGTTCTCGCGCACCAAGGCGTAGTTGGTGCTGCGCACCCCGCGCACGAGCATGCTGGTGTCCTCGCTGGCGACGCCCAGGCTCTCCAGGGCCTCGGCCGCCAGGCGCAGGCTGGCCTCCACCGCCTCGGGGAAGGCCTTGTTGGCGCCGGCCTGAAGGAGTGCATGGCTAGCGTTAAGGTCCCGCGCCCGGGCGACGATGGTGGCGTGGGGGGCCAGGTCGCGGATCAGGCGGGTGGCGCGCAGGGCGGCCTTGCGGTTGTCCAGGGTCATGACCACCAGGTCCACCTTGTCGATCCGGGCCGCCATCAGCAGCTCCACGTCGGTGACGTCGCCGTAGTAGACGGGGTGGCCCAGCAGGCGAAATTCGTCCACCCGGGCGGGATCCATGTCAAAGGCCAGGTAGGGGACGCCACTGCTGGAGAGGATGGTGCCGACGGTATGGCCCACCCGGCCGTAACCGGCCACCAGGGCGCGGGCGTCGCTCTCGGCCCCCGCGAGGGAGAAGCGGTAGGCCTCGTCCCCCGTGTCCGCGGGTACGGGGACGCGCGCCGCCAGGGCGTCGCCAATCTTCACCAGGAGGGGGGTGATGAGCATGCTGAAGGAGATGATGCCCACGGAGAGGATGAAGGTCTGGTCGTTGAGGATGCCCATGGCCTTGGCGGCGCCAAAGAGGACGAAGCCGAATTCACCGCCCTGGGAGAGAATGAAGGCGACGCGGGTTGCTGTCTGACGGCTTTCGCCGAAGGCCAGGCAGAGCCCGAAGAGGACGATGATCTTGATGGCGACGATGGCGATCACCTGGCCGAGGAAGAACAGGGGCGCCGCCGCCAAGGTGCCAACGTCCACCGACATGCCCACGGCGACGAAGAACAGGCTCATCAGCAGGCCCTTGTGGGGCTCGATGGCGGCCTGAATCTGCAGGTTGTAGCGGGACCCCGACAGGGCGACGCCCATCAGGAAGGCCCCCAGGGCCATCGACATGCCCGCCTCCTCCATGGCCCAGGCGGCGGTGAAGACGGAGGCCATGGCGACCAGAAAGAAGGCCTCGCGATTGTTCTGGCGCGCCAACAGATCGAGGACGCGGGGAATGACGTAGTAGCCGGTGGCCACCACCAGGGCGACGGCGACGATGACGATCAGCACCTGCTGCGGGAGGGGCATGTCGCCCGACAGGGTACCCACGTCCCCGAGGATGGGGATCAGGGCGAGCAGGGGGACCACGGCCAGGTCCTGCATCAGCAGGATGGCGAAGGTGGTCTGGCCGTGGGGGCTGGCGATTTCCCCCCGTTCCTGCAGGATCTGCATGACGAAGGCGGTGGAGGACAAGGCCAGGGTCAGGCCGGCGAGGATGTCGATCCCCCAATTGGGTTCCGACAGGTGCATGAACAGGGCAATGAAGCCGCCGGACACCAGGATCTGCAGGGAACCCAGGCCGAACATGGAGCGGCGCAGGGACCAGAGGCGGTGGGGATGCATCTCCAGGCCGATGATGAAGAGCAGCAGCACCACGCCGAGTTCGGTGAAGTGGCGCACATCCTCCACATGGCTGGTGACGGTGAAGCCGGGCGTGTAGGGACCGACCAGGATGCCGGCCACCAGCAGGCCGAGGACCGAGCCGAGGCCGAAACGGCGGAAGATGGCCACGGCGAAGGCGGTGGCCACCAGGAGGATGACGGCGGAGTCGACGAAGGATTTAGGTTCCAAGCAATCCGCTCCGTGAGTTAGGGTTGCGCCTCGGAAGCTGATGTTCCTCCTCCCTGGTGGGGGAGGGGTGGGGAGAGGGGACTATACGGTTACCCCGCGGCTAACCACCGCCGACGGCCTGAATGATCTCAACCTTGTCGGCCGGTGACAGGGCGTGGGTCGCGAAACGGCTGCGCGGGACCAGTTCCTCGTTCACCTCCACCGCTAGGCGTTGCCCGACGAGACCCAGCCTTGCGATAAGCTCATGCAGGGTTTCACCCGCGGAGAACTCGGTAACGTTACCATTGACCTGAATCTGCATGGGACCCCTCTCGCGACAGACCGGGAACCGATTCTACACTATGAGCGGAAACTGTCGTGGTCATGGCTCAGCCCCGGCGGGCCGCGGATGGGTCCCGATCCCCTGCTATCCTGAACGCCAGTTTCCTGGGAAGACCGAGCGTTACCCCGTGCGGGGCGGTTTTGGTCGGGTCCCTACCTTTGGCAAACTGATCACCCATTACCGCGAGGGCGCCCATGACCCATTGGACCAAGGACCTGATTTCACTCGAGGAGGCCCACACCCTGGATGGCCTCTTCCAGGCCCGGGTGGGACGTTCGCCCGGGCGCCTGGCTTATCAGGCCTACGATCGCCATGACGGAGTCTGGTGGTCCCTGACCTGGGGGGAGATTGGCGTCCAGGTCGCCCGCTGGCGGGCCGCCATGACCGCGGAACCTGGCCTCGAGCCCGGGGATCGGGTGGCGGTGCTGTTGCGCAACTGTCCCGAATGGATTTTCTACGAGCAGGCGGCCCTGTCCCTGGGGCTGGTCGTCGTCCCCCTCTACACGGATGACCGGCCCGACAACCTGGCCTTCATCCTGGAGGATGCGGGGGCCAAGGTCCTCCTCGTCCAGGATGCGGGACGCTGGCAACGCCTGGCGCTGGCCCTGGAGGCCGGGCCCGGTTCCGGTTCCGGGTCCCCATTCGCGTTGCGCCGGGTCCTGATCCTGGAGGCCCGTTCCCCGGTGCGGGAGCCGGCGGTGTCGGTGGAAGACTGGCTGGGGGCCGCCGTCGATACCACCCCCGCAACCGCCACGAACTCCGCCTCCGCATCCATCTCCCCGTCCGTGGAGGGAACCGCGCTCTGGGCCGGGCCGGGGCCGGCGAAACCGGAGGACCTGGCGACCATTGTCTACACCTCGGGGACCACGGGTCGCCCCAAGGGGGTGATGTTAAGCCACCGCAACGTCCTCAGCGACGTGGCCGCCGCCCTGCGGGTGGTGGACTGCTACCAGGAGGACGTCTTTCTCTCCTTTCTGCCCTTCTCCCACACCCTGGAGCGTACTGCGGGCTATTACCTGCCGATGATGGCCGGGGCGGCGGTGGCCTTCGCTCGCTCCATCAACCAACTGGGAGAGGACTTGCAGGTGGTGCGGCCGACGGTGCTGATCGCCGTGCCCCGGGTCTTCGAGCGGGTCTATGCCCGTCTCCAGGACCAGGTCAAGGGCCGTCCCGCCCCGGTGCGTCTGCTCTTCCGGTTGGCGATCACCGCCGGCTGGCGCCAGTTTGAGCACCAGCAGGGCCGGGCGTCCTGGCACCCACTGCTCTTGCTCGCTCCCGGGCTGCGGCGCCTGGTTGCCGGGCCCGTGCGGGCCCGCCTCGGTGGCCGGCTGCGCATTGCCGTCAGTGGTGGCGCGCCCCTGTCCGGGGAGGTGGCGAGGCTTTTTCTCGGACTAGGCCTGCCCTTGCTGCAGGGCTACGGTCTGACGGAGACCAGTCCCGTGGTCAGCGTCAACAGCTTGGCGGCCAACGATCCCGCCAGCGTTGGCCAGGCCCTGCCGGGGGTCGAGGTGTCCCTGGGGGAGCGGGACGAACTGCTGGTGCGGGGCCCCATCGTCATGCAGGGCTACTGGCGCCAGCCGGAGGCTACCGAGGCGATTTTGGACGCCCAGGGCTGGCTGCACACCGGCGATCAGGCGCGACTCGATGGCCGACGCATCACCATCACCGGGCGCATCAAGGATATTCTGGTACTTTCCAATGGCGAGAAGGTGCCGCCGGTGGACCTGGAACAGGCCCTGTGTCTCGACCCCCTGTTCGAGCAGGCCCTGGTGGTGGGTGAGGGCTGGCCCGCCCTGGGAGCCCTGTTGGTCCTGAACGCGGAACGCTGGCCGGCCCTGGCTCGGGATTACGGCCTGAACCCCGCGGACCCCGCCAGCCTGCGCGATCCGCGCCTGCTGCGGGATTTGCTGAAACAGGTCCGCGGGGTCCTGGCGACCTTCCCCGGTCATGCCAAGATCCGCCGTCTGGCCCTGACGCTGGAGCCTTGGACGGTGGAGAACGGTCTGCTCACGCCGACCCTCAAGGTCAAGCGCGCCGAGGTCATGCGCAGCCTGGCTGGGCTGGTGGAGCAGCTGCGCGCCGCCGACGCTTGAACCCGCATTCGGCGGTTCAATTGGTCTAGCGTGCGCAACTCGTTGGCTGAGTTGCCGATGGCGTGACACCGATTCTCACCCCGGGGTAGGCTCCCAACTGCTCCGCCGTTGCCCGCAGGTCTTTCGATACAGTGGGTTATGGCGTTTCAAGACGCCGCAGCCGCCGAATTAGGGTTGAAGTCCGCGCAAGCCGGAACGTGGGTGGAACGTCCGCCGGACGAAGCAGCCAGGCTATGCAGCGGCGATACAGCCCTTGCCAAGGCGGGGCGGGGCTTCTTATACTCCCGCTTCAGTTGGCGGGTGTAGTTCAATGGTAGAACTGAAGCTTCCCAAGCTTCCAGCGTGGGTTCGATTCCCATCACCCGCTCCACTCCCTCCCGCTCCCCTCTGTCCTTTCCCCATCTCGTTTACCCACCGATTGCCTTGGAGCGGTCAAGGCCATGAAAGCCTTTCTCAAATTTCTGCTGGTGCTGCTGGCCATCCTGGTCGCCGCGGTGCTGGCCTTACACTTGTTCCTGAACCCCAATGACTACAAGGACCAGATCAGCGCCTGGGTCGAGGAGCATGCGGGTCGGCGTCTGACGCTGGAGGGCGAACTTCGGTTGTCCTTGTTCCCCTGGGTTGGGCTGGAGATCCATCAGGCGCGTCTCGACCAGCCGGCGGGCTTTGGCGAGCAGCCCTTTCTGCGCGTCCAGAAGGCCCAGGCGCGACTCGATCTCCAGGCTCTCCTGCGGGGACGCCTGGAATTGGGGGCGCTCCTGGGCACGGGGTGGAGCCTCCATCTGATCCGCGCCCCGGATGGCCGGACCAACTGGGAGGAGTGGCGGGGACCGGTCCTGGAACGGCCGGTGGCGGTCCAACCCCTGCCGGCGTCCTTGCGTGCCGCCTGGGAAGACGAGGAACCGTTAGTTGGCCCGTTACCGGAGGCGACGGGCGGTGGCCTGGTCCTGACCGGGATGCGTCTCCTGTGGGACGACCAGGAAAACGGGACCCAGTTGCTGGTGGAGGATCTGGGGGTGAGGATCCCGCAACTTGACCCGGATGGCCCGCTGGACCTAAACCTGACCGGCCAAATAGCCGAGCTGGGGCGGGAGCGGCCCGCCCGCCTGACCCTGGAGGCCCACACCCGCATGCCCGCCGCCGACCAGCACCTGGTGCTCAGTCCCTTTGTCTTGCGCCTGGATGATCTGGTCCTCGGTGAGCGCTACCAGGCCCAGGCCGAACTGCGTGGCAGCCTGATGGCCGATCTCCCGGCGGCGGCCTATCGTTTCACCGGGCTCGATCTGACGATGGAGGCCAGCGGTGGGACCCTGTCTGGCAAGCCCCTCAGGCTCATCGGCCAGGGAGAACTGGACTATGACGCCCAGGCTCGGACCCTGGCGGTGCGGGATCTGGTTCTGGAGAGCGGTGCCCTGCGGGCGCGGGGCTTGGCCACGGCCAGCAGTCTGGACGAGCAGCCCGACTGGCGGGGCCATCTCGACCTGGAGCCTCTCGATGCCCGAGCCTGGTTGCGGGAGCTGGGGCTGTCGCTCCCGCCCATGGCGGACCCGGCGGCCCTCTCCCGCTTGACCCTGGCCAGCGACTGGCGGTGGGCCGAGGGACGCCTGGACCTGAACGGGCTGGACCTGGGCCTGGACCAGAACCGGGTGACGGGCAGTTGGTCCTGGGTCCCAGGGGTGCCCGAACTTCATACTTTCGATCTCAAGGCGGATCAGCTCGTCCTGGATGACTATCTGTCGCCTGCTACCGTCGCCAGTCTGGAACCTGGCCTGGAACCTGGTGTGGACAATGCCCTGGACCCCGAGTCCGAGCCTGGCATCGCCCGTGAGGCGGCGAAGGCCCCCGAAATGCCCTTCCTGGTGCGGTTGCTGATCGCCGAGGCGGTCGCCCAAACATCAAGCACGCCTCCACCGCCGGTCAAGGAACCGCGAGCCCGGGCTTGGGATGCGGTTGCCCTGGATGGCCAGGTACGGGTTGGCCTCCTGACCTGGCGGGGCCTGAAGTTTGGCGAGTTCGACGGCCACCTCAGCGGTCAGGACGGCCAGTTTCAGCTCCGGGAGCGGGTAGCCCGCTTCTATGCCGGGAGCCTGAGCGGGCAGGTTGATCTGGATATCCGGCGGGGGGTCCCCGCCTATTCCCTGCAACAGCGGGCCCAGGGGGTGAGCGTCGCGGATCTGCTGGGGGACCTGCTACGGCGTGAGGCCCGCCTGAGCGGCCGCGCCGATCTGGAGGCGGACCTGGAGGCCCAGGGCCTGACCCAGCCGGAGTTGGTGGCCAGTCTGGCGGGCCGGGCGGCCTTGCGGATGCCCGAGGGCGAGCTCCAGGGTTTTGACCTGGAGGGCCTCGTTCAGACCGTCGAGGCACAGCTTCGTGGTCAGGCCAAGCCCGCCAAGCCCACCGGGGGCGGCCGGACGCGCTTCACCCAGCTCCAGGCCACGGCCCACATTGAGCGGGGGATTGTGGAGACCCAGGACCTGCGGGTGGCAACGGGCCATTTTCAGGCCAATGGCACGGGTCAGATCAACTTGCCACGGGAGGAACTGGACCTGACCCTCGTGGCGCGGGTGGACCAGGCACCGGCCGGTAGTACCCTGGAGCAGATCAAGGGGATTGCCATCCCGGTGCGCATCCTGGGCAGCTTCCAGTTCCCGGAATATCGGTTAGACCCCGGGCCGGTGATCGAGGAACTGGCGCGGCGGCGGCTGCAGCGGGAATTGGGCGGGTCCGAGGGCAACGCCCTGCAGCAACTGGAGCAGCGCACCGGCATCCGGGGTCTGGAGCAAGGCCTGAAGTCACTCCTGGGTCGTTGATGGCTGGAGATGGCGCCGATTTTGCCCGGCGGGTCCTCGCCTGGTTCGACCACCATGGCCGGCGGGACCTGCCCTGGCAGCGGGACCCCAGCCCCTATCGGGTCTGGGTCTCGGAGATCATGTTGCAGCAGACCCAGGTCACCACGGTCATCCCCTACTTCGAGCGCTTCATGAGCCGCTACCCCACCATCGGCGCTCTGGCCCGGGCCGAGGTGGACGAGGTCATGGCCCTCTGGGCGGGACTGGGCTACTACGCCCGGGCGCGCAACCTGCACCGGGCCGCCCGGTTGCTGGAGGACCGCCATGGCGGGCGTTTTCCCCTGACCCTGGCGGAAGTCCAGGCACTGCCGGGGGTTGGCCGCTCCACCGCCGGGGCCATCTTGTCCCTGGCTGGCGGGCAGCGTCACCCCATCCTGGATGGTAACGTCAAGCGGGTGCTGAGCCGCCACCGACTGATCGACGGCTGGCCCGGCCAGGCGGCCGTCCTGGCCCGGCTGTGGGCTCTGGCCGAGGCCCTGACCCCGTCGGAGCGCGCCGGTGCCTACAACCAGGCCATGATGGACCTGGGGGCCACCCTCTGTACCCGCAACCGGCCGGGGTGCGATCGCTGTCCCCTGGCGGCGGATTGTCTGGCCCTGGCCCAGGGCCAGGTCATGGCCTATCCCCGCCCTCGATCACCCCGGGCCCTACCGCGCCGCGCCATCCAGTGTCTCCTTCTGCGCAACCCACGCGGGGAATGGCTGGTGGAACGACGCCCGCCCTCCGGCATTTGGGGCGGTCTGTGGAGCCTGCCCGAGTGCGCGGAGGATCAGCATCCGGCTGACTGGTGTCGCGCCCATCTGGGCACCGACGCGACCCTGGTTGAAAATCTGCCCCCCCGCCGTCATACCTTCAGCCACTTTGAGTTGGAGATGCGCCCGGTGCGGCTGCTCCTGTTGGTTCATCCCGAAAACGTAGCCGAAGACGATCGCCACGTATGGTGGCGCCCCGATGAACTATCTGGCCTGGGTTTCCCCGCCCCCGTGACGCGTTTGCTACGTGACCTGGGTATCCTGGAGACCGGCGCCCACCAACCGCGCCAGGATGCCCCATGACGTTGCCCCTTGCATAGAGAGATTGACCCTATGACCCGCATGGTGACTTGTATCAAACTGGGACGCGAAGCCGAGGGCCTGGACCGCCCTCCCTATCCCGGTGATCTTGGCAAGCGCATCTTCGATCAGGTGTCCCGCCAGGCCTGGCAGGATTGGCTGCGTCACCAGACGATGCTCATCAACGAGAATCGTCTCAGTCCCATGGACCCCAAGGCGCGTAAGTTCCTGGAGGAACAGTTGGAAAAGTTTTTCTTTGGCGACGGCAGCGCCCCGCCGCCGGATTACCGCCCACCCGCTGCTTGACGCGCCACCCTGACTCGGGTGTAATACGCGGCCTGTCACGACGCCCAGGTAGCTCAGTTGGTAGAGCAGAGGACTGAAAATCCTCGTGTCGGCAGTTCAATTCTGTCCCTGGGCACCAATTATCCTGATTCAGGTTAGGCAGTTAGAGTGCCTAGTGGCGCACTAGCCTGCCTGTGCTGTCCACTCTACACGTTAAAGAGCTTTCCAGGTCCTTAACGAGTTCCGTCAAACGAACAAGTTGACCCGCTCTATATGCCAGCTTGATTCGAAACCCGCTACGGCGGGTTTTTTGTTGTACGGGTAAATGCGGTACCGCTTGGCTGGCACCCATCTGACTGGCTGGCTATACTTGCGCGCTTGGTAACCGCATTCGCCAGGCGGTTTCGCCCCTGACGAATTTTGATGAATTGCCCCTGACCGCCGATCCGGGATCTAATCCAGATGGGTTCCTGGGGCGCCACCCTTGAGAGACCTGACGAAGATGCAAGTATCAGTGGAGAATGGAGCCGGGCTCGAACGGCGCCTGACGGTTGCCCTGGAGCCGGAGCGGATCGAGAGCGCGGTGGAGAACCGTCTGCGCGATTTCTCCCGTTCTGCACGCCTGCCCGGATTCCGCCCGGGCAAGGTCCCGGTGAGGATGTTGCGTCAGCGTTATGGCGAACAGATTCGCAGCGAGGTGGTCGGGGAGTTGGTGCAATCCACCTTCGGTGAGGTCCTGGTCCAGGAAGGCCTCAATCCCGTGGCTCCGCCGACCTTCGATCTGGACATGGATCCCAAGGCGAGGCGTTACGCTTATACCGCTACCTTCGAAGTCCTGCCGGCGTTTGAGCTAGGTTCCATGACCGGCAAGCAGGTGAAGCGTCCCGTGGTGGAACTTCAGGATGCTGATCTGGAGGCCCTGATCCAGCGCCTCCAGGAGCAGCGCAAGACCTACGACGAGGTCGAGCGCCCCGCCCGGGAGGGTGACCGGCTCAAGATCAGCTTCACGGGCACCTTGGCCGGAGAAGCAGAACCCTTTCCCGGGGGCACCGGCAACAATCTGCAATTGATCCTGGGGAGCGGCCAGATGATTCCGGGCTTTGAGGCCGGTCTGGTCGGCGCCGCCGCCGGTGAGGAGCGGGTTCTGGAGCTCAGCTTCCCCGACAACTACCACGCCGAACACCTCAAGGGTAGGGCGGCGTCCTTCGCGGTGACCGTGCATGCCGTGGCGGAACCCAAGCTGCCCGCGCTCGATGCCGATTTCGCCAAGGCCTTCGGGGTCGAGGATGGCGATCTGGACCGTTTCCGCCAGGATGTTCGGGCCAACATGAGCCGCGAACTCAAACAGCGCGTCGATGCCCGGGTCAAGTCCCAGGTCATGGATCTGTTGCTGGAGGCCAACCCGATCGAAATCCCCCAGGCGCTGATCAATCAGGAGATCCAGACCCTGAAGGAGCAGATGCGTCAGAATCTGCGGGGCAGTCCCAAAATCGAGCTTCCCGACCACCTTTTTGCGGACAACGCCCGGCGGCGTGTCGCCCTGGGTCTGGTGCTGGCGCAGGTAGTCAAGTCCAACCAGCTCAAGGCGGACCCGGCGCGGGTTCGCGAGGCCGTGGAGGACATGGCGTCGACCTATGAAAATCCCCAGGAAGTGGTCGATTTTTATTACAGCAATAAGGACCATCTGGCCTCGGTCGAGGCCCTGGCCCTGGAAGGGCAGGTGGTGGACTGGGTCCTGACCCAGGTCGAGGTCGAAGACCAGCCCCAGAGTTTCCAGGAACTGATGGGTCCCGCCGCCTGATCCATTACCCACATCGGTCCTTGAAGAATCTCATGACGCATAACCCGATCACCGCCGCCCACTCGGCCTGGAATCCCCAGGGCCTGGGGCTGATCCCCATGGTTGTCGAACAGACCGCCCGGGGCGAGCGCGCCTACGACATCTATTCCCGGCTGCTCAAGGAGCGGGTCATCTTCCTCGTCGGCCCCGTCGAGGACCAGATGGCCAACCTGGTCGTGGCCCAGCTCCTCTTCCTGGAATCCGAGAATCCCGACAAGGACATCCACCTCTATATCAATTCCCCTGGGGGGGCCGTGACCGCTGGTCTGGCCATCTACGACACCATGCGCTTCATCCGCCCGGATGTGAGCACCATGTGTATCGGCCAGGCGGCCAGCATGGGGGCCTTGCTGCTGGCGGGTGGGGCGGCGGGCAAGCGTTATGCGTTGCCTCATTCCCGGATGATGATCCACCAGCCCCTAGGTGGCTTTCAGGGCCAGGCAACGGATATCGATATCCATGCCCGGGAGATCCTGCACATTCGCGACCAGCTCAACCAGATCCTTGCCCACCATACGGGCCAGCCGGTGGAAAAGGTGGCGGAGGATACCGAGCGTGACCGCTTCATGGGTCCAGAGGACTCCGTGGCCTATGGCCTGATCGATAAGGTCCTGCAGCAGCGCGCGGTGCCCAAGGCGGTCAAATCCTGATCACAGGGCGTGGTTGGAGGCAGTCGCGCCCCAAGGCCGGGCTATTGCCTCGCTATCGTTCGTCCCTATTTCGGGGAAGCGCGCTACTCGCATGAGTACCGCGGCATCCTACCTGCGGAGAACCCTTACTGATGACGCAACGCAAGAGTGACGACGGCAAGCTTCTTTACTGCTCCTTCTGCGGCAAGAGCCAGCAGGAAGTGCGTAAGCTGATCGCCGGTCCTTCGGTCTTCATTTGTGACGAATGCGTCGAACTCTGTAATGACATCATCCGCGAGGAGGTCGAGGAGACTGCGACCGAGACCACCAGCAAGCTCCCCAAGCCGCGGGAAATCAACCTCAGCCTGGACCAGTACGTCATCGGCCAGGAGCAGGCGAAAAAGGTCCTCTCCGTCGCCGTCTACAATCATTACAAGCGCATGGAACTGGCCAGCGCAAAGGAGGAGGTGGAGATCTCCAAGAGCAATATCCTGCTCATCGGTCCCACCGGCTCGGGGAAGACCCTGTTGGCCGAAACCCTGGCGCGGTTGCTCAACGTCCCCTTCACCATCGCCGATGCCACCACCCTCACCGAGGCGGGTTACGTCGGTGAGGACGTGGAGAACATCATCCAGAAACTGCTGCTCAAGTGCGACTATGACGTCGAGAAGGCGCAGACCGGCATCGTCTATATCGACGAGATCGACAAGATCTCCCGCAAATCCGACAACCCCTCCATCACCCGGGACGTCTCCGGCGAAGGGGTGCAGCAGGCCCTGCTGAAACTCATCGAGGGCACCGTGGCTTCGGTCCCGCCCCAGGGAGGTCGCAAGCATCCCCAACAGGAGTATTTGCAGGTCGATACCTCCAATATCCTGTTCATCGTCGGTGGGGCCTTTGCTGGCCTGGAAAAGGTGATCCAGAACCGTTCCCGCAAGAGTGGCATTGGCTTCAACGCCGATGTCCAGAGCAAGGACGACAGTAAGCGCCTGGGGGAGGTCTTTCGCGAGGTGGAACCCGAGGACCTGATCCGTTACGGGCTGATCCCCGAGTTCGTCGGCCGCCTGCCGGTGGTGGCGACCCTGGAGGAACTGGACGAAAATGCCCTGATGCGCATCCTGACCGAGCCCAGGAACGCGCTGGTCAAGCAGTATGGTCGTCTCTTTGAGATGGAAGGCTGCGACCTGGACATCCGGCCGGATGCCTTGCGCGCGGTGGCCCGCAAGGCCATGGAACGGAAGACCGGGGCCCGGGGTCTGCGCACCGTCCTGGAACAAACCCTGCTGGACATCATGTATGACCTGCCGTCGATGGCCAATGTCAGCAAGGTCGTGGTGGACGAGTCGGTCATCCGTGGCGAGAATCGTCCCTACGTGATTTACGATGGGGTCGACCTACCCAAGGCCGCCTCCGAGTGATTCCAGCCGTCATGCCTGAGGGGAACCGTTCAGGCCCCCTCTCCTCAACGCTCCCCCACTAGGGTAAGGGAGCGAGATGATCAGCAGGTTGTGCCATATTTGTCAGCCTAGGCAGTCAGGGGTGTGAATGCTTACGCCTGAGGAAACATCCTGAAGCGTGTTTCCCTGCGGTGATGGGAACCACTGCCGGCCCGGTACGGTCCCCCATCTGCGTCGAGGCGTCAGGTCTCCAGCCCCTGGCACCAACAAACACCCCGGCCAGAGGATTTGAACCGGCCACGCCGGGTGAAAATGGGCCCCAGGGCTAGGCCGATTGCTTGAAGCCTCCGCCGCCGACCCTGATATCCTCTCCACGATCATCAAGCCAGACATGCCGCCTACCTCCGCGGTCCTGTCCTGAACCGAAGCCTTGCCCCTCACCCTCCAGCCCGGGGCCTTCACCCCTTCACTAGCAGAGAGCCTCACCTCGCCCATGGCCTTGAAAGACACCTCGAAGAATGCGCTCATGGATCATCCCCTGGAAGTGCCGGTCTTGCCCTTGAGGGACGTCGTCGTCTATCCACACATGGTCATTCCGCTCTTCGTTGGCCGGGACAAGTCCATCCGGGCCCTGGACAGCGCCATGACTAGCGACAAGCAGATCCTGCTCATCGCGCAGAAGAGCGCTGAAACCGATGAGCCGGGGGCCGCCGATCTGCATGAGGTCGGAACCCTGGCCAATGTACTGCAATTGCTGAAGCTGCCGGACGGTACCGTCAAGGTCCTGGTGGAGGGGATGCGTCGGGCGCGCATCGAGCGTTACACCCAGACCGTGGATGTCTTCGTCGCGACGGTGTCGCCCCTGACCGAGAGCCTGGCTTTGGACGAGCGGGAGATAGATGTCCTGATGCGTTCGGCGCTCGGGCTCTTCGATCAGTATGTCAAGCTCAATAAAAAGGTACCGCCGGAGGTGCTGACCTCCCTGGCGGGTATCGATGACGCCGCGCGGCTGGCGGATACCATGGCCGCTCACATGGCCCTGCGCCTCGACGAGAAGCAGCGGGTCCTGGAGATCACCGATGTCCAGGCGCGCCTGGAGCACCTGATGGGGCTGATGGAGGGTGAGAACGACATCCTCCAGACGGAGAAGCGCATCCGCGGCCGCGTCAAGAAGCAGATGGAGAAGAATCAGCGCGAGTACTACCTCAACGAACAGATGAAGGCCATCCAGAAGGAGTTGGGGGACTTGGAGGAGGCGCCACCGAGCGAGGCCGATGAACTGGCCAAGCGCATCGAGGATGCCGGCATGCCCAAGGAGGTCAAGGACAAGGCCCAGGGGGAGCTAAGAAAATTCAAGCTGATGTCGCCCATGTCTTCCGAGGCGACGGTGGTGCGCAACTACATTGACACCCTGTGCAATGTCCCCTGGAAGAAGCGCACCCGTATCCGCAACGACCTCGCCGCCGCCGAGGAGGTGCTGGAAAAGGATCATTATGGCCTGGAGAAGGTCAAGGAGCGCATCCTCGAATACCTGGCGGTGCAGCAGCGGGTGCGCAAGCTCAAGGGACCCATCCTCTGCCTGGTGGGCCCACCCGGCGTGGGCAAGACCTCCCTCGGCCAGTCCATCGCCCGCGCCACCAACCGCAAGTTCGTGCGTATGTCCTTGGGCGGGGTGCGGGACGAGGCGGAGATTCGTGGCCACCGCCGGACCTACATCGGCGCCCTGCCGGGCAAGATCATTCACAACCTGTCCAAGGTCGGTTCGCGCAACGCTTTCTTTCTGCTCGACGAGATCGACAAGATGAGCATGGACTTCCGTGGCGACCCGGCCTCCGCCCTGCTGGAGGTCCTGGACCCGGAGCAGAACCATACCTTCGTCGACCACTATCTGGAGGTGGACTTTGACCTCTCCGAGGTCATGTTCGTCGCCACCGCCAATACCCTCAATATCCCGCCGGCCCTGCTGGACCGCATGGAGGTTATCCGCCTCTCCGGCTACACGGAAGACGAGAAGGTCAACATCGCCGAGCGTTATCTCATCCCCAAGCAGATGAAGAACAATGGCCTGGAGGCGGACGAACTCGTCATCCGCGACACCGCCCTGCGTGACATCATCCGCTTCTATACCCGGGAGGCCGGGGTGCGCAACCTGGAGCGGGAGATCTCCAAGATCTGCCGTAAGGTAGTCAAGGAGATCCTGCTCAAACCCAAGGCCGGCAAGGTGACCATCAACCCCAAGATGCTGGAGAAATTCCTTGGGGTACCGCGCTTCCGTTATGGTCGCGCCGAGGAAAAGGACCAGGTGGGCCAGGTCACTGGCCTGGCCTGGACCGAGGTCGGCGGCGAACTGCTGCGCATCGAGTCGGCCCTGGTGCCGGGCAAGGGCAAGTTCACCTATACGGGGCAATTGGGCGACGTCATGCAGGAATCCATCCAGGCGGCCATGACGGTGGTGCGCAGCCGCGCCGAGTCCCTTGGCATCGACCCCGAGTTCCACCAGAAGACCGACGTCCACGTCCACGTCCCCGAGGGCGCCACGCCCAAGGATGGTCCCAGCGCCGGCATCGCCATGTGCACGGCCCTGGTCTCGGCCCTTACCCAGGTGCCGGTGCGTTCCTCGGTGGCCATGACCGGCGAGATCACCCTGCGCGGCGAGGTCCTGCCCATCGGTGGGCTCAAGGAGAAACTGCTGGCCGCCCACCGGGGGGGTATCGAGACGGTCATCATCCCTCGCGAGAATGAGCGTGACCTGATCGAGATCCCCAAGAACATCAAGCAGCATCTCGACATCCGTCCGGTGCGCTGGATCGACGAGGTGCTGGACATCGCCCTTACCCAGCACCCCGAACCTAGGCAAGTCCTGCCGGAGGCGGAGGTCACCGTCACGGAGCCTGGTGAGACGCCCGTGGAACGACCCGGGGCCGTCATGCGCCATTGATCCGCCCATTCGCCTTCAGTGCGCGAGGAATATTTCACCAGCACTGAAAGTGATTGCCCGGAAGTTTGGAATCCTATAATGTCGCCACCCCATGGGGGAGGTGCAACAAGCAGGGACTGGGCGGAAAGCCCACAGTTTCGTCTAGGTTTTTTTCTGGTCACGCCAACATTCAACGGGGGGCGAGCCCCAATCTTCGCTTCGTCCCTGAACCCATCTAGAGGGGGAGAATCATGAACAAATCGGATCTGATCGAGGCCATGGCGGATGCCGGCGACATTTCCAAGGCTGCCGCCGGGCGTGCTCTGGATGGCCTCATCGATGCCATCGCCGTCAGCCTGAAGAAGGGAGAGAGCGTGGCTATCCTGGGCTTCGGCACCTTCTCCGTGAAAGAGCGTGCCGCGCGGATGGGGCGTAACCCCCAGACCGGTCAGAGCATCAGCATCGCCGCGAGCAAAACGCCCGCATTCAAGGCTGGCAAAGGCCTCAAGGACGCGGTACAATAATTTGGTCAGTCGGGAGCGCCCCGATCAAGGGGTGCTTAGCTCAGTTGGGAGAGCATCGCCCTTACAAGGCGAGGGTCGCAGGTTCGAACCCTGCAGCACCCACCAAGGTTTTCAGGAGTGGTAGTTCAGTTGGTCAGAATACCGGCCTGTCACGCCGGGGGTCGCGGGTTCGAGCCCCGTCCACTCCGCCACTAAGCAGGTACGGGGTATCCTCCAGGGGATACCCCGTTTTCATTTGTAGTCCAGGCAATTATCGGCTCTGGACACCCTTCTGCATCAACGCTTAGCTCGACCTTAGCCACCATGTTGCAAGAGATCAGAGAACGCGCCCAGGGTTCGATCGCTTGGGCGATCGTCATCCTCATCACCATTCCCTTTGCTCTCTGGGGCATCCAATCCTATCTGGGCGTCGGCTCGGAACCCATCGTGGCCACGGTCAATGGCACGGAGATCAAGACCCGGGACCTGGACATGCGCGTCGAGGAGACCCGGATGCGCATGCGGGAGCGTCTGGGTGCGGCCTATCGCCCCGAACTCTTCGAGGGGGCGGCCCTGCGTGATCAGGTCCTGGAGGGCATGATTCAGGAGCAGCTCCTGTTACAGTCGTCCCATGACATTGGATTGCGGGCCTCGAGTCTGGAACTTCAGGGCGCCATCCTGGCCAACCCCGCCTTCCAGCGCGATGGCCGGTTCGACAAGGAGTCGTACGATCGCATGCTGCAAATGCAGGGCATCAGCCCCCTGCAATATGAGGACAGCCTGCGACAGCGCATCGTCGGCACACAGATCCAACGTGCCCTGGCCGCCAGCGAACTGGTTACAGAGCAGGAATTGGCCGAGTCCGTGCGCCTCGACCGCCAACAGCGTCGGCTGTCATACCTCCGTCTGCCCAAGGCTGAATTCCGCGACGAGACGCCTCTCCCCGAGGAGGAGATTCAGGCCTGGTATGAGTCCCATGCCGATCGCTATCGCACCCCCGAACGGGTCAAGCTGACCTTCCTGGTACTGGAGGCCGCCAAGCTGGATGCGGGTCAGCCGGTGGCTGAGGAAGCCTTGCGTGAGCGCTATGCCGAGCAGTTGGAGACCTTCCGTACCCCTGAACAGCGCCGGGCTCGCCATATCCTGGTGACCCTGGAGCCGGGCGCGGATGACGCCGCCGAGGCCGAGGCCAAGGCCCGGGCCGAAGCCATTCGTGCCCGACTCATGGCAGGGGAGGCGTTCGCCAGCGTCGCCCAGGAGGTCTCCCAGGACCCGGGTTCGGCGGCCCAGGGTGGTGATCTCGGCCTGTTCGGCAAGGGGGTCATGGACCCGTCCTTTGAGGCGGCGGCCTTCGCCCTGAACGTGGGCCAGGTGAGCGAGCCGGTGCGTAGCCCCTTTGGCTATCACCTCATCGAGGTGACGGAGGTCCAGCCCGAGAGTCTCAAACCCTTTGAAGAGGTTCGTGATCAGCTCGCCACCGAGGTGAGCCAGGGCAGTTCGGAGTCGGCCTTTTATGACATGGCCGAACGGCTCGCCAATCTGGTCTACGAGCATCCTGACAGCCTGGAGCCTGCCGCCACGGCCCTGGGGTTGCCGCTGCAGACCAGTGACTGGCTCGGTCGCGAAGGGGGCGCGGACCTCCTCGCCAACCCCAAGGTGGTCGCGGCGGCCTTCAGCGACGAGGTGCTGCGGGAGGGGACCAACAGCGATCTGATCGAGCCGGAACCCGAAGTCCTGCAGGCGATTGTCTTGCGCGTGACCGAGCATGAAGAGGCCGCTCCCAAGCCCTTGGCCGAGGTGCGTGAGGAGATCATCACGACCCTCCGTGACCGCAAGGCGGCTGACGCGGCACAGGCGGCGGCCAAGGCCATGGTCGAGCGCCTCCAGGCCGGTGAGTCGTTGGCCAGCCTGGCCGGCAACCAATCGGTGACCGAGACGGGATTGGTGGCGCGCGATACGGCCGAGGTGCCCGCCGAGATCCTCGACCTGGCCTTCACCCTGCCCCGGACCGCCGCCGGGGTCCCCAGCTACGGGTTCAAGGCCGCCAGCGGGGGGGATGCCGTGGTCGTGGCGGTGATCGAGGTGGTGGATGGCGATCCCGCGAGCCTGGATGAGACGGCGCGGCAGGGTGTCAACCGTGAATTGGCCCAAGTCCTGGGCTCCAGTTATTTTGATACCTTGCTGAAGGATATGGCGTTCCGGGCCAAGATCGAACGCGAACCCGTGAGTGAGGAACAGGTCAGGTAGCGCCGAAACGGTTCGACTTGTTCTGTGCAGGGGGTGTTTGGCGTGAAAGGTGAGGTGGGGACCTTGCCAGGGAAACGTTCAATATCTTCCGGCACCCTGAGCACAAAAATAAATGAAAAACTTCAATATATCAGTGGGTTGAGTGCTACCTCATGCCAGTGAGCCCCACTCCGGGTTGGGGAGGGGTTGGGGAGAGGGGGCGAGACTGGCCGCTCGGATCAATCTATTTCCTGAACATTTTATGGCCTTTTCAAGGCTGGATGATCCCTTTAGCACGGTCGATGATCTGGTCAGTCCCTCTCGGCGCGTGGCTCAAGTCCCGGCCAGCCGATCGTAGTAGCGGGCGCGGTAGAGGAGTCGCGGCGGATCACCCTCGTTGAAGCCTGAGCGGGTGTGCAGGACGTTGTTGCAGATCAGACCCCAACCAGCTTTCAATCGCGCCTGAAAGCGCTGGCTCAGGTCCCCGTCGAGCAATTCCTTCAAGGTGCTGACGGCCTCCCGCGTCAAGGGGTCGTCACGCCAGACGATGTTGCGCTTGCGATCCGTGTAACGCATGTGCAGACGTCCATCCGGGCGGACGGCAAACACGGGGCCCGCTTGCGCCGGCCGTGTCTCCACTCCGTCCACTTGATTGGCGGGGATGGTCATGGCCTCGGGGTGCATGAGGGCCTGGACGTAATCGGGGTTGCGGTCGCGCAAGAGCAGATATGCCATCTCATGATCGAGTAGGTCATTATCCCCACCCGTCGCGGCGGGATGGACGCAGTGCAGCACCATGCCATGAATCTGGCGGTCGGGGGGGTTGTAGTAACCGTCGGTGTGCCAGGCGATGGGGCGGTTGGTGTAGGGGATGTAGCCGGCATGGATCTCGTCGTTCTGGATCTTGATCGAGGTGATCGCGTCCTCGTCCGCGCCGGTGTTGTGGTCCAGATGGTGGAGTCCGAACTGGGCGCCTAACTGACGGACGATCTCCTTATCGGGGTTATCGCCCAACTTGCTGACATAGATCGCCATGTTGGCGCGCCGACAGCGGTCGAGGATGGCCTGATGTTCGGCGGGGCTGAACCGCCGGGGGTCACTGACCTCGACGATCAGCTCTTCCACCTGGGATGGGTGTGTGGCCAGTTTGGTCTCCCGCCAGCGAGCATAGGCTGTTGGCTGGTCGAGGGCGTAGGGCGAGGATTCCTGGTTGGGGGAGGTGGTCATGGGTAGCGCTCCCGATACGACGGCAAGGGGTGGGTGGGGCCGCCATCGGCCCCCCGGGGCAGGGGCTATAATAAAGGTCGAAAATGGCAAAAAGCGAGAGGTCCATCATGTCCTTATCTAAATACGCGCATATGCTGGTGGCGGTGGATTTTTCCCCGGAGTCCGAGACCCTCATCGCCCGTGCCGCCCAGTTGCGTGACCAATGCGCGGCACGCCTGAGCCTATTGCATGTGGTGGAGTATCTGCCCATGGCCTATTCCGGCGATCTGGTGCTGCCGGAGGGCTTCGATTTGGAACAGGAACTGCTCGATGTGGCCGCTCGCCAGATGACCGCCCTAGGCGAGCGCCTAGGGGTTGAGCAGGAGGACCGCCGGGTCGAGATCGGTAACACCGGCCACACGATCCTGCGGATCGCTGAGGAATTGGGGGTCGACCTGATCCTGGTCGGCAGTCATGGCCGTCATGGCCTCGCCGCCCTCCTGGGGTCCACGGCGCGCAGCGTCCTCAATGGTGCCCGCTGCGATGTCCTGGCGGTGCGGGTACCAGAGGACTGAGATCGGCCTGCCCATATCTCAGGTCATAGGCAAGGAAGGCCCATTGTTCTAAGCTACCCGGCCAAGTTTTTTCCTGCCGGAGGGTGCCATGACCGATTCTAGTAATCCCCGACACGCCCGAACGGGCAAGCACATCGATCTCGGTAAGCTCGATCGGGTGGTGGCACAGGCCCGCCAGGCCCGCGAGGAACGCGCCGCGGGTTACCGGGACCAGGCCCTCAAGCTCTACCCCTGGGTCTGCGGCCGCTGCGGTCGGGAGTTTGATCATCAGAACCTGCGTGAGTTGACGGTTCATCATAAGGACATGGACCATGACAACAACCCTCAGGATGGCAGCAATTGGGAACTGCTGTGCCTCTATTGCCACGATAACGAGCACCAGAAGTACGAAGAGCACCTGGCCGCCATCGCCGCGGGTCGGGCCGGGGCGGGTGGCGCCGGGGCGGCTGGTAATGGCAAGGTCGCAACCCACAAGCCTTTCGGCGACCTGGCGGCCCTGCTCAAGGGGGGCGGCTAAGTCCCTGCTTCAATGCCTCGCGTGGCCGGGACGCTTGCGCCACCCCGCGCCAGACTTGCCGAATCCGCCGGACTCGCCTGATATCATTCCGCCGGCGTCCATCCCAGGTTGACTCACCTCTCCCGCGGTAACCGCTCCCCGGCCTACCCGGTTCGACGCTAGCTTCCCGTCTTCGCTCAGCCCTGGTCACCGGGGCTGCCCAGTTCGTTTTGGGTCCCTACTCATGCCTATCCTCAGTCTTCGTAACGTCTCCCTCGCCTATGGTCAGCCGCCCCTGTTGGAGGGGGTGAGTTTTGAACTCGACAAGGGGGAGCGCGCCTGCCTGATCGGCCGTAACGGGACTGGCAAGTCTACCCTGCTGCGGATCCTGGCGCGGGAGGCGCAGCCGGACAGCGGTGAAGTCTGGCTGCGGGATGGCATGACTGTTGCCCGCTTGACCCAGGAAGTGCCAGAGGGTCTGTCGGGTCGGGTCTTCGACTTGGTGGCGGGGGGGCTGGGGGAACTGGGCGATCTGGTGCGGGAATATCACGACCTGAGCCATCGGCTTGAGGAGGGCGGGGTGGGGGAGAGCGGGACGGAGGACGGCGGGGAACTCCTGGCACGTCTGGCCCGGGTTCAGCACCAGTTGGAGGCGGCGGGCGGCTGGGAGATCGAGCAGCGTACCGAACGTACCCTCTCCCGCCTGGATTTGGACCCGGAGGCCGACTTCGCCAGTCTGTCCGGGGGCTGGCAGCGACGGGTCCTGCTCGCACGGGCCCTGGTGCGGGAGCCGGATCTCCTGCTGCTGGATGAGCCTACCAACCACCTGG
>CALMDH010000029.1:0-5420 GCA_937862735.1 uncultured Gammaproteobacteria bacterium
ACCGCCGGCAGCCTGAAGGAGGGCGCGGTGGTGTGGGCCTTGGCCAAGACCGGGCGCGACCTGGCCCTGGGCAACGACCTCAACCGCCAGTACGCCCTGCTCATGACCTCGTGCGACAGCCTGATGGCGACCCGCGCCACCCTGACCAACGTGCGGGTGGTGTGCTGGAACACCCTCAGCCTGGCCCTGCACCGCGAGGCGGCCAACCTGATCGTCACCCGCCACAACACGACGTTTGACGCCGACCAGGTCAAGGCCAACCTCGGGTTGGTCGACAAGACCTGGGATGAATTTGGCGACATCGCGCGGGAAATGGCCAAGACCAAGCTCAAGGACCTGGACGTCAAGGAGGCGGTGCTGGCCATCTTCGGCGACCCGGACAAGGACCTGAAGGGCCAGCGGCACAAGGGGGCGATGAACCACGTGGTCAACCTCTTCAATGGCCACGGGCGCGGCAGCACCTTCCCCAGCGCCACCGGCACCGCCTGGGGGCTGCTGAACGCGGTCACCGAGCACATCGACCACCACGTCAAGGAGCGCCGCCTGGGGGCGCGCCTGACCTCGGCCTGGATGGGGCCGGGCGAGGCGATCAAGCGCAAGGCCTGGCGCGTCTGCACCCAACTGGCTGCCTGACCATGGAAGCCCGCGACACCTTGCGCGCCGCCATGGCGCGCGGCGGGCTGAGCACCCAAGCGGTGGCGGACCTGTGCGGGGTCACACGCCGCACGGTGCAGAACTGGCTCGCCGGGAATGCCCGCATCCCCGACCTGGCCTTACAGGCGACCGTGGATGCCGCCCTGCTGGTCCCGGTAGGCGCCCAAGCCAAGGCGGTGCTGGCCATGGTCGTCCAGGACCAGGCCCGCGTCGTCGCCGCCCTGGAGGCCGCTCTGGAGGCAGAGCGCCAGGCTTTGACCCACACCACCACTCAACTGAAAACTCTGGAGGAGCAACCATGAACATCCTGCAAGCGGTCGTCCGCACTCTGCGCCAGCCCGATGGTATTTACCGGCTGCCGGATGGCGGTCAACTGGCGCAGCACGTCTGTCGCGCCACGGTAAAGCCCTGGTGGACGGTGTGCTGCCGGTCCGACGGCACCTTGTATTGGCTGAACCGCGCCTTGGTCTGGGAAAGCCCGTATACCTGGTCGCCGGACCACGATTGGGGTCCCGACTTTGGCTTCACTACCCCCGAGGACGCCTACTTTGCCTGGCTGCAGTGGCTCGACGGGGTGGAGGAGGGCTAGACCATGAACATGAGCTACTGCCGCTTCCAGAACACCGCATCGGACTTTCGGGACTGTCTGGAAAACCTTCGCAGCCTGGAACCTGAGGACCGGGATCACAACACCGCCAACGAGCGCCGGGCGCGCCGCGAGCTGATCCTGGACGCCGCGACCTTGATGCAGGAGCTGGGGATTGACGACGTTTACGATACGCACGCCCTCCTGCGGTTGGTTGATGCCCTGGACCAGGAGCCGGCTGACGAGTTTGACGACTGACCTGCCCTGCCCTGCCCGGCGCTGTACCCCAGCCCGCCTTGCGCGGGCTTTTGTTATCGCGTGTCGTTCCTCGACGGAGGATTGGCGGTTGGTCGCTCTCAATCGAGGCCAACTGCCATCATCCCTACAAGCGGTCACTCATTACGTGGCCGGCGGTGTCCGGTTCGTCCCAGTTGCTGTCCTCGATGTCTGTGGTGGTGAGCGGCAGTATTGTGGCCAACAGCAGACGCCGGGCAGAGGCTTGAATGACTGTCTTTTAGAGCAAGGCGTTGGCGTCATGCAGCTCACAGGCTGCCTCGCTAAGATTTGATGAAGCACACTGGCGTGTGAGGAAAATCCAGGGCCTCGAAAGGTAGGACCTTAACTAGGATCAGAGGGGCCTTCGGGATTCTGTATAGATAACTGTTGGTTATAGCTGCGGGCTTTACAAGGAACGGGGAACGGGACTGAAATGATCAGGTACGGCGAAGAAGAAGGCATAGAAAATATTTATGCATGTATAAAAATTTTCAGTACAAATGTCGGATTTCGTCGGATCTTGTCGGAATTCATGTCTTAAATTCCGGGTAGGAGTGTGATACATACTGACCAGTTTTCTGATCATACTTTTTTTTCCGGGATTGGGAACGAGCTATGCCTCATCTACCTCGGCTTTCCTTCTTTCGTCGTAGGGCCAATCACGCCCGTGGTTTCCTTGCCACCCTAATGCTCATACTCATGAGCATCAGCCAGGTTTCCTCCCAGACCATGTCTGCGGAGCTTCTTGAGGAACCGCACGCGAAAGAAGCGATTTCCCAGACCGATGCCACTGAAGCGCTGGCAACGGCAGAACCCGTCTGGCTGGAGCGCCTGGCGAGCGATCCCAAGCTGCTTAACACCCAAGCCATCCTCGCACCCTTTGCGCGCGGCGAGGCAGAGACGGCGGTCATCGTGACCCTTGAGCCAACGCCAGCGGCTCATGATTTAGCTACCCAGTCGGCAGACGCCTTGAACAGGCCATCTGCCTTCGATCTGACGGAATCTCCCGTTTTTTTCGACCTCCAGGACCAGACCATTCGTACGCAGTTACGTGAGACCGTAACCCAGGCCGTTGGCCAGTTCATCGCCAATCAACCCAAGGCTGGTCTCACCGTCACCCAGCGATTCTCCTATCAGTTTGGTTTTGCTGCGCGGGTCAGCCCCGCCGCCTTGGAACAACTGCTCGCCGATCCTGCTGTCCTGCGCGTGGAGGAGGACGGCTTAATGGAGCCCCATCTGCGTCAGGGCATTCCTTTGATTGCAGCCGACACCCCGAGCGCGACCTTTACCGGCAGTGGCTTGAGCATCGCCATTGTTGATACCGGTATCGATACCTCCCATCCGCAACTCGGCGGCGGTAGCAGCATTTTCAACAGCAAGGTTATCGGTGGCTATGATACGGGCGACAACGATGCTGACCCGCGCCCTAACAGCAACACTGGTGAAGCGCATGGCACCGCCTGCGCCGGCATCGCCGCCGGAGATTTGGGTGACTCGGGCGACTACATCGGCGGGGTCGCCCCTGGCGCCAAGCTCTATGCCCTGAAGATCACGGCCGGCGATGGCGGTTCGGCATCCGACTCCGCCATGATCGCGGCCTGGGAATGGGCCATCAGCCATAAGAATGACGATCCGGCCAATCCCATCCTCGTCATCAGCACCAGCTTTGGTGGCGGTGGTTATTCCAGCGCCTGCGATAGTTATAAACCGGGACTGACCACTGCGGCCGCCAATGCCGTGGCCGCCGGGATCACGATTTTTGCCTCGTCTGGCAATGACGGTTTTTGCTCTTACATCTCTTCGCCAGCCTGCATTTCCCACGTTAACTCAGTGGGTGCCGTTTACGATGCAAACATCGGCGACGTTGGCTTTTGCGTCAACGCCAGCTACTCATGTGCGACACCTCAGTATTCCGGGTATTGTTCTTCCGGTTATAACGCCGTCTTCGAGAACACCGCTGCTGACAAGGTAACAGCCTACTCCAATTCAGCCTCCTTCCTGACCTTATTTGCCCCTTCGCACAATGCCTACACGACGGACATCAAGGGAGCGGGTGGTTACGCGAGCGGGGATTATGACGATGCCTTTGGCGGTACCTCGGCGGCCTGTCCCTATGCGGCGGGAGCGGCGGCCGTCTTGCAAAGCGCAGCCAAGGCCAAGACCGGTAGCTACCTGACCCCAGCGCAGGTCAAGTCCTACCTGACCAGCTACGGCACCACCATCACGGACGGCAAGGTCACCTCAGTCCAAAAGCCGCGCATCAACCTGGCCAGCGCGGTTAATGCGCTGCCCTTGACCCAGTCAACCGTGAGCGTTACCGCGAGCGACCCGACCGCCACTGAGACCGACCTGACCACCGGCACCTTCACCTTCTCCCGTACAGGCGACACCAGCGCCGCCCTGACCGTCAATTACACCGTCAGCGGCAGCGCCACCGCCGGCAGTGACTACACCGCCCTGGGCACCAGCGTCACCTTCGCCGCCGGGTCGGACACCGCCACCCAGACCGTCACCCCCGTGCAGGACACCCTGATCGAAGCCGACGAAACCGTCATCCTTACCCTGTCCGCCGGAACAGGCTACACGGTGGGGAGTCCGGCCAGCGCCACGGTAACCCTAACCAGTGATGATCCCCAGGACCATACCCTGACGGTAACTATGGAAGGGACCGGAACAGGCAGGATCACCAGCAGTCCGGCCGGTATCGACTGCGGCGGCGATTGCAGCCAGAGCTACGCTAACGACTCTACCATCGTACTAACCGCTAGCCCGGGCGGTGGCTCCGATTTCGCTGGTTGGAGCGGGTCCTGCCTGGGGTTGGCCACTAATTGCGCCATTTACCTGGATGAAGTCAAACAGGTCTCAGCCAGCTTCACCCAGCGGCAAAATCACAGCCCAACCTTTGAATTGGGCGATGGGCAGGTTCTCACACCCATCAGCCTCAGCGCCACAATTAACGATCTTGCCCTGCAACCCGATGGCAAGATCGTGGCGGTCGGCTCCAGTCAAAACTACAACGGTGGCCCCACCGACCTTGCCTTGGCACGTTACAACGCCGATGGCAGTCTGGATACCACTTTCGGTACGGGTGGCAAGCTGATCACGTCCCTGACCGAGTATAGCGACGGGGGGTTCAGTGTCATCGTCCAACCCGATGGCAAGATCGTGATCGGCGGCTATGGGGGGGAACACTACACGGACAGTGACCCCTTAGACTTCGCGCTGGTGCGCTACCTGCCCGACGGCAGCTTAGACACCAGCTTTGCGACCAATGGCGTTGTGTTGCTTCCACCCCTGGCTGGCGCCAACCGTTGGGGCTTTGATCTGGCGCTACAGCCGGATGGCAAGATCCTCTTTGGCGGTGCGCAACTGGTCCGTTTTCTCAGCGATGGCAGCCTCGATGCCACCTTTGGCCACAACGGCCAGCTCGCGCCAGTTACCGATGGCTCTCGTACAAAGATAGCCCTCCAACCGGATGGCAAAATTCTGGTGGCCGGCAATACCGTCGGCACTAACCATGATTTTGCGCTAGAGCGCTACAACCGCGATGGCAGTCTGGATACCAGCTTTGCTACTTCGGGCAAGCTGACTCTCGATATCCAGGGTTACCGTGACGATGTCGAGGACCTGGCCCTCCAGATAGACGGCAAGATTCTGCTGGCAGGTTTCTCGACTGACGCCGATGGTAACGAGGACTTTGCCCTGGTCCGGTTAAATAGTGACGGCAGCCTGGATACCGGCTTTGGTAACGATGGCATGGTCACGACAGAGTTGGGTGCTCTACAGGAACGCGGCCACAGCATGGCCTTGCAGCCAGATGGCAAAATCCTGGTCGGTGGTATGTATAGGTGTCAAGTCCCGGGAGATTATATGGCCTTTTTTTAAACAACTCGGGTCGTTCACG
>CALMDH010000030.1:0-71827 GCA_937862735.1 uncultured Gammaproteobacteria bacterium
GCCTGGACCGGGACCTGGCCCACCCCTTCGGCAGCGTCGGCTACGCCAAGGAGGAACTGCGCGCAGAGATCGCGTCCCTGATGGTCGGCGACCAGCTCGGTATCGGCCACAACCCCGGCCAGCACGCCGCCTACGTCCAGAGCTGGGTCCAGGTCCTCAAGGAGGACCCCAAGGAGATCCTGCGCGCCTCACGCGACGCGGACAAGATCACCCACTATGTATTGGGTCTGGAGAAGGATCGCATGCCGACCAACATCGAGAAACTGCCCGGGGTGCCCAAGGCGCTGCCCGAACCAACGCCCGTGCATCGTGCTAAGAGAGCCCGGGCCGCAGCCAGCCGTTCGCGCTAGGTGACTGGTGCCACTTAGATCGCGATGAAGGGGCAGTCATCGGGAGTGGTTACGTTGATGTCGTTGAAGAGGCCGCGAGTATAGCCGGACTGGTCGGACAACTCGTTCTGGATAAGGAAAGCATGAAACTCGTTACCTGATCGTCAGACTTGACCCCAATGGTCCCGCCATGCGTCTCGCAGATGGACTTGACGATGGCCAACCCAAGTCCGGCGCCTTCGCCTTGGCGGCGGCGGGCGGGATCGACGCGGTAAAAGCGGTCGAACAGGCGCGGCAGGTGTTCTGCCGGGATCGCTGGACCGGGGTTCTCGACCATCACCCTTGTCACCTCGGCATCGGTCTCCAGACGGACCCGCACCCCCTGACCGGCAGGCGTGTGGCGGATGGCGTTCGCCAGGAGATTATTCAGGGCGCGACGCAACATCAGACGATCCCCGGGCACGGCGGCGGTGCCGTCCAGGGCGAGCGCGACACCCCGTTCCTCCGCCCAGGCATCGAAGCAATCGAACAGGTCTCGAACCTCGGCGGCCAGGTCTACCACAGAGGTACCTGGCTTCAGCAACCCATTGTCCGCCTGGGCAAGAAAGAGCATGTCGCCGATCATTTTTGCCATGCGTTCGTATTCTTCTAGGTTCGAATAGAGGATCTCCCGGTATTTCTCGATGTCGCGGGCACTGGAGAGTGCGACCTGCGTCTGGATCATCAGGTTGCCGACCGGTGTGCGCAGTTCATGGGCGATGTCCGAGGAGAACTCCGACAGGCGCCGAAAGCTGTCCTCCAGCCGCGCCAGCATGGCGTTGAAGGCGACCACTAGGGCCTGGATTTCGGCCGGCACCCGAGTCTCGGGGAGGCGCGCCCCGAGCCCGCTCGCCTCCAGGCCCGCGGCTAGCGCCGTGACGCGCCGTAGCGGGCGTAGGCCCGCCTGGGTGGCGGCCCAGCCCAGACCAGCCGCGGCCAGTGCGGCCAGGGCCACGGCCGCCGCCAGGGTGTACCGAAAGCCCGCTAAAAAGCGCTGGTGGTGGCTGATGTCCAGCGCGATGGAGACGACATAGGGCACGGCCGGCGCGAGTCCGGTGGGCGCGCCCGCGGAGAGACCGCGGAACGACCGTTCGCCTTCCTGCCACGCGACCCACTGCCCCCCGGCAAGATCGGCGCCGCCCGGCAGCGCGGCAGGGACATGTACCCCACCGGTGGCAAACCAGGGTGAGCCATCCGGGGCCAGCACCCGCACCGCCAAGCCATGGTGGCCCACGAGGGCCTCGTCCAGTTGCCTGGGCAGGGTGTCCAGGGTCTCCTGGGTCTGCGCCTTGGCGAGGAGATTGCGCACCAGGGCGAGTTTTCCCTCGATCTCGTACCGGTCCAACTCCAGGAAGTGCTGCTCCACCGATCGCGCCACCACCCAACCCAATCCCAACAGCACCGAGGCGGTGCAGAGGGCAAACAGCAGACTCAGGCGCGTGGTCAGGGAGAGCGACCTCATTCCGGCGCCTCCAACACATAGCCCATGCCGCGCACGGTCTGGATCAGCTTGGACTCGAACCCCTCGTCCACCTTGGCGCGCAGCCGGCGCACGGCCACATCGACGACGTTGGTGTCGCTGTCGAAGTTCATGTCCCACACGCAAGCGGCGATGAGGGCGCGCGGCAGCACCTCGCCCCGCCGCCGGACGAAGAACTCCAGCAGGGCGAATTCCTTGGCCGTGAGGTCGATCCGGTGTCCGTTGCGCGCCACGCGCCGTCGCAGGAGGTCAATCTCCAGGTCGGCCACCGCAAGCTGCGTCGGTTCCGTCGCCGCCCGGCCGCGCCGCAGCAGGGTACGCACCCGTGCCAGGAGCTCGGCGAAGGCAAAGGGTTTCACGAGGTAGTCGTCGGCGCCTAGCTCCAGGCCCTTCACTCGGTCGTCTACGTGGTCGCGCGCGGTGAGGAACAGCACCGGCAGGTCGCGGCCCGCCCGGCGCAACCCCTCCAGCACCTGCCAGCCGGTCAGCCCCGGGAGCATCACGTCCAGGATGACGAGGTCGTAGCCCCCGCCGGTGGCCTGATGCAGGCCGTCCCAGCCGTCGCGGACCAGATCCGTGACGAATCCCGCCTCGGTCAGTCCCTCCCTCAGATAGTCGCCCGCCTTGGGCTCGTCCTCGACGATCAGGATCTTCATCGTTTCCCCTCCCGACGGCCGCGGGCCAGCCCTTGGTGGGATGCGGGCATGGATTACAGACTTGTCATCGCACTGTCAGGGCGCCGTTGGGTACCGCAACCCAGACTATTCACCAAGAACTGGATGTTCGCGATCAGCCCCCCGGGGGCGAGGCGACACCGATTCGACAACCCGTTCGTTTGTTCAGCCTGGAGAGATGACATGAAGAGATTACTCGCAACCATCGCGATCACCCTGTTTGCCGCCGCTGCCGGTGCGGACGACGTCTACCGCGGCCTGGCAAAGGGCAGCCCGGACCTCAACGAACCGCACGCCGATCGGGCCATCGGCGTCCAGCCCGGCGTTGGCGACAGCGCCGCGATCTATGGCCGCGCGGGCGAGCGTAACCCGGCCCTGTTCCAAGGGCCACGCACCGGTGGGGCCGACAACCGGTCGGACAGTTGGGCCCGGGGTATTTACACGGGCTTCTGTAGCGGAAACCCGGATCTCCAGTGCTGAAGGGAGCCGGCATGGTCGGGCCAGGATAGGGCCTAGGGTGCGGCGAGGAACGAACCGCACCTACGGGCTACCCCCGGCCTAGACCCTGCCTTCACGCCTTCGGTAGGAGGACAACATGTTACAGCGTAATCGATTGGTTGCCGCGATCCTGGTGACCGCGGTGGTCGCGGCGGGTGCCGCCGAACCGGCCACGGATCGCTACGAGCTGAAGGACGGCTCGATGCTCTACGTCCGCCCGGATGGGACCATGAGCATGGTCGATGGCCAAGGCAAGCCCCTGTCGATGAAGGACGACATCGAGATGGAACTGAAGGATGGCCGGATGCTCATGATGAAGAACCGGCGGGTCTGGGTACAGATCGGTCCGCCCGGGAAGGGCTTCGGGTACCTGCGCACGCAGTAGCGGATGGTCTGGTTCTGAAGAAGCGACGCCGGCCATGTGAGGAGATTCGCCATGCGTAAGTTGTTCGCGACAGCCGCGCTGTCCGCCCTGGTTGCTGGTTGTGCAAGCCTCTACTCGCCGTCCGAAGGTACTACGGATGCCAGCATAGCGCTGGAAATGACATCGAACGCCCTGGTCTTTCGGGATGTGGGCGTCGAGACCGCTCCCGAGGGGGCAAGCCTGGTGACCGGCACCCTGCGCCGAATCGGGCATAGGCCGGTGCGGGCGGGGCATATCGACTACCGGCTGACAGACGCCGACGGCAGGGTCCTCGAGCAAGGCCAAGCCAGCGACGGCGGGGACACCGGGCGGCCCCACCCGGGCTATAGGTCCCGATTTGCCATCCCCCTGCAAACACCCTGGATTCCGGGACAGCATCGTCTGTACCTCAAATGGCACGCCGCCGCCCATGCCGGCTCGCCAGCCTAACCCGCCCTTATCCCAAACGGCCCCGAGGGTCACCCATGACACACAGCATCGCGTTCCTTGCGGCGGCAGCCTTGGCGCTGCCCGCCTGGGCCCATGAGGGCGAAGACCACGGCGCCCCGGCGGCGGCTGCCCCCGCCGTTGCGGCGGGGGCCCGTACCGAGGCGCAGACGGAGGCGTTCGAGCTGGTCGCGGTCCTGGCCGAGGGGCGCCTGACCCTCCACCTCGACGTCTTTGCCACCAACGCGCCGGTGGCCGATGCCCAGGTCGAGGTGGAGAGCGGCGCCTTCCGGGCGGTCGCAGACCAGGCCGCCCCTGGTGTCTACGCGGTCCCCGCCGTCTCCTTCGGCCCCCCTGGCAGGTACCCGCTGGTCGTTTCCGTGCAGGCGGGCGATGTCGCCGACCTGCTCACCGCGACCCTTGATGTCCCCCAGCCGGCCGCCGTCGCCGGCCAGGCCCGGTCGTGGTCCTCCTGGTGCGATGCGCCGGCCATGGCGGGCGGTGTCAGCGCCCTGATGCTGGCCGGCGTCGGGGTCTTGGTGGCGCGCCGCCGCCAAGCGCCCTCCCAAGCCGCCGCCGCCGGGACCGGTGCCCATGCCTAGGCTACGCCGCCTCGCCGCCCTGGCGCCGGTGCTCCTGGCCCTCGCCGTCGGGCAGGCCCTGGGTCACGGCGACGAGGACCATGGCCAGGGGGCGCACCCGGAACCTGCCATCGCCCCACAGGCAGCCACCGTCACCAGGCCCGCGACCGCTGCCCAACGCCTCCCAGACGGCAGCCTGTTCGTCCCCAAGCCGATCCAGCATCAATGGGGCCTGCGTACCCGGGTGGTGCGGGTCGAGGACCTGGCCGCCAGCGTCGAGCTGAACGGCCGTGTGATCGCCGACCCCAACGCCGGCGGTCGGGTCCAGTCCGTCCAGGCCGGGCGCATCGAGCCCGGACCCCAGGGCCTGCCGACCCTGGGTCAGCGGGTGACCAAGGGCCAGGTGCTGGCCTATCTGCAACCGGCGAGCAACAGCATCGACCGGGGCAATCAGCAGGCGCTGCTTGCCGAGATCGAGTCCCTGCTCGCCATTGCCGAGCGCAATCTGCGTCGCCTGGAGCAGCTTGCCGACGCGGTACCGAAGAAGGACGTGGAGGCGGCGCGCTTCGAACTGGAGGCGTTGAAGAAACGTCGCGCCGCCGTGGGTGCCAGCCTCAGCGCACCAGAGCCTCTGCTCGCCCCGGTGTCCGGGGTGATCGGCGCGGCCAATGCCGTGGCGGGGCAGGTGGTGGAGCCCAAGGAGATCCTGTTCGAGGTCATCGACCCGCAGCGCCTGGCCGTCGAGGCCCTGGCCTACGACCCGACCCTGGTGGAGGGGATCGCCGGGGCCAGCGCTCCAGTCCCCGGCGGCAGCCTGGACCTGGAGTTCGTCGGCGGCGGCCGGCAACTGCGCGAGCATGCCATTCCGCTCCTGTTCCGCGTCGCCAAGGCAAGGTCCCTCACCCCCTCCGGCCCCCCTCTCCCTGAAGGAGAGGGGGGAGGATCGAACCGGCTTCCTGCCGGAGTGGGATCACCATTGCCTGTGGCCGTCGGCCAGCCGCTCAAGGTGATCGCCAAAACCACGCGCACGGCCAAGGGCGCGGCGATACCCCAGGCGGCCCTGGTACGCAGCGGTAGCGGCGACTGGGTAGTCTGGGTCCATACGGACGCGGAGCGCTTCGTCCCGCGCCCGGTGCAGTATGCGCCCCTGGACTCGACCAGCGCCCTGGTGACCGCGGGTCTCGTCGGTGGCGAGCGCGTGGTCGCCGAAGGCGCGGGCTTGCTGGCTCAGGTGCGTTGAGATGTTCGACCGCATCATTCATTCCAGCCTGAGGCAGGGTCCCATCGTCCTTGGCCTCGCCCTGGGCCTGGTGGTCTATGGCCTGCTCATCGTCCGCCAGATGCCGGTGGACGTCTTCCCCGACCTCAACAAGCCCACCGTCACCCTCATGACCGAGGCGGGCGGCATGGCCCCGGAGGAGGTGGAGCAGTTGGTCAGCTTCCCCATCGAGACCAGCATGAACGGCATGCCGGGGGTCACCCGGGTGCGTTCCGTGTCGGGGATCGGGCTCTCCATCGTCTACGTGGAGTTCGCCTGGGGCTCGGACATCTACCGCAACCGCCAGCAGGTCACCGAGCGCCTGAACCTGGTGCGCGAGCAGTTGCCCGAGGGCATCCTGCCGCAGCTCGGGCCCATCTCCTCGATCATGGGCGAGATCCTGCTCATCGCCCTGCCCGCCGACCCCGCCAAGGTCAGCCCCATGCAGGTGCGCGAGTACGCCGACTGGGTGGTGCGCCCGCGGCTCCTGACCATCCCCGGCATCGCCCAGGTGATCCCCATCGGCGGGGAGGTCAAGCAGTTTCGGGTGGAGCTCGACACCGCGCGCCTCCAGGCCCTGGGGATCGAGCGCGACCGCCTGGAGGAGGCGTTGGAGGACTTCGGCGCCAACACCAGCGGCGGCTTCCTGGAGGCCCAGGGGCGCGAATACCTGATCCGCCAGATCGGGCGCACCACCCGCATCGAGGACCTGCAGAACCTGGTGGTGGCGGTGAAGGGCGACCAGCCGATCCTGCTCAAGCAGGTGGCAGAGGCGCGGCTCGCCCCGGCCGTGAAGCGCGGCGACGCCGGCTACAACGCCAGGCCGGCGGTGATCCTGTCGGTGCAGAAACAGCCGGGGGCCGACAGCCTGACCCTCACCCGGGCTGTCGAGGGGGCCATCGCCGAGCTGTCACAGGCCCTGCCGTCCGGGATCGAGACCCCGCAATTCCTCTTCAAGCAGGCGGACTTCATCGAGCGGTCCATCGCCAACGTCGAGGAGGCCCTGCGCGACGGGGCCATCCTGGTCGCCGTGGTCCTGTTCCTCTTCCTGCTCAATGTCCGCACCACCCTGATCTCGCTCACGGCGATCCCGGTCTCCCTGCTCGCCACCGCCCTGGTGTTCCACTACGCGGGGCTGTCCATCAACACCATGACCCTAGGGGGGCTCGCCATCGCCATCGGCGAGCTGGTGGACGACGCCGTGGTGGGGGTGGAGAACGTCCTGCGCCGACTCAAGCAGAATCGCGCCGCAGAGGTGCCGCGACCGGCGACCGAGGTGATCGCCGCGGCGACCCTGGAGGTGCGCTCGGCCATCGTCTACGCGACCCTGATCATCGTGCTGGTCTTCGTCCCCCTGTTCGCCCTGCCGGGGATCGAGGGGCGGCTGTTCACCCCGCTGGGTGTCGCCTATATCGTCTCCATCCTTGCCAGCATGCTGGTCTCCGTGACCCTGACCCCGGTTCTGGCCTATTACCTGCTGCCAAGGATGAAGCGCCTCGGCCACGGCGACAGCCCGCTGGTGGCGCGGCTCAAGGCCTGGGACGCGCGGCTGCTCGCCTGGTCCTTCGGCCGGAGCGGGCTGCTCCTGATGGGCGCCTTGGCGGCTGTCGTCCTGGCTGCGGCTGCGGTCCCCCTCTTCCCGCGCACCTTCCTGCCCCCCTTCAACGAGGGCACCCTGACCATCAGCCTACTGCTCAACCCTGGGACCTCGCTGGCCGAGTCCAACCGTATCGGCACCCTGGCCGAGCAGCTCGTCGCCCAGGTGCCGGAGGTGACCCAGGTGGGCCGGCGCACCGGGCGGGCGGAGCTGGACGAGCACGCCGAGGGGGTGCACTCCACGGAAATGGATGTGGATCTGCGGGAGTCCGGGCGCAGTCGCGCGGCCATTATCGACGACATCCGCACGCGGCTGGCGATGCTGCCGGCCTCGAGCAGCGTCGGCCAGCCCATCTCCCACCGCCTCGACCACCTGCTCTCCGGCGTGCGCGCCCAGATCGCCCTCAAGATCTATGGCGACGATCTGGATACCCTGCGCGCCCTGGCCGCGGACCTGCGCGAGCGCCTCGCGAAGATCCCCGGGATCGCCGACCTGGCCGTGGAGAAGCAGGTCCTGATCCCGCAGCTCAAGGTCCACCTGGACTACGAGCAGGCGGCGCGCTACGGCGTGGCCCCCGGAGCCCTGCTGCGCAGCCTGTCGCACATGATCGAGGGCGAGCGGATCGCCCAGGTCATCGAGGGCAACCGGCGCTTCGACCTGGTGGTGCGACTGCCCGAGGCCGGACGGGGGCTCTACGACCTCAACAATCTGCCCATCGAGACCCCGGGCGGGCATGTCCCTCTCTCCACCCTGGCCCAGATCGAGGATGGCACCGGGCCCAACCAGGTCAGCCGCGAGAACGCCCGGCGCCGCATCGTCATCTCCGCCAACGCCAGCGGCGACATGTCGGCCATCGTCCGGGCGGTGCGCACCGAGCTTGCGGCCAGGCCCCTGCCCGAGGGCTATTCCACGGCCCTGGAGGGTCAGTTCCAGGCCCAGGAGGAGGCGGCCCGCCTGATCGCGCTGCTGGCCCTGGTCTCGCTCGCCCTGATCTTTCTGGTGCTCTATGGCCGCTACCGCTCCACGGTGCTGACCCTGATCGTCATGGGCAACATCCCGCTGGCCCTGGTAGGCAGCGTCGCCGCCCTGTGGATCTCCGGTCAGCCCCTGTCGGTGGCGGCCCTGGTGGGCTTCATCACCCTGACCGGCATCGCCACCCGCAACGGCATCCTCAAGATCTCCCACTTCGTCAACCTGTGTGCCTTCGAGGGGGAGCGCTTTGGCAGGCCCATGATCGTGCGCGGCTCGCTGGAGCGCCTGACCCCCGTCCTGATGACCGCCCTGGTGGCCGCCTTCGCCCTGGTGCCGCTCCTGCTCGGGGCCGACGCCCCCGGCAAGGAGATCCTGCACCCGGTGGCGGTGGTGATCTTCGGTGGGCTCATCAGCTCCACCCTGCTCGACACCGTGCTGACCCCGGTCATGTTCTGGCGCTGGGGCGAGAAGCCGCTGGAGCGGCTGTTGGCGGCCCGGGAGGGTGGACAGGCCGGGATTCCCGGCGAGTCGGCCAAGGCGGCGGAGAGTTTCTGATCGTTCAACCATCGGCCCCGAAGGGGCCCCAACCACACGCGGTGCAATCATGAATAAGACAAATCTCATCACCCCCTTGGTTGCCGCGCTGCTCCTGGGGGCAGGCGGCGCCTTGGCCCATGACGATGCCTATCTGGACTCGGTGGCGGCACCCAACGGCGGGCAGTTGCGTATGGCCGGTCCCTACCACTACGAGCTGGTCCTGGCCAAGGAGGGCGGCGAGCCGCAGGAGCGCCCGATCCTGGTCTACGTCACCGACCACGCCGGGCAGGCGATCCCCACCTTTGGTGCGACCGGCACGGCCACCCTCCTGTCCAGCCAGGGCAGGGTCACGGCCACCCTCGCCCCCGACGGCGATAACCGCATGAAGGGCACAGCGGCCTATGCGGCGACCCCTGGCATGAAGGCCGTGGTCGGCATCGTGCTGGCCGGCAAGGAGGCAGTACAGGCGCGCTTCACGCCGAAGTGAGGCCGCCTGGCAACGCCGCTGAAAACACGCCGGCGATCTTCACCCGGTCGCCAGCCTTGATGGGGAAATGTCATGAACGATACAGGACATGCCCGCGGGGCAAATCATCACGAGCATCGGAAGTTCGATCTGGAGCGGGAGCACTATCGGCAACCGGTGACCCCCGCTGCACCGGCCGCCGACGGTACGATTTACACCTGCCCGATGCATCCGGAGATTCGCCAGCCGACGCCGGGCAACTGCCCCAAATGCGGCATGACCCTGGAGCCGATGCTGCCGGAGGCGGGGGAGGGCGAAAACCCCGAACTTGCGGACTTCCGCCACCGTTTCTGGTGGACGCTGCCGCTGACGGTCCTGGTTACCCTGATCGCCATGTCGGGGGGCCTGTTCGATGGCCTGCTCGGTGCCGCCCGCCCCTGGGTGGAGCTCGCCCTGGGTACGCCCGTCGTTCTGTGGTCGGGCTGGCCTTTCTTCGTGCGCGGCGTGCAGTCGGTAAAGAACCGCAGTCCGAACATGTGGACCCTGATCGGACTGGGCACGGGCGCGGCCTACCTCTACAGTCTGGTGGCCGTTGTACTGCCCGGCATCTTTCCGCCATCCTTCCAAGTGGACGGCCAGTTTGCCCTGTATTTCGAGGCCGCGGCCGTGATCGTCTCGCTCACGCTCCTGGGCCAGGTGCTGGAACTCAAGGCGCGCTCGGAGACTGGGGCCGCCATCAAGGCGCTGCTCAGGCTGGCGCCGAAGACGGCGCGGCGCATCCGCGCTGACGACAGCGAAGAGGACATCCCCCTGACCCATGTGCATCCCGGCGACCGCCTGCGGGTGCGACCGGGCGAGAAGGTCCCGGTCGATGGCGTCGTCTTGGCGGGGAGCAGCGCCGTGGATGAGTCCATGCTGACGGGCGAGCCGATCCCGGTGAGCAAGGCTGCCGGCGACAAGTTGATTGGCGCCACCCTCAACACCAGCGGCGCCCTGGTGATGCGGGCCGAGAAGGTCGGCGCCCAGACGGTGCTCGCCCAGATCGTGGAGATGGTTGCGCAGGCGCAGCGCTCGCACGCCCCCATGCAGCGCATGGCCGACCGTGTGGCAGGCTGGTTCGTGCTCGGCGTCGTGGCCATCGCGCTCCTGACCTTTTTCGGCTGGGGGTTCTTCGGCCCGCAGCCGAGCTGGGCCTACGGCCTGATCAATGCGGTGGCCGTGCTGATCATCGCCTGCCCCTGCGCGCTTGGGCTGGCCACGCCCATGTCGATCATGGTCGCCACCGGCAAGGCGGCGACCCATGGCGTGCTGTTCCGCGATGCGGCGGCCATCGAGACCCTGCGCAAGGTTGACACCCTCATCGTGGACAAGACCGGCACGCTCACCGCGGGTAGACCTGCCTTTCACGGCGCGGTCGCGGCTTCTGGCGGGAACGACGCCGAGGTCCTGCGCATGGCCGCCAGCCTCGATCAGGCCAGCGAGCATCCATTGGCGCAGACCATCGTGGCGGAGGCGCGTCGGCGCCAACTCACGCTCAGTACCCCCGAGGGCTTCGAATCCTCATCGGGCATCGGCGTGCGCGGCGTCGTCGATGGGCGAGATGTCGTGCTCGGCAATACCGTGCTGATGGAAGAAAACGGCGTCGATTGGCATGCGTTGGAGCAGCAGGCCGAGACCCTGCGCCAGGAAGGTGCCAGCGTCATGTTCCTCTCCGTTGCCGGCAAGGCGGTCGGGCTCGTGGCGGTCTCCGATCCCGTCAAGGCGTCGACGCCGGAGGCATTGGATTTGCTCCGGGCCAGCGGCCTGTCCATCATCATGGCCACCGGCGATGGTGACACCACTGCCCGCGCCGTGGGTCGCAAGCTCGGCATCGATCAAGTCTTTGGCGAGGTCAAACCCAAGGATAAGGACGATCTGGTGGCCCGGCTCCAGGCGCAGGGACACAGGGTTGCCATGGCCGGCGACGGCATCAACGACGCGCCGGCGCTGGCACGCGCCGACGTCGGCATCGCCATGGGCACCGGCACCGACGTTGCCATGAACAGCGCCCAAGTCACGCTCGTGAAAGGGGACCTGCGAGGCATCGCCAGCGCGCGCCGGGTCTCGCTGGCGACCGTGCGCAACATGCGCCAGAACCTGCTGTTCGCACTCCTCTACAACGCCTTGGGGGTGCCGATCGCGGCCGGGGTGCTCTACCCTCTGACCGGGATGTTGCTATCCCCCCTGATCGCGGCCTTGGCGATGAGCTTCAGCTCAGTCTCGGTGGTGACCAACGCCTTGCGGTTGCGTCAGGCAACCGTCTGAACTGCGGGAACCATGCGCAGGAGGCGCAGGCCCAGGATACCCGGAAGAATGGGTCGAGGTCTTTCCTTTTGCCCGAAGGCCCGTACCCTGGACATAGCGGAATTCAGCTTACCGAAGCCATCGGGATAGGCGGGATAGGCCGAGATAGGGAAATCGGCCCTCAAGTGCGGTCCTTCCAGTAGCCAGGTTGCCGTCTCAGGTGCATGACGGCCAGGATCTCAATGCCCGTGCCGTCGCGAAAGATCACGGCATAGGGAAAGGTCTTGAGCTGGCACTTGCGGATGCCGGGCTCGACCTCTCGGTAGATGTGTGGGTGAAGCTCGATGCGACTCAGTGCCTCTGCGAGGCTGTTCAGGAACCGGCGGGCGAGTTCGAGACGCTTATCGCGGTAGAACTCGGCCGCGGCGTCCGCCTCAGCCAGGGCGTCAGGATGCCAGCGGGCTGTCACTGCCCGTACTTCGCCCGCAGTCCGGCCAGGGCTTGGTCTCCGGGGATCATAGTCACGGCCCCGCCGTCGATCTCCGCACAGCGACGCCGGATCTCGGTGCGCCAAGCCTCCGAGACCTCGAAATCGGGGCCCAGGTCCAGGCTCTCTAGCAGGGTCTCGGCGACCAGTGCCCGCGCGCTGGGGTCGAGCTGCATGGCGTCGTTGATGATCTTCTGCGTGCTCGTCTTCATCGCTGGGTTCTCTGTTGGATATCGGCGTCGGATCGGATCGTGTCGGCCAATTATGCCGCACCACGGCGGTTGGGGCGGCGCCCATCGCCCGGCGGGTCGGTCAAACCGCCGCCCCAACTGTTACCTGACATCGCCTAGACCGAGGGCTTCCGCCAGTTCTCTGGTTTCGATGGTGCGGACGAAACTGTCGCACAGGTCATGCGACAAATTCCCTGGGGGTCAACCTCCGCCAAGCAGCTTCGCCCCGTCCGGCCGCAGTTCCCCCTTTGGCGACACATGCCGGTACAGGGTTTGCCGGGTCACGCCCAGCTCTTTGCACAGGTCGCCGACCTTGGTCTCGGGCTGCCCCATCGAGGCCATGGCCAGCCGCAGCTTGGCAGCGGTCATCTTGAACGGCCGTCCGCCCTTTCTGCCGCGAGCACGCGCCGAGGCCAACCCGGCAATCGTCCGCTCCGCGATAAGCTCGCGCTCGAACTCGGCCAGGGC
This sequence comes from uncultured Gammaproteobacteria bacterium, assembly GCA_937862735.1. GTDB lineage: Bacteria > Pseudomonadota > Gammaproteobacteria > Chromatiales > Chromatiaceae > M0108. The sequence goes on from CALMDH010000030.1 coordinate 12,750, forward strand.
GGCGAAGATCCCGAAGACCAGCTTGCCGGCGGCCGTGGTGGTGTCGATGGCGGCGCCGTGACCGGTGAGCACCTTCAGGCCCACGCCGCGGGCTGTCAGGTCGTGGACCGTGTTGACCAGGTGGCGCAGGTCGCGGCCCAGGCGGTCCAGCTTCCACAGGACCAGGGTGTCGCCCTCGCGCAGCGCCTTGATGCAGGCCGCCAACCCGGGGCGGTCTTCCCGTCGCCCCGAGGCCCGATCCTCGTAGAGGTGCGCCGGCGCCACCCCGGCGGCGATCAGTGCGTCGCGTTGCAGGTCGGTGGCTTGGGAGCCGTCCGCTTTCGAGACCCGCATGTAGCCCAGGAGCATGTTTTCACCTGTCACATAAACAGTCGATTGGGTGACAATGTGGCCAACTCCTGGCTGGCCCCGGAAAAATGTCACTTAACACGTCATATATAGTAAGGCATACAAATGGCTGTCTTCTTAGTAATGTGACAAACGCGCCACCGGAAGGCGACCAAAGGTGCCTATGGAGACAAGTGCAGGTAGCAATTGACGAAAGCCGGCATTGTGGAACATGCTCCGGGCATGGACACAACCCAACAATCCATCCTTGATCTTGCGCGGACCCGCGGGCTGCTGCGTCCCCTGGATCTGACCGCCCACGGGCTGCCCCGGGTCTCGCTGACGCGGCTGGTCCGTCAGGGCCGACTCGCACGGGTCGGGCGCGGGCTCTACGCCCTCCCGGATCGCGAGGTGTCTGAGCACGCCGCCCTGGCCGAGGTCGCACGCATGGTCCCCCGAGCCGTGGTCTGCCTGCTTTCGGCCCTGCGCTTCCACGACATCACGACCCAGGCCCCCTTCGAGGTCTGGCTCGCCATCCCGAACAAGGCCCGCCCCCCGCGCCTGGCCAGCCTGCATCTCTCTGGTCCGCTGCGCATCGTGCGGTTCTCCGAAGCCGGCCTGACCGAGGGTGTCGAGGAGCGCCTGATCGACGGGGTGCCGGTGCGCATCACCGGGGTGGCGAGGACCGTGGCGGACTGCTTCAAGTACCGCAACAAGATTGGGCTGGACGTGGCCCTAGAGGCGTTGAAGGATGTTCTGGGCCGGGATGGCCAGGGGCGCCGGGCGGGCATCGACCAGATCTGGCGCTACGCCCAGCTCGGCCGGGTCGCCAACGTCATGCGCCCTTACCTGGAGGCCCTGACGTGACCGGACCTGGCCGCGGTGGCTCGTCACCAGGATCAAGAGGGCGGTCCGTCTGATCATTCCCGATGCGGTACCCTGCATCATAGAGTCGAACCATAGGCGGACACTGAGGGCAGAAAATGCACGAAGACCCCTTGTTACAACGCATTACGGTCAATCCGGGTATCTTCGGCGGCAAGCCGATCATCCGCGGCCGGCGGCTGGCGGTGGAGCATGTGTTGGGGATGCTCGCAGCGGGCGACACCGCCGACACCTTGCTGGAGGGCTATCCCTGGCTGGAACTGGAGGACATCCTCGCCTGCCTGGCCTATGCCCATCGGCTGGTCGAGCATGAGCGGGTCGAGCCCTTGATCATCGATGCGGCGGCATGAAGCTCCTGCTGGACACCTGTGTCTGGGGTGGGGCCGCCGCAACCCTGACCGCAGCCGGGCACGACGTGCGCTGGATGGGCGAGACGCCGCCGGACCCGGGTGACACGGCGGTCTTAGGTCTCGCCTTTGACGAGAGCCGCGTGTTGATCACGCTCGACAAGGATTTCGGCGAATTGGCCATCGTCTACGGCAAGCCCCACTGCGGGATCATCCGGTTGGTGGACCTCCCGGCCCATCAGCAAGGGAGCTACTGCGTCACCGTCTTGGAGCGGTTCGTAGACGAACTGACTCGTGGCGCCATCCTGACGGTTACTTCACAGCGGGTACGGATTCGCCCCGCGGATTGAAAAGACCGCCGGTCCCAGGCAACCATCGAGCCCCGATCCAGGACCGCAACGCGGCGCAACCCAGCCGTTCGCCGTCGCCGGGGAAAGCCTCTCATTTTGGACAGGAACCTTCCTTGTCAGCCATCGACGATCTGATTGCCCGAGTCCAAGAACCCTCGCTGCGCGAGCAGTTCAAGCGCGAGTGGGCCGAGGCTCAGAAGACCAGGAAGTTCGGCCTGGTCTTCGACCGCCACCTGCCGGAATTGGTGCCGATCCCGAAGGCCCGACCGCGGCGCGATGACCTGGTGGCCCGCAAGGGCGGCTCCCTGACGGATCTCTGGCGGGTGCGCCGGGTGAGCGGCGGCATGGCCCACTGCGTTCGGCCCGAGGGCACCCCGGGCGCTGGCGACCCCTGGGACTGGCCGCTGGACGAGTTGGTGGTCGTGCGCCAGTTCGGCGAGCCGATCTTCCCCGCCTTGGTGCCGATGGATCAGGTCCAAAACGGCCCGGCGGATGCCCCTTGGCATTGCCTGATCGAGGCGGACAACTTCCACGCCCTGCAACTGCTGGCCTATCTCTACGCCGGCAAGGTGGACTGCATCTACATCGACCCGCCTTACAACACCGGGGCGCGGGATTGGAAGTACAACAACGACTACGTGGATGGCAACGACTCCTGGCGGCACTCGAAGTGGCTGTCGTTCATGGAGAAGCGGTTGCGGTTGGCGAAACGATTGTTAAACCCAGCAACGGGTGTGCTAATCGTTACTATTGACGAGCACGAAGTTCATCATCTGGGAATGCTGCTTGAGAGGGAGTTTCCCGAGGCATACCGGCAAATGGTGACCGTCGTCATTAACCCGAAAGGCGTAACCCAGGGACGTTTCTCCAGAGTTGAGGAATATGCATTGTTCTGTTTCGCTCCCCAAGCCTTCGTTAAGAGCTTGGGCGACGACCTGCTTTCTGCTGTTGAGCGCAGGTCCAGCAACGCGCCTCGCTGGAAGGGGTTATTGCGATCTGGTACGAATGCTCGCCGCCGAGACCGCCACAAGATGTTCTTCCCCGTTCTGATCGATCAGGATCGCCAGGCGGTCATAGGCGCCGGTGACTACCTGCCGCTCGGCCAAGACCCAGACATCGATGCAAGAATAGATGGGTATATCGCCGCCTGGCCCGTCAGAACCGATGGAACATTCGGTAATTGGGGAGTTGGTCCAGAGTCGCTCCGAGATTTGATTGCGCAGGGATATGTAGCTCTCGGAAGATATGACGCGAATCGTAAGACATGGGGTATCTCTTATCTGAGCCGTAAGCTTCAGCTTCAGATAAAGACTGGGGCAATCCAGGTCGTCGAATTCGATGAGAAACGTAATGTTGTAAAGGTTGAATATGCCGAAGAGCGGGAACGCCAGATCAAAGCGGTTTGGCATCGCAGTACCCATGATGCTGGTGCTTATGGCGCGGACATTCTCAGGGCGGTTTTGGGTGAGGGTCGCAAGTTCTCTTTCCCGAAGTCCCTTTATGCTACGCGGGACGCGGTGGCTTCCGTGGTGCGTGATCTTCCCAAAGCCGTCATCGTAGATTTCTTTGCCGGAAGCGGCACGACACTCAATGCTGTCAATCTGCTGAACGCCACCGATGGCGGTTATCGTCATTGCATTCTGGTCACGAACAACGAGGTCTCTGGAGAAGGCGCTGATAGCCTGCGGGGCCTAGGTCTCACGCCTGGCGACAACGAATGGGAACAGCTTGGCATCTGCCGCTCCGTGACCTGGCCACGTTCCAAATTCACGATCCTCGGAAAGCGCGACGATGGGACCCGGCTTCCCGGCGACTACCTGACTGGTAGGACGGTGGAGCGTCAGCGCCTACGTCGCGTGACCCAGATCGGCTTCGTCGATCCTGGCGCGCTCGACCGGTCCGTGACGAAGAAGCAGCTCGTCGCCCTCATCGAAGGGTTACCACAAACCCTGGTCACGGACCCCTGTCCCTTCATCGTGTCGGCCGACCACAAGGCCAGCGTGTTGTTCGACGAGGGGGCGGGCAAAGACTGGCTCGCGGCCCTGGACGGGCAGGACCACATCACCGACCTGTATATCGTGACCAAGGGCAAGGTCCGGTTCGACACCTTGAGGGATGAAGTCCATGCGCTGCTGGGTCCGGTCCTGGTCCCGGAGGAGGAGACGCGCCCCCTGGCCGATGGCTTCGCGGCGAATCTGGCCTACTTCCGGCTTGAGTTCCTGGACAAGGACCGCGTGGCCTTGAAACGGGCCTTCCGCGAGATTTTGCCGCTCCTATGGCTCAAGGCCGGGGCCATCGGGCCCCGGCCGGAGCTTCCACCTAAGCGGGATCAGGCAGAGGCAGAGCCGACCTTCTTCGCCCCGCCCGACAACCCGTTTGCGGTCCTGCTGGATGAGGGTAGCCTCAAGGCCCTGTTGGCCGCACTGGCCGACCGGTCGGGTCTGCGGTGTGTCTTCATCGTCACCGACTCCGGGGATGCCTTCAAGGAGATGGCGGCCGAGGTGACCGAGGCGCTGGGGCCGAAAAGCCCGGCGCTAACGACGGTGCAGCTCTACCGGGATTACCTGGAAAACTTCCTGATCAACACGGACAGAATCGGGGCGGATAGGCCAGACGCCGGGAACCAGGGGGGTACAAGATGAAGTACGAGTTGTTTGGCTTCCAGGAGGACGCACTCACCGCGATGCGCGAGAAGGTGCGCATCGCCCGCGAGCATGCCTCCAGCCAGAACCCGCAGGCGATCTCGTTCTCGGCCCCGACCGGGAGCGGAAAGACGGTGATGATGGCGGCCCTGTTCGAGGACATCTTCTTCGGCACGGTCGGCCTTCCGCCCCAGCCGGATGCGGCGATCCTGTGGGTCTCGGATATGCCGGAACTGAACGAGCAGACCAGGCGCCGGCTGATCCAGGTCTCTGACCGGATCGGTATCCATCGGCTGGTGACCATCGATGCTGGCTTCGACCGCGAGCAGTTGGAGCCCGGATCTATCCACTTCATCAACGTGCAGAAGCTTGGGACAGACAAGCGCCTGACCCGTCAGGGGGACGGGCGTACCTGGCCGATCTGGGCGACCTTCTCGAACACCGCCCGGGCGATGCCGGACCGCTTCTATGTAGTCATCGACGAGGCGCACCGGGGTATGACCGGCGGCAAGCTCGCGAAAGAGGCGCAGACCCTGGTCCAGCGCTTTCTGCTTGGGCATCGGGAAACGGGCATGATCCCCATGCCGCTGGTCATCGGTCTATCGGCGACACCCAAGCGATTTATCGACCTGCTGGAGCATGCGCCACACGCCCTACAGAAGGCGCCCGTGCCGGTGGCCGATGTGCGGGCCTCGGGGCTACTGAAGGACCGTATCCCGATCCACAGTCCGAAGGTGGTGGGATACTCCGAGATGTCCCTGTTGGCGGAGGCCGCGTCGGTCTGGGTGCGCATGGGCCAGGCATGGGACGCCTATTGCGCGGTGGAGCAGGAGCAGCGGGTCTGGCCCATCCTGGTCGTCCAGGTGGAGAACGGGACGGAGCGGCAGGCGTCACGGACCGATTTCGGGGTGGCGCTGGACGTGATCGAGAAGGCCATTGGCCGGTCCTTGCAGGAGGGCGAGGCGGTCCATGCGCTGCACGACTGCGGGGATATGGACATCGGCGGGCGCCGGGTGCGCCGTGTCGATGCCTCGCGGATCGACGAGGACAAGGGCATCGGCGTGGTCTTCTTCAAGACCAGCCTCTCGACCGGGTGGGACTGTCCGCGGGCCGAGGTGATGATGTCCTTCCGCCGGGCCGAGGACCACACCTACATCGCCCAGCTCCTGGGCCGCATGGTGCGCACCCCGCTGGCGCGGCGGATCGAGCGGGATGCGGCGCTGAACGACGTGCATCTGTTCCTGCCGTACTTCGACGATGCCGCGGTCAAGGCCGTGGTGGAGGACCTGAAGGACATCGAGCACACGCCGCCGGCGGAGGCCGGCCCCAGCCGGGAACTGGTGACGCTCAGCCGGCGCACGGATGCGGCCGACATCTTCAAGGCGATGGCCGATCTGGTGACCTATCGGGTCAACGCGGCCCGTGCCCAGAGCCATCTCCGGCGCTTTGTCGGGCTGGCGCGGCGGCTCAACCTGGATGACATCGAGCCCCTAGCCTGGGGGCAGGCCAAGGGGCAGGTGGTCGATTGGATGGGCACGGAGCTGGCCGGGCTCAAGGCGGCCGAGACCTTCGGCAAGTCCGAGGCGGCCATCATGCGGGTCGCGATCAAGACCACGACCCTGGAGACTGGGGTGGAGGCCAGCAGCGAGCGGGTCACCCCGGTGCGCGAGTATGAGATCGAGGCGTCGGACGCGGACATCGAGCGCCAGTTCGACGAGGCCGGGCAGCGCCTGGGCAACGGTCTGCACCAGACCTATTGGGATGTCCATGGCGACCGCGATGCCCTGGACGTGAAGGTCGAGGTCATCCTGTTGGCACGCAGCCACCAGGTCATGGCCCGGTTGGAGTCGAAGGCAGAGACCGCCTTCGATGCCCTCTACGACCGGCACAAGCACGCCGTCGGTAAGCTCAAGGAGAAGGAGCGGGGCCGCTATGAGCGGTTGCGGCTCGCGACCGCAAAGCCGGTGGAGCTTCCGTGGAGGTTGCCGGATCGGATCGAGTTTCGGCGCGCCGAGGGGGCGCCCTGCTACGAGCGCCATCTTTACCTGGAGGACGACGGCAGCTTCCGGGCGGACCTTGGGACCTGGGAGCGTGAACTGATCGCCGAGGAGTTGGGCAGTGCCGATGTTGTCGGCTGGCTGCGCAACCTGGACCGCAAGCCCTGGTCCCTGGAGATCCCCTACCAGAGCGGCGGCGCCGAGCGGCCCATGTTCCCGGACCTGGTTGTAGTGCGGCAGGCGGCTGGCGGTTACCGGTTCGACATCCTGGAGCCCCACGACCCGAGCCTGGCGGACAACTTCGAGAAGGCCGTAGGGCTGGCGCGCTTTGCCGAGCGGCATGGCCATCTCTTTCATCGCATCCAGCTTATCCGCAAGCAGTTGTCGAAGGCGGGGGGTGAACGGTATTTCCGTCTGGAGATCAATAGCGAGGTAGTGCGCAAGCAGGTACTTTTGGTGACGACGAATCCACAGATCGATGGGCTTTTCGAGCAACATGCACTTTAACGGCATCTCGTCTCAATGGATGGCAATTGTTCCTACTTATGATTAAACCGGCTTAATTACAATGTCACTAAAAGCGCGTGATAAGCTCATTCTCTGGGTGAAAGCGGCTGGTCGGTGCTCCTTCCCGGGGTGTCGGAAAGAGCTAACCTGGGAGCAAACCGCCGAGGATCGCGACGTATTGATCGGGGAAATCGCGCATATCGTTTCCTCGAAGCCTAATGGACCAAGAAGCGGAGACGTTCCGCAAGGAGGTGAGATAGATGCCTACGAAAACACGGTTCTTTTATGCCGGGAACACCATGTTATCATTGATCGCCAAGTCAATACCTATCCGGCATTAAAGCTCCATCAGATGAAGCAGGACCATGAAGAATGGGTCCGCAGTCAATTATCCAAAGAGCAGCGTTATCAGGGTATAATTAGTCCTTTGGAGATTGTCTCCGAGTCGCTCTACAGCACTCTTCTTCCCATAACCAATATCCCAGAATACGTGTATATAGCGCCATGCGAGAGAGCGGAGGCCGACATTCGAGATATGATCGTCCGCCCAGAACATGGGAGCGTTATGCTCCCCTACATCGTTCGAGGAGGTAACCTACTCACCTTCGATAGGCTGACAGAAGAAAATACCTGCTTTCGTAAAGTGATAGATTCTTATTCGGCGGAAGCTTGCTACGCGCCAGCGTGGTGGGCTGACCCGGACCAATATCGCTGGTACGTAGAACTTCTTAATCGCACGATCAATAAACTCACGGGGCGCAAGGGGTTAAATTTTGACAGGGAGCACCGGCGGTACTATTTCGAGCCAGAGGAAAGAGGCGTAGAGAAGAAAGTAAGTTATAAATCTATCTCGGGGAAGGGAGCGACCAGAAAGGTATGCTGGAATCCTCGTTTCAAACACGATAACGAGCCAAAGTCCTACTGGGAGCACTTGGCCGTCAGTCTTCAGTTTTACTTGGTGGCACAAGAGTCGTGGTGCCTTTCAATACGGCCTGAGCGCAGGTTTACTAGGGACGGCTTTACACCGCTGGCGCCGAAGAATATTGGTCGGCGGTCAACAAGCAGAAAATCACACATGTATAATCTTGATGTGTTGAAAGAGGTTCAATTCTGGCGCGACTTCCTTTCAGAAAGCAACCCGAGAATCATTTGCTCGTTGGGCGGCCAGTCTTTGGTTATCGAAAATGCCATAATCCAAGGGGAGATTAGATGGCCTCAAATTCCAGAGGACGTAAAGAGACGCCTAACTGTCGATTATGAGGAGGATCTCTTTACTATGGCGGATCTGAGAGAAGCGACAGACACCGGGTTCGAGGACCCAGACGAAGTGTTTGCGTCTCTATGGTCGGACGAAGAGAATCGGGAGGAATGATATGAAGCTCGATTCCCCAAAAGTAGCGTGCCGTTATCACGAAGAGCCGGGGCTGGAGTTCGGCGGCGGCCGGGAACATGTCAGCCCAAAGCACGGAATTATCTTGTTTGGACCGCGATCAGTAGATCTGGAGCAGCGACATCCTAAAGTAGTCAGGGTGGGGATCATCGGATCAGGAAAGAGCGCAGATGCTGCTAACCAGTGGATGGAGAGTTGCGCTGAGGGTGTGTCAGGAGAGGAAGCGCATACGGAGTTTCCAGGCTTCAGTGAAGACCGCGGGTTCTACAGTGAGTTACAGTTCAACGATGCCTGGAAAGAAACTATCACGCAGAACGAAATCAATAAACTGAAAGGTCTACGTTTGCGGAAAGATCGCTTTGACCATTGTGTCGAACTGCTTTCGGATAAGCTGCGCATACTCTCACAAAAGGATCGCCCTCCAGATTATGTGGTTCTGGCACTTCCGGACGAAGCGCTAGAGCACTGCAAGGTCGTGGATTTCAAAGACGGTGGGAAGGGGGATGTGCATCGTGATCTGCGACGCGCGTTAAAGGCAGTAGCCATGAATTATCGATTGCCAACGCAGATTTTGTTGCAGCGGACGTCTGAGGCTACCTCGGAAAGCAAGAACGTCGACCATAAGTCGCGGTGTGCCTGGAACTTCTTCACGGGCCTTTATTATAAGGTCGGTGGAATCCCGTGGGCTCCGCTCAATCTTGCTGCGGGTACATGTTACGTCGGAGTGAGTTTCCATCGGTCGCTCGGTTCCAGAAGCGATAACTATTTTACTAGCTTGGCCCAGGCCTTCGATGAGCATGGAGATGGACTGGTGCTCCGCGGGCAAGACTTCCACTGGGACTCTGATAAGAATGGCAACTCGCCACACCTGTCGAAAGAGTTGGCCTGGGATCTCATAACCTCTGTTTTAAGACGCTATCAAGACGAGATGAAGCAGGTCCCCAAAAGGGTTGTGATTCACAAGACATCGAAATTCTGGCCTAAAGAGAGAGAGGGGTTCGAGGAAGCTCTGTCAGGGGTGTATCAACATGATCTTCTGGCGGTAGCTCCTGCAAGGGATATCCGTATGCTCCGTGACGGACAGTACCCCGTACTACGTGGAAGCCAGGTAACTGTAGGAGACCGGAGTTTCCTATATACAACTGGGTATATCCCATCATTGAGCGCATTTCCCCATGGACATATCCCCGTGCCCCTACAAGTATATGATCACGTTGGAGATACATCGGTTGATGCTCTCCTTTCCGAGATCCTCATCCTTTCGAAGATGAACTGGAATTCAGCGGCGTTTGGGGGGCTGATGCCAATAACGCTGAAGTTTTCGAGGCTTGTCGGTGAAATCATGCGGGAGATACCAGAGTCACAAACGCCGTTGCCGCAGTTCAAGTTCTATATGTGATTAACGGGTCTTGAAATTCTCTCCTGGCGCGACGCTTTCCGCGTTGTCTTGATTGGGATTGGCCCAGGGTACGGAAGGCGCGGGGTCCGAGGCGGCGGTCGAATCACCCTGGGTGGCTGTCCTGGTAGCCGTGCCGGATGCGGCGCTTGGCGATCTCGCGGACCTGCTCGATGGCGTCGTCGTAGGACGCGACCCCGGTATTGTGGGTCCCACCGCGCCGCGAGCCGAGGCCGCCCCAGATCTTGCGCAGGGCCCAGTCGCCCAGGAGATCGCGGTCGAGGTGGACCTCGTAGTAGCGGGCCTTTGCGTGGTGGACCCATATTTGGTGCTGTGGGAGTGTCTCCATGGCGCCAGTCTAGCCACGGGGGTGGCTCATTTCGTGAGCCAGGGGAAAGGCCAGCGGGCCGATGGGGGTCATGCGCCCCGACGTTTGACGTATCAGGGGCGATCCCTGTCCAGACAGCGTTGGCGCTCGGGGGCGGACGATCCGCGGCAACCCTTGATCGCAGGAGACCACTTGCCATGACTACCACCACCCTGGAGCTTCCCGACGCTTTGGCCCGCCGTGTGGGCTGGGCCGCGCGGGCGGTGCATCGGCCGGTCGAGGATGTCATCACGGCGATGTTGGACGGCGTCCTGCCTGCCCTGGACGACGTGCCGGCCGAGATGCAGGCCGAACTCGTCGAGATGACCTGGTTGGGCGACGTGGCGCTCCAGGCCATCGCCGGGGCGGTCCTGTCCGACGCCGATCAACGACGGCTGGCCGAGTTGAGCGGTTCCGACAGTCTGAGCGACACGGAGCGGGAGGCGTTGGACGACCTTCGCGACATCTACGGCCAGGTGACGCTGCGCAAGGCCCGCGCCCTGGCACTGCTCTCCGTGCGGAGCGGCAAGGGCTTGCTCGCGCAAGCGGCCTGATGTCCGAGGCGATCCCGCGCGCCCTGCAAGCAGGATTGGTCACGGCACTTCCAGTGGGACGACGGCGGTACCCGGGGCGTCGGTCTCACACCGACCGGCCGGGCCACCGTGGAGGCGGGGCGGCTCAATATCCCGTACCTAGTCCCGGCGCGATGCCTGTGGGTTATCGCCGGGTGGTACCCGCCAAAGAGCGGGGGTCGAGCGGGCCGGGAGACCGGTAACGGACGGGGCTTCTGACATTGTGGGTCCCTCTGGCGCCGGGGAAAGTGTGCTGCATGGGGTCAGGAGGTACGACGTACCAAGCGACCCCAACGAGGTTGATCGGGCCGGGAGACCGGTAACGAAGGGGGCTCCTGATGTTGTGGGGCCCCCCGGCGCCGCGCCCGAGGACACATCCGACCTTGCGTAGGGTACCGGACACTAGGCCGGCAGGGACCCACCTCGACCTTGTAAGAAAAACTGGCCATTTTTTCTTACAAGATCTAGCCTGTCTGCATGTCCCAAGCCACTGAAAAGACGATCCTTCGAAGGGTCTACGGCAAAGGCCGTGGTTGGGCATTCTCGCAGAATGATCTGGCGGACTTTGGCAGCCGTTCGGCGCTGGACGTGGCCCTGCATCGCCTGTGCGCGCAGGGGACCATCCGCCGCGTTCTCAGGGGCATCTACGACTACCCGCGGCACAGCGCCCTCCTCGGGGAGCCTTTGAGTCCGGACATTGATCAGGTCGCGCACGCCCTGGCGCGCAAATTTGGCTGGCGCATCCTGCCGAACGGCCCCTCCGCGCTGAACCTGATGGGGCTCTCCACCCAGGTGCCGGCCCAGTACCTCTACCTGTCCGATGGCCCGGATCGGTCCTACCGGGTCGGGACCACGGATCTCGTGTTCAAGCAGACCGCCTTGAAGGAGGCGAGATTCGTGCTCCGCGAGAGCAGCGTCATCGTCCAGGGGCTCAAGTCGCTGGGGCAAGAAGCCCTGACCGCCGAGGTCATGGCCAAGCTCCGCGACTGGTTGCCGCCCGCCCTGTGCCCCAAGATTCTCGCCGATACCCGAACGGCGACCGGATGGGTCTATGAAGTCATTCGGAAAATCTGCGGTGGGGGCGGGAATTTGGGCGGCCCCTTGCCGCACAAAGCGGATGAAATGAATTAGGCGCAGCGAGAACGATGGACAAGATTGCGAACCTCGAAGCCGATCAGCGTCGGGAGCTGTTCCAAGAGACCGCGGCCCGCAAAGGCATTCATCCCGCCGTCGTGGAAAAAGACTTCTGGGTCTGCTGGGTGCTCAAGCACATTTTTGAAGACCCCGGGATGCGCTCGCATGTCATTTTCAAGGGAGGTACATCGCTGTCCAAGGTGTTTGGGCTCATTGAGCGCTTTTCCGAAGACATCGACCTGATTCTGGACTGGAGCCTGTTGGGCTACGGTCCTCGTCAACAGGACCCCTTTCCGGATGACCTGTCCAACACAAAGCGGGACCAGTTTAACAAGCAGTTCAATGAAGCCGCTGCGGCCTACATCCGTGAGACTTTGTGCCCGCAACTGTCTGTGTTGCTTGGGATTTGTCCGGCAGTCAGGCTGTCTATCGACGACCACGAAGGGCAAGTGGTGGAGATCCACTATCCGGCCGCCTTTTCCCAGACCTATCTGCGCCCCGAAGTGCGACTGGAGATCGGCCCCCTGGCGTCCTGGGTTCCCCACGACGAGTACAGCATCCGACCCTATGCTGCCGACGCCTTCCCCAAGATCTTTGCTGAACCCGATTGTCCGGTCATTGCGATCAAGGCCGAGCGGACCTTCTGGGAGAAGGCGACCATCCTGCATCAGCAGGCTCACAATCCTCGGCCGATTCCCAGTCGGCATTCGCGCCACTACTACGACCTATTCCGTCTCGCCGAGAGTCCTATCCGTGCGGCGGCGTTGGCCGACTTGCCGCTTCTGGCGGATGTCGTCGCCTTCAAGCAGCGCTTCTACCCCTGCAATTGGGCGAGATACGGCGAGGCCAGGCCGGGAACTTTCAATCTGATCCCGCCGCCAGCCGGTATTGACCGATTGGAAGCCGACTATGCACAGATGCGTGTGATGATCTTCGGCGAACGCCCGACGTTTGCGCACATCATCGCCGTGCTGCAAGCACTGGAGGACGAGATCAATGGGCGCGTATCGTAGCGGGTCGGCTGGGGAAAGACGCTTGCCCTGTCATGCGACCCCAGCGGCACCCCCGCCACTCCCTTGCGGGTCCTGTTCCCTGCGCCGGGAGGCGGCCTTTTTCTTTGGCTCTGGAGCCGGCTCCAGAGCCGCCCCTGGTACGTCCGTTCCCGTGTTCTCCGGCGGCCGTACCTGCAAGGCGGCGATGATGGTACGCAATTCCGCGATATGGGCCGCCCTCTCGGTGAGGGTGGCCACATCAAGGCGCAACTCCCCGATATTTTTCTCGGTGGCAAGTTGGGCCGTCCGTGCTGCCTCGTGGGCCTCGGCATTGCGCCGGGCCTGGGTCTCGGCCGCCTCGGCACGGAGGACTGCCGCTTCGGTGTCCTGATGGGCTTTGGCCAGGGCGCTGCTTAGACGGACACCCTCGGCCTTTGCCTCGGCCACCTGGTCGCGTAACTCATCCAGGGTTGCCGCCTGTTCTTGGATGCGCCGGACGTACTCCTTGGCCTCGTTCTGGGCCTCCTGGACCGCCGCACGAGCCTGATCGCGCTCCGACTCGTTGCTGGCAAGGGCCTCGCGCATCTCTTCGAGCTGACCCCGCAGGGCCTCAAGCTGCCCGCGAGCCTGGCCAAGTTCCGCGGATGTCTCCCCGGCCCGCTGGCGTAGTTCACGCAGGTCCGCGTCCAGAGCCTCGTTGCGACGACTCCGCTCCTCGGCCAAGGCCCGTTGTTCGCGTGCCTCGGCGTGTGCCTGGTCATGCCCCTGGCGCTCTTGGGCCAGTGCCTGCGAAGCCCGGTCACGTTCGATACGGACCTGATCTAGGTCCCTGCTTACCTGGTCAGCCAGTTCGACCGCTTCCCGGCGCTCGGCCTCGAAGCGTCCCCGCTCAACGTCCAGGGCCTCGCGCTCGGCCGCAAGCTGGGCCGCGTGTTGGCGGGTCGCTTCGGTCCATACCAGTTTTCCGGCCTCGGCTAGGGCCTCCTGGACCCGTGCCGGCACCTGAACCGACTCCGCCCGTGCCTGGCTCGCCTGGCGCCTCTCGCGCCAGCTACGCAAAGCCTCGCTGATGGTCGTGAAGGACCCGCCCCCTAGCTCCTGGCGCACCGCGGCCAGGGTAGGAGACGCCCCCCGCTCGACCAGGGCCTCGGCGGTCTCGATGATCTGCTCGGGCGTAATTGCCATGGGCTTAGCCTAATGTATGTTGTAATAGATTGTATAATACAACATATTACAACAATATACAGCGCATCCAAGCCCCTGGCCTACAACATTTCCCACGATGCGGCGGATGCGTGGTGAGTTGCCCCCTTCTAGCAGTCTGTCGGGCTTAGGTTTCCGACGTGCTCCTACGCGAAATCCACCCCGCGGGCACCCGCTGAGGGAGCCGAATTTCGCGTAGCACCACGGGAAATGGCCAAGAATTGCGCAATTTCAGACCCTTCGCGCAAAGTCCGACAGGCTGCTAGGCTCCATTTTGCTCCCGCCGCTCCTTCCGCAACCTCGCCAGCGTGCTCTCGAAGCTCCGCAGGGTGAAGGAGAACCCCTGGGCGTGCAGGGTCGCCAGCACGGCCGCGTGACTCGCGCCAGCGGACAGGGCCGCTTCCAGGTCGTCGATGACCTCGCGTAGCCTGGCCGTCTGGGACCTTGGGGTCCTGGCGTGCTCCGCCGCCAGGTCGCGCAGCGCGGCCGATACCTTGTCTTTGTCCACGGCGTCTCCCCAGGGCGGTCCGCTCCGCACGGTGATCGGTCGCTGTTGCCCGGCGACGATCTCGGTACCGGGACCCTCGTTCCTTTTCCTACTGCCCATGATTTTTTCGCATGCGAAAAATTTTTCTGTCTCAGCCACCGGCCGACACGGGCGCATCGGCCAGGACCCAGGTGTAGGTGCAGCGCTCGACCATGGTCCCGTCGGCATCGGGGACCTCCTCGCACTCTTCATCTAACCGCGGGGCCTCGTAGGTCGTGACGGGGTGGTCGTAGAAGGGGGCGCACATCCGCCACTCGTCGCCGGTCGGCCGGCAGTCAGCGGTGCCATCGAAGTTGCGCAGTCCGCACCAACTGATCTGTTGGTTTAGGTAGGCCACGAGTTGGGCCGGCTGGCAGGTGGCGCCGTAGCTCGCGATCATCGGGCGCACATCGGCGGCCAGGTCCGTGGCAGGGCACAGGTTCAGGAAGTCGATCCGCCGGTCGAACAGGGCGGCCGGGGTCGCGGCCGTGATGGCGAAGTAGCGGGCCAGGTAGCCCGCGCACTCGGCGACCCCGGACCCACCGACCAGGCACAGGATGGCCCCGCAGGCGGACTCCTGATCGCCGGACAGGGCCGGGGCCGGGGCGGCACTGGCCAGAAGTAGGGTTGCCGCGAGGGCGGCGAAGGGCTTGGGTTGCTTCAAGGGTCACTCCTTATATGTGGAGGGCTCAAGCGGCCTGCGCGAACGCGGCCAGGGCCTCGGGGTCGGCGTAGTGGGTGATCTGGGCCAGGGCCTCGGCCATGCGCTGCATGTCCTCTGGGCTGGGGTGTCCCCGGGGGACCGGGATTTCGTCGATGGCCGTGCGCACGCTCTCGGCGGTCGCATAGCGCGGGTCGCCGGCCTCGGCCGGCTCGACGGTCCCGCCCTCGGCCTCGTCCTCGGTGTCCTTGGCCTTCACCGCGACCCGCGGGGCATCCGGCAGGACCCCCACGAGCGGCGCCGGCAGCGGTAGGGCCGCCAGGCGGCGCGACTTGAAGGTCTTGTCCCGGTAGTAGCGGAGCTTCTGCCCGATCATCGGGTGCACCCCCTCGACCAGGACGATGGTTTCGTCCTCGCGCAGGTGCGCAATCTCGTCGGTGTCGAGAATGGCCTGCCCGGTCTGGGAGACCTGGCGGGAGCGGCGGCCCTCGCCATAGCTGTAGCTCGTCTGGTTGACGGTCTTCTGCCCGACGATTTTCGAGATCTGTTCCGCCAGGTCCCGGCGATGCACCGGGGGGCGGTAGTAGACCCGGGCGCGGTGGTTGTCGATGAAGAACTCGGCCAGCTCCCGGCCATAGACCGCCTGGAGCTGGGCCTCCGACTGGATCACGGTCGCGATGCGGATACCCCAGCCCCGCACATAGGCCAGGGCGTGGACCAGCTTCTCGACCCGGCCCAGGCTCAGGAACTCGTCCAGCAGCATCAGGACCGGGACCTTGAGCGCCGGGTCGTCGGCGGGCGTCTCCCCGGCCTTGGTGTTGGCCGCGAGGAAGAACTCGATCAGCAGCCGCACGATGGGCCCCAGGCGTTGCAGGTCGTCCGGGGCTATGGCGATGTAGAGCGACTGGGGCTCGCGGCGGAAACGGCGCAGGTCGAAGTCGTTGCGCGCCGTGGCGCGGTCGATCAGCGGGTTGGCCCACAGGGTCAGCTTGGTCGCCAGGGCCGACTTGATTGAGCCCCGCGGCTTCTCCGGCTCGTTGCAGAAGCTCAGGAGATACCGCCGGCACAGGGACGAGACCGCCACCCCCTGCTTCTCCAGGTCCTCCAGGAGCGCTTTCAGATACTCCCCGGTCTCCTCCTCCGAGCGGATCAGCCGGTGGACCTGCCCGACCGTGACCGGCCAGCCCAGGGTTGGCCCGGCTTCGAGCACCAGCAGGATCAGGCCGACCAGCAGGTCCCGGGCCACGTTGTCCCAATAGGGGTCGTGGCTCTCGTTGGGGACCAGGATGGCGGCGACGGTCTGCACATCGGTGACCCGTAGGTCGCCCTCGCGCACGTAGGCCAGGACGTTGAAGCCGTGGGTGCGGCCGGTCTCCTGGAGGGGGTCGAAGCGGTAGACCTTCTGGCCCAGGCCCCGGCCCCGGTAGCCCGAGGTCAGGGTGTAGTTCTCGCCCTTGATGTCCAGGACGATGGCGGACCCCTGCCAGTGCAGCAGGTTCGGGACCACGAACCCCACACCCTTGCCGGTCCCCGTGGCTGCGGCCAGGAAGGGATGGAGGTCGCCGTTGAAGGCCAGCAGTCGGCCCCGGTGGCGCCCGAGCAGGATCGAATGGGCCCCGGCCCGGTAGAGTTGTGCCCCGGTAATCTCCCCGCGGCGGGCCAGGCGCGCGGCGCCGTGCAGCGGCTTGGGCGGCAGCAGGGCGAAGGCGACGAAGGCCGGGATGCCGAGCGCGGCGGCCACGCCCGCGAGACCGGCCAGCAGGAGGTCCCGGGGGTCCACCTGATGTTGCAGCCCGGCCAGCCACACCCAGGGGGTGAACTCGAAGCGCCCGAGTTCCGCGTAGACCCAGGAAGCCGCGGGCAGGAAGGCCACCAGCCCCAGCGGGACCGACAGGGCGATGACCCACTTGATCGCGGCGCTGGGGCGCTTCAGCACGATGGGCCGGCCTCGGGGAGGAAATAGATCTCCGTCACCCGCTTGCGGTCCATCTGGACGATGACATCCACCAGGTTCGCCACCAGGGCGCGGATGTCCTCGCGGGTCAGCCCAGCCCCGGCGCTCGACTGGCGCACCATCAGCATGAGTTGCTCGACGGCCGCCGCGGCGCTGTTGGCGTGGATGGTCGTGATCGAGCCCGGGTGCCCCGAGTTGACGTTGCGCAGGTAGTAGTACGCCTCGTCGTCACGCAGCTCGGCGAGCATGATCCGGTCCGGCTTCATGCGCAGACACGACACCAGCAGGTCCTTGACTGTTACCGGCGAGACTCCGGCCCCGTCGCGGCTGAAGAACAGCCGGGCGGTGTTGGCGTGGGGGAATTGCAGTTCCTTGGCGTCCTCAATGGCGATCAGGCGGTCGTCCAGGGGGATCTCGGCGATCATCGCCTTCGAGAGCGTGGTCTTGCCCGAGCCCGTGGCCCCCGAGACGATGACGTTGAGCCGATGGGCGACGATCTCCCGCAGGATGGCGGGGACGCTCGTTTGATCGCCGGGGCGCCAGCCCGCGAGCCGGGCACGCACCGTCGCCCGATGGCGGGCGGCGCCCGGATCCCCGTTGGCCAGGGGCGCGAAGGTGCCCTTGTCCGCCAGCTCGTCGAGGGTGAAGGTCACATGCGAGGGCCGGCGGATCGTCACCGAGGGCTCCTCGGCCGCCGGCGGCAGGACGATCTGGACCCGCTCCCCGGTGGGCAGATGGCCGCTCAGGATCGGCGCCCGCTCGCTGACCGTGGCCGACATGAAGGAGGCCACGGCCCGGGCGAAGGACTGCAACCAGGTCCCCGTGAGGTTGTCGGCCTGGATGCGCTCCCAGCCGTGGGCGCCTTCGACGAACAGGAGCCCTGGGCCGTTGATGCACAGGTCCGTGACATCCTCGCGTGCCAAGATTGGGCGGATCGGCCCCAGGATGTCCTGGAGGAGTGCCGTACTAGCGGCCATGGCCCCGCCGTAGCTCGTAGACCGGGGACAGGTCCAGGTCGCGGGAGACGATGATGCTGATCGGGTCCCCCTGGTTCTTGTGCAGGGTGGGTTTGATCTTCGCCAGTTCGCCCAGGACCCCCGACAGGGTGTTGTCGGTGTTCTGCTGGATGAAGTTGCCCTGGTCCGGGGTCAAGGCCTCCTGGGCGTAGGACTCGGCGCCGAAGGAGACCGCCGACATCAGCACCGGGATACCGACCCGCTCCCAGTAGTGGTTGTCGATGTGCCCGCCGAGGCCCGCCTGACCCAGGGGGCCGGTGCCAGGGGAGGCGATGTCCACGATGACCCCCGTGGGGGTGCGTACCCGATCCCAGATGACGAAGATCCGGCGCTTGCCGTAGGTCAGGGTGGCGCTGCGGTACTCGCCGAGTATCTGCGAGCCGCGGTCCAGCAGGACCACGGTCCCGTCGGCCCCATAGACATCCTCGGGCAGGGTGCAGGTGACCAGGCCGGCCTGGTCGCTCTGGATCGCGGTGTCCAGGATGCAGTTGAGGTAGCTGCCCTTGGGCAGGATCAAGGTCAGGTCCGCGAGCCGCCGGGCGAAGGCGGTGGTCGTCTTGGTCACGGACAGGTCCAGGCCCCCCTTGCCACGGTCCGCGCCCTCTGTCTCTGTCTCGCCCCTGGAGGTGCTCGCGCTCGCGCTACCGGACCCGCTGAGGGGGGCCGCCAGGCGGCGCTTCGCGGCCAGCTCCTCGGGGGTCTCGACGTGCTTGCCCGGCGTGCCCGGGGCCATGGGTGCCGGCGGCAGCATAGTGGGGCCAGGTCCGTAGCGCGGTTCCGGGGGCGGCAGCTCAGGGACGCCCGGTATCGTGGGAAGCTCCATGGGCGCCGGCTTCGGGGCCGGCGGGGGCTCCGGTACGGCCGGCGCCGGATGCGGGAAGGCCGGGACCTCGTAGGCGCCGACGTTGAACTTGAGCCGCGGCTTCGCGTTTGCCTCGGCGGTCGGGGCCTCGGGATTCCTGAGTTCCGAGATCAGGACCGCGGCCAGGGTCCCGGCGCCGAGCAGGCCCAGGGTGGCGATGAAGGCCCACTTCCACAGCGGGCTCGTGGCGCGAGCAACAGGCGCGTCGCCCCGCTCGATGATGCCCTCGCTCATCGCGTACCCCGCTCGATGGCCGGGCTGGTGGTCTCCCCGGGGTTGTCGGTGCCGTTCGGTGCGAAGGCGTCGTTACGGATGCACATGACCGCTTCGCCATGGCGCAGGCGCCATTCGCGGCCGACCCGGGCGAGGATCAGCCAGTTGCCGCGCACCGTCTTGTTGACCAGGGCCTCGCCGCCGTCCGGTCCAACCGCGAACACCGAGGGGAAGGTCTGGTTCTCGGGGAAGCGCATGAAGGTGTGCGAGCCGTTGTCGAAGACCTCCGCGGGTTGCACCTCCCGGGTCCCGGCACCGGCATAGCGGTAGTTGCGCTGCACCTGGGCGTTGGGGTCGATGGAGCCGGCCAGCTCCTGCCGGACCCGGGCCTTGTCGCTGCGCTTGCGCTCCTCGTTGGGATACGAGAAGCGAATCCCGTACATCGGCGCCCGCTCGTTCAGGGCCAGGTCGAAGGTGTAGACCCGGCCCGCCGTGGTGGTGAGGATCAGGTTGGTGTCCGGGGTCGCCGCGGTCGGCTTGATGGCCACCAGGTTCGCGTGCTTGCCGACATCCCAGGCTTGCGAGTCCCCGGTGTAGAACTTCTCCATCTCCTCCCCGTCCGCGAACTGGATGAACAGGGCGCGGCCGATGGCCGCGTGCAGGACATACACCTGGTCGGGGTCATAGCTGGTGTAGCGCAGGCGGCCATCGACCCGGCTCGCGGTCGGCTGGAGGGCGGCCGAGGCGGTCGCCGGCACCAGCAGGACCAGGGACAGGGCGAGGGATTTCAGGGCGCGGGTGTTCACAGGGCCTCCTGCTCGGGTTCGGCCCGATAGTCCGTGACGGCGAACCCCAGCGCGTTGTCCGCCAGCACGGACAGGGGGATCGAGGCGTCGGGTTCGTACTCGTAGCGCAGGGTGGCGATCCAGTGCTTGCGGGAGGTCGTCTCCCCGTCGCTGGTGGTGGCGAGGTAGCGCACCTGGGCCAGGCCCTTGCCGATGAAGGAGATCGACTTGAGGGTGATCTCGACCGACTGCTTGTCGCGGTAGCGGTTGATCGGGGCCTCGGGATTGGCCTTGGCGAAGTCCCGCTCGTAGGAGGCATGGGCCGAGCCCACCGACATCAGCATGACGCGGCGGTATTGCTCCTGGACGGTAGGAAAGAAGTAGCCTTCCCGGGCCCGCACGTAGCGGGCCAGGTAACCCTTGTCCAGCAGGTCCTGACGGCCGATGCCCACCTCCTCGTCGATGCGGTGCAGGACATCGACGGCGCCGGTGGCCGCGTCCACGCGCACAAAGATCGGCTCGACTGTCTTCAAGGGCGCCAGGGCGGCCACCGCCCCCACGGCGGCCAGGGCCAGCAGGAGGCAGAGGACGGCGACCGCCCAGGCGATCTTGGCCTGCCGGCGGGCCGCCTCGTTGGTGTCGTACTCCCAATCGAGGAAGTGCTCCATGGCGCGCCGGGCCGGCGTGTCAGGCGTTGGAGGGGAGGTTCGGAACATCGGCACGGGCGCTTTCCTTCACGGGGTCGTAGTGGGCGGGGTTCAGGCTTCGGTATGGGCCTTCGCAACTTGGCGCCTTGGGCGTGCCGGCACAGCCGGCGAGCAGCAGGGTCAAGACGAGGGCCAGGGGGTTCGCGAGCGGTCTCATGGTCATGCTCCGTTGCGCCGGCGGCGGCGCGCTTCGACATGCTCCCGGGCTTGCTGGTCGAGGTTATCGGCCGGCCCCGGGGTACGGTCCCCGGTGCGGGAGACTTGGTTGCGGCCATGGACCAGGCGGTCGAAGGCCGCCCGGCGCATGCCGACCATTCTTTCGTGCAGGGCCTCGGCGCCGCGCACGCGCCGCCAGCGGGCCGCGTCGCGCCAGGCGTCGATGTGCTTGCCGCCGGCCTGGTTCATGAACCCCTGTACACCGCGCCAGGCGGTGTTGCCGATGGACAGCCCGATGCCACCGGAGAGGCTGGAGGCCATGCTGGGCAGCTCGGCGAAGATCTTCGCAAGCAGCAGGAGCATCAGGGCCGGGGCCATCAGGGCTACCAGGTCCACGGTCTCGGCGTTGGCATCGAGGGCGGCGATGTAGTTGTCCACGATGGCATCGGCCAGACCGGCGATGCCCCCCACGAACATCGCCAGGAAGGCGAACTGCACCCCGTAGCTCAGCCACTTGGTGAAATACTCCTGGGTCGAGCGGAACAGGAGCCCGACCACCATCAGGGGGCCGACCGCGACCACCATGGACAGGCCGATCTTTGCCGTCGCCAGGGCAATGACCGCGGCGACACCGAAGATCAGGAAGATGACGAACAGCACCGCGGCGAACAGGCTCGGGCCGGGGTCGGTGAAGCCCCCCGCCGACCAGATCGCGCTGATCCCGGTCATGGCCCGGTCCCCGATGCCGTCGAGGACGCCGCCGATGGAGGCTTGATCCCCGAGGGCGTCCCCGCCCACGGCGAAGGTGTCGAGCAGTTCGTCCGGGAAGGCCCGCAGATGGTCCGCGAGGTAGGTGTTGTAGTGGCCGGCGCTACCGGCCACGGCGAACACCAGGGCCAGCAGGCCGGCGGTCTGGACGAACTTGGCCAGGGGGACCTCGGACATGCCGCGCAGCAGGACCACCCCCATGGAGATGAAGGAGACGGTGCCCAGCACGGCGATGGGGCCGGAGACATAACCGGTGGCCGCGACGATGGCCGCGTTCACGTAGTTGTCGAGCACCGTATCGAGGGCATCGAACAGGCTGGTGAAGACATCCATCCGCGGTTATCTCCCCTCGCCGACCAGCCAGGGGCCGAAGTAGTGCGACCGCCATTGCGCGAACGGCTCGGCGAAGCCCTCCGGCTCGCGAGCGCGTCGATTCAGGGCCGACCGCCATGCCTCCTGACAGGCCCCCCAGGCTTGTTCCGGTCGCCCCGGGCCCTGCTTGTTCGAGGCGGGGGTCGTCCACCACTGGTATTCGTGCTCGGCATGCTTGCAGTTCGGCGGGGGCTGTTTCGTCCCCATGCCGAAGTCGTTCCAGGCGGCATGCTTTTGTGACGCCGGGTGCGCCACGGTGCAGGCCCCGGCGCCGGTGTTGAGCCCAACCGGCTTGACGCCGGGGCAGAAGGTCGCCCAGGGCACGGCGGCGAAATTCACACCCTGGACGGTGCGGTCGGCCGCTGCCGCGGGCATGCCGGCGGCGAGGGCCAAGAGCAAGGCGAGGGGCTTGTTCATGTCGAATCTCCGGTCCCAATTTTTTCGCATGCGAAAAATTCCCCCCTGCCCTACCGACCGAAATCGAGGTCGCCGACGCCTGTCGGCCGCTTGGCGTGCATGCCCTGGCTGTTGTGGACGATGCTCTTGTCCTGCATCGACGCCATGAGCTGGAGGGCCTGGAGTTGGGCCAGGTCGTTGAGCAGGAGGGTGTTCTCGGCGGCGATCCGGGTGTTGAGATCGAGCACCGCCTTCTCGGTGGTGGCGGTCCCCGAGGCAGTGGCGAAGCCTTCGAGGGTTGTGCGTCGGGCCGCGACCTTCTCGTAGGCATCCTTGGCCAGCGCCATGTAGGAGTAGATGTAATCCGAGCGCTCTTGATACTGGCGGGCCGCGCCGCTCAGTTGGGTTCCGCCGCCGCCGAACAGGTCGGCGGCGCTGTAGAACTCCTTGGCGTCGCGCAGGCTGTTGGCGACCCCGGACAGGGGACCGGACAGCAGGCTGGAGGGGTCGAGGTTGGCCGCCGGCAGGAAGCTGTGCAGGGCGTTCACCGGGTTCGGGATCATCAGGGCATGCGCCGTGATGCCCCGCATTTCGGAGTACATGTTGGTGATGGTGGCCGCCTGACTGCGCAGGGTGTTGAGCTGGTCCTGGAGCGCGGTTAGTTGCTCGGTCAGCGTCGTTGCCTGGGCGATGGCCTGGGCCAGGTTTGAGGCGTCGATGACCGGCACCCCGGCCGCATGCAGGTTGCCGGCGCCCATGGCCAAGGCCAGGGCGGTGGCAAGGATTGGTTGTTTCACGGAAGGCGTCTCCTCTGTTCGAGCAAAGAAATCCAGTCGGTGGGCAGATCGCCGCCGTGCTCCTCGGCAAGGCGGTCGGTCAGGCGGATCAGGCGTTCGGTGCCGGAGAGGATGGCTATTTCGGCGTCCATCCCGGCCCCATCCCGTCCTGAAAGGTTGAAGTCCACCAGGGCGGAGCCCGCGGCCTGCTTGAGCAGGAACTTGCGCGAGCTTTTGGTGAGGGGGCGCAGCAGCGCCCATTCGGCCGGGGTCAGCTTGAAGCCGTCGCGGTAGTCGCCCTCGTCGGCATACTCGTTGGGCAGGAAGATCTTGGTCGGGGTCTGTTCCAGCAGGGCCGCCGCGATCTTCGAGTCCAGGGCATCCGCCGGGCTCTGGGTGCTGGTGATGACGATCCCGTCCTTCTTGCGGATGGTTTTGAGCTTGTCGCGGACGAACCCCTCGAAGTAGGCGTCGTCGAGGATCTTCCAGAACTCGTCGATCCACAGGGCGAAGGGGGTGCCGTCGATCAGGGGCTCGGTGCGGTAGAGCAGATACGAGGTGATCGGCGTGCGCAGATCCGGATGGTCCAGGAACTCGGTGACATCGAAGGCCGTGAGTCGGCCCAGGTGCAGGCTGTCCTCGCGGTTGTCGAAGGCCCAGGCGAAACGCCCCTCCCCTACCCAGGGCCGCAGGCGCTCGGCCACCCCGCCGACCTGGGTCCCATCAAGGAACTGCACCAGGGAGGCCAGACGCCGGTTGTCCGGGCTGACGCTGTAGACGGCCTTGATGCCCTCCTCGACCTCGCGGGAGGCCTTCGCGTCCCAATTCCCGCCCCCTCCCCCACTGGCCAGCAGGCGCACCAGGTCATGGAGGTAGTTCGCGTGCGCCGCGCTGTAGGGCAAGGCGAAGGGGTTGAAGCCCGTCGTGGCTCCGGTCTTGAGGCTGTGGTATCGGCCGCCCAGGGCCAGGACCGCGAGCTTGAGGCCCTGGTCCTTATCCAAGATGACGTGCCGCACGGGGAAGCGTTTGAGCTGCGCCAGCAGGAAGGCGAGCAGCGCCGTCTTGCCGGAACCGGACATGCCGATGACGCTGGTATGCCCCAGGTCACCGACGTGGGGCGAGAACCACAGCGGGGTGTCCACCGTGGACCGGAACAGGGTCACCGCCTCGCCCCAGTGATGGCCGGCCTGGGTCCCCGCGGGGAAGGCGTAGAACGGGCTCATGGCCGCGAAGTTCAACGAGGTAATCGGCGCCTTGCGCGGGCGGTACTTGGCGTTGCCGGGCAGGGTCGCGTAGACCTGCCCTTCCAGGGCCATGTCCTCGCGCACGACGACGTTGCCCGGGTCGGCCAGGGTGGCATGGCCGAAGGCGACGTTGCGCGCCAGGGCGTCCAGATCCTCGCCGTAGACGATCAGGGCCGCGTTGTGGTCCCCCACCACGAACCGATTTGAGATCAACTGGTCCATGGCCTCCTCCAGGGCGGCGACCTGAGACACCGCGGCATCCCCCGCCGAGACCAGGCGCCGGCGCTGGGTCGTGAACAGGTCCTTGGCCTTGTCCTTGTCGAGGAAGGTGAAGGATTGCACCCAATTCAACTCGTAGGGCTCTTCCATGAGCCCGGTGAACATTTCCGGGTAGGTCTGGGGCAGATACTCCTTGATGGCCAGCGCCGCACCGAAGCGGCTGTGAGCGGGGTGGCGGACCTCAAAGACCTCGCGGCCGAACAGGAGGCGGTTGCAGCCGACCGCCTGGCTCAGGTCGTAGGGGCCGACCGGGACCCGCTCCGGGGTGTGGTTGAGCAGCAGGCTGTACAGCTCGCCGATCTCGGAGAAGCGGTTGCCGGCGTGGGTGTCACCATGGGAGTAGGTCCCGAGCCGCCGGGGGCCGTAGTCGGTCAGGGCCGAGCCGAGCTTGGCCGCGATGTCCTCCAGTTCGTCGATGCCCGAGATCAGCAGGTCCCGCACCAGGCGCTGGTCGGTCTGCCTGGAGAAGGCAACCTGGGTGCGCAGGGCCGTGACCCGGTACACCAGGACCAGCCACAGGCGGTTCTGGTAGAGGGTGCGGGCCTCCTGGAGCCGGGCATAGGTGTCGCCCACGCGCTGGGCGAAGGCGTTCGGATAGGTGCGGGCCAGGTCCGGATGGACCCGGCGCCGCGTGAGGATGGACCACAGGCCCAGGTGCGGCGTCGCGCTGTTGCGCAACGCCACGTTGAGCTGTTCCTTGTACAGGTCCCGCTGTTCCGGGGTCTTGGCCTCGAACGCGGTCCCGTCCAGTTCGAAGGCAGCCACCAGGGCACCGTCCCGGATCTTGGCGATCCGGTCGGTCAGGTGTGCCTGGAGCGGCACCAGGACTGCCGCCTGGCGCTCGTCGCGATGGATTTTCAAGGTGTTCATGGGCGGTAGGTCGAACCCTTCCAGATATGGCGATGGCGGGCGTTGGCACTGGTTTGCAGCCACACCATGACCAGATCGAAGAAGCGGGGGTCCCAACGGCAGACCAGCCACATGACCCCGTGGACCGGGATCGCCGCCAGCAGGGGCCAGAGCCTGTTGAGCATGACGAAGGGTGTGATGACCAACATCATGTTCAGGATGATCCCCGAGTAGGTGACCCCGGCCAGCATGGCTGGCCGGGTCATGCCCTGGAACAGGGGGTCAGACGACATGCTCGAAGACCGGGGCCGGGTCGAGGGCCGCGGTCGCCGAGTTGGCCGTGATGTAATCCACGATGCCGGCGGAGCCGAAGATGATGACCACGGCCAGCATGACGCTGATGAAGGTCATCCACTGGATACGCCCGGACAGGGCCATCAGGCCTGAGCCGATGACGGCAGCGATGGCCACCGCGCGCAGGAAGGTGTTGTTGAGGATGCCGAGGATGGCGTTGCCGAAGTTGTCGAGGACGTTGGCGGCGGCCAGCTCGGGGGCCAGGACGAGGCCGCAGAGCAGGGCCACCACGAGGATCTTGCGGGTGACGGGGTCGTTCTTGAGGACGTGGGTCAAGGGTGCTTCTCCTTCTGGATTGGTCTTGAGGGGTTGAGGAAGTGGGCCTTCTGGCCCGGGGTCTTGGGGGGCGGGTCCGCGCCGAGTCGTTGTTGCGAGCCCTGGCCGCCGGTCGGTGTTGGGGGAAACATCCGCACTAGCCCCCTCCCCCGAACCCGTCGGCCACGGGTATGAAGCTCCACGCCGCGACCTTCTTGCGCTCCGGCCCCTGGCCCTCGGCTTGGGCCAGGGGCGCGCCTGCTGGGGCCCCCTCGCCTTCCCGGTTGGCGTCGAGACTGGCGCGCACGGTTGTCGGGGTCTCGTAGTCCCGATTCGGTTGCGGCTTCGGCATCCAGCCCTTGACCCGGCCGACGTAGCCGTTGCCGACGCCGCGCGTGGCGTCGCCGGTGTTGTACCGACTGACCGCCGCATCGACGGTGTACGGGGCGCTGGTGTAGGCGGCGAGGATGATCTGCTCGCCCGCGCGCAGGTTCGTGCAGGGGTCGAAGACGGTCTCGGGGGTCAGCCCGAGCCGGCTCCAGTTCTGGCTGTTGATCTGCGCCAACCCCGCGTCGATCCGGCTGCCGCCCTCGATCAGGCGGCGTGCCGTGGCGATGGCCTCGGCCTGGGTGTCGGGGAACAGCGCCCGATGGGTGTTGCCGTCGTGGATCGCGTAGGGGTGTCCGCGGCTCTCTTCGAGGACGACGGCCTTCATGGTGGCCGGAGCCACCATGGGCGCGCAGGTCGCGATGAGGGTGAGTAGGTCCATGTCGTGTACTTCTGCTACAAATGTCCGACTGGTGCGGGTGCGCGCCATCCCCTCGCCTTGGCTGTGCCAGGGCGTGGCGACCGTGCTCGGTTGTCAGGGTGCCGGCCTCGGGGCCTGTCCTTGCTGCCGGTGGAGGTGTTGGGTCCGTGTCGAAACTCTATCAGGGGTGGGGCGTAGCAGTGTTGTCGTAGAGCGCCAACATATATCCATATTGCGCCAATTACCGACGGAGGCCGTCGGGCAATTTTTCGCATGCGAAAGTGGTGGGTAGGCCGCCGGTCGGAGGGACGGATGCGGCGTCAGCCGCGACCGCGGTCTTCGGAGGGGGTGCGTCCGGTCCAGATTTTGTAGGCGCGGGAGAAGGCCGACAGGGTGGCGAACCCGGTGAGGTAGGTCACTGCGCCGAGATCGTACTCGCCGCTTTGGACATACTGCTGGGCGAGTTCCTTGCGCACGGTGTCGGAGACCTCCTGGAAGGTCGTCCCTTCCTCCTGGAGCTTCCGTTGCAGGGTTCTGGGGGCCAGTGCCAGCCCCTTGGCTACGGACGTGGCGCTGGGCTTGCCAGAGGGCAGCGCGTCGAGC
This sequence comes from uncultured Gammaproteobacteria bacterium, assembly GCA_937862735.1. Taxonomy (GTDB): domain Bacteria; phylum Pseudomonadota; class Gammaproteobacteria; order Chromatiales; family Chromatiaceae; genus M0108. The sequence goes on from CALMDH010000030.1 coordinate 40,383, forward strand.
ACGGCCCGGCGTACCCGGCCTCTAATCGATGTGTCGGCCAGACAGCGATCAAAGTCGCTGAGGATGCGGTCGCTCGTCCTGGCCATCTCCTGGTTCATGGCCCGCAGCGGCCGGCGCATGGCTTCGAGGGGGAAGGTCAGCCCCGAGCGATCCGACTCGTAGCGCACCGGGCACCCGAAATATTGCTCGTAGCCGCAGGCCTGCCAGGGGTGGGTCAACTGGACTTCGTGCAGGGGCAGGTCCGGGCCGTATGCCTCGCGGCACATGCGCAGGATCACGGACCAACGGGTGTCTTGCAGGGGCGGAATGTCCGCGTCCGGCGAGGGCGGCGCGTAGGTGATGCTGTAGTGGTCCTGGTCGGCCGTGACCTGGAGGGCCACGTCCTGGATCACGATGCGGTAGAAACGCTCCAGGCGGATCAAGGCGGATTCGAGGGTGCGCGAGGCCAGGAAGGCGCAGCCCAGCGCGTGGAAATCCGTCGGCCGCCAGACCTCGCCCGCCGCCAGTCCCCAGCAGGGGTCCTTGATGCGTTCATGGGCCAGGCGCCACAGAGCCCGGTTCCGTTCGAGGGGGTAGCGTGCCCTGGCGTCGTCCAGCTTGATCGGGTCCAGCCCGCATTCGAGGTACAGGGCATCGGCATCCAGTCCGTTGCGTTGCAGGAGCTGATGCAGGATGCGCCCGGCGGTCGCGAGCATGGTGGACATGGGGGAAAGCCCTCCTGGTTGCCGATGTCTTGTTGGGCCTGCCAGGCATCAGAGCGCCAAGGCGAGTTGCTGCTTCTCGGAAAACCGGAACTCCAGACGTTCCACGGTCTTCCCCTTCTTGATCCCCTGCCAGGCGATGTCCAGCGAGGTCTTCGTCACCAGGTCCTTGACCGCTGGGTCTATGACCCTGGCCTTGAGGTTGGAGAACCGGTCGTACTTCTCATCAAGCCCCAGGCGCAGCTTGAAGTCGACCACCGAGATCACGAAGAGCCCGGTCTCGGAGAACTGGACCAGCATCTCGAACAGGCGGATCGCATAGGCGCTGCGCAGGCTGGCCACGTCCTCAAGCTTGTAGCTGGTGAACCGCTTGTGCAGCATGGTCAGGTAGGGCGCGATCTCCGGCGAGAAACCGAGCCTGACCTTGCCCTCCCCCTTCTTGTACTCGGCCATGTACACCCAGCGCAGGCGCTTCCGTGTCGTGCCCTCGATGCGGCGGATGTCCCGCTCGTAGAGCTTGGTGGCGGCCTCCTCCATCTCGGCGTAGGCGTTCTTGGGGTCGCTGCCGAACAGGTCGATGAACTCCTCGACGCTGAGCACGAACACCGCATCCCTGGGCATCGGCTTGCGGCCGTCGAGCTTTGCGGCGCAGGCCAGGATGATCCGCTGCTCGTTGAGGGTGAGGTTGTAGGACGCCTCGATCAGGGCGTTCGCCTTCGTGATGATGGCGTTCCCATCTGCCTTAACCGTGATCGATCGCTGCTGATCCATGGTCCTTCTTGCGACGGAACTGAAAGACTTAGCGTATTTGTATTTGCTTCATCGTGCAAACTTTGTAGTCACGTCAGGCCGTCGCGCCAGCGACCATAAATCTGTAGCAGAATCCCCCGGGGCGGACGCAACCATAAATCTGTAGCAAGAGCCCTGGCCGGGTCGGCGACCATAAATTTGTAGCAGAATGGCCTCCAGCGGGGTGGCGAAGGCTTGAGACCATAAATCTGTAGCAACAAGGCCGGGTGCCTGTGGATGGCACCATATTTCTGTAGCAGATGACCATAAATCTGTAGGTCCGAAACCATAAATCTGTAGCAGATGACCATAAAACTGTAGCACGACCACCCTGCAACCCATTGTTTTGCCTTACGTTTTCGGACCTTAAAAACAAGAAAAAAACAAGAAAAGAACAAGAGAAAAGGGCCCCGGCCTGTGGATAATTTCGCCGCCAACGCCAAAATCGCGGCCGCCAGCGCGCTACGCGCGCACCTACCCTACGCCATCCCTGGCTCCGCCCCTTCGCTGCGCTACGGCCTAAAGGGCGCATCCCTGCGCCCTTCCAAAGGAGTCCTAGCCTTCGGCTACGGACATCTCATGGCCTCCTTCGTCGGCCGCCCTTCAACCGCTACGCCTTCGCCAAACCCAACCTCCGTCGGGCAGTAGGAAAAGGAGCCCATAAGGTGCGCTTATGCTCGCCCGTTGGCGCTGCTTTCCTCCCCAGAATGGCGCATTGTGGACAGTATAAGGCGCATCGCGGCAAGCGTACTAACTTGCCCCTGCGGTATGTTCCGAGGTTTTCGGGAGTTATCGCGATGGCAAGACAAGAGATCGTACTGGGAACCGACAGCGGGACCTTCTGGACCGGCAGAACCCCGAAACCTTGGCGGGACGACCCGCGGGAGGCGAAGATCTTCACCTCGCCGCGAGAGGCGTGGCGAGCGGCGGTGAATCTCCAGGAGACCCAGGCCGAGTACCTGGAGGGGTCCCACGTCGAACTGCACGTCCGGGACTCGGACGAACCCCGGTTGACCAGGCGAGTTACCTCCCTCGCGCACGCGAACAACCGGCCTGCGCTGGGCGCGCATTGGCAGCAGGGTTTCGGCCAAGCCTTGCCGCCCGATCTGCCGATGTCGAGGGAACAGAACGGCGTGTCCAGGTTGGGGTCAGCTCACGAAACGGAAACAATAGTACGTTTAGAGCCCGGCGCCCCCAAGGAGTCCCCTCCCCTTCCGCCCTTCGTCCGCCGGCACTTCGTACACACCGGCGATCAGTTCTATTACCGGCAGTCCCCCGAGCGCCTCGCGTTCACGGTGCGTGGAGAGTCCTTCCGGGCCGAGGAGGCGTCTGTGTCGGTCGCGACGGCCCTGGTGGACCTGGCGGAATCCCGGGGCTGGTCGGCCTTGCGCGTGACGGGCTCCAAGGAGTTCCGGCGCGTCGTGTGGGCCACGGCGGCAAAGCGCGGCTTGTCCGTCGATGGGTACTCACCGAGTGCTGGCGAGCGCGCGATGCTGGAACAGGAGCCTGACTCGCACGATGGACCCCGAGGAGCAGAGCCGGCCGAGTCCCGCACGAGCGGGCGCCAGCGGGACCGCCCCGCCGATCCCCTGGCCGGTGTCCTGGTGGGTCATGGTACGGCCCCCTACCAACACGAGCAGGGCAATTCACCGAGCTACTTCGTCTCGTTGCGTGGGGCGTCCGGTGAGGTGACCACCCACTGGGGCCTGGACCTGGAGCGTGCCATGGATGAGTCCGGCGCCACGGTCGGTGACCAGGTGGCCCTTGCCCGGCTGGGTCGCCAGCGGGTGCAGGTGCGCGAGCCGATCCGTGACGCTGCCGGGCGCGTGATCGACCACGCGACCAGGGAGACGGACCGCAACGCCTGGTCGGTGACGGTCGGCGAACGGGAGGCCGCGACCCCGGCCGCTTTGGACTCGAAGGGGAGGGGGCGTCTCGATACCCCAGACCCGATTGCCTCGAAGGTGGTCGAGCTGTTCACCGCGGAGCGGTTAGCCCGGCTCCCGCCGGAGGACCGACAGCGGTTTCAGGACCTCTATGACCAGGCCAAGGCCAGGCTGGAGGCCCGTGATCGTCTCCAGGGGTCCTCGATGCCAGCGCGGGTTGACCACCAGGATCGGGATCGGGTCGCCAAGGGCCGATAGGGGATTGGGGCCTCGGGCGCAATGGAACAGAAAACCTATGTAGGCCCAAAATGAGCGAAGCTACCATGAGGTGCCATATGAGCTTTCGCTTATGTAGGGCTCTGACAAACAATGGAACGGAAACTTACGCTAAGGCCCCGTCACCATCGTCATCACAACCCGGTTCCGTTGAGTGTCGTTTTGCGCGTCCCCTGCGGGCCGGGCTCTAGGCCCCCCGGTTTCCTGACCGGGGAGCCCGGAGCCACGTCGCCCGTTCCAGACGGGCGCCGCGTCTCCGTCCTGCGGGTAACGATCCCTGACGCCTGCGCGCTCTGCTTGCCAAGAGTCGCTTCCGGCCCAGTCCCCATCCCGTCGAAGCCGCGTCTTTTGGGGATGGTCCATCGGGCGCGGCCCGGGTCAAGGACTACTCGTTCCTGCGTTCCTCCTTGACCCGAGCCTAGGCGCACCCGATGGCCTGCATCCCCGACGCGGCTCCGACGGGATAGTGAAAGGTCCCGGGTCCGGCCGGCATCGAAGAGGGGTGGAGCGCTGCGCGCAACCTGCTTCGATGCGAGAGACGTTCCTTCTCTCGCGCTCTCTCCCGACGCTCACCAACAGGATCGGCGGGAGTCAAGCAAGTGAAAATTCGATCAAAAACAGTTGCAGTGCTGTATGTGGTGCTGTATACTTTCCCCCATCGTAGCAACCACCCCGGGGGATTACCAGCATGGCCCAGAAAGTCCGCTCCTTGTTCACCGTTGAGCCGACCACCAACCGCTTCGCCGACATCCGTGCAACCGAGTTGACGGCCGACGAGGGGGACACCGTTGTAGCCCTCGCCCTGTCCGTGCTGGCCCGTAGGCATCGGCGGGGGGCGGTCCTGGCCAGCCCGGAGGCGACTCGGGATTACCTTCGCCTGGAGCTTGGGGAGCGCCACAACGAGTTGTTCGGGGTCCTGTTCCTGGACAATCGCCATCGGGTCATCGCCAAGGAAGAGATGTTCTTCGGGACCATCGATGGGGCCTCGGTACACCCGCGGGTTGTGGTAGCGCGGGCCTTGTCCCTCAACGCCGCGGCGGTCGTCTTTTATCACAACCACCCGTCGGGGGTGGCCGAGCCGAGTCAGTCCGACCTGCGCATCACGAACCGCCTCAAGGACGCCCTGGCCCTGGTCGAGATCCGCGTCCTTGACCACCTGATCGTCTCCATAGAAGGCTCGGTCTCCCTCGCCGAACGCGGGTTGATCTGACCGCCAACAGGGGAGGGCGGCCAAGCGCCGCCCCGACCGGGGCCGATTTTTTCGCATGCGAAAAATACAGCCCTGTATGTGCTGATGTATTTTTGATGCCTTTTTCACGCCCTTGCGGCACGACCTAGAGAGGTAACCATGTTGCTCCAACCCTATGAGCTGGACTCGTCTGCCCCGGACGCCTTGATGGCCTTCTGGAAGCTGGCCAACAACCATCCCGTCAAGACCGGCCGATCACTGTTCCCCGAGCGCCCCGACCGCTACGCCAGGGCCACGCGCCAGTTGGCCCAGTACGCCGCCAACAAGGCCGCGGCGGTCGGTTGTCGGTTGCGCGGGGAGATCGCCAGCGCCCTCGTCTACGAGGGTATCTGTGAACGGATCTTCGATACCCTGCCACCCTTTGCCCGCTGGTGACACGAACCCCGGTCCCGGTTTCCCGGGACCCTTACCCAGGCCCCCCGTGGCCAGCCCTAGAGAGGTTCCCATGTTCGACGCTGCTGACCTGATCCACCGCTACACCCGTGCCGACGCCATCGCCGACGGCACCCTGGTCGATGTCTCCGAGACCGCCCGCGAGGCAGGGTTTCGGGTACCGGTTGCCCTCACCCGGACCGTCTGGGGGGATTGCGTCTCCTGGGGCCCAGATGCCGACTTTGGTGCCTGTCACCAGGATGAGACCGGGCGCCTGTGGGATGTCCTCTGGATGGCCAGGCTTGCCGGGAGCGCCAACAAGGACGCGGATCGCGTGGCCTTCAATGTGCTCCGGGTCCCGCGGGGCAGCCGCACCGGCCAGGCGACCCCGGTCACCCTGTTGCTGGACATAGGTCCCGGGGACCAGGGCGAGCCCGTGGTGACCATCGGCCTGACCGAGGACTTCTGAACCCTTCCGACGTTTCCCGAAACCGCCCTTGCGGCACGACCTAGAGAGGGTGGACAAGATGAACGCCATCCCGGCCCGCCGGGCCGGTGCCCAAGGATGGGCGCCTGTATCGCTGTTGCTGTATGATCCAAGACCGTACTGATTCCGAGCCCCTGGAGGTCACCATGGCCGAGAAAGGCCCCATGGCACGCATGCAACTGTTGCTCCCCCCCGATCTCAAGGCCGAGATCGAACGCTTCGCCCGGGAGCAGGGCCTTTCCGCCAATGAGGCAATTCGGGTCCTGTCGCGGCGCGGTCTGGATGTCTCCGGGCAAGCGGCGCCGGTCTCGGTCCTGGTGGACGAGCTGGGCTATCGCGTGCGCGACCTGGAACAACGGCTGGCGAAGCAAGAAGGGGCCGGCGCGTGAGCCCCAGTTTTTCGCATGCGAAAATTGCAGTGCTGTAAAGAGTGCTGTATTATTGGCGCTCTTTCCCGCCCTTGCGGCACGACCTAGAGAGGTATCCATGCAAACACTCGCGATTGCGAACCAGAAGGGGGGCGTCGGCAAATCGACCCTCGCCGTCCACCTGGCCTGGCTCGCCATAGAACAGGGCCGCCCGGTCCTGCTGGTGGACCTGGACGGCCAGGCGAACAGCTCGCGGACCTTCGCCGAGACCTTCACCGGCCTGCGCGCCTCGAAGCTGTTCACCGCCGAGCCTGGCACCCTCACAGAGGTCCCCCAGGCGGTTTCCAAGCACCTGACCCTGATCCCTGCCGATGTCGCCATCAACGACGTGGAGGGGCTCGATCTTGCGACCATCGAACGCCCTGCCGCCCACCTGCGGGGCCTGGCAGTGGCCCCCGAGACCCTGTGCATCATCGACACGCCCCCGACCCTGGGCCGGCGGCTCCTGGCGGCCCTGATCGCCGCCGATGCCGTGGTCAGCCCCCTGGCGCTGAACGGCTACTCGATCCAGGGCATCACCGACTTGCAAAAGACCATCCAGATGGTTCGAGCCCGCTTCAACCCCAGGCTCAAGAACCTCGGGCTGCTGGCGAACATGGTCAACAGCCGCTCCACCACCCACGGCCAGATGCTCACGGAGCTGCGTGCCGCCCTGGGCGACAAGCTCTTGCCCTTCACCCTGGGGCACCGGGTCGCGATCTCGGACGCCATCGACGGCGGCCGGCCGGTGTGGCACCGAATCCGGGGCGAAAGCGCCCTGCGTGCCGCGCACGAAATGCGCGCCGTCTGCGCCGCCATCCTGGAGAAGTTGCCATGAGCATCAAGGGCATCGCAAGCCTGGCCGACTTGATGGAGGACCTGCCGGCGGTGGGGTCCCAAGAAGTCGCCCTGTCCCTGATCGATCCCGATCCGCACCAGCCCCGCACCAGCTTCGACGAGTTGCGCCTGGACACCCTGGCCGCGTCGGTCGCCGCCCAGGGGGTCATAGAGCCCCTGATCGTCTCCCTGCACCCCGAGACCCCCGGGCGTTATCTCCTGGTGGCCGGGGAAAGGCGCTGGCGGGCGGCGGGCATGGCCGGCCTGACCACGGTCGCCGTGGTCATCCGCGAACTCACCGCCGAGCAGCGCCTGGCGGTGCAGTTGATCGAGAACATCGACCGGGAGGCGCTTTCGATCCTGGAAGAGTCCTCGGCCGTTGTTCGCCTGATCGAGTTCGGGCGCAAGCCGAAGGATGTCGCCGGCATGCTGGGCAAGACCCAAGCCTGGGTGTCCCTGCGCCGCAAGATCGCGGACCACCGGACGCATTTGGAGTCTTTCGTCGCGGAAGAGCGGACCCGTGACGCCGAGACCCTGGCGATGCTGGTGGACCTCGAGAAGATCGACCGCCAGGCGTTCAGCGACATGCACCAGGTCGAGCGGATCACCCGGGCCGCGGTGCGCGAAGCCCTGGACCGGGCGAAGCTGCGCAAGCTCGCGCCCCTGGTCCCGGTCAAGACCCCGGAGGCCCCGGTGCCCGTGACCACCGAGCCGGCCCAGCCGCAACCCAGGGATGAAGCACCCAGGTTACCCGAGGAGGTCCCGGAGCCCCCGCGGGTTCCCGAGTCCACGTCAGGGGCGGCGGACGACACTAGGCCCCCCGTGGCGGCAAAGCCAAAGGCCGTCCCAGAGCATCCCCGGCCCGCGGCAAACCAGGACCAATCCGACCAGTTCGAGGAAGCACGGCGCGCCGTGCAAACCGCCCTCGGGTTGCCGGTGAGCATCCACGCACCCCATGCCGGCAAGCCCGGCGAGCTGCGGATCAGCTTCGCGGACCTCCTGGAGCTGGAAGCCCTGCGGCAGAACTTGACCTGATGGTCTGGCCCGGCGGCGACGCCGGGCCGACCTTCCCCGAGGTGCCCATGCTCGGTTCCGACTACCCCAAGATCCACGCCCAGCACATCGAGGCGCCGACGCGGCGCTTCCTGTGCGAGTACCACCATGCCGCCTATCGGCCGCATGGGGTCCCGCTCGTCTTCCCGGCCGAGACCCGCCGGGAATGGGTCCTGGCCGAGAGCGGGGAGGGCGCGCTTGCCATCGCCCGCTATCACCACTTTCGCCACGGGTCCGGCTTCCGCATCCTGGAAGGGCCGGCACAGTGAAGAAGGAGGGTATCCCGGTCTGCCCCGAGTGCGGCGGCCCCATGCACCTGGAGCGCTCGGCCTACGGTCGCACCTGGGAGTGCGACCGCGGTCGGGACCTGCGCTCCCGGTGCGCGGGGTTGATCCGCGTCGAGGATCGGGAGCCGCTCACCGACCTTCAGCTCGCTACGGCGATGGCCCGGCGGTCGTTCGGGGGCTCGAAGGAGAGGGCCAAGGACCAGGCCCGCTATCGGCGCCTGGTCACCTCACTGCGCGAACTGGAGGCGAGCCCCTATCTGTCGTCGCCGGAGCGCGAGGGCCTCGCCGAGGCCAGGGGCACGGTCGAGCGTCTGGCCAAGGCCGCGGCGCTGGCGAAGGATCGGGTCAAGCGCCAGGAGAAGGCCGCCGAGGCCGAGCGCGAGGCCCGTTACCGGGAGGCGGCCGGACTCCTGGCGATGTCCTATCCCTTCGATCCGAACCGCTTGGAGGCCACCGTCATCGACCTGCTGGCGCTGGATCGCTACACCCACGCGGACTGGCTCATTCAGCCCGAGTCGGTCGAGGGCTTCGCGGACCGGCTGCGCCGGCGTGCCGCCCCCGAGCAGAGCCCCATGGACCTCCTGCTGCGCGAGCTGGCGTCCCATCAGGAGCAGGTTCGTGCCCATGTCGCCCGCGACTGGGCCAGCAGCGCCGAGCCCCTCGCGGACCTGAGCGCGCGCCTGGCCGAGGGACTGCCCGCCCTGCGCGAGGCCATCCTGGCCGCCCCGCCGATGCTTCTCTTGGGGGTGCGCCATGTACTGGATGGTGGGGTCCCGCTGAAGGTGTTGCGCCTGCCGGTCCGCGAGGCGCCATGATGCCGATCCCCAATGCCACGCGGCGGCAAGTGATCTCGGCGTTCCGGTTCCACAGCCACCTGTCCCCGGCCGAGGCCGCCGCATTGCTGACGACCTTCGCCATCGCCCAGGGGCTGTCCGACCCGCGACGGCCGCCGCCGGGGTCCGCCCTGGAGCAATGGGCCACCGCTACGAAAGCCCCCCTCTGGGCGGTCCGGGCCGCTGCCTCCTGGCTGCATGCCCATGCCGCCCTGGCCGACCCTGACGAGCAAACCGCCGTCGCAGAGGTCCTGGGCCAGGTCGTCGGGGGAGGGGAGGCATGAGACTTTCGCATGCGAAAAACCCCGCCCCTTCCGACACCCCGCGCCAGCGCGATGAGCTGGAGCGCTTCAAGACCGCCGTTAACCTGACCGAGTACGCCGCGTCCGAGGGCTACCAGCTCGACCGCCGGGCGAGTTCCCGCAACTCCGTGGTTATGCGCCACCCCGGCGGCGACAAGATCGTCATCGCCCGCGGTGAGGACGACCACTGGATCTACTTCTCGGTGCGCGACGACAGCGACAACGGCTCGATCATCGACTTCATCCAGCACCGGCGCCGGTGCTCCATCGGCGAGGTCCGCCAAGAGTTGCGGCCCTGGGTCGGCGGCTCCTTCGTCCGGCCCGTGCCGGGGCTGTATGTCCACGAGGTCGTTACGGTCTCCCGGGACCGGGCGGGGGTCATCCGCGCACTGGCCGGGATGCGCCCTCTGATAACGCATCGGTACCTGGAGGAAGAGCGGGGGATTCCCCGGGGTTTGCTCGAACACCCCAGATTCGCCGGCCGGGTGTTGGTGGATGCCCGCTCAAACGTCGTCTTCCCCCATGCCGACCGGGACGGACCCTGCGGGTACGAGGTCAAGAACCGCGGGTTTACCGGCTTTGCGCCGGGAGGGGAAAAGGGGCTCTGGATCTCGGGCGTGCAGCGCACCGATACCGCCCTGGTCCTGGCCGAGAGTGGCATTGACGCCTTGAGCTATGCCGCCCTGCACCCCGACGACAACGCTCGCTATGCGAGCTTCGGGGGTGCCATGAACCCGCTCCAGCCGGCCCTGATCCGGGCGGCCGTCGAGCGTCTGGCGCCGGGGGCAACGGTGCGGATCGCCACGGACAACGACGAGGACGGCGCCGGCTTCGCGGTCATCATCGAGGGGCTGGTTGCGGAGACGGGGAGGGGGGACCTGGCGGTCGAGCGGGCCGTGCCGAGCAACGCCAAAGATTGGAACGATGTGTTGAAGCTCTGCATCGCAAAGGCAGCGTCTGAAGGTCAGTCATTGCTGGGGCTCCGGGAGGAGCCCCAAGCCAGACAGGGGGCGAATGTGCGCCTTACCACAACCGCGCCAGCGAATTAGCCCTGTGCGGGAACCGGTATTGCGGAATGCGAGCCAACATGGTGACGCACAGCGATGGCTCGGGTATCCGGAGGCAGCGAAGCAAACTCGACGGAGAAGCGTGCGCGATCCGGATTCCTGGCGGTCGGGCTGCGGCCATATAGCGCCCCTTGGCGTGCTGTTATGACCTCGCCGTCCTGGTTCAGCAGATCGACATCCACATGGCCAAGGATGCGTCCGCGGTAGATCCAGCGCTTCACGATTCGGCCCGAGACCACGAGGCCGCCATCGGCAGGCGTTTGGGCCACATCGACCGGGACAAGCCGCTCACTGGTGTCGATGTTGAGCCGAAGCGGGGTATCGGTCGCCGCCTCTATGACGGGGACCAGGGTAAGCAGTCCGGATACGATGATTGTAGGAACTGGTAGTTTCATGGACGATCTCCGTTGGGGTTGGTCGGATTGGTGCGCGGAGCGACGCCGCGGGAAAAGACCGGGTAGAGCGCGGGCAGGACGAAGAGGGTGAGGAAGGTCGAGGACGCCAGGCCGCCGACGACGACGGTGGCCAATGGCCGTTGGACCTCGGAGCCGACCCCGCTGGCAAGCAGCATCGGGATCAGGCCCAGGGCGGCGATGGCGGCGGTCATGAGCACCGGGCGCAGGCGCGACAGGGCACCGGCGTAGACGGCTTCGGTCATGGTCTCGCCCGCCGTCAGGTTCTGGTTGATGGCGTTGACCATGACCACGCCGTTGAGCACGGCCACGCCGAACAGGGCGATGAAGCCGATGGAGCCGGGGACCGACAGGTACTGACCGGACCAGTACAGCGCCGCTATGCCGCCAATCAGGGCCAGGGGCACGTTGAGCATGATCAGCAGGGCCTGGCCGACGGAATGGAAGGCGAAATACAGGAGCAGGAAGATCAGCCCCAGGGACAGGGGTACGACCAGGCTCAAGCGGGCCTGGGCGCGCTCCTGGTTCTCGAACTGGCCGCCGAACACGACGCTGTAGCCGGGGGGCAGGTCGATCTCCCGGTCGATGCGCCCCCGCAGCTCGGCCACCAGACCACCCATGTCGCGGCCCTCGACGTTGGCCTGGATGACGACGCGGCGCTGCACGTCGTCGCGGCGGATTTGGGGTGGACCGGACTCGACGGACACGCTCGCCACATCCTTGAGCCGCACCCAGGCCCCCTGGGGGCTCTGCAGGATCAGGTCGCCGATGGCCTCTGGGCTGCCGCGGTACTGCGGGGCGAGGCGGACATAGATGTCGTAACGCTCGTTGCCCCGGATCACCTGCCCGGCCTCGACGCCGCCGATGGCGTCGGCCACCAGGTCCGTGACCTGGGAGACGGGGATGCCGTAACGGGCGAGGCGGTCGCGATCCGGGCGGACCACCAGTTGGGACTCGCCCGCGATCTGCTCCATGGCCACGCCCCGGGTCCCTTCTACGGCCTTGACGAGGCGCTCGATGGCCTGCCCCTTCTCGGCCAGCACACCCAGATCCGGCCCGAACAACTTGATGGCCAACTGGGCCTTGACGCCCGAGAGCAGCTCGTCGACGCGCGTGGCGATCGGCTGGGAGAAGGAGAATAGCAGGCCGGGGTGGATCGACATGCGCTCCTCCATGACCCGTTGCAGCGACGCCCGGTCTGGGGCAGTGCGCCATCGCTCGACCGGGATCAGGCCGAGATAGATCTCGATATTGGAGACCGGCTCCGGGTCGCCCCCCAGCTCGGGACGGCCGACGCGGCTGGAGGCGTAGGTCACCTCGGGGATGTCCATCAGGACCCGCTCCAGCTTGGTCGCGACCGTGAGCGCGGTCTCGAGGCTGGACGAGGGGGCCAGGGTCACGCGGATATTGATCGTGCCCTCCTCCAGTTCGGGGACGAACTCGGTCCCCAGGCGCGGCACCAGCCACATGGCCCCGGCGAACAACCCGAGGGCGAACGCCACCACCAGCCAGCGCGCCCGGAGCGCCCGGCGCAACAGGCGTCGGTAGAGCCATTCCAGCGGCACGAAGACGGGGCTCGCCCGATGCCGCGGCGGGCGGCGGAAGGCATAGGAGGCCAGCGCCGGCATCACCACCAGGGCCACCGCCAGGGAGGCCAGCATCGCCAGTACGATGGACATCGCCATGGGCTGGAAGAGCTTGCCCTCGACACCCTCCAGGGTGAACAGGGGTGCGAACACGACGATGATGATGATGACCGCGTAGAACACGGGCTGCCCCACCTCGCGGGCCGCCTCCTGGATGCGCAGGGCGATGCCGCCGCGGTCGGCAGCCGCAGCGAAGGGGTCTGAATCCTCCATCGCGACATCCCGTTTGACCTGATCGAGGTGGGTCGCGTCCGGTTGCGTAAGGTGCCTGAAGATGTTCTCCATCATCACCACCGAGCCGTCCACCATCATGCCGATGGCGATGGCGAGCCCGCCGAGGGACATCAGGTTCGCCGACAGCCCCCAGTAGCTCATCAGGGTCAGGGCCAGCCCCACCGAGAGCGGGACCGAGATCAGCACCAGCAGGGTCGCGCGCAGATTGAGCAGGAACAGGAGCAGCACGATCAGGATCAACACGAAGGCCTCCAGCAGGGCCTTGGTCACGGTGCCGACCGCCCGCTCGACCAGGTCCGCCTGGTCGTAGAAGGGCTCGATGGTAACCCCGTCCGGGAGGGCCTGTTGAATAGCCGGGAGGCGTTCCTTGACCCCGTCGATGGCCGCCTTGGTGTTGGCGCCCATGCGTTTGAGCACGATCCCGGCCACCACCTCGCCGAGCGCTTTTGGGGCGCCGTCGGCGTCGCGCAGGCTCATGGTCACGGCCCCCTGGCGGATCTCGCCGCCGAATCCGACCTGCGCCACGTCGGCGACGCGCACCACGACCCCATCGACATTCTTCAGCGGGATGTTGCCGATGTCGCGCAGCCCGTCCTCGGCGGGGCGCACCCAGCCGACGCCGCGGATGACGAGCTGCTCCGCGCCCCGGTTCAGGTACCAGCCCCCGGCATTGCGGTTGTTCTCCTCGATGGCCTTGGCCAGGTCCTGAACCGACAGGCCGTAAGAGAGCAGGCGCTTGGGATCGGCGCGCACCTGGAACTGGCGCACCTCGCCGCCGAAGGAGAGCACCTCGGTGACGCCATTCACCGGCATCAGGAGCAGCTTGACGACCCAGTCGTTGAGGCTGCGCAGGGCCAGTGTGTCGTACCGACTGGGGTCGTCGGCGCGCAGAATGTATTGGAATACTTGCCCCAGACCGGAGGTATTGGGACCCATCTCCGGGGTGCCGACCCCAGGCGGGATCTGCTCGCGGGCGTCCTGGAGCCGCTCGAAGACGAGCTGGCGGGCGAAGTAGATGTCGGTCCCTTCCGCGAACACCACGGTGATGACCGAGAGCCCCGTCTTGGAGATGGAGCGCACCTCCTCGACGGCCGGCAAGGCATACATCACCGCCTCGATGGGGAAGGTGATGAGCTGTTCCACCTCCTCGGCGGCGAGCCCCGGCGCCTCGGTGTTGACGGTGACCTGGATGTTGGTCACGTCCGGAAAGGCGTCCAGGTTGAGCTTGGGTATCAGCGCGCCGCCCGCGGCCACCGCCGCCAGGAGCCCGAGTACCACCAGGAGGCGGTTGGTGACCGCCCATACTAGAATCCGATCAAGCATCCCTGCCTCCTTAGTGGTTGTGGGGGTCGAAGCCGGCCTTGGCCAGCTCCGACTGGAGGAAGAAGGCGCCCTGGGTCACGACCCGGGTGCCTGGCGCCAGGCCCTCGATGACGGCCAGGCCGCCCGCGGTACGCACCAGCTCGACCTCGACGGGCTTGAAGGCGTCCTCGCCCTCGGCCACGAAGACCTGCCAGTCGCCATCCGGGCTGCGCAACACCGCCGCCTCGGGGATCGCCAGCACCGGCTCGGCCGTGCCAACCAGGACGACCACATCCACGAATACCCCGGGGTGGAGCCGATGGTCCGGGTCGGGGACCTCGATGCGTACCGCCTGGGTGCGTGTCGTCTCATCCAGCCGGTGATGGATCTGTGTTACCCGCCCTTCGAGCCAGGCGTCCCCATTCCCAGAGGCGACGCGGGCCTGATCGCCGACCGCGACCCGTTGGGCGTCCGCGGGGGACATTTGCGCTTCGACCCAGCGCACGGTCTCGTCGGTGATCTCGAACAGGACCCGACCGGGCTGTACCAACTCCCCCTGAATAAATTCGTCCTGAATCACGGTCCCTGCCTGGGGCGCCAGGAGATCGAAGGTGCCGTCGGCGCGCCTCGCGGCGTTCGCCAACAGGGCCGCAATCTGGGTCTCGGTCATGCCGTAGGCCAGTACGCTAGACCGCGCCTTCTGGCGGGCCACGCTTGCCTCGATGTACTCCTTATCCGAGACGAACTTGTCCTTGATCTTGTCCAGACGCCCCCATTCCAGCTCCGCGACGACCAGATCGCCCTGGGCCTCGGCCATGTCCACGCTGGAGAGGGTCACCAGGGGTTGACCACGTGCGACGCGGTCGCCCAGGCGGGCGTGCCGTGCGATGACCTGGGCGGCGATGCGGGGTGTCACCTGGGCGGTGGCGTAGGCGTTCAGACGCACCTCGCCGGGGGCGCGCAGGCCGTCGCCGAGCGCACGCGCCGTCAGGGTCTCGGTGCTCAGACCCAGGGTGCGGCGCTGCTCCGGGGTAAGGCGGACCTCTGTCGGTGGCTCGCCGTCGTGCCCGTGGCCATCGCCCTGCCCCTCGCCAGCGTCCTGGTGGTCATCCGGTTCCGATGCAGGACCGTGGTCCGTGTGGGGCGGCACTGTGGCCGGTGGTCTGCCGGCCGTATCGGTGCCGGCCGTCAGGGCCGCGGGTGTCCCGACCAACAGGGCGGCAAGTAGGCAGGCCCGCAGGCCCATGTCAGGCGCACGCGGTCTCGCCGCGGTGGTACGGGAATGGAGCATCGGAAAGGTCCTCAATTTGCAGACGTGAACCAGCCGCCACGCCCCAGGCGCGGCGGCCATGCGCCGGACGAATCAGGACCGCGGGGGTCTCAGCGGGAGTGCAGGGGGGAGCGAGGCGACTGGGCAACCGGCGATGGCAACGGGGCGGTCTGCCCCCAGGGGGCCAAGGGTCGGCGGTCGCTGGTGGAGCCCGATGAGGTGGGCGCTGGCATGGCACCCGTGATCGCAAGCGTGACCGGGCTGGTCTGTATCGGCCTGCGTCCAGTGCACCGCCGTCAGGCTGTGCTCGGGCTCACCCACACCTGACCCGGCAAAGGCCCAAGCGGACCCGTAGCCGAGGATCGACAAGGCCAACAGGGTGGTGAGGATGCGCCGGAGCATGTTGGCGATCTGGGAGAGCGGCGTGGGTTGGTTGAAGACTGGAGCGATTGTTAGGCCAGACCAAGGGAAATGCAATGTTCGGCAGCGCGAGCCATCCCAGGCAAAACGGCCTTGCCCCCAAGCCGTCCGACAAAGGTGTTGCTCCACTCGGAAAATATGTCATTGCGCCAAGGTGTTGAGGCCGATTGGCATGCAGAAGATATTTGCCCAATACCCGGCACGCTAGAATCGCCTGTAACCGATTGTTTTCGTGGGCGCAGTTAGTAACGTTCCGTCGAGCGTGCAACACCTTTGTCGGACGGCTTGCCTTGCCCCGCGCTTGCCGCGTCGCCTACCCGGCCTTCTGGAGCGCCACCAGCTCCCGCAGCAGGGCCTCGATGTTGGCCATGTGGGTCTCCATGGCGGTCATGTGCTTCATCATCAGCTCGCGGTTCTGCATCATCATTTGGGGATTTATCCTGATTGGGTTCATTGCAGGTTCCGCAAAAAGTGCACGAGCTTCCACCGGTCGCTCTCGCCGAGGGTGGTCTTGAAGGCTGGCATGGCCGTGCCCAAGGCCGCCCCGCCCTCGCCGATGGTCCACATGAGGTAGCCGTCCGAGGCCATGGGCATGCTCATCAACCATCTCAGGTCCGCGGGCGGGGGGGCCAGTCCCGCGCCGGCCGGGCCGTCGCCCGCACCGCTCGGCCCATGACAGGTGGCGCAGTTGGCGCTGTAGAGCCGCTCGCCTTGGGCGAGCCCCTCCGGGGTCGCTGGGAGCGGATTGCGGAGATCGCGATAGGCGGTTGGGATACCGCCCATCATGGCCATGCGATGTCGCGCCATGGATTGGCCCATCATCCCTCCCTGCGGGCCGCCGCCACCGCGGCGGCCATTCCAGCTCCCTCCGCAGCGACCTTCCCAGTTTCCTCCGCACCGGCCTTCCCGGCTTCCCCCGCACCGGCCTTCCCAGCCTCCTCCGCACCGACCCTGGGCGAGTCTCTGGTCGGGAGCCGCCGGCCGTTGGATCTCACTCACTTGAAACGGGTTGTCGTCGGCGGACAGCGCCGGTGCCGCGGACAAAGAGGTGGCAAGGGCGGCTGCCATGCCACTCAACAAGGCAAGCTTGCGATCGTTCATGCGTGTCGTCCTCAAAAAATGACGGATTCGTTCGTCTGATCGGTGACCGCTTTGGCCCTAAAGTGCCGCGAGCACCCGGTCGAGTCGCTCGCGGACCTCCTTCGCCAGGGTCTGTACTGCCGGGTTGTCCACCAGGGTGAGTACAGCATTTGGGTCCATGAGCTCCACGTGCACCGTGCCGCTCTCGTCCTGCCTGACGACCACGTTGCACGGCAGTAAGAGTCCAATCGACGGCTCGGCGCTGAGCGCCCGATGCGCCAGTGGTGGATTGCAGGCACCGAGGATGCGGTAGGGCGGCATGTCCGTGCTGAGCCTCGTCTTCAACGTGGCCTGCACGTCGATATCGGAAAGCACACCGAAGCCCTCCGCCTTGAGGGCCTTGATCACCCCGTCCACCGCTTGCTCGAAGTCCATGGGGACCACCTTGCCAAAACCGTATTGCATTGCCATCGGCATTACCTCGTTGTTAAGGGTTTGTTGGGAGACAGGAAACCTCGGCTTGCCGTGCGACCGGCCGTCGGCTCGGTCGAGCGCAGTAACCGCAACCCGTTGAAGACCACCAGCAGGCTGGCGCCCATGTCGGCGAACACGGCCATCCACATCGTCGCGTTGCCGGTAATCGCCAGCACCAGGAAGACCGCCTTGATGCCGAGGGCGAGGATGATGTTCTGCCACAGCACCGTGCGGGTGCGTCGCGACAGCCGAATGGTCTCGGGGATTCGGCGCAGATCGTCGTTCATGATCAGGATGTCGGCGGCCTCCATGGCCGTGTCGGTCCCCGCCGCGCCCATCGCCACCCCGAGGTCGGCGGCGGCCAGCGCCGGTGCGTCGTTGATGCCGTCGCCGACCATGGCGACCGCGCCGTGGTGCTGGCGCAGCTCCCCGATTGCCGCCAGCTTGTCCTCGGGCAACAGGTTGGCCCGCACCTCGTCGATGCCGGCCTGGCGGGCGATGGTCGCCGCCACCACGGCGTTGTCGCCGGTCAGCATCAGGGTGGCGACACCCAGTCGGTGCAACTGAGCAATGGCCTCGCGGGAGCGCTCGCGGATCGTGTCGGCCACGGCGAAGAGGGCGAGCACGGTGCCCTCGGAGGCCAACAGTGTGGCGCTCAATCCCTGGGATTCGAGGTCTCCCAGACGGGTCTCGATGTCGGGGCCGCACAGGCCGCGCTCCTCGATCAGGCGATGGTTGCCAAGCGTCAGCCGCTGTCCGTCGATGCGGCCCTCGACGCCGCGTCCCGGCACCGCGGTGAGCGCATCCACCGCCAGCCCAGAGGGCCCGAGTCCGCTCGCGATCGCCTGGGCCACCGGATGGTCCGAGTGCCCGGCCAGGGCCGCCGCCCAGGCGCGCACCTGAGCCTCGTCGAGGGGCGATGGCAGATACTGGCTGGCGACCAGTCGCGGCTTGCCCTCGGTGATGGTCCCGGTCTTGTCCAGCGCGATGGCCCGCAGCTTGTGGGCGCCTTCCAGGTAGACGCCGCCCTTGATCAGGATGCCCCGGCGCGCCGCCGCCGCGAGTCCGCTGACGACCGTGACCGGGGTGGCGATCACCAGGGCGCAGGGACAGGCGATGACCAGCAGCACCAGCGCCTGGTAGAGCGCCTGGGTCCAGCTCCAGCCCATCCCGAGGGGCGCAAAGACGGCGAAGGCGACGGCAAACACAAACACGGCGGGCGTATAGATTGCCGCGAACCGATCGACGAAGCGCTGTGTCGGTGCCCGCGCGCCCTGCGCCTGCTCGACCGCGTGAACGATGCGCGCCAGCGTGGTATTGCTGGCGGCGGCGGTGACCCGCAGCTCCAGCAGACCGGCTTGGCTGATGGTCCCGGCAAACACGGGGTCGCCCACCGTCTTCTCGACCGGGATGCTCTCCCCGGTCACGGGCGCCTGGTCCACGGCGCTGGCCCCGGCCGTCACCAGGCCATCGAGGGGGATGCGGCACCCGGGGCGGACGCGCACCACGGCGTCCAGCGGCACCTGGTCCGCCGGGACCTCCGCCCAGCCGCCGCCGGCTTGTCGGACTTCCGCGGTGTCGGGCGCGAGCGCCAGGAGGCTGGCGATCGCACGGCGCGCGCGGTCGACCGAGCGCGCCTCGATCAGCTCGGCGATGGCATAGAGCGCCATGACCATGGCCGCCTCCGGCCATTCCCCGATCAGGAAGGCGCCGGTCACCGCGATGGCCATCAGGGCATTCATGTTCAACTGGCCACGGCGTAACCCCGTCCAGCCCTTGGCGTAGGTCGAAAGGCCGGACAGGCCGATCGCCACGGCGGCGACGGCCATGCCGAGCCCCTTTGTGCCCGGCGTGTCCGCCGCCAAGAGGTGCAGCGTTTCCGCACCGATGGCCAGCAAGAGGGCCGTGCCGGCCCGCCAGATTCCCCAATCCATGATCGCCCGGTCTTGCCCTGTCTCTGCCTCGCCCCGCGGTTCGAGGGGCCTGGGCGCGAAGCCGGCCCGGCGGATCGCCGACACGGCGGCGGCGAGCGTGTCGGGCGGCGCCTCGATGGTCAGGGTACGGGCCGCCAGCTCGAAGCGCAGCGCGTGGATGCCGGGGACCGCGGCCAGTGCGCGGCGGATGTCCTGCTCCTCGGAAGGGCAGTCCAGGGTGGGAATGTGCAGCACCGTCGCGCCGCCCGTCGTCCGTGCCGCCGTCGGAACTGGGGGCGCGAGCGATATGGGGGCGCATCCGCAGGCACCGGTACAGGTGGGCGACTCGACGGGGGGCGGTGGAGGGGACGACTGGTGAGAGGGTGTTTTCATACCCATATTCAAGACCCTGAAGCCGCTACAGGGTCAAGCGCCGCGCTCCGGAGGCGGGAAGGCCCGCGATCACACACAGAGAGAGACTATGGCATGGGCATGAAGATCGGCGAGCTTGCCCGGGTCACCGGGACGCAGGTCGAGACCATCCGCTACTACGAGCGCGCAGGCTTGCTGCCGGCCCCGCCGCGCACAGGGGGCAATTACCGCATCTACGGGGACGAGCACGTCGCGCGCTTGACGTTCATCCGCCATTGCCGGGTGCTGGATATGGCACTCGACGACGTGCGCCGGTTGCTGATGGTCAAGGATGCCTCAGGGGCGAACTGCGGCACCGTCAATCGCCTGCTCGACGATCACATCGTCCGGATACGCGAGCGCATCGAGACGCTGCAAGGGCTGGAGACAGCTCTGCAGCAGCTTCGGGAGCAGTGCCCGGACCCGCGCGCCGTGGAAGACTGCGGTATCCTCAACGAGCTGTCGGAGCCCCCAGGAGTTGGGTGTCTGGTAGGTCAGTCGACCGCCGAATTGTCCCTGCCGCAGGGGTTCCCGACGACAGGGTCTGGGTGTCCAGTCTTCCGGTGAAGTGGCATTTGCTCCATCCGACATGAAATCGCCCGGCGTCCGCCCCCAAGGGGCTGCTGTATATCGCCGTTCCAGCCTGGGCCGAAGTCCTTGTTGAAGGCGACGAGTCAGAGTCGAACCCTCTGCTGGTGTAGGAAGCAAGGCGCGTAGATAAGCGCAGGCTTATATGGCACCCCATGGCAGCTTCGCTCTTATTGGGCCTTGTTGACCGACGCTAGCGGAAGGAACAGCGTCATCGGCGAGTCCGGCAGGGCGATGAAGCCGTGGTGCTGGTAGAAGGTCGCCGCGGGGTCGTCCTTTGCCTCGACCACCAAGGCATAGGCCGCGATCTCCGCACGGGCGGCCCGGTCGATGGCATCGGCCAGCAGCAGGCTCGCCGAAGCGAGGGTGTAGTAGCCCGCGATGCGCCCCTCGGGCGTCAGCGCCACGAAACAGGCGGTCACCCGGCGGCGAATGTCCTGCGAGACCTAAAGCCGGAACTAACGGTCCAGCGGTTCGGAGCCGCTGTCGAAGGTGGTGCGGTCATGCGCGGCGGCGAGCGGTATGACGCGCAAGGGCCTGTCGATCATTCGGCACTCAGCAGCTTGCGGCGACGTGCGAAGGCGCGCTCCAGGGCTGGCGACGGGTCCGGCGGGGACAGGAGGACCTGGGCAAAGCGCTCCGAGTCAGCCAGCGATAGGCGGACGACCTCGCCCTGCTCGATGGTGCGCTGGGCGGCCTCCTGCACGGCGGACACCACGAAGTCGGTCAGGGTGCGGCCCTGAATCTCCGCGGCACGCTTGAGCATGGCGTGCGGCTCGGTGCTGATGCGAGCTTCGAGCCGAGCGGCGGGAGCGGCTGATGACACGGGGTGGTTCTCCTCCCGTAACTGTACGGCAGCTTGCCGGAAACATCATGACGCCACCTGACCGTGCTCTTTTTCCTACTGCCCCGCGAGCGGTCGCCAAACCACCGCGGCCAGCGTCAGGAGCACCGTAGCCCCCGTTCCCAGCAGCATCCCAGCCCAGATCCAGGCCCAAGGGTTGCCCATCCCGGTCGGCGCCGAAGGATGGGCCTGTAGCGGTGCGGATGGCGTTGCCAGCACCGCCCCCGCGGCTGGGGCCTGATTCCGCAACAGGGCGACCGTCTGCACCACCACCTGTTGCAGCGCCGCGTTCTGGCCCTCGATGAGGCCCTGCATGTCCGCCTTCCAAGCCTCGTGCAGGGCCTTCTGGTCTTCCAGGAAGGACGCCCGATCCCTGAGAGACACCTGGTCCAGCCAATGGGCCTGGGCCTCGGCGACCTTCTCGATCTGGTCAATCGCGTCCCGCGTCGCCTCCCGGATCGACGCCGCGGCTGGGGCGACCGTTTCCTCAAGATACCGTCTCAGCACCACCTGGTTCAGCAGCACCACGGCCACAATCGGGTCCTCGCGGCAGATCGCCACCCCATGGGCGCGGGCGACCTCCGCGATCATGTCCCCGATCAGGTCGTCGCCACCCTGATCATCCCGGTTGCTCACGCCGAGGCGGCGGCCCTGGACTGGGCCCGATCCTCACCCAGGGGCAGGGCGTCGAGTTGCGCCCACAGGTCATCGCGGATGCGCTTGATGCGGGTGCGCGGCATCAGGTCGAAGCCCGCGATGGCCTCCCCGAAAGTCAGACGCTGGCGGAGCATCTCCTCGATGTCCTTGCCGAAGGTCGCCTTGGTGCGGGCCGGCAGCAGGATGGTCCCGAGGATGCGGTCGCGGGCCTCGTGCAGAAACCTCGCCTGCGTGATCGGCTGGCCCTGAATTTCCAGGGGTCCCAGATGCTCGTTCAGCCACAGGATCAGCGGCACGTCCGTCGCCG
Source organism: uncultured Gammaproteobacteria bacterium (assembly GCA_937862735.1). Classification (GTDB taxonomy): domain Bacteria; phylum Pseudomonadota; class Gammaproteobacteria; order Chromatiales; family Chromatiaceae; genus M0108. The sequence continues at coordinate 62,488 of CALMDH010000030.1, forward strand.
CCAGCAGGGCCATGGTCCCCTTGATGGTCTCCTCCGCGTCCGGTCCGCCGGCGATCACCGTCTGCACCACCACCTGGTGGCCCAGTTCCCCCAGCAGGGCGAAGACCCCGTTCTCCACCTCGTAGGCCATCAGGGTCTCGAACCCGTTGCTGCCCACGTCCACCACCACCTGGGCATCCTCCGGCGCCGCGGTGACGATCCCGACCAGGGCGTCCAGGGCCCGGGGGTCGATGACGTGGTTCTGCGACAGCTTCAGATGGGTCGCCTTGAGCGGCTTGTACTGGAGCAGGGTCGGATTCAGCGTGTCGGTGTCGATGCACGCCACCGGCCGCCTGCGGTCCACCAGCCACTGGGCGAAGGCCGCGGTCAAAAAGCTCTTACCGACCCCGCCCTTGCCTTGCAGGGTCACAAACATCGTCGCCATGGATGACTACTCCAGAATCGGAACCTGGGATCAGGACTCGGGCTCCCCCTCGTCCTTCTTATTGATGAAGGTCACTTCCGGCCGCGCCGTCGGGTCCCACTCGAAGGACTTGGGCCCCTTCGGCACCGCCAGCGGGTCACGGGCCGGCGGCTTCCCCGTCTCGACCGTCGCCTTGGGGGCCTTGCCCGCCGCGGTCCTCGCCTTGGTTCCGCCCCCGGACTCCCCTTTCCCACCGTCCTTGGCCGCCTTGGCGCGCGCCCGATAGAAGGCGCTGCGGAAGGTCAGCAGGGAGATGTCGATGCCGCTCTCGCGCAGGGTCTCGACGATCTGTTCGTGGGTTGCCCCGCTCTCGATGGCCGTCTCGATCTTCGGCAGCAACCGCCGGATCTGAGCCCCGATGGACGGGGCGCGCAGGCGTTCGGCGAGCCGGTCCAGGGCCGCCTCTGCCGCCGCGACGGGGCCAACCTCCTCGGGGGGCGTCGCCTTGTTGTCAGCCATGAAGCACCACGCATGAAATCCGCACAATAAGCGCGTTAGATAAGACGATACGCGGGTGAGACGCGCAAAACAAGTGCATTACAATCTGCGAGAAGTGCATAATAAGCGCGTCATTTGTGGAAACACGAGCCTCACCAGCACCAACCAAGGGGAGGGGGGAGGCAAGGCAGGATAGGCAAAGTGTATTACACCCCTTGCCCGCGCCCGCCCCAGCGGCCCCGACCCCCCTCGCCACCATGCCCCCAGGAGACCGAATGCCCGCTTCCCGCGTCTGCCCGATCCGTCTCGAAGCCCGGCTTCGGCGCCTGATCGACGTGCGCCGCGGCGAGACCAGTTTCAGCGCCTGGGTCCGCCGGGCCTGCGTCCAGCGCATCGAAGCCGACCAGGGCCTCGGCCCCGACCACCTCGCCCGGCTCGGCGAGCACACAGCCCAGCTCCGGGGCTTAGGCGTCAACCTCAACCAGCTCGCCCATGCCGCCAACGAGGGCCGTCCGGTCGTGCTCAACCCCCAGATGCTCGCGGCCATCCAGGGCCTCCTGCGCGAGAGCCGGACCCTGCTGGCCGAGATCAAGCAGCGGCTCCCAGAGTGATGGAATTTCGCATGCGAAAAATTGGCGGGGGAGGCTGGGCATGAGCGCCGCCGCCGACAACCTGTTCGACGACTATTGGTTCGTCCTGGCGCGCCCCGGCCGCGCCCGGGGTCCGGGCGGCGACCAGGCCCGCCCGGCGCCCCCGGCCATGCGCAAGACCCTGCTGAACGCGGTCAAGCGCAAGCCCCAGGTCATGGTGAAGATCACCAGCTTCGCCGGCTCCAGGGAGGGCCTGGCCGCGCACCTGGACTACATCTCCCGCAACGGCAAGAACGAGGTCTTCGACCCCACGGGGAGCCCGTTCAGCGCCATCGGGGCACAGATGGGCCTCGCGGGCCGCGATGCGCTCCAGCACTACGGCGGCGAGCTGGCCGCGGGGCCGATCCCGGAGGGGCCGGTCGGCAAGAAGAAGGGCCGCCCGCGCTCCCGGGTCAGCATGAACCTGATGTTGTCCATGCCGGCGGGGACCGACACCGGGGCCTTCGAGCTGGCGGTGCGCGATTTCTTAAGCGAGCAGTTCCGCGCCCATGACCACCTGTTCACCTTCCACGACGACCGCGACCACTACCACGCCCATGTCGTGGTCGGGCTCCAGAGCCATGACGGCCGCTGGCTGAACCCGCGCAAGGGCGATCTCCTGACCTGGCGTGAGGGCTTCGCTGCCAGCCTGGAGCGCCACGGCATCCCCGCCGAGGCCACGCCCGCCTACAGCCGCGGCAAGGGCAAGGACGGCTACCGGCGGGACCTGGAGGAACTGGGCCGGCGCGGCACCCGCGAGCGCCCGGACCCCTCGCCGAGCTTCGAGGCCGAGATCGAGGAGCGCGCCATCCGCCGCCGCGCCGCGGCCTGGACCCGGATCGCCGCCCACTACACCGAGGCCGGTGACCGCGAGGCGGCGGACGCCATCCGCGGCTACGTGGCGGACCACTTCGACCACCACTCGGCGCCAGGGACCGACCAGGCCCCGGCGCCGGTCAACCGCAAAGGCCCGCGCGACCCAGGTCGCGAGCGCTGATTCAACGACGACAACCCAACGGAGCCCCGACCATGACCAACCCCATCGACACCCAGATCCTGGACCTCAACCGCCCCGGCGTCGTCGTCGAGGTGGACGTCCGCACCGCCGAGGCCCTGGGCGCCTTCGAGGAGGACGCCCTCGACGAGGCGGAGGCCCTGGCGTCCGCCGACACCGACGGGCAGGGGGCCCACTGATGGCCGAACGCGAGGAGAAGGTCCCGTACTACGAGCAGGTTGCCAACAAGCTCATCGAGCAGCTTCAGGCCGGGACCGCCCCCTGGCAGAAGCCCTGGGCGCCGGGGAGCATCCACCTGCCCCACAACCCGGTCTCCGGGACCCGGTACAAGGGCTCGAACTCCATGTGGCTGGAGATGCAGGGCAGGGACGACCCGCGCTGGATGACCTACAAGCAGGCCAACAGCGTGGACGCCCAGGTCCGCCGGGGCGAGAAGGGGACCCTGGTCCAATACTGGAAGCTCACCGACCAGATCCCGGTGAAGGACGAGCGCGGCAAGCCGGTCCTGGACGGCGAGGGCAACAAGGTCTACCGCAACGTCCAGTTGGAGAAGCCCAAGGTCTTCTCCGCCGTGGTCTTCAATGCCGAGCAGATCGACGGCCTACCCCCGCTACAGATCAGGACCCCAGACTGGGACCGCCACGAGCGGGCCGAGTCCGTCTTGCAGGCGTCCGGCGTGGAGATCCGCCACGACCAGCAGGACCGCGCCTTTTACCGGCCTGCCACGGACCGGATTCACCTGCCGACGCGCGACAGCTTCAAGAGTGCCGACACCTATTACAGCACCGCGCTTCATGAGCTTGGGCACGCATCAGGGCATCCCACCCGCCTGGACCGGGACCTGGCCCACCCCTTCGGCAGCGTCGGCTACGCCAAGGAGGAGCTACGCGCCGAGATCGCGTCCCTGATGGTCGGCGACCAGCTCGGCATCGGCCACGATCCCGGCCAGCATGCCGCCTACGTCAAGAGCTGGGTCCAGGTTCTGAAAGAGGACCCCAAGGAGATCCTCCGTGCCTCCAGGGACGCCGACAAGATCGCCGGCTACGTGATGAGCCTGGAGAAGGAGAGGGCGCCATCGGCCATCGAGAAGCTCCAGCCGGTCGAGCGGCCCTCGACATGGGCGGTTGCCCAGCAGGCACGCGCCGAGGCGAAGCGCACAGTCGGTCAGCGAAGCGCTTCGGGCCGCGAGCGCTGATCCTCGCTCCACCTCGTCTATTTCCCCTCTATCCCCCAGGCGCAGCCGTCGATTCCGTGCTCCATGGCCAAGAAACAGACCGACAATCCGTATCAAGCGTCCTTCGACTTCGGGGACTGGCTCGCAAGCCCGATCCCGTCGCCATCCACGCCGAAGGAGCCATCCCCGTCCCCGCGCTATCGGCTCGCCCAACGTCTGCACGAACGGCTCGCGGACGGTGAGCCGCTGACCTCGCGTCAACTCTCCGCCGAGGCGACGGATGTCTTCGGCGGGACCCAGGCCGAGGGCAAGTGGCTCTCCAAGGACGCCTACGATGCCCTTGAGGTCGCGGTGAATCTCCACCTGCGCGAGCACGAGTCCTCAGCCTGGACAGGCCTGACGCCAGAGGCGGCGGCACAAAAGGCGCGGGATCTCACGAGGCTGGCGCAGCGCCTGCCGACCCAGACGCGCCGCGACGAGGAGATGGACGAATTCCAGCAGTTCTCGACGCCGCCGGCCTTGGCGTTCGTGGCCAACTGGAGCGCCAACATTCGCGCCGAGGACATCATGCTCGAACCCTCGGCCGGCAACGGCGATCTGGCGATCTGGTCCGAGCTGGCCGGTGCCAAGCTGATGCTCAACGAGCTGTCCGAGCGGCGCCGCGAGCTACTCGTGGACCTGTTCCCGGACGCGACGGTCACCGGCGAGAACGCCGAGCAGCTCCACAACATCCTGCCGCGCGCCTCGGTCCCGACCGTGGTGGTGATGAACCCGCCGTTCTCGTCCACGGCCGGGCGGATTCCAGGCCAGCGCAAGACCGCCAATGGTGCGCGACATATCGACCAGGCCCTGGAGCGGCTCGCGGACAATGGTCGCCTGGTGGCGATTGTCGGCGATGGGATGGGACCGGATCGGCCGGCCTTTCGCGCCTGGTGGCAGGAGATCCAGGCCCGCTACAACGTCCGCGCGAATATCGGGATCTCCGGGCGCGAGTACGCCAAATACGGGACGACCTTCGACAATCGCTTACTGATCATCGACAAGGACGGGCCGACCCGCGCCCCGGTGCTGGTCGCCTCGGTCGAGTCGGTGTCCGAGCTACCCCCACTCCTGGAGGCTATCCGCTATGACCGGCCACGACTACGCAACGCTGAACAGCCAACCCCTGAACCAACAAGCAGCGGACATCCTGTCGCGCGGCCAGATGCCGTGGAACCCGGCGCAGGAGGTCGCGGCCCTGGCGCTGCTACGACACGCGCTCCAGAAGGGCGCGCTGGAGACCCCGACGATCGAGGAGCCGATGCTCCTGATGGCGCGTCTGGAGGCGGACCCGGAGGAGGCGATGCGGCTCCTGACGGAGTCCGCACCGGGGGAGGTCTACCAGATCACGCTGGACCCAGACCCGGATCAGGCAGCGGCCCAACTCCTGGAGGAAATCGTGGCGTCACTGCGAGCCCAGTCGGCGACGCCGCCCCTGTAGCAATCCCGGCAGCGATCCCGATTGAGATCGGGGCCAATGCCGAGCCGGCCGAGAAGGCCGAGCTGACCGAATCCGTCTTCACCGCCTACCGGCCCCAGCGCCTTAGCATCCCGGGCGCCCACGAGCACCCGGGCCGGCTCGTCCAGAGTGCGGCCATGGGCGCCGTCGAGCCCCCGGCACCGACCTACAGCCCCCATCTGCCCGCCCAGGTGGTCGACGAGGGGCGGCTCTCCCTGGCCCAGCTTGAGGCCGTGGTCTATGCCGGCCAGGCCCATTCCGAGGTCTTGCCCAATGGGTCGCGCAAGGGCTTCTTCATCGGCGACGGCACCGGGGTCGGCAAGGGACGGGAGATCTCCGGGGTGATCCTCGACAACCTGGCCCAAGGGCGCGACAAGGCCGTCTGGGTCTCCTTCAACCGCGGTCTGATCGAAGACGCCAGGCGGGACTTTGCCGGCGTCGGAGGCGATCCGGACCTGCTGTTCTTCCAGGGGGACACCAAGGCCGGCGCGGCCATTTCGCGCGAGCGGGGCATCCTTTTCACCACCTACAGCACGCTGCGCGGCGGCGAGCAGCGCCAGGTCACCGACCAGGGCGGCCCAGCCGGGCAGACCCGTTTGAAACAGCTTACCGATTGGCTCGGTCCGGACTTCTCCGGCGTGATCGCCTTCGACGAGGCCCACAGCATGGGTAACGCCATCGCGGTCAAGGGTGCCCGCGGGGAGCGCAAGCCGTCGCAGCAAGCCGTTGCCGGGATCAGTCTGCAGAAGGAGGTTCCCGACGCCCGCGTGCTCTACGTTTCGGCGACTGGCGCCACCGAGGTCTCCAACCTGACCTACGCCGAGCGCCTGGGTCTCTGGGGCGCGGACACACCCTTTGCCGACGCCAAGGCGTTCATCGGCCAGGTCTCGTCCGGCGGCATCGCCGCCATGGAGCTGACGGCCCGCGACCTCAAGGCCCTGGGCGTCTACACGGCCCGCTCGCTGTCCTACGACGACGTCACCTACGAGCGCCTGGAGTACCCGCTCTCGCCGTTCGAGCGCGAGGTCTACGACGAGCTGGCCGGCGCCTGGCAGGTGGTCCTGTCGAACGTCGATGAGGCGCTGGAGCTGACGGGCGGAGGCCACAGCCCCCAGGCCAAGAGCAGCGCCATGTCCCAGTTCTGGGGGGCGCATCAGCGCTTCTTCAACCAGGTCCTCACCGCGCTTCAGACCCCGGCCGTCATCGAGCACATGCGCTCGCAGATCGACGCGGGAAACGTCGCGGTGGTGCAGATCGTCAACACCAACGAGGCGGCCCAGGAGCGCATCGCCGCCGCCGCGACCGCCGAGGGCACCGCGCTGGAGGAACTGGACTTCACGCCGCGGCAGCAGTTGATGGACTACGTGCGCAACGGCTTCCCGGTCGTCGCCCACGAGCAGGTCAAGGACGCCAACGGAAACGTGCACTGGCAACCGGTCACCGACAGCGAGGGCAATCCCGTCTTCGACCACCGTGCTGTTGCCATGCGGGACGCGCTGTTGGAGACCCTGGCCCAGATCCGGGTCCCGGAGAACCCCCTGGATTCGATCATCAACGCCTTCGGTGCCGAGCAGGTCGCCGAGATCACCGGCCGGGGAAGGCGCTTCGTGCAGACGCGCGACGAGGAGGGCAACTTGCGCGTCGTCGAAGAGCGCCGCGGCAGGAACGCCTCCCGGGTCGACGCCGAGGCCTTCCAGGCCGACAGGAAATCGGTCCTGGTCTTCTCCGGTGCCGGCGGGACCGGCTACTCGTTCCATGCCGACAACACGGCCGAGAACCGCCGGCGGCGCATCCACTATATCCTGCAACCCGGATGGAGCGCCCCGGGTGCGGTCCAGGGCTTCGGGCGGACCCATCGCACCAACCAGGCATCGTCGCCGCACTACGTGCTGCCGACCACGGACCTGGCGGCCCAGAAGCGCTTCGTCTCCAGCATCGCCCGTCGGCTCGATCAGCTCGGCGCCCTGACCCGCGGGCAGCGCCAGACGACATCCCAAGGGCTGTTCACGGCGGCCGACAACCTGGAGAGCGGCTATGCCGATACGGCGCTGACCAACCTGTTCCAGGACCTGCACCACGGCCGCACGCCGCTGTCGTTCAGGGAGGTGACGGCGCAGATGGGCCTGTCGCTGGTCGACGAGAACGGCGCCCTGGTCCAGGGGAAGATCCCCAAGGTGCCGCAGTTCCTGAACCGCCTGCTGTCGCTGAAGACCGACAAGCAGAACCAGGTCTTCGATCTGTTCGAGCACCGCCTGGTCGAGGCGGTGGAGTACGCCAAACAGCAGGGCATCTACGACGAGGGCCTCCAGACGCTGCGCGCGCAGAGCATCGTCAAGACCCGCGACGACACCGTCTACACCCACAAGACCGGCGCCGCGACGCGCTACGTCGAGCTCGACGTGACCAACGCGATCGACTACCTCCAGTGGGACGAGGTCCAAGCCGTCGTCCGGCGCCGGGGCGGGTCCCAGGGGGAGTCTGGGAAAGACTTAAGCGGCTGGTTCGTCTCCGAGCACGGCAAGACCCGGGGCCAAGTCTTTTACATGGCCGACAGGGGAACCCGGATCAACAGTGAGGGCGTGGAGACCCATCGCGGTGTGCTGTACGGCATCCGCAAGGGGGCGCATCGCTACATCGACAACGCGCGAGAGATCGCCGGGGGAAAGGCCCTGCGGAATGTCGGCGGACAGTACCAGTGGGTCCAGCTTGCCCGGGCGGTATCCGCCGATGAGGCGGAACGCCTGTGGCGTGAGCAGGTCGCCGCGGCCCCCGCGACCGAGACCCGCAAGGAGGCGATGCTGGTCGGCGCCATCCTGCCCATCTGGGATCGCGTCACTGGCAGCGAGACCATCTATCGCCTACAGACCGACGCGGGCGAGCAACTGCTCGGCCGCTTGCTCGAAGGTCGTGCCGCCCAAGAGACGCTGAGGAACCTTGGCATCGGCGACGCCGGGGTCTCGAAGCGATCCTCGCGCGAGCTGTTTGCCGCCGTGCAGAGCGGTCAAAAGGCCGTGCTCTCCAACGGCTGGGAGATCGTGCGCTCCAGGGTGAACCACGAGCAGCGCATCGAGATTCGGCGCGGGGCGTCGTTCTCGGCCGCGGAGATCGGGATCCTCAAGGAACAGGGCGCCTTCGTCGAGCGCATCAACTGGGCCCAGCGCGTGTTTCTCCCGGTCGGCGAGGACGGCCTGGCGGCCTTCGAGCGCATCACCGCGGCGAAGCCGGTCGTCGAGCTGTTTGGTGAACGCTCGCCCGAGACCGGGGCGAGCGCCGCAGCCCCGGAGCCGGATGCGGTCCAGGCACGAGGGCTGCCGTCGATGTCGGTTCCCGGGACTGTCCAGAAGGAGGTCCCGGGGTCTGCAACATCGCGCGACTCCACACCATTGAGAGCCGAACCGACAGCGAAGGCATCCAGGCCCGATCCGAAGGCCCCGTACTACGAGCAGGTCGCCGCCAAGCTGATCGAGCAGCTTGAGGCCGGCACCGCCCCCTGGCAGAAGCCTTGGGAGCCGGGGACCATCCATCTGCCGCACAACCCGGTCTCCGGGACCCGGTACAGGGGGTCCAACGCGATCTGGTTGGAGGTGCAGGGGAGAGGAGACCCCCGCTGGATGACCTACAAGCAGGCTAAAGGCGTCGGCGCCCAGGTCCGCCAGGGGGAGAAGGGGACCCTGGTCCAATACTGGAAGCTCACCGACCAGATCGCGGTGAAGGACGAGCGCGGCAAGCCGCTCAAGGATGCCGAGGGCACCACTGTCTACCGCACGGTCCAGCTCGACAAGCCGAAGGTCTTCTCCGCCGTGGTCTTCAACGCCGAGCAGATCGAGGGCCTGCCGCCGCTTCCGAGCTTGTCCCCGTCGGGGGCGTCCGGCTGGGACCGTCACGAGCGAGCCGAGGCCCTGCTGAAGGCCTCCGGCGCGGACATCCGCCACGACCAGCCCGACCGCGCCTTCTACCGGCCCGCCACGGACCGGATACACTTGCCGCCGCGGGACAGCTTCCCGAGCGCCGATGCCTATTACAGCACCGCGCTTCATGAGCTAGGGCACGCAAGCGGGCACCCATCCCGCCTGGACCGGGACCTGGCCCACCCCTTCGGCAGCGTCGGCTACGCCAAGGAGGA
>CALMDH010000031.1:0-4310 GCA_937862735.1 uncultured Gammaproteobacteria bacterium
ACTGAGGAGTATACCCTTTCTTGTTTTCGACGTCCTGTGCTTGCAGGATTTAGGTTTCATTTGGTCAAGGACTCAGGTCGCCGGACTCAGGTCGCCGCCGTCAGCCGGGCATAGAGCAGGGGCAGGCGGGAGGGCAGTTCGGCGGGGTTGCGGATGACGACATAGCCCCCCGTGCCAAAGAGATGGGGCAGGTAGTCGTTGCCCTCCGGGTCGATGGTGACGCAGAAGGGCTCCAGGCCCTGGCGGCGGGCCTCGCCGACGGCGTGGCGGGTGTCCTCGATGCCCCAGCGACCTTCGTAGCGGTCCAGGTCGTTGGGCTTGCCATCGGTGAGGATCAGCAGCAGACGGCGGCCGGCGGGCTCCAGGGCCAAGCGTTTGGCGGCATGGCGGATGCCAGCCCCCAGGCGGGTGTAGTAACCGGGCTTAATGGCCTGAATCCGGCCGCGGATCGTCGGGCCATAGGGCTCGCCGAAGGCCTTGAGGCGGTGGACGCGCACCGGGTCCCGGCGGCGGGAACTGAAACCGAGCATGGCGAAACGGTCGCCGGTGGCGGCCAGGCTCTCGCCGAAGAGGAACAGGCTGTCGCGGATGGCGTCGATGACCCGGCCGCGGTTGTCGATCCAGGTGTCGGTGGACAGGGACAGGTCCGCCAGCAGCAGGCAGGCCAGGTCCCGGGCGCCGCTGCGCATCTCGGCGTAGAGGCGGCTGGCGTCCCCCTGGACGCCGGCCCGACGGTCGGTGGCGAAGCGCAGGTAGGCGTCGAGGTCGATGGCCTGGCCGTCGGGGCGACCGCGCAGCCAGGTGCGGGCCGGGGCCAGGGCCTGGAACTGGTCGCGCAGGCGCTTGGCGGTGCGGCGCAGGTGGTCGGGAAGGGGGCAGGGTGGGGCCTCGGCGGCCAGCATTTCCTGGATGCGGCAGTGGTCCGGCAGCAGACGGCGCTGTTTCCAGTCCCATTCCGGCAGGCGTTCGCCATCGCTGAGGATCAGGTCGTCCTCACTGGCGGCGGGCAGGTCGAGGTCGAAGCGCAGCCGCGCGCCGCTGGCCTTGCGGTCGCGGGCGACCGCGATCTGGTCCATGTCCTCGGCGGCGGCCTTGGCCCGATCCAGGTCGTCCTCCTCGTCGGTGGCGCGATCGACGCGGACGTATTCGCCCCAGGTGAAGATGTTCTCCATGCGGATGCCGATGAAGCCGGAATCCTTCTTCGGCAATTCGGCGCGCTCGGCCTGGCGGCGGCGCCGGCCCAGGTCGGCGCTGGCCTCGTCCGGGGGCCGCTCCTGGTCTTCGGGATCGGCGGGCGTGGGGGCGGCGCCCAGGGGCAGGGGCGGGTCCGGGTGGAGCCAGAGAGGCACGGGCAGGGGCGGGCGTTGGCGTTGCCATTGCCGCCGGGATGGAATAGGTCGTTTTCCCCCCCTTCCACAGGCTTCTTCGCCCATGGAAGAGCGATGCACGTCAATTAAGGACTTAGCTTCTCCCCCTCCCCTGGTGGGAGGGGGCTGGGGGGAGGGGGTCTGAAGGGTTGCGAATTGGATTGCGCCGATCGCCGCAGCCGGCTTTTGGTCCGAGGATGGATCATCAGGCTGGGAATGGTCCAGAAACAGGCCGCTGACACTACCGGGCTCGGTCAGGGCCTGGCGAATGGCGATCTCGGCCGTGGCTTCGGCGGGGGGTAGATGAGCCGGATTGGGCCGCTCGGCGAGATGGGCCGCGACCAGCCGCTGGTAGCGCGCCTCCAGACCGGGAAAACGCGCCAGGGCCGAGCGGGCCAGGCGCTGGTTGCCGGTGAGCCAGTCGTCATCCGCCTGGGCCTCACCGGTGGCCAGGGCCGCCAGCCACAGATAGAGGTCGCGGTTGAGACCCGGCTCCGGAAAGCGGTCGATGACCGGCGGTAGCAGTAAGGCGCGGTCATCGCGCCAGGCCAGGGCCATGCGGCTGCCGGACCCGGCGATGCGCGCCAGCAGCCCGCGGCGGGCGCCATGGGCGTACTCGTCCCCAGCCTTTACCTCCAACCCCGCGTCGCCACCCAGGGCGCGAAAGACGATGCCCAGGGTGAGGGCCATGTCCTCCAGCCGCACCGCCGCCTCCGGATAACGCCGTTCGCTGGCCCGGGTGATGAGGCGATGCCAGAGGGCGCCGACCTGTTCTTCCATTTAGTCAGGCCCTCCACCTGGCGTGACACTCACTGAGAAAGCCATGATTCTGATGAAGCTCGCGCACCCCCTCATGCAAGTTAGAAGGGGATCCCGGGGCTTTCGGATTGGCTGGCGTTGGGCGCGGGCTCGATAAGCGTGGCATGGGGTTTTGGTTACGTCGGTAAGAATCCCTCAGCGATTTACCTTAGGCAGGCAACTGCTTACCGACCTTGATCGAGATCAAGCCGCGGGGGTACGCCGATGCGCGCGGCCATCGGGATGCACGATCCGATACTCGACGCGATACTCGCTACCAGCTTCAACGGAGGCATTGATCGAGCCGTACGGCAGACTCTTGATGACCAGTTCGCGCGCTTGGGGAATCCGGTCGCTCTGCCTGATACGTTCCGGGAACGGGAGAAGTCCCTCGACCTGCGCGATGATGCGTCGCTCAATGGCTGGCGCATTGTGGTCCGCTGCCGAAAAGGTCTCCGCGTTGGCGAGGTACACCGATCAGCTTCGCGGGCCTGGCCGGGTTCTCAACTTTGGCGGGATGCTTGTTATTGGATTATGGAACCGGGATCAGGGCATCGGCCAAGGTGCCAATCGCGAGGCGACAATCTTGCTTCAACGTCTCAGTGAAAGATGGCGTTCGGGGTGTCAGCGGTGAGGATGCGCGCTGACGAGCAGCGCAGCCCACGGAGCTTGATGTCTTGGGCTGGAATGCTGTTCATGATTGCTCCCATTATGGATTTGGTACTCAGTTGAGCACGGGGTAGGGAACTGTCAATGATCCCCCCTGAGAATCGGGCACCGAAACATAGACGCGCTCTTTCTCCGAGAATTGCTTCACGGTGCTCATGGCTTGCCTCATCTCGTCGGTCTGCATCCAGTTGGGGAGGTGGTCGGCGTCCAGGCGCTCGCCGTCCTTGAAGAACTTCAGCCAGCGCTGTTCTTCGGTTTCGACTCCCGGTCCACCATCTCAGGCGTGCTCAGGCATCGCCCTGGGGACGACTGGCACGCAGGAGGGCCTGAAGTCGCGCCACTTCGGCCAAGGCGGCCTCTTTCGCCTGGCTTTCGGCTTCTTTGTCCTGCAAGGCGGCCTCCCTAGCCTGCCGCTCAGCGTCCTTCGCCAACCGTTCCGCCTCCATTTGGCGCACGGCGGCCTCCCGCGCCGCCCGCTCTTGGGCGAGGGCCTCCTCCAGTTCCTGCTGGTGGCGGTAGATGGAGCTCTGCATGCGCAGATAGTTCTGCCGCGCCTGATAGGCATCATAGGCGCGCTCTTTCTCCGAGAATTGCTTCACGGTGCTCATGGCTTGCCTCATTTCAGTCGTCTGCATCCAGTCCGGCAGGTGGTCGGCGTCCAGGCGCTCGCCGTCCTTGAAGAACTTCAGCCAGCGCTGTTCTTCGGTTTCGACCGCGCCGGCGGCGAATTTGCTCAGCTCGAACAGGCTGATGCCGCCATGCTCCAGCAGGGTGCGGCCGCGCTCGTCGCGCAGGCGGTAGCGGTGGGCATAGGCGGGGTCGTCGCGCAGGAGGTTCTCGCCCAACAGCCAGAGGGCGTAGGTCGGGCGCAGTTCCCGGTAATCCTGGCCGCTGTGCAACTGCTGGCTGTAGAGATCGGCCCAGGCGTAGAGCATGCGCGCCGGCAGGTCGGCGTGGACCAGGATCTGGATCTCGACCTGATACAGCCGCCTCAACGCATCGCGGGCCTTGACGTCGACGATGCTGAGCTTGTCGTCGAGGAACTCGCGCTCGTTGTAGGGGTTGAGGATCTCCACCGCGCTGATCGGTGCCGGGAGTTCGGTGCCGAGCAGGGCGTTGAGGAAGTGGATCAGGAGGGCGCGGTTGTCCTCCGCCCCGAGCAGGGCCTTGAAGACGCAGTCGATCTTGGGGTCGATGGGGTGGTGCATGGTTCAAAGTCTAGCACAGGCGGATTGAGCCTCAGCAGCGTCCGCGCCGACCGCAGACGGCACAGGAAACGACGAACGGATGCCGTGAGTTTCGGCAGCCGTGCGTCTGCCGCAGCCCCTGATCCGCGGTCCGCGCCCATCCCTGACGGGTGCCGGCCGCCGCGTGCCCGATCCGGCTTGGTGGGTTGATCGCGGGGTTCGGGATGGGTGGCTTGAAAACAGCACGTCGGCTGCCGACCGGCTGATCGCGACGATCCTGGCCTGGGCC
>CALMDH010000032.1:0-4309 GCA_937862735.1 uncultured Gammaproteobacteria bacterium
CCCTTCACACGGGAGGGGTCACTGGTTCAATCCCAGTATCGCCCACCAAATTCCCTCTCAGAATCAATAATCTGGCTAAGGAACGGCAGGGGGCTTTTTCCTTCATTTCGCCTGTGTGATGCGCTCGTGTGATGCGTTTCCACGGTTGCCGCGCTTGGCGATCGCTTCGAGATCGTCTTCCAGATCCTCGGTGCGCAGGTGTGCATAGACCTTGGCCGTTACTCTGACGTCGGCATGACGCAGGATGCGGGCCACCTTGGCGATGTCGGTGCCGCCCTGGATGAGCCAGGAGCCGCAGGTCCGGCGTAGGTCGTGGGGGTGACAGTCGCTGATCCCGGCTTTGACGCAGGCGGCGGCGAAGCTGGTCTTGATCGATTCGATGCGCGTGCCATCCCGGCGCGTGAATACCCAGGGTGAATCCGGACACCAGGTCGCGCGAAAGCGGGCGCGCTCGATGAGGGCCTCGCGGGCCACGGTGTTTAGGGGGACTTCGGACACATGGCGTCCCTTTTGATCGAGGGTGCCCAGGAACAACCGATTTCTGATCAGGTCCACGCGGCTCCATTCCAGCTCCAGGGCCTCTGAGAGGCGTAAGCCGGTGTGCAAGCACAGCAGGATGAAGTGCGGCAAATGGGCCATGGCGCGGCCTTTTCGGGCGGCGGCGACCAGGCGGGCGGCTTCGTCTTCCGTCAGCCAGCGGGAGCGACCGGGCGGCTCTTGTTGGCGGCGGGCTTCCCAAGGGTTATTCAGATCCCATTCCAGTTCGCGGCGTGCCCAGTTGGTGGCGGCGGACATCAAGCCAATCTCTTTGTTCAGGGTGCCCGCGGCGGCTCCTTCCGCCTGGCGGGCCTTGATGTAGGCGCGTACCTCGGCGACCCCGATGTCGGCCAGGAGCTTGCCGGTGAACACGGGTTGCAGGTGCTTGGCGGCGTAGCGGTCGCTTTCGGCGGCGGCCTTGGTCGGCGTGACCTCGCCCAGGTAGGCGAGGAGCAGTTCATCGAAGGTGCGGCCTTGGCGCGGGTCCGGGCCCGTGGGGAGTTCGGCTTCCCGCGCGATCAGCGTGGCGCGCAGGGCCCGGGCCTTTAGCCCTTCCGGGTCTTCGGCGATGGAAATGCCAGAAGAGCGGCGAGTTTGTTTGCCGCGTCCTGTCTGGATGGATATGTACCAGAACGGTGAGTTTGGGCGGCGATAGAGCCCGTCTTCGCGCTCGGTGTTACGTCTTCCCATGGTGCCTGTCCTTCTTTATCTGTTCTTCTCGGCGCTGGGTTCGTGCTGTGAGCGCCAGCCAAGGTGACATAGGCGCGGGCGCTGGCCACCGAGACCAGCAGGCGGGCGCCTACCCGCACGCCGCTCAAGTGGCCGGCCTGGATGAGGCGGCGCACGGTGCGGGGATGCACCCCGCCGAGCTGGCGGGCGGCCTCGTCCAGGGGCCACAGAAGCGGTTCGGACATTGGCGTCGTCCTCAGAAGGGGATGTCATCGTCAAAGGGCAGGTCGGGCGAGGGATTGCCGCCCGGGTGGGCATAGCCGCGGCCGTTGCCTGAGGCCGGTGGCTGTTGACCGCGCGGCGCTTCGTCCGCCCGGGCGTAATAGGTTCCCGGGCTGGCGTCCTGGCCCTGGCTCTTGCCCCCCAGCATGAGCAGGTTGTCGGCGTGGATCTCGGTGGTGTAGCGATCCTGGCCGTTCTGGTCCTGCCATTTGCGGGTCTTGAGCTTGCCCTCCAGGAAGACCTTGTCCCCCTTGCGCAGGTACTGGGCGGCGATCTCGGCGAGTTTTCCCCACACCGTAACGCGGTGCCATTCGGTCTCCTCCCGGTGCTCGCCGGTGTTTTTGTCGGTCCAGGATTCCGAGGTGGCGACGGCGAGATTGCAGACCGACATCCCGGACTGAAGGCTGCGCAGGTCCGGGTCCTGGCCGAGGTTGCCGATCACCTGGGCGCGATTGAGTGAGCGAGTAGCCATGGAAGTTCCCCCTTGATCGTGGTGATGAAGTCAAGCCGCGCAGGTCAACGAGAGCAAGTACCTCTGGCGGTCGCCGGTGCTGACCGGGGCGGCGGTGCCCCAGCGGCCCTCCCTGGCCGGGGCGGTGGCTCAGGCGGCGGCGGGCAAGATCCGCTCCGGGTTGGGGATGTAGGGCTTGAGGACCGGGCGCAGGGTCAGGGCGCTGGTGGCCCAGCGGAAATCCCAGATCGCGGCGGTGAGGGCCTCCCAGGCGTCCTTGTCCAGCTCGATGGTCGACTCGCCATTGCGGTCAATGACCGTGACGATGATCCGCTCCGGGATGCGCGACTCGCTGAGGCACAGGCAGCAGCGGGGTTCCGAGGCTTCGATGGTCCAGGTTCTGAGGGCGTGCATGGGGGGTCTCCGGTGTGGGGGCCATCCCTGGCCGTGGGGTGTGGTGGTTAGGCGGCGAGGTCCAGGGCGGCGGCAAGCTCCGCCTGGCGCTGGGGGCAGAAGGCCGCCACGGGGCAGTAGTGCAGGCAGCGGATGGGTTCCCCGGGGCGGTGCTCGACATAGCCGCCCTTCAGGTCATCGGCGTGGGCCTGGGCGAGGTCCCGGTCCTCGTAGAGCTTGACGGCGGTCTTGCGGCCGGGGGTCTTGACGGCGAACACGGCCGGGCGCTCCCAGCGCTCCTCCGGGGTGCAGGGCTGCGGGGGGATGCCCCCCGTGAGGCAGGCGCGGGCCATTTGATGCCGCTCCACCCGGGAGGTTATCCAGTCATGCAGGGCGCCCAGTGGCCGGGGCCGGACGGTGAGGGTGATGACGGGCGCCTGCGGATAGTTGCCCCCGTCCTTGGCCTTGTTGCGGGACCAGTCGCGCAGCAGGGCGACGATGGACAGCCCGCGCACGTCGTAGCCGTTTTGTGCCGCCAGCCACTGGAGAACGTGGAGCTGATCCGCCCACTCCGGCTTGACCCCGTCGATGACCGACCACACCGAGGTGGTCTTGTAGTCCTCGATGTGGATGGTGTCGTATTTCGGGTCGAGCGGGACGATGCGATCGGCCTGGCCCGAGATCCGCCAGCCGGCGCAGTGGGCGAACAGCCGGCGCTCGGTGATGGCTGAGGGCTCGGCGCGCTCCAAGATGGTGTGGATGGACTGACCCAGCAGGGACCAGATCCGGTCTGAGGCGTCCTCCTCCAGGTCCGCTTCATGCTGGCGGCGGAGGGCGACGAGCTGCGGCGGGGCGATGAGGCTGGTGGCACTGATGTCCCCGGTCTGACCATGGGGGTAAGGGTCGTTCTTGACCGCCTCGACGATGGCGAGGGGCAGGTGATGGACGTTGGTAATGCGCATGGCTGCTCTCCGGTGGGGTGGCCGTCCCTGGCCGGGGTGGTGTAGGGGGTGAGCTAATTCCTGACCGCGGCCTGGGCCGTAAACGGCGCGCCCGCGGCCGGGCCGGCGGCTTCCGCCTCGATGGCGATCCGCTCGGCGAAGTCGTCCAGGTGGTCAAAGAGGGTCTGGTGTTGCTCGCTGGTGAGATCCGCGAGGGAGGTGACCCCCCAGCGCTTCTCCGTCCAGGCTTTGATCCGGTCCCGGTAGGGTTGGAGGCCCAGCTCGGAAATCCGGGCCTCTAGGCGGCGCTTCTGCGCCTCGGATTGAGAGGTCCCTCCCTTGCTGCCGCCGGGCTGCGGGGCCGGGTGGGGGCCAGCGTCCGCAGGGGGAGGGGTCCGGCTGGTACCCGCACCCTGGGGGGCGGGCGCGGGGGCGGGCCGGGATGGGGGGTTCCCGGCCGAATAGGTGGATTGGGCGTCGTCGTCCTCGTCCGCGGTGACGATGCCGAGGGCCGCGGTCAGGGCATAACGGCGGCCGTAGGTCAGGGCCGATCCTGCGGCCTGGGTCGAGTTCATGCGGGCCGCTCCGTCCAGGGGGACCCGGAAGGTCGTGGTCTCCGAGTGCCCCCCGGTGTGGTGGACCTTGGCCATGACGACATAGCCCCCCTGGTCTTGCTCCGTGTCGAAGGTGACCGACAGCCCGTTACCCGCCAACACGGGCGCGATCGTTTTCTGGATGTCGGCGAGATCCGCGTACCGGTAGGTAAAGGTCCCCTTCTGGCTGACGACCTTGGCGGTCTGGCTCTTGGGGATGGGTGGGATTTGGGCCTGAAAGCTGGCCAGGGCGGCGAAAAAGGCGGCCTTGGCCTGTTCGGCCTGTAACTCGCGGCGCATGGACAGCAGGCGCTCCAGGGCGTCCACGCTCAAGCCGTGTTGGATGCCTTGCGCCAGCAGGGCGCCGGCGTCGATCACGGCGGGCGGTGCGGCCAGCGGCGCCATGGCCAGGGCGCGCGGCTCGACGGTGACGGGTGCTTTGG
>CALMDH010000033.1:0-3644 GCA_937862735.1 uncultured Gammaproteobacteria bacterium
AGCCGCTATTCTACCAAGCGCCCGGCTGGAGCCCCATCGTTTGGACGACTTTTCGGAGTGGACTCAACACCTGAATAATGGGAATAGGCTCACCGAGGCCCAGTTCACCGCTGATGCGCTTGAGCGCCAACAAGGCGTCGATGCTCTCCCTTATCGCTTCCGGCGCTACCCGCGCGACCAGTTCCTCGAACCTGACCGGCGGTAAGCCCAGGCCCCGTTCGATGTGCAGGATGGCCAGCAGGGGCCGCAGGACATAGAAATACTTCTTCAGTCGTACCTGGTCCCCAAAAAGATAGTCCCGGGCATTCCCCTGGGCCATGTGACGGTAGTGGAAACACAGGGCGGTAGGATTGAATGCACTCGGGGCCAGGCGCCGCAGATCTGCCGCCAGGCTACCCTGCTCGATGTAGCAAATCGGACTGCGCAGCCATTCCAGCAAGGCGCCATTGGTCCGGCTAAAGAGGTACAGGGCCTTGCGCAGATCCCAGCCGTTGCAGTCGATCTCATCGACGATGGGATACTCGATGACATCCCGGCGCCGCTCGACATCGAAGGACAGGTACCAGTCGCGGTCGTGGGTATAGATAAAGCGAACGTCGAAGTCCGAGTCATGTGAAGCGAAGCCCCAGGCCCGGCTGCCCGACTCACAGGCGTAGAGAATCCTCACCCCATGCTTGGCTTCCGCGGCACGGAGCCGCTGGAGAATCAGTTCACGGACAGGGGTGCTAACGGACATGAGGTTCCTTTCGCTTCAGCCGGCAAGCCCCCGGCACTGAGCAACCCTCTCTAGTCCCTAGGTGCCCCTCAGAAGTACCGGATCGGTCCACCGAAGAAGCCGGCCAGGAGGGACATCACCACTGACGCGACCACCGACAAGATGATGACCGCGGGGATGGCGGCGATCGCTGCCTTGACCATAAAGATCACCATCGACCAGAAGGGCATCTTGATGTCGACGACCGTGACTTCGTTGTTGGTGTAGTTCTGCATGGGACCTCCCTTTTTTTGATCGTTGAGGGCGGAGTAAGAGAAAATCCTGCTCCGTGGCGGAGCCGAATTTGCTGTCAATCAGGTGCCTTTTTTCCCGCTCATCGACATTCGGTCTCAGGAAGGCATCGGGATGGGCAATCTTTTGCTCATGATTTGCTCATGAATGGCGATCTTCTTCACCAGGGAGCCGATGGCCTTGTTGATCATGGATGCTGGCTTATCGCGGTAGGTTAACGGGTCCCGGCCCGGGCGGTTGGCCAGACCCGTGTTACGCGCCACCTCGCAATGCCGGGGTTGAGCCCCGGCAGCCAGGGAGCAAAGCCCAGTTCAGGGGCCCTCTGCTCCGCCTCCATCAGCGCTTTTAGCACCGATGAAGCGATGTCCGGCACCCGACTCAGGACGAACGGGACGACCCGGGGTTGGTGTACCTCCGCCAGGGGCAGCAACCTCCCACCCTGATTGACCGGCGTTAAAACGGAAGAACCGCCGCTGGCGGCCATGGCGAGACCCACCCCCCGCTGATATTCTGATCGCCATCGCGCTCCTGACTTGTCGCCCGATGCCATGGCATCTCTTGTCTTCCTCCTCGCCCTAGGACTGATCCCCGGCATCCTGGCGGCCCAGCCTGGCCTGGAGAACCCATCGGATCCCAGGACGGACCCGCTTCTGGATCCCCTGCGCACCGAGCGGGGTTTCGTGGGCGCGGTGGCTTGTGGCGAGTGCCATCCGAAGGAACTGGCCCTCTGGCAAGGCTCTTACCACGACCGGGCCATGACCCTGGCGACACCCGAGACGGTGCGCGGCGACTTCCAGGAGGCCGAGATCACCGCCCAGGGGGTGACCTCCAGCTTCTTCAACCGGGATGGCGAATTCCTCGTCCGCACCGATGGACCGGATGGCGAACTCAAGGACTACCCCATCCGTTACACCTTCGGCTGGTGGCCCCTTCAGCAGTATCTGATCGACTTCCCGGGCGGCCGGCTCCAGAGCCTGGGCCTGGCCTGGGATACCCGCCCCCAGGCGCAAGGCGGGCAAGACTGGTTCCATCTCTATCCCAACCTGGCCATGGACCACACCCACCCGCTGCACTGGACGGCGCCGGATCAGACCTGGAATTATCAGTGCGCGGACTGCCATTCCACGGACCTGCAAAAGCGCTATGACGCCGAGCGCAAGGGCTATGACACCCGTTACGCCGAGATCAACGTCGCCTGCGAGGCCTGCCATGGCCCCGGGGCCCGCCATCTGGCGTGGGCCCAGGCCGCCGCCGCGCGGGCGGACGGGACCGGCACGGATCAGGCGGCCCTGGCCGCCACGCCGGATGATCCGACCCGCGGCTTGCTGGTGGACCTGAAGGATAGCGATGGCGGCACCTGGGGGCTTGCCGCCGAGACCGGCAAACCCCGTCGCCAGCCACCCCGCGCTTCCCACCTTCAGACCGAGACCTGCGCCCGCTGCCATGCCCGGCGTGGCCGCATCTGGGACGAGATCAAACCCGGCGAGCCCCTGCATCAGGGCTTTCGGCTGGCCCTGCTGGAGCCGGACCTCTATTTCCCGGACGGCCAGATCAAGGACGAGGTCTTCGTCTTCGGCTCCTTCATCCAGAGCCGCATGTACCATCAGGGGGTCGTCTGCGGCGACTGTCATGATGCCCACAGCCTGCGCCTCCAGGCGGACGGCAACGCCGTCTGTGCCCGCTGCCATCTCGCTCCCCACTACGATACGCCCGAACATCATCACCATCCGGCCGGCTCCACGGGCGCCGCCTGTGTGGCCTGTCACATGCCCCAGCGCTGGTACATGGTGGTGGACGAACGGGCCGATCACAGCCTGCGCGTGCCGCGACCGGATCTGTCCCTCAAGCTCGGCACCCCCAACGCCTGCACTGGCTGTCACGCCGACCAGGATGCCGCCTGGGCAGCCACTGCGGTGGAGACCTGGTATCCCGATCCCCAGTATCGGGGTCCTCATTTTGGCGAGGCCCTCCATGCGGCGGACCACCAGGCCCCGGATGCGACCCGGCGCCTGCTGGCCCTGGCGGGAGACCCGGCCCGCCCCTCTATCGCGCGGGCCAGCGCCCTGGACCGGCTCCATGACCAGCCCCAGGACGGCGCGGCCACCGCGACCCTGTTAACGGTGAGCCGCCTGCTCGCCGACCCGGAGGCCCTGGTCCGCGCCCAGGCCGTGCGCTATCTGGATCGCGTGGATTTACGGACACGGGTCGAACTGGCCTGGCCGCTCTTATCCGATCCGGCGCGCACGGTGCGACTGGAGGCGACCCGGGTGCTGGCGCCGGTGATGCGCCAAGGGATCGGCGGCAAGCTGGCGGACCCGATGCGGGCCGCCCTGGCGGAGTACGCGACCGCCGAGCAGGTCAATGCCGACCGCCCCGAAGCCCACCTCAACCTGGGTCTCCTCGCCGTCGACCGGGGCGAGACCGGCCTGGCGGAGCAATCCTATCGCACCGCTCTGGCGCTTGATCCCCACTTCACGCCCGCCCGCGCCAACCTGGCGGACCTCTACCGGGATCAGGGACGGGAGGCGGACGCGGAGGCCGAACTCAAGGCCGGCCTGGCAGCCGATCCGGACAATGCCGACCTGCATCGTAACTACTCGCCCGGATCGCAGGCTTTTCGCTAATGGCGGGCAACCGG
>CALMDH010000034.1:0-5721 GCA_937862735.1 uncultured Gammaproteobacteria bacterium
CTCGGGGTGCTTGTGGGAGGCGACGATGGCGGCGACGCGCGGCTCCGGGTGGTATTCCTGGGTGTCGACCGTCATGCCGCGGGTGGAGACGATCTTGAGGGGCTCCAGGGTATCGCCGTCCATGATGACGAACTGGGGCGGCCAGTAGGTGCCGGCGATGGCGTACTTGTCCTCCATGCCCGGGAATTTGGAGGTCTCGACGGAGCGGGCCTCCATGCCGACCTTGATCTCGGCGACGTTGTCGGGCTTCTCCATCCACAGGTCGATGAGATTGATCTTGGCGTCGCGGCCGATGACGAAGAGGTAGCGGCCGGAGGCGGAGAGGCGGGAGATGTGGACCGCGTAACCGGTCTTGATGATGTTGACGATTTCCTTACTGTCGCCATCGATCAGGGCGATCTCACCGGCGTCACGCAGGGTCACGGAGAAGATGTTATCCAGGTTGAGATTGTTCATCTTCTTGGTGGGGCGCTTCTCGGGCGGGATCAGCACCTTCCAGGAGGCCTTCATCTCCGGCATGCCGTACTCGGGAGGCTGAGGCGGCTCATGCTGCAGATAGCGGGCCATGAGATCGATCTGGGCCTCGGTGAAATCACCGGAAGTACCCCAGTTGGGCATGCCTGCCGGCGAGCCGTAGGTGATCATGGCCTTGAGGTAATCGGTACCCAGGGCGCGGGTCTTGTCGGTGGTCAGGGGCTTGCCAGTGGCCCCCTTGCGCAGCACGCCATGGCAGCCGGCGCAACGCTGGAAGAAGATCTCCTTGGCCTGGGCGAATTCCTCCTTGGTCATCTTGGGTCCTTCACCGTCCATCAGGTCCTTCATGGTGGCGGGGTCGATGGCGCCGGGGGCACCCTCGTAGGAAATCTCGGCACTGCTGGTGCCTGGCCGTGGGGCCTCCTGCGCGGCCAGGGCGCTACCCACGGCAAACGCCAGGGCGCTGACCAGGAAGAGGGTCGCGGGATGGCGCCGGGAGGACGTCGACAAATGCGCTTTCATGACAGTGTGTCTCTCCGCTATTGCTTTCGCTTATGAAAATTGCGTCGTATGACTGGAAGCCGGTCTGGAGCGGCCGGCCGGGTGTCAGCCAAACGGGAGAGTAAGTGACCCGCCGGGGCTTGCCCTTGACCTGCATCAAACCGGGTCAGCCGCGAAATTTGAGGTAGATCAAGGCAGCCAGGCCGGTCGCTCCGGAATCATGCCGTTACTTGATCCATCCCGACACCAGGCACCCTGTACGCCACCCGGTACCGTACCGACCTATCCGTCCTGTCCAGCGCTCCTGGCCGTTCGGAAGGACGACCCGGGCCTCAGGCCGGGCGGGATGCCCTTGTGGAGACTCTCAGACCGTGCCACACCTCGCGCCCCATGCCCTCCGGCTCGCCGACCTCCCCGCCGTCCTGGTCCGGGGCTGGGGGATATTTCGCCGGATCGCCGCCCCCAGCCTGATCCTCGGCGGGTCGATCGCCCTGATCAGCACCGCCTTGCTGCTGTTGCCCTTCGCCCTGGGCCTACCCGCCCTGGCGCTGATCCTGGCCGGCGGGATCGCCCTGATCGCCCCCCTCCTCCTGCCGCTTTTCCATAGCCTCCTGCAGGCCCAGGCCCGGGGCGAGAGACCCCACCTCGGCTTTGCTCTGTCCGCCTATCGACGCATGGGGGCGGGCTTTTGGGCCCTGGCGGCGGCGTGCGGCTTTCTGCTGCTGGTCTGGATCACCGACGCGGGCATCCTCTACGCCTTCATGGTTGGGGCCGGCACTCCCGTTGCCGCCGCCCCTCCGGCGGGGGTGGGGACCTCGGCCGTCCCGAGCCCCGCTTCCGCGCTGATTCCGACCGCGTGGGCCCACCCCGGCTTGCGGTCTTTCGTGATCTGGGCCAGCCTCATGGGGGCCGTGCTGGCCGCCGGCACCCATTTGATCGCCGGCTTTTCCCTGCCGCTGTTGCAGGAAGGCCGCGCCCCGATCGTCCCCGCCATCCACGCCAGCGTCAGGGCCGTCTTCGGCAACCTGACCGCGACCCTGACCTGGGGGCTGATCATCGTGCTGGGCCTGCTCCTGGGATTTCTCCTCCCCCCCTTGCTGGCCCTGGTCGCGCCGGTACTGGCCTACAGTCAGTACGCGCTCTATCGCCGGGCCTTCCCGCTCACGGCCCCGGCGCAGGTCGTCGCGTTGGATCCGGGGGTGGAACCAGCCCTCCAAACAGACCTCACCGCGGAGGCGACAGCGCAACCCGGCGGAGAGGCGAGCCCGAGGCGTAATGAATCATGGAAGCCCTGATTCCCGCGACGAGGCTGGACGATGGCGCGGTCACGGCGTCCACTCCTGCCGCGCGGGACACCGGCATTCCGGGTAATCGGGCCATCTGGGTGGGCATCTTCGCCGAGATGACGGAGTTCGCCCTGATGTTCCTCGTCTACTTCATCGCCCGCGCCCATCATCCCGGGGCCTTTCACCAGGGGCCGGCCAAGCTGTGGACCCTGGCGGGCATCCTCAACACCCTGATCATGCTGACCAGCAGCTTTCTGGTGGCGGGCGCCGTCCACGCGGTGCGCGCCGACCGCCAGCGCCCCGCCTTGATCTGGCTGGGGCTGGCCCTGGTCACGGGCCTCGGTTATCCCCTCATGAAGGTCCTGGAATTCCGCTGGAACCTGGCCCAGGGCCTCACCGGGCAGGGCGATGTCTTCCAACTGGCCTATTACTACCTGACCTTCAATCACCTGGTGCATGTCAGTTGGGGGCTGCTCGGCATGGTCTGGGTCCTCGCCCGCCTCGCCACCGGCGCCTATACCGCCGACAATCATCGCGGCCTGATCGCCTTTGCCAGCTATTGGCACGCCACGGACCTGATCTGGTTGATGATCTTTCCGCTCTTCTACGTCCTGCCGTGAACCGGACTTGGCGGGCAAGTCCAACCAAAAGCGATGACGTTCGCCCTCAGCCATTTAATCGGACTCGCCCATCATGAAACCTTCCCTTCGCACCCTCACCCTGACATGGTTATTGTTGTTGGTCCTGACCCTTGCTGGCGCCGGCCTGGGGGATGGTGCCTCGCCTGGTCTCGGCCTGACCTTGATCGTCGCCACCATCACCGCCCTCAAGGGAGGCATGGTCATCGAGGAATTCCTGGAGGTCGGCGGCGCCACGCCCGGCATCCGCTACCCGGTGCGGATCTTCGGTCTCCTCGTCCCCCTCTGCATGGTCCTGGTCTATCTCTACGGTTCCCAGATCGCCCAGTTCACCCGCCTGGCGGGCGAATGAAAGCCTCCTTTATCGGTCCTCCAGGTTCTGGTAATACTGAACACCAGGTTTCTCCATCCTTCCAGTTACTGCCAGCATGCTCCCGGAAATCCTACCGCTGGTAACGATCCCCCAATTCCTGGTGGCCAAGGCCCGCCCCTTCGGACCCCAGGGGGAACCCAGCGCCATCGCCAAACATCCGGTCACGAGGCCCTTGCAACTGACATTGCTGGGTCTCGGCGGAGACGAACAAGGCGATCGCCTGCATCATGGCGGTCCGGACAAGGCCCTCCATCACTACCCGGCGGACCATTATCCCCGCTGGCGAGAAGACCTGCCCCAGGTCGCCGCGGAATGCTGGGGAATCGGTACCTTCGGTGAAAACCTGGCCCCCGCCGGCCTCACGGAGGACCAGGTCTGCATCGGCGACACTTTTCGTCTCGGACCGACCCTGCTTCAGATTTCCCAGATCCGGCAGCCCTGCTGGAAGCTGAATGTCCGTCTGGGGGTGGCCGACATGGCCCAGCGGGTGCAAGACCTGGTCCGTACCGGCTGGTATTACCGCATCCTGGAGACCGGTGAGGTCGCTCCGGGAATGGAATTACGCCTGGTCGACCGGCCCCATCCGGAGTGGTCACTGACGCGGTTGGCCTATCACCTCTACACCGATACCCTGAATCGCGACGCCCTCCATGCCATGACCAACCTGACCCCGCTCGCCCCATCCCTGCGCCAATTGGCCGCGAATCGGCTGGACAGTAGCCGCGTGGAGGATTGGACCCGGCGATTGGGAACGCCCGGCTCGCGCGAGGGACAGGGACCGGTTCTTGGGGCATTAGGGGTCTGACGAGAGCGCTGATGAAAGCCTGGCAATCTGAGATGGACTCGATGGTCATGGTTCAGCGTACCCAGCGACGGGCATCTTTGAGGAGCAGCAGCAGTTGCTGCTCGCGCAGCGGTGATGAGATGAACCCGAACCGGGTGTAGAACCGCGCCGCTTCTTCATCGATGGGGTGGGTTAGCATCGCCCTGATGCCGGCTTGCTCGGCAATCAGTATCGTGCGGCGAATCGCGTCCTGCAGCAGGCCAAAGCCTATGCCTCGCCCCTGATTCACGACTGAGACAGCGAGTCTTGCCAGGATCACCACTGGCAACGGGTACTGCCCCATCCCCTTGCGAATGCGCTCCGGCGCTTCCATCGTGTCGACCTGACCTACGGTCAGGCTGAAGTAGCCCGCCACACGCCCATCGTCCTCGGCAACGACAAAGGTCTTGGCCGAGCCACTGCCCTGCGCCTGGCGGGCGTGGCGCAAGAGCCAGTCGTTCAGAGCGGGGTTGCCGCAGTCAAAGCCTTCCAGCCGATGCTGCGCAGCCAGAGGCTCCGGTGCGTGCAACGTCACTTGGCGTCCCAGGGCGCCTTGCGGGCGAACAGGTCGCGCAAACCCTCGTTGGTCTGCTCGGGGCTTTCCAACAGATCCATCAGGGCCTGGTACTGGCTGACCGAGACCATGAACAATCGCTGATCGAGGAGGGTCTGTTCCGCGGCGAGGCAAGCGTTGTCGAGAATGAAATCGGTCAGCGATTTGCGGGCCACTGCGGCAGCGCGACGCAGCACCGCCTCCTGTTCGGGGGTGGCGCGCAGCCCGAGACGGGCAGACCGGGCGGAAGGCGACGATGCAACGGCAGTCATGGCAGCACCTGTTTTGTTAGATCAACTGCTGCATTATTAGTACAATTGACGCACATCGTCTAGTTGTACGGATGACCGTTGAGATAGACCGGGTGCGCCGGCGCCGGCCGCGAGGTGGCGGGCTTGGGCGTCACCGACTGGAGGCCCATGCGCCGCATCAGGCGCTGCACCCACTGGCGCGAGACCCGTTCCCCCGGCCAGCGCAGCCAGGATGTCAGCTTGCGGCTGCCGTAGAAGGAGTTGCGAGTATATTCCTCGTCGATCAGGCGCATCAACCGCCGGTTGTCCGCGCGGTCCTGGGCCAGGGGCTCACCCCGGTAGTAGCTGGCCCGCGATAGCCCCAGCAATGCGCACTGACGGACAATAGGCGGCCAAGGCCGAGCAATTGGCGGCGGAGATCGAAGACTTGACCGGGGCTCAGGCCCCGTTTGACGACCGCAATTCCTCCTAGCGGCGCTCCCGGGAAAAGCCCAGGCTGGGCAGGTTGGCGCGGCCGATGACGTGCAGCACGATCCCCCCGCCGATGAAGAAGACGATGCTGGCCCCCAGGCTGGCGATCACCGGGTGCTCGCCGCCCAGGTCCCCGATCTGGGCCAGGAGGATGGTGAGGGAGAGAACGGAGCCCAGGTAGAAGGCCAGGGCCGTGCCGTAGGCCACTCGCTGGCCAAGGCCCCGTCGGGAGTGGAGGGAGGAGGTATCGGCTAACAGGAGTTTCTTCATGGGTGATATTCCAGGTCGATGGGGGACGCGGGTGTCGCGTCTGCATGATGACTATATTTCCGCGTCATCCAGGTAACAGCC
>CALMDH010000035.1:0-9838 GCA_937862735.1 uncultured Gammaproteobacteria bacterium
GTGTGTTTCGGCGTGGAACTTTGACCCCCTACGAGGGGTGATCGGCGTCCAATTTTGACCCCCTTACCGCCACCGCGAGCAGACTGCCGTTCCTTTCATGGAGGGCGGCGGTCGGGGGATGAAGTCAGTGGATACGATTGCGCGGATACGCCGCGAGTTCTTCGTTCGGGGTCGTTCGATCAAGGAGATCGCCCGCGAACTGCACGTCGCCCGGAACACGGTCCGGAAGGTGCTGCGTTCCGGTGAGACGATCTTCTCCTACAGTCGAGGGAGCCAGCCATTGCCGAAGCTCGGACCGTGGAAGGCCGAGTTGGACGGGCTGCTCGCGGCGAACGCGGCGGCGTCGGCGCGTGAGCGGCTGACGCTGGTCCGGCTGTTCGAGGAGCTTCGCGGCCGGGGTTACGAAGGCGGCTACGACGCCGTTCGGCGCTACGCTCGGGTCTGGGCGCTGGAGACGTCGGCGGCGAAGGTCGACGCCTACGTGCCGCTCTCCTTCGCGCCGGGCGAGGCGTACCAGTTCGACTGGAGCCACGAGGTCGTCCTGATGAACGGCCTGCCGATGACGGTGAAGGTGGCGCACGTCCGGCTCTGCCACAGCCGAATGATGTTCGTCCGGGCCTATCCGCGCGAGAGCCAGGAGATGGTGTTCGATGCCCACGACCGGGCCTTCGCCTTCTTCCGGGGCACCTGCACGCGCGGCATCTACGACAACATGAAGACCGCGGTGGAGACGATCTTCGTCGGCAAGGAGCGGGCCTACAATCGGCGCTTCCTGCAGATGGCCGGGCATTACCTCGTCGAGCCGGTCGCCTGCACGCCGGCTTCGGGCTGGGAGAAGGGGCAGGTCGAGAACCAGGTCGGGCTGGTGCGCGAGCGGTTCTTCACGCCGCGCCTGCGGGTCCGGTCCTTCGACGAGTTGAACGCCCTGCTGCTCGACCGGTGCATCGCCTACGCCAAGGCGCATCGGAACCCGGAGTTCCCCGACCGGACGATATGGGAAGCGTTCGAAGCCGAGCGGGCGTCGCTGGTGCCGTATCGCGGCCCCTTCGACGGGTTCCACGCGGTGACGGCGTCGGTATCGAAGACCTGCCTCGTGCGGTTCGACAACAACAAATACTCCGTATCGGCGAGCGCGGTCGGCCGCCCGGTGGAGATCCGGGCCTATGCCGATCGGATCGTCGTTCGTCAGGACGGCCGAGTGGTCGCCGAGCATCCTCGCTCCTTCGGTCGCGGCGAGACGATCTACGATCCCTGGCACTACGTGCCGGTGCTCGCCCGCAAGCCGGGAGCCCTGCGCAACGGCGCCCCGTTCAAGGACTGGGTTCTGCCGGGCGCGATGGATCGGGTGCGCCGCAAGCTCGCCGGCTCGAACGACGGCGACCGGCAGATGGTGGAGATCCTCGCCGCGGTGCTCGACGACGGACTGGGAGCGGTTGAGGCGGCCTGCGCCGAAGCGCTCGGCGAGGGCGTACACTCCGCCGACGTGGTGCTGAACATCCTGGCGCGACGGCGGCCCGCGCCGATCCCGGTCGGCATCCTGACCCCGGATGCGTTGAAGCTGCGGTTCGAGCCGATTGCCGACTGCGCGCGGTACGACGACCTGCGGAGGGCCGGCTGATGGACCGCACCCAGATCCTGAGCACGATGGCCGAGCTGAAGCTGTTCGGCATGAAGGCGGCCTACGACGAGATCGTCGCGGCGGCTCTGAAGCGCAACCACGACCCCCAGCGCATCGTCGCGGCGATGCTCACCGCCGAGATCGCCGAGAAGCAGGCCCGCTCCATCCGTTACCAGATGGGCGTGGCCAAGCTGCCGCTCGCCAAGGACATCGACGACTTCACCTTCGACGGCACGCCGATCAACGAGAACCTGGTCAGGGACCTCGCCGGCGGCGGCTTCGTCACCCAACAGCGCAACGTCGTGCTGATCGGCGGCACCGGCACGGGCAAGACCCACCTGGCGATCGCCATCGCCCGGTCCTGCATCAGGGGCGGCATGCGTGGCCGCTACTTCAACGTCGTCGACCTCGTGAACAAGCTCGAGGCCGAGACCCGCGCCGGCCGCCAGGGAAGAATGGCGGACTGGCTCTGCCGCCTCGACTTCGTCGTCCTCGACGAGTTGGGCTACTTGCCGTTCGCCCAATCCGGCGGTCAGTTGCTGTTCCACCTGATCAGCCGGCTCTACGAGCGCACCTCGATCGTGGTCACGACCAACCTCGCCTTCGGCGAATGGCCCTCGGTGTTCGGCGACGCCAAGATGACCACGGCGCTGCTCGACCGCCTCACCCATCACTGCGACATCGTCGAGACCGGCAACGACAGCTGGCGCTTCAAACACCGGGCCTGAGATCGGCGCCGTCGGCGGTATCGTGCCTCCGGTCGGGCTCCGCCCTCCCTCCGACACGACACCGCCGACACACCCGAAGCAACCGCCGTCCTGAAAGACAGCCGGCCACCTTCAACACGAAACCAGGGGGTCAAAGTTCGACGCCGATCCGGGGTCAAGATTGCTCGCCGATTGACACCGTTCCCGGCGCGAAGCGTGCCACGGGGCCGAGGGAGGCGCGCCAACCGGCCGAGCCG
Organism: uncultured Gammaproteobacteria bacterium; assembly: GCA_937862735.1. Taxonomy (GTDB): domain Bacteria; phylum Pseudomonadota; class Gammaproteobacteria; order Chromatiales; family Chromatiaceae; genus M0108. Next base: position 2,583 of record CALMDH010000035.1, read on the forward strand.
TCGAACATCTCGCCCTTGATGTCGAGCACCATGGCGCCGCTTCGAAGCCGCAGCAGGTTCCGCAGAACCTGCGCCTGCGACTTGCCGGAGCCGGGGCTTGCAATGGTGATGAGGCTTTGCGCCATGTCGTAGCGGAGGTCGGCGCCGCCGTCGAAGGCGCCGAGATACAGCATCGACGGGCTATCCGGCCCGCGCGGAAGGAGGTCGGCCGGAACGCCCGCAGGCGTGAGCCAGCGCGCGCCGCCGAACAGGTAGCGTTCCAGCACCGACTTGTCGCCTGCGGCGACCGTCGGGGATTGCAAGGTGCCCCGAAGGGCCGCCTGCACTCGTTCCGTCGCCATGGTGGCGTGGCCACCATGGGCCGTCACAAGGTCGCCGATGGCCTTGCGCAGCTCGGTCATCCGGTCGGCCCGTTCGAAGCCGTTGACGGTTTGAACGAGGCACCGCCCTTCGTTCCAGACGATGGGCAACCGGATGCCGGGAATGTCGCAACCGTCGATCTCCCCCAAGACTTGGAGCATGTCGGCGAGGCGGAGGGTGGCCCGCTCGCCGTCGGTGAGGTCGCGGAGCGTCCGCGAAAGTACGGCGCCCTTCAAGGCGTTCACCGCCTGTTGCTCGACATAGGCGGTGAGTTCGGATTCCACCCCGTCGGGAACGCCGGGGTCGCGTTTGGGCTGGCGCACGCGGTAACCGACGGCCTCGCCCATCCGGTTGAGGCTCGCGGCGGAGATGACCGTAGGCACGAGCTGGTCGAGGCGGAGTGCCACGACGTTGAGGTCGTTGGCGTAGAAAGCGTCGATCGTCGCGAGGGCCTCGGCACGCGAGAACCCCGCTCCGGAGCCGCTACGCGGCCCGCTGGCGACCGAAGCGGCAAAGGCCGTGTGTGGCCCCGGCGGCAGGGGAGGGCGGCCCTGTTGGGCAACCCGGCCGAGGATGCCGCCGACGCCCCCTACTGCGAAGTAGGCGACGCACAGCAGGAAGAAGGCGCCGAGCGGCCACCAGTTCATGAAACACCTCTCCGTTGTGACGATGGTGCCCGTGCATCGGACGGCGAACAAGGGCGCGACGAATACCGACCTGCCCGCGTCCCCGACGTTGCCGGTGACACTGGGCGGTCTCTTGCCTCCGACTATCTTGCGGGGTTAATCTGGCTTAGAGCGCACTTATGGGTTTGCTTCGGCAAACCCGGGTGCCGCCCCTCGATTTTCGCCCGGTGTGGTGTCCATGGCCATCTACAGCCTGAACCACAAGTCGATCGGCAAGGAGACGCAGCCGCGTCCGTACACGGCCGCCGCACACGTCGATTACATCACCCGGCCGAAGGCCATGAGCCGCCTCGAAGGCGAGCGGATGCCCGTTTCGAAGTCGGGCGCCATGGGCTTCATGCGGTCGGCCGAGATCGGCGACCGGGCCAACGGTCGTGTCGCCGACAAGGTGATGTTGGCACTCCCCCGCGAGCTGTCACCGGAGCAGCGCACCGAGCTGGTGCGCGGGTTCGCCAATGAGGTGACGAAGGGCAAGGCGCCGTGGCTCGCCGCGTTCCACGACAAGGGGAAGGACGCCCACAACCCGCACTGTCACCTCGTCATCCGCGACCGCGACCCGCAGACGGGCCGCCGCGTGTTCGGGATGAGTGACCGGGGGTCGACCCAACGCCTCCGGAAGGCATGGACACAGCACGCCAACCGGGCGTTGGAGCGTGCGGGCCGCGCCGAGCGCATCGACGACCGAACCTTGGAGGCACAGGGCAAGCCCGGCCCGGCGACCATCCACGAGGGGCCGAAGCCCCGTGCGATGGAGCGCGGCGGACGCCGTCCCCAGTCGCAGCCGCGCTTGGTGCGGAACGCACCAGGCGCGCACCGGCCGAACCGCCGGGTCGACTATCCGGCGTTGGATCACGGGCGCTCTCGCGCCGATCACAACGCCGACCTGATGGCTCTACGTGAGCGGGAAGGGTGGGACGCGATCGATGCAGACAACCGCCGCCGCGAGCTGGACGCGTTGCGGAGTATCCACCATCCACCGGAGGAACAGCCCATGAAGCAGAAGCGTCGGATGGGGCCGGGTTCGTCACGGGCGAACCCTATCGTATCAACGCCAGAGCCGAGCGGAGAGCCGCCCAACGCGCGTTGGGCAAGGCCACTCGTCGCCTTGAAGCCGCCGCCGCCGCCGCCGGAGAAGGTCGGACCGTTCAGGAAGGCCCTCAACCGGCTCGATGCCGTCGGGAAGCCGCATCTTCACTGGGATGGTTCGAAACCGTCGCCTCTCGAGCGCGTACGCCAATACATTAGGAACCGGAGACGTGCGCCTTCGCCGGAGATTGGGCCTGAGCCTACGCCTCCTAAACCCAAAAATCTCAAGTCGTTGGGCAACTACTCGATGATGCCGGACGGCCATATTACAACGGGCAATCCCGCGTTGCCTGAGATGGTGTATGGGCCGGGCGAACGGCCAGACCTTGAGAAGCGGTTTTCCCGGAAGTACGGCAAGAACCTGCTTGATAGAAACGCTCGGCGGCGGAAGAAGCTGGCCAACCGAAACAAGCCCCGAGAGCCGGGTGACGGCGAGCCGATGCGGGCTATGGGGGACGGTGGGGGAGCCAATGTGCCCCCGGCGGCACCCGCGCCGGTACAGGCGCAGCGATCGCCAATCGCGCCCGGTACCAACCCCGAGACGCCGAAGCCCTCGCCGGAACGGCCGGAGGCCTCCCCCGTGCATGAGCGCTCGAAGTCGAAGGCGCCGAAGCCAGACCTGATCTCGGATTCACAGGTGCCCGGCGGCCCGGCACCGTTGAAGGTGGCCAAACCCGATCTCGGGTTGGCCGCCAGCAAGCTCCCAGCGCTGGGGAAGGCGGCAAAGCCGGGGCTGGGGGCCGCGCCGACGCATCCGCAGCCGAAGGTGGCAAAGCCCGATCTCGGGCTGGCGCCGCCCAAGCCGGGCAAAGCCCAAAAGCCCGACCTTGGGCCGACGAAGGACAAGTCGAAGGCGCCGCAACGCGGGAAGGGGCAGGAGCCGGATTTGGAGCGGTGAAGGTGCTAGTCGAAGTCGTCGGTTGAGGTGTCGAGGTATCGACTACGGACGCGCACCACTTCGACCGCGTCGGGCAGCGGCCGGTAGAAAATGACGTAGTTCCCGACCGGGAAGCTGCGAATTTCCTCATGCAGCTCCGGCCGCGCGCGCCCGGCGAAGGGGTTGTCGGCAAGGGTGAGGAGAACCGCATCCATCTTGTCGAGGAGCCGGTCGGCCGCCGTTTCGTTGTCGTCGGCGATGAAGTTCCAAATCTCGATCAGATCGAGCCGCGCCCGAGGCGTGCGGACGATTTTAAGCGCCATGACCGGCGCGGCTCTTGGCTGTTTTCCGTTGCAGGCGGGCTTCTTCCTTGATGGAAGCCATATCCAGCGCCTCGGAAGGCCCGCTGGACAAGCCTTCGGCAATGTCGTTGCGCAGGGCCGCCAGCTTGGCCTCCCGTACCTGCTCGCGTTCTTCTAGCAGCCGCAGGCCGTCGCGCATGACTTCACTTGCGGAAGCGTAGCGCCCGCTCGTGACGAGCTGGCGCACGAAGCCCTCGAAGCGGTCTCCGAGTGTGTAGCTGGATGGCATGTTCAGTTCTCCTTTTACTGTGAATGTATCATTTTATGATAGCCTACACAAGCGGGAATGCTGACACTATACAACTATTTAGTGTTGGGCGTTGTCCCACCTCACAATGAGATCGAAAAACGGGTCTTCCTCGCCGCCACGCGGGTGGTCGCGCCGCTCCCAGACGTAGGTGCAGCCCTCGCGCCGCAGGGCCTCGCAGAGGGCCTTGGCGGCGGCGGTGTGCTGAAGGTCGAACGGCGCCGGGGGCGTGATGACGTGGAAGGTCTCGCCTTTCATGGCGGCCGCCGCCAGCGCGGAAAACACGTTGTCGAGGCCGTAGAGAGTTGCGGCCATGGCCTCGCGCGCCGTGGCGACCGCCGCGCGGTAGCCCACGGCCCGGGGTGGTAGGTTGCGGGCGGTCATGACGCCTATCCCGTCCGTTCCGGCCAGCGGCCACCGAGATAGGCGTCGGTGATGTCGATGCGGCCGTGGCCCAGTTCGCGGCTCACCTCGAGCCGGGCGGCATCGAGGCGGATGCGCTCCGCCGGTTTGACCTGGCTGTGGAGCGGGCCACCCTCAGCGGGCGGCTTCACGCCCGTGAGGGTGCGGTAGCGCCAGCAGGCGTACCAGTGCCGGTGCTTGTGCATGTTGGTGATGCCCGCTTCCAGCGTGGCCTTCTCGAAGGCTTTTCGGAATCGGATGTAGGTTTGGGCGTCGGGGATGATGGCGCCGGAGCCGCAGACGCGGTGGACCTCGTCCAAGAGGTCGCGCTGGCGATCGTGCGTGATGGGAATGGTGCGCGGGCGGCCGCCCTTGCACCAGCTCCCCTTCAGGGTGACGAGCCCGCCTTGGTCGGCGGTCGCCGCCCGAAACTTCAGGCTCTCTTCTAGCCGCAGGCCGAAGGCCATTTGCAGGCGTAGGGCGAGCTGCATCCGGTCGGGAAGGGCGGTCATCCGTTCCCGCGTGGTGGCGTCGGCCCGGTGTCCCTTGAACACCGTCTTTTCCGCCAACCCGAACTGGTTGTTATCGCGGGGGAGGAGACCGGGTTTCCCGGACTTCGTCGCCCACCAGCGCACCCAGCCCATGCGGTTCTTGATGGTGGCGTCACTCAGGCCCCGCCCCTTCCAGTGGGTGACGAGGGCGGCGACGTGCTTGGGCTTCAGGGATTGGGCGGCGGGGAGCCGATAGCCCAGCCCGCGCAGCTCCTCCGCAATGAGCAGAAGGCCCGAGCGCCGTTGCGCTTGGGTGGTGCGGCCGCCGTCGGCGTTGTGCTGGCACAGCGTCCGAAGGCTATAGGCGAGGTCGTCCAACGTCCTCTCTTTCCTTGGTGGCCGCCGTCGCGGCCGGTTGAATTGGTGAGTGTTAGTGGCCGACCGAATCCCCGGGGGGATGTTGGTCACGCGCCTCATGGGCGCGTCGGGGGCCGGTTACTGCGAACTTCGTCAAGAGCGGTTCATCGTCCTCCTTGCCTGCCTGTGGCTCCCGCTGTCCCAGCGGGGCCGTCGTGCGTTCTACGGTCGAGCTGGTGCATGGTGTGCGGTCTCCAAAATGGTTGCCTCCTTGGGCGGCCTCTGCCGAGCCCGGTGGGTCGTGCGGTTGGCTTGGGTGTCGGCGGTGCCGACCGAGCCTCTATTGGCCCTCTGCGAAACGTCAGGGCCGTTGTCGGCCGAGGTGTCACCTTCCGGTGTCGGGTTCGGGCGCCGAACACGCCCGGACAGCACTTTATGGCCCCTCGGAAAAGCCCGTTCCTGACATCTTGCTGTTTTGGTGCGGAAATGCCGTGTATTCGCGGTTGGCGCCCTGCCAACCTTCGGCTGGGGAGCTTGCTTCCCGCCGCCGTCACTACCTCCGCCATTTGACAGCTCCGGTAGTGACGGCGCCTCGCGCCGTGTTCGGCAGGCAACACCTGCCGACGGGGAAGAGGGCTTCCCCGAACCCCATCCTGTCGGGCCTTCCCTCCCAGCCGGAGGCTTTGGGGAAGGCCCGAGCGGGGGGGCAACCGACGCCCCCGCACCCTGTCGGAGGTGTATATGCGTAATATTAGCCGGTGATTTTCCTGCTGCGCACCTTCACTATCGAGTCATGGTGCAGTTCGTCCATATATTACAACTTTGGCACCAAAGCGGGGTTATATGTTTGGCTATTCTTCGCTTTCTCAATCGCTGAAGATAGTATTTTTTTCCAATTGCCAGCCATTTGATCTTCTGTAAATGGATTAAACATACTGGTCCTTATGTACATAACGGTTTTTTTGTCCATTATGTAGATTCCTGCTGATACATTTATTACTAGTTCCAAATTATTGCTTATCGCGCCATGCTTTCCGTATCTATAATCGTTGCAAAAATCTACATTCTTTCGAGACCCGCCCGAGAATGTCCAACAACTTCCATTTCCTGGTTTAGCATTATTATATGCCCCATATTTTTGAGCTAGTTGTTTATCTAAATCGTCTACGCTCGGACGCTCACCCTCCGCACGGAAATCAACGTACCTATCTAGTTTATATAGTTTTTGACCAAAAATAGGATCGCTATATTCTAATGTTATCCGATCGATTACTTGTATTATGGTGCCATCTTGGCTTTTTTTGACTTTTATATACTTATCCATACTAGGGAATGTTTCGGTTTCAAACGAGATATTCTTGCCTATTATAATGCTTGAGCCTTTGTATTTATTTATATACGACTCCTCTTTTGTATACCCATCGGCTTCTAGCTTCTTTCTGGCCGTTATATATGTATCTCCTATATAAATGCCGGCGACGTCAGTTACAAACCCGCTTACTTTATAGGGAGAATCTCTTACTTCGCTATGCTGTATAGGAATATTTATTGTTTCATCGGCGCGCGCTTCGACGCTTGCTGTACAAATAATAATTGCCGCAGCACATGCTATACCTGCTTTATACATAATGCGCCCCTTTACTTTGTATGCCATCATGTTTGCGCTGCTCCGAGACAGACACTTCAGTGGAAGCAGCTCCATCCGACTTTAAAATTAGTATGTTTACTTATTTTTTTTACTGCTATGCCAACGCTATGCCGTAGCCGTGTTTGATTTTCAATGCGTTAGGCCTTCAACCTCGAAATCATGCTGTGCGACACGTTGAACGACCGGGCGATGTCGAGCACCCCTTCCCCTGCATCTCGCCGTGCAAGCGCCTCCTGCCGCTGGTGAGGGGTAAGCTTAGGCTTACGGCCCACCTTCACGCCCCGTGCCTTGGCGCGCTCCCTGCCCTCCCCTGTGCGAGCGCGGATCAACTCGCGCTCGAACTCCGCAAGGCCACCCAGCACCGTCAGCATCAAACGGCCGTGCGGGGTGGTGGTATCGGCCCACTGGTCGCCGAGGGAACGGAACAGCGCGCCGCGCTCCGCCACCGTGGCTAGGGTGTTGAGGAGATCCCGGGTCGAGCGCGCCAGCCGGTCGAGGCGGGTGACGAGGAGCACGTCCCCGGCGCCGAGGGTGCCCATGAGCTTCGCCAGCTGGGCGCGGTCGGTCTTGGTGCCGCTGACCTTCTCCTGAAAGACAGCGGCCGCCCCGGCGGCCCGTAGGGCCTCTATTTGGGCGTCGAGTGTCTGACCGTCCGTCGACACCCGAGCGTACCCGTAAATCGTCATAGAATTGGCTTTCATTTTGCACGTATGTTTCGCACAGAATAAGCCGTTGAAATG
>CALMDH010000036.1:0-36024 GCA_937862735.1 uncultured Gammaproteobacteria bacterium
CCCGGTTTGCCAGCGGCGGGGCCGTGGATGCCGCCATGGGAGTGGCGGTGGAAGAAGACGCAGGTGCGGGTGTGGGCACGGACGTGGGCGCGGGCGCCTGACCCACAGCCAGGCTATCCTCGTGGGCACTGGGGGAGGCGTAGGAGCCGGCCCTGGCGCCGGTCGTCGCGGGGACCGCCGATGGAGGCTGGGGCTGGGGCTGGGGCTGCGGATGCCCCGGCTTGACGACGGCGCCGGCAGGCTTGTGGGTGGTGGCGGCCGGCTTGGCGGTGGTGGTAGCCGGCTTGGCGGCGGCGGTGGCCAGCTTGGCCGCCGCTAGGGCGGCGCTTGCCGGATGGTCACGACTGGGGACGGAGTAGGGGGCATCCGGGGCGTCTGATGAAACCGGCGTGCCCGGGGGACGAGGGGAACCAGACCTATCCAGCGGCCCCGATATATTTGACGCATACCCCGCGCCGGCCGGTTCCGGACCCGGGACAGGGGTTCGCGGGGGTGAAGACTGCTCGGCTTCCCCCGGGCGGAAGGCCAGCATGCGCAGCAGGACCATCTCGATGCCGGTCCGCGGATCGGGTGCCAGGGGGAGGTCCGCCTGACCGAGGAGGGCGATCTGGTAATAGAGCTGGACATCCTCTGGGGTCAGGTCCCGTCCCAGTGCCACCAGCGGCTCGCGCTCAGGATCATCGGCGGCCAGGGTCGCAGGCACCTGCTGGAAGAGCGCGATGCGGTGCAGCAAGCCCAACACTTCCTGTAGCACGCCGCCAAAATCAGGGGCCAGTTCATGGATTCGTGCCACCTCGGCCAGCAGGGCGGCGCCATCCCGCGCGGCCAGGGCCTGGAGCAGCCGCAGGCTCATGTCCCTGCCCACGGTGCCCAGCATGGCCCGGATGTCCTCGGCCCCCACCCGGCCACCACCGAAGGCGATGGCCTGATCGAGCAGGCTTAGCCCGTCACGCATGCTGCCATCCGCCGCCCGGGCCAGCAGGGCCAGGGCCGAGGCCTCGAAAGGCACCGCCTCGACGGTGAGGATATGGGCCAACTGGGTGGCGATCTCCTCCGGCACCAGGCGCTTGAGGTTGAACTGGAGGCAGCGGGACAGGACGGTCACCGGCACCTTCTGCGGGTCGGTGGTGGCGAGCAGAAACTTGACGTGGGGTGGCGGTTCCTCCAGCGTCTTCAGCAAGGCGTTGAAGCTGCTGGTGGAGAACATGTGCACCTCGTCGATGAGGTACACCTTGAAGCGGCCCTTGACCGGGGCGAAGGGAACATTGTCCAGCAATTCCCGCGTCTGATCGACCCGGGTTCGGGAGGCGGCGTCCACCTCCAGCAGGTCGACGAACCGGCCCTCGTCGATCTCCCGACAGGAGGGGCATTGGCAACAGGGGGCGGAACTGACGCCCGCCTCGCAGTTCAGGGCCTTGGCGAGGATACGCGCCAGGGTGGTCTTACCGACGCCCCGGGTGCCCGTGAAGAGGTAGGCGTGATGGAGGCGGTCCTGGTCGAGGGCATTGCTCAGCGCCCGCACCACATGGGCCTGACCGACCATGTCCGCGAAGGAGCGGGGTCGCCACTTGCGGGCCAGTACCTGGTAGGACATGCCGTGCTAGAGAGAAGCCTGGGGTTGAGGAATGTGGGGAGCGGCAGACATTGTACCCAGGCTCAAAGGCTATCACCCGGGCCACGGACCCAGGCAGGCCGGGAAACCGTACGGTGGGAGTGAAGCCCACTGAGGCGGGTTGAGGGCGGCGGGCCCCGCCAGCCACACCCCGGCGCCCACATCCACCGCTGCGGCTGCTCCCTTCCGGGCCTGACCGGGTTCACGGCTTCGCGTCGCGAGGGGACCGACGGGTCCGCCATCGATATCCGACCTGGCCCAGCCAGACCGAACGCGCAAGGTAACAAGGCCAGCCGCGGAAGACAAGCACTGCCGCGTGAGCACTGCCGCGTGAGTCTGCCCCATGAGTCACGACATTCAGCGCCGCGCTTAGTCGCAACGGCCGCGCGCGGCGAGGAAATGGGGCCGCACTGTCAGGACCTGGCCTTCCCACCTCGTCTTGCGCGAACCTCCACCCCCCGATCACACCAGAAATCACAAGCATGTGGGCATAGGGTCTATGCTTGCCGACGGGGATCAACCAATCGCCACCATCGTCGAGGCAAACAATGACATCGAAAGCGCGTTACCAGGAGCCCAGCGCCGCGATCCAGGCCCAGTTGGACCAGCGGGTCGGTCGCCTGCACCTCTGGCTGCGCCAGGGCATCCAGCGCGACCATGTCGACCAGATCTTCGGACGCGGCCGCAATTTCTTTCACATCGAGAACTGGTACTCGATCCACAGCCTCATCCGCCTGGGCCTGCGTCTTACCGGCCTCTATGGCCGGGGGCGCCGCAATGCGGCGAACATCCAGGTGCGGCACCACCGGGTCCGTCTGGCTGCCCTGCCCCAACCCTTTCATGGCCTGCGACTCCTGCACCTCAGCGACATCCACGTCGACATGGCGCCGCAGATCCTCGATGCCCTGATCGAGCGGGTGGCGGCGACCGAGCATGACCTGTGCGTCATCACCGGCGATTTCCGCGCCCGCACCCACGGCGACTGCACACCGACCCTGGAGGCCATGGCCCGTCTCAGGCCCTGCCTGGCCGCGGAGGTGTACGGCGTCCTTGGCAATCACGACTTCATCGAGTTGGTGCCCGGGCTGGAGACCCTGGGCATTCGCATGTTGCTAAACGAGGCCCGGGCCCTGGAGCGGGGGGGAGCCAGGCTGTACCTGGCGGGTATCGACGATCCCCACTACTATCGCGCCGACAACCTGGAGAAGGCCGCTGATGGCATTCCCCCGGGGGCCCCAGCCGTCCTCCTCAGCCACTCGCCGGAGATTTATCGCCACGCCGCGCATGCCGGCTTCCGACTCATGCTCTGCGGCCATACCCACGGTGGCCAGATCTGCCTGCCCGGGGGCATCGCCCTGACCTTCAACGCCGCCTGCCCGCGGCGCCTGGGGCGGGGCCCCTGGCGGTGGGGTGAGCTTCAGGGTTACACCTCGGTGGGGGCCGGCGCCTGCGTAGTGCCGGTACGGTTCAATTGCCCGCCGGAAATCACCGTCCACCACCTGGAGGCAGCCGACTGACCTGGACGTTGGTCAGCGTGGCGGGATAGTTCTCCTGCTGGCTCGGCCAGAGGGGCTCAGCCGCCGGCAGGCGCGAGTTGGCAAGGTCGCCGTGCGAGGGGGGCGGGGATGTTTGTCCGCCAGGCGAGGGCGGCGGGGATGCTAAGAGGTCACCTTGGCCGAGGGCGAAGACGTAGTCGCGGCCTTGGCCGTGGTGGACTTCTGAACGCCGCCTTTGTCAGCGCCACTCTTGTCAGCGCCGCCCTTGTCACCGCCCGTCTTGGCGGCCTCGCCAGCGCCCCCCTCCTTGGCGACGGCCTCCTTACCAGCCTTGCCACCCGGTTCCTTGCCACCGGACTCATGCAGGTTCTTCTTGCCGGACTTCTTGAAATCCGTTTCATACCAGCCGCTACCCTTGAGACGGAAGGCTGCGGCGGAGACGAGCTTCTTCAGGCTCGGCTGACCGCACTGGGGGCAATCCACCAGCGGTGGGTCGCTGATCTTCTGCAGGGCCTCCAACTGATATTCACAGTTGTCGCACCGATATTCGTAAAAGGGCATAACGAAACCTCTTCAGCATGCCCAAGCGACCTAGCGGGCCCGGGCGGGGAACGGCGCGATCTTAGGGATTCTGGCGAGGATTTCAAGCAACATGCGTCTCGTCGCCAAGATCAGGGCAAGGGCCGGCGCTGGCGGCCTCATTTCCCCTCCACTATTATCGGCTTCTTTCCACGCTCCTGGACCTGGGGGTGGGAGACAAGGAACCGCATCCTTGGATACACCTTTTTTTCGCCCGATATTGCCCGATGAGCTAGTTCCAGGGAGTTCCGGAGAGATCCCTCTCCGCGTTCATCCTTCCCCGGAGAAAACCACTTTCTGAATTCAACTTTCGACGTTCAATAGCGGAGACCTCTCATGCACAAGATCCTCGTCACGCTGGTTCCGGCCCTGCTCCTGCTGGGACTGGACGGAACCCTTGCCCATGCCCAGCCCGCTCCGGTGATGGCGGCCCCGGCGGCGCCTGCCCTGCGCAGCACCCCCCTTGATCTCGACGAGCGCGAGCTGGAACGGGCCATCACCGAGGGCCAGGCGCAAGACCAGGTTCCTAGCACGGAATGGGCCATCGCCCCGGCACCGGGCCCGGCGGCGGGACCGCAACCCGCCCCGGGCAGTCTCCCAGCGCCCTACCCCGCGCCCGTCGTGGCGCCCCCTCCGCCCAGCCCAGCGCCGGTGGCCCCCGTCAACACCGCGACCGTCCCCCATATCAGCGGGGGCGTCGGCTATGACGAGCGCGCCCACCTGGAGGCGGTCAAGTCCCAGTACAACCTTAGATTGCTCTTCGCCATCAGCGGCGCGGGCAGCTACCTGTCCGGGGTCAAGGTCCTCATTCAGGACGCCCGGGGCCAAACCGCCCTGGAGACGGTCTCCAATGGCCCCTGGTTCTTCGCCCAACTGCCCCCCGGCGCCTACACCCTGACCCTGGACAATCAGGGACAGGTGCAAAAGCGCTCGATCAACATCCTTCCCCAGCGGGCCACCGAGGAAAATGTCTACTGGACCGCGGCCCCCCAGGACGGTCAACCGGTCCCCCCAACTGGCTGGAATGTTCAGCCTCTGCCCGCCAGTCCTGGCGCGGGACCGGGTGATCATGGCGCGCCCGCCCCGACCGCGGCGCCCCTCAGCCCCCGTCGGACCTCCACCGGCATCCCCTACCTCACCGGAGGGGTGGATCCGGAAGAGCGGGCACGGCTGGAGGCCTCCCAGGGCCAGTTCAACCTGCGGCTCAACTTCATCATCAACAATGCCGGCGACCGGCCCTTCCGCATCCAGGTGCGGATTCAGGACCTGGCGCGCCGGTCGACCCTGGTGGAGACCGAGGCCAGTGGCCCCCTCTTCATGGCCCAGTTGCCCCCAGGCCACTACCGGGTGACCCTCAATTACAGCGGTCAGGAAGTCCAGCGGGAGATGAGTGTGCCTGGCTATGGCGCGGCCAGCGCCTCCTTTGAGTGGACCCACTGACCCTCAGGCACCCCCTGACCCGGTGGACCGGTATGCTCGGACTTTCCGCGCCGTGGTTCATAACCCACTGCCCACCGGGCACCCCCGAATCGGTGGACCTGCTGCGCCGGCGCGGCTGAGAGACGGGGAACCGCGCTCAGCTCACCCGGCGCAGGACTAGGACCCCCGCCAAGGCGAAGAGCGCCACCGGCAGGGTGGCGGCCAACCAGGCCCCCAGACCGAAATGCACCGCCAGGAAAAAGAAGGCGCGGCTTACCAGGTAATAGGCCAGCCCGATCATGACCCCAAGGAAGAGCCGCACCCCCAGGCCGGTGCTGCGGGCGGAACCGAAGAGGACGGGAATCGACAGCAGGATCATGGTCAGGATCAGAAAGGGATGGACGAGCTTGGTCCACATCTCGGTTTCGTACTTCCCCGGGTCCTGGCCGTTGGTCCGCATGTACTGGACATAGCGCAGTAGATCCCAGACCGGTAGGGCCTGTGGTTCCACCACCACCAGGCGTAACAGCGCTGGACTCAGCAGCGACGACCAAGCGGCGCTGCCCAACGGCTGGGCCTCCACCCCTTCATCACTGATGCGGCTGCGGGAGATACCTTCCAGTATCCACTGGCCATCCACGTAAACGGCGCTGTCCGCATGGGTCGCCTGGACCAGGCGCCGTTCGGCGTCGACCTCATAGATGCTGATATCACTTAGCCTGGCGCCGGGCTGGATCTCCCCGATATTGATGTAGGCCCCCCCATCCCGCGCCCAGAGGCCCCGCGAGGTCCGCAGGCTGACCTGACCGGACTTGAGGGCGTTGCGCCATTGCACGGCGGTCTGTTCCGCCTGGGGCGTCACCCACTCACCCAGCGCCCAGGCCAGCACCGCCAGGACCAGCCCGGCCTTGAGGGCGGCGAAGAGAATCCGGGCGATCGACATGCCCGTCGCGCGCATGGCCACCAGTTCGGAATGACTGGCCAGGGCCCCCAGACCCACCAGGGCGCCGATCAGGGTGGCGATGGGAAAGAGATGGTAGGCATAGCGCGGCAGCCCCAGGCTGGCCACCGCCAGGGCATTGGCCAGGGTGTAGCTTTCACCCAGGTCGTCGACCTCATCGGCGAGGAGAAAAAAGGCGATCAGGGGCAGCAGCACCGCCAGGGTCAGCAGGGTGCCGCCGATCACGGCCGAGCCCAAATAACGATCCAGGATCTTCACGCGCTGTTTCCACCCTCATCCCAGTGACTACCCGATGGCCCGCCGGTCACCACGGAACCTAAGCATCCATCCATCAATGACTTCCCGAATTTGGCGAGCCCCCCAGGGCGTAAATCCGGTACTGGAAAATGGACGCATTCTAAGTATGCCGACCCTTGGCGGGGTTGTCACGGCTTGCGGCGCCGTCTCCCCCGGGTTCCGGTACGCTCCATCTGACAGATGAGTCCCGACCGAAAAGCCAAACACCGACGATGTCAGAAACGCCGATGCATTTAACGTATTGATTAAAATATTTATTAACTTATTACTTTCATGAGGTAGCTCGCCATAACCCCGGTGATGAAAGACATGGCCAGGCCAGGGCTATAATCCCTCACAGGCACCTTGTCCCTGGAGCCTCAGGATTCACTCTTGCCCGCCAGGGACCCACTGGAGCACCGCCATGTCAGACTCCCCGGTCACGGCCACCCCGCGGCAAGATCCGCTGTCCACCCCATCAGTCGCCACAGCCTTAGCGACCACCTCCCTAGCTCCTTCCACCCCTTACCCCAACCCAGGTTCCAGCCAGCCCTCGGTTACCCTGGCCAGCGCCGTCCCGCCACCTTCGTCGATGGCGACATCCACCCCGGAGAGACTGGCGGAGGGTATCGAACGCCCCTTCCTGGGCACGGAGATCCCCGTTACCCTCGACCGCATGGTCAACGCCAACCTGGCGCGCGCCACCGCCGGCATCTCCCCGACGGTGGTGATGCTGGCCTATCTCGACTGGCTGATCCACCTGGGACTGGCGCCGGGAAAACAGGCCCTGCTCGCGGAAAAGGCCTTCCGCAAGGGGCTGCGTCTCGCCCTCTACGCTGGCCGCGCCCTTCAGGACCCGGCCACCCCACCCTGCATCGACCCCCTGCCCCAGGACGCTCGCTTCACCGCGCCAGCCTGGCAACAATGGCCCTTCAATCTCTTTTACCAGTCATTTTTGCTCACGCAGCAATGGTGGCATATCGCCACCACCGACAACCGCGGCGTCGCCAAACAGCACGAGGCCATCGTCGCCTTCGTCACCCGCCAACTCCTGGACCTCTTCTCTCCCGCCAACTCGCCCCTGACCAACCCGGAGATCCTCCAGGCGACCTGGCGGGAGGGGGGAAGGAATCTGCTCCGTGGCGGGGCCAACTTCCTCGCCGACCAGGAGAACCTGCTGCTGGGCAACCGCCCGGACGGACTGCGGGAGACCTTCGTCGTCGGGCAAGACCTGGCGGTGACCCCGGGCCAGGTGATCTATCGCAATGCCCTCATCGAGCTCATCCAATACCAGCCGGCCGGGGACCGGGTCCATGCCGAACCCATCCTCATCGTCCCGGCCTGGATCATGAAGTACTACATCCTCGACCTGTCCCCGGGCAATTCCCTGATCCGCTACCTGGTCGCCCAGGGGCATACGGTTTTTACCATCTCCTGGAAGAACCCCACCGCCGCCGATCGCGACCTGGGCCTGGAGGACTACCGCCGCCTGGGCGTCATGGCGGCCCTGGAGGCTATCGGCCAAGTGCTGCCGGGGCGCCGGGTTCATGGCGTCGGCTATTGCCTGGGGGGGACCCTGCTGACCATCGCCGCCGCGGCCATGGCCCGGGATGGCGACGCCCGCCTGCGCTCGCTCACCCTGCTGGCGGCCCAGACCGACTTTACCGAGGCCGGCGAACTGCTGCTGTTCATCAACGAGAATCAGGTCGCCTTTCTCGAGGACATGATGTGGGATCAGGGCTTCCTGGACGCCCAGCAGATGGCGGGGGCCTTCCAGTTGCTGCGCTCCAACGACCTGATCTGGTCGCGCCTGGTCCGCGACTATCTGCTCGGCCAGCGCCAGTCCTGGAACGACCTCGCGGCCTGGAATGCCGATTCGACCCGCATGCCCTTCCGCATGCACTCGGAGTATCTGCGACGGATCTTCCTCGACAACGCCCTCGCCATGGGTCACTACCAGGTCGATGGCCGACCCATTGCCATCACCGATATCCGCGTCCCCCTCTTCGCCGTCGGCACCGTCAAGGATCATGTCGCCCCCTGGCGCTCGGTTTACAAGATCAACCTCCTGGCCGACGCCGAGGAGGTGACCTTCCTGCTCACCAGCGGCGGTCACAACGCCGGCATCGTCAGCGAGCCCGGCCACCCACGCCGCCATTATCAGATGGCCCGGCGCACCGAAGGGGATTGTTACCTGGATCCGGACACCTGGCAGGCCCGGACCCCCCGCCGGGAGGGTTCCTGGTGGCCGGCCTGGGAATCCTGGCTGGCGCTACATTCCACGACCGGGCAGGTGCCCGCCCCGCCCATGGGCGCCCCGGACCGGGGCCTGGCACCCCTCTGCCCCGCCCCGGGGACCTACGTCCTTCAGGCCTAGGCACCCCACCCCTCGCGCCCCGCCGCTCTCCCCACCCCCCGACTTGGGGACAGGAGGGAGTATGATTTTGCCTTCTTCGCGTCGAATAGCCACTGGCGGGGCCCCGGGCGGGGCCCCGGGCGATGACCCGATCGACTGGCAAGTACCCGCCATGACCAGGGCTACGACCCACGGCAAGACACTGGTAAGACGAGACGAATACGATGGAATTGAGCTTGAAGAGCGGTGACCTGGCGACCCGCAAGACCCCCTGTCTGCTCCTCGGCGTCATCGGGGAACGCCAGCTCCCCGCACCCGCCCAGCGCGTCGATGCCGCCAGCGGCGGCTATCTGACCCGGATTCTCGCGCGGGGGGATCTCGAGGCCGAGGCCGGCCGCACCCTCCTGCTCCACGAGGTCCCGGGGCTCAAGGCCGAGCGCGTCCTGCTGGTCAGTCTGGGACCCCAGGATAAGTACGACCGTAAGGCCTATCTCAAGGCCCTGGCCGCCGCGAGCGGCCGCCTCCAGGAGATCCGGGTCAAGGAGGCCCTGTCCACCCTCCCCGCCAGCGCCCCCGCCAGCCTGGACTTCGCCCTCGCCCTACGGGATGCCGTGACCACGGCCCTGGACAAGGGCTACCGCTACGACCGCACCAAGAGCGAGAAGAAACCGCCCCTCGCCCTCCAGGCGCTGCACTTCTGGCTCGGCGGCGAGGAGCGGAAGGCCCAGGCCAGGGAGGCCCTGGGACAGGGCCGGGCCTTGGCCACCGGGGTCAGCCTGGCCAAGGAACTGGGCAATCTCCCCGGCAACCTCTGCACCCCGGCCTATCTCGCCGACCAGGCACGGGACCTGGCCAAGTCCTTCCCGGCCCTCAAGGTCGAGGTCCTGGAAGAGGAGGACATGGCCAAGCTGGGCATGGGCGCCCTGCTCTCCGTCTCCCGCGGCAGCCGCCAGCCCGCCAAACTCATCGTCATGAACTACGGGGGGGGTAAGAAGGACGCCAAACCCCTGGTCCTGGTGGGCAAGGGCCTGACCTTCGACGCCGGGGGCATCAGCCTCAAGCCCGGCCCGGACATGGATCAGATGAAGTTCGACATGTGCGGCGCCGCCAGCGTCCTCGGCGCCCTGCGCGCCGCCTTGGAGCTCAAGCTCCCCCTCAACCTCATCGGCGTCATCCCCGCCAGCGAGAACCTGCCGGACGGTGCCGCCAACAAGCCCGGCGACATCGTCACCAGCCTCTCCGGTCAGACCATCGAGATCCTAAACACTGACGCCGAGGGCCGGCTCATTCTGTGTGACGCCCTCACCTACTGCGAACGCTTCGAGCCCGCCGCCGTGATCGACATCGCCACCCTCACCGGCGCCTGCGCCATCGCCCTGGGCAAGGTCGCCTCTGGCCTCTTCACCGCCGACGAGGCACTGGCCGCCGACCTGCTGGCCGCCGGGGAACGGGCCAACGACCGCGCCTGGCGCCTGCCCCTTTGGGACGACTACCAGCCCCTCCTGGACAGCAACTTCGCCGACATGGCCAATGTCGGTCCCCGGGAGGGCGGAGCCATCTCCGGGGCCTGCTTCCTGTCGCGTTACGCCAAAAAATTCCCCTGGGCCCACCTGGACATCGCCGGCACCGCCTGGCTTACCGGCAAGGAGAAGGGCGGCACGGGCCGGCCAGTGCCCTTACTGGTCGAGTTCCTCCTCCAGCGCGCCGGCGTGGCCGGACGGGCGTGACCGGCCCCACCCTGGTGGGAATCTGGAGCGACTGCGAGGGCCCTTCCGCGTGACCCGCATCGACTTCTATTCCCTGGCGGAAGGCAGCCGCGGCGACCGCTTCCTGCTCACCTGCCGGCTGGTGGAACGTATCCACCAGCTTGGCCAGGGCCGCCAGGCCAGCGAGGGTGACCTGTCTAACCAAGGCGGCCAGGATCTTCCCGGTAACCAGACCAGCGGAGCCAGCCTCCCCCACCACGACTCCCCAGGGGGCCCGTCAGCCGATTCTGGCCATTCCAACCATTCCGGCCAAGGAAACCCGCGCCCACCCCGCATCCACATCCAACTCAGCGACCCGGTGCTGGCGGAACATCTCGATCGCCTGCTGTGGACCTACGACGACCAGAGCTTCCTGCCCCACGGCCGTATCGGCCAGACCGACCCGGAACTAACCCCCATCCTCATTGGCACCACGCCCCTGGATGATCAAGATCAAGTATTGATCAACCTGGACCCCGACGTCCCTCCCGGGTTCAGCCGCTTCGAGCGCCTCTGCGAGCCCCTGGACCTGGACCCCGGGGTCACCGCCGCCGGTCGCGAGCGCTACCGCTACTACCGCGACCGGGGCTACCCCCTACACCACCACCAGATCCGGCTCTGAGCCAGGAATTGAGCCTGAGCCTGAGCCTGAGCCAAGAGTCTGAGCTCGGAACCTGACAAGCCAGGAACCCCACCCGGAGGCGGCCTAAGACTTTGAGATGGCGACAGAAAAAGGCACGGATCGGTTAAGCTCGGCTCGGCTCGGCTCGGCTCGGCGTTCAGACGTTAAAGCGAAAGTGGATCACGTCGCCGTCCTTGACGACGTACTCCTTGCCCTCTGAGCGCAGTTTGCCGGCCTCCCGGGCGCCCTGCTCACCCTTGCCGGCGATGAAGTCGTCATAGGCGATGACCTCGGCACGGATGAAGCCGCGCTCAAAATCGGAGTGGATGACCCCCGCGGCCTGGGGGGCGCGGGACTCCCGGGGGATGGTCCAGGCGCGCACCTCCTTGGGGCCGGCGGTGAAGTAGGTCTCCAGGCCCAGCAGCTTGTAGCCGGCGCGTACCACCCGGTTCAGCCCTGGCTCGTCCAGGCCAAGGTCGGCAAGAAACAGGGCGCGCTCCTCGGCCTCCAGCTCCACGATCTCGGCCTCGATGGCGGCGCAGACCGGCACCACTTCCGCGCCCTCCGCCGCCGCCAGTTCCTGGACCGCCGCCAGGAAGGGGTTGTTCTGGAAACCATCCTCGGCCACGTTGGCGATATACAGGGTGGGCTTGGCGGTGAGCAGGAACAGGTCCCGCAGTTCCTGTAGCTCCTCCAGATCAAGACCCATGGCCCGCACCGGCCGGCCGGTATCGAGTTGCTCCCGCACCCGCTCCAGCACTTCCTTGCGGAAGAGGATCTTCTTGTCCCCGGTCTTGGCCTGGCGGGTGGCCCGGTCCAGGGCCTTCTCCACCGACTCCAGGTCCGCCAGGGCCAGTTCGGTGTTGATGACCTCGATGTCGCCCCGGGGATCGATCTTGCCGGCGACGTGGACCACGTCGTCGTTCTCGAAGCAGCGCACCACGTGGGCGATGGCGTCGGTCTCGCGGATATTGGCCAGGAACTTGTTACCCAGCCCCTCGCCCCGGCTTGCCCCCGCCACCAGGCCGGCGATGTCCACGAACTGCATGCTGGTGGGGATGATGGCCTTGGGCTTGACGATGGCGGCGATGGCGTCCAGGCGCGGGTCCGGCAGGGGCACCACGCCAACATTGGGGTCGATGGTGCAGAAGGGATAGTTCTCCGCCGCGATGGCGGCCTTGGTCAAGGCATTGAAGAGGGTGGACTTGCCGACGTTGGGCAGGCCGACGATGCCGCATTTGAAACCCATGACGATGACTGGCAACTATTGTGAGAGTTGAATGGAAACGAGCAGGTGAGTCCCGCGCGGGAACTCTCCCGAGCGGGAAATTCGGCGGCTGTTAGGCTGGCCTCAGCACTCCTTGGCGCCGCGCTTGTAGACATCCTCGAAGCGGACGATATCGTCCTCGCCGAGGTAGGGCCCGGACTGGACCTCGATGATCTCCAGGGGGATGACGCCCGGGTTCTCCAGGCGGTGCTTGGCCCCGACGGGGATGTAGGTCGACTGGTTCTCGCTGAGCAGGAAGACGCGGTCCTCGTTGGTCACCCGGGCGGTGCCGGAGACGACGATCCAATGCTCGGCGCGATGATGGTGCATCTGCAGGGACAGGGTCTCGCCGGGCTTGACGGTCAGGCGCTTGACCTGATAGCGCTCGCCGGCATCGATGGACTCGAAGTCCCCCCAAGGCCGGTGGGAACGCTGGTGATGGCGCAATTCACGGCGCTGTTCGCGCTGCAGATGCTGGGTAACGGCCTTGACGTCCTGGGCGTGGTCCTTGCTAACCACCAGCACGGCGTCCGGGGTCTCCACCACCACCAGGTTGTCGACGCCGATGGCGGCCACCATGCGATGGCGGGCCACCAGCAAGTTGTTGGTGGCGTTATGGACGAAGGCGTCGCCATCCAGGACGTTGCCCTGCTCGTCCTGATCACGCACCTCCCACAGGGCCGACCAGGCGCCGACGTCAGACCAACCGACTCGCAACGGCAGCACCAGGGCAGGGGCGCCATGGGCGGCCTTTTCCTCGGAGAGGTGCTCCATGACGGCGTAGTCGATGGAGTCACTGGGGCAGGCATGGAAGGCCTCCCGGTCCAGGCGCAGAAAGCCGCCATCGCTCTCGCTCCGTTCCAGGGCACGCCCCACGGCCACGGCGATGTCGGGCTGGAACTTGTTGATCAGCCGCAGCCACACCGAGGCCCGCATCATGAACAGGCCGCTGTTCCAGAAGTAGTCCCCGGTCTCCAGATAGGCCAGGGCGCGCTCCGCGTCGGGCTTCTCGACGAAGGCGCGCAGGACGTAGGCGGGGCCCACCAGGTCCGTGGCGGGGACGACATCACCCTGGCGGATGTAGCCATAACCCGTCTCCGGCTTGGTCGGCACGATGCCAAAGGTCACCACATGCCCCTGGGCCGCCAGGGTGAAGCCATCCGCCACCGTCTGGCGGAAGCCGGCCTCGTCGCGCATGGTGTGGTCCGCCGGCATGACCAGCAGCACCGGGTCCTGGCCCTCGCCAGTGGCCACCAGGGCCGCGGCGGTCAGGGCCGGGGCCGTGTTGCGACCCTCCGGCTCCAGCACAATGCTGGCTGGTTGGCGATGAATGAGGCGGAATTGCTCGGCGACCAGGAAGCGGTGCCCTTCGTTGCACACCACCAGGGGGTCAATGACGCCGATCCCCAGCCGGGGGTGTTCCCGGTCGAGGCCGTCAAGGCGCCGGACCGTTTCCTGGAGCAGGGTATGGTCGCTGGTCAGGGGCAGGAACTGCTTGGGATAGGCCTCCCGGGAGAGGGGCCAAAGGCGGGTTCCGGAGCCGCCGGACAGGATCACGGGTTGCAGACGCATGGACGGGCCTCGGCAGGGCAAAAAGAGAGGCCCGGATTATACGCGGCCTGAGCGCCCCGGGGTCCCCGGGGTCACCCTCGGCGACTTCCTACGTCCGGAAGGTACCAAGAGGCGGGACATTCCCAGGGTACCCACGGTTCGGATTGTTGCGAAAGATCAACTCCACCCCTCACCCGGTTTGGGCATGGTGCCTTATCATGCACCCTCCCCCTAACGGAGAAACTGGAACCATGGGCCTGCATACCCCTCTCTTCGACGACCATCTGAGCCTGAACGCCCGGATGGTGCCTTTTGGCGGCTGGGACATGCCGCTGCATTACGGCTCGCAGCTCGATGAACACCTGGCGGTGCGCGCCCGGGCCGGGATGTTCGACGTCAGCCACATGCGCGCGGTGGATGTGACGGGAGACGGGGCGCGGGACTTTTTGCGCCGCCTGCTGGCCAACGACGTGGCGAGGCTGCAGGAGCCGGGCAAGGCCCTCTATAGCTGCATGCTCAACCCGGACGGTGGGGTGTTGGACGACCTGATCGTCTACTTCCTGGGTGCCGACGGCTACCGGGTCGTGGTCAACGCGGCGACCACCGACACGGACCTGGCCTGGATGCAAGCCCAGGCGGACGCGACTTTGAACCTGCGGCCGCGCGCCGACCTGGCCATGATCGCGATCCAGGGTCCCGCGGCGCGGGAGCTGACCGCCCGTCACCTGCCGGCGGCCCTGGCGGCGCCGGCCCTGGCCCTGAAGCCCTTTTACGCCGCCAGCGGCGCTGCCGTCGGGGCAGGTGACTGGTTCGTCGCCCGCACCGGCTACACCGGCGAGGATGGCTTCGAGATCCTGTTGCCGGCGGACCAGGCTTCGGCCCTCTGGCGGGCGCTGGCGGCGGACGGGGTGGTACCCTGCGGCCTGGGGGCGCGGGATACCCTGCGCCTGGAGGCGGGGATGAACCTCTACGGCCAGGACATGGACGCAACGGTGACGCCCCTGGATAGCGGTCTCGGCTGGACGATCGCTTGGGAACCGGCGGACCGCGACTTCATCGGTCGTAATGCCCTGACGGTGCAGCGCGCCGCGGGCACCTTCAGCCCCTTCGTCGGCCTGCTCCTCACCGGGCGCGGTGTCCTGCGCGGTCACCAGCCCGTATTGGTCCGTGGTCAGGAGGCCGGGACCGTCACCTCGGGCGGCTATGGCCCGACCCTGGAACGTTCCATCGCCCTGGCGCGCCTGCGCCCGGGCACCCGCCTGGACCTTGGGGAGACCTGCGCGGTGGAGATTCGCGGCAAGCCCGTGGCGGCGCGGCGGGTCGCGCCGCCCTTCGCGCGCCAGGGGGCGATACGCATCGACTTGGATTAAAATCGGCGTCAGCGCCGCCGGAACCATCCCCAGCCAGCCGCAACCTTTTTCGAGAACGAGGAGCCAAATTATGAGCCAAGTGCCCAGCGACCTGAGATACACCAAGGACCACGAATGGGCCCGCGACAATGGCGACGGCACCATCAGCGTCGGGATCACCGACCATGCCCAGGAAGCCCTGGGCGATCTGGTGTTCGTCGAGGTGCCGGAGCCGGGGCAACTGGTGGCCGCCGGCGAGGCCTGCGCCGTGGTCGAGTCCGTCAAGGCCGCCTCGGACATCTTCAGCCCCCTGGCCGGCACCGTCGCCGCGGTCAACTCCAGCCTGGCGGACGCCCCGGAACGGATCAATGAGGACCCCTATGATCAGGGCTGGATCTTCAGCCTCACCCCGGCCGATCCCGCCGCCTTCGCCAGTCTGCTGGACGCGGACGCCTATGCCCGGTTCCTGGAAGACGAATAGCTTAAGCAACCAGCCGCCACCGCCATGCCATTCATCCCTCACACCTCCGATCAGGTGGCGGCCATGCTGGCCGCCATCGGGGTCGCGGACCTCGATGACCTCTTCGACGAAATCCCGACCGAACTGCAGACGGGGGAGCTGACGGCGATCCCGGCAGCCCTGCCGGAGATGGACGTCGCCCGGCTGATGGCCAGCCGGGCGCGGCAGGACGGCCAGCCCCTGTGCTTTATCGGCGCCGGGGCCTATGACCATCACATCCCGGCGGTGGTCTGGCAGTTGCTATCCCGCGGCGAACTCTACAGCGCCTATACCCCCTATCAGGCCGAGGCCAGCCAGGGCACCCTGCAGATCCTTTACGAATTCCAGTCCATGATGACGGCCCTGACCGCCCTGGACGTCTCCAATGCCTCCCTCTACGACGGCGCCTCGGCCCTGGCGGAGGCCATCCTCATGGCGGTGCGCTCCAGCCGTCATGGCAAGGTGCGGCGGGTGCTGGTGCCGCGGAATCTGCATCCCCGTTACCGGGCGGTGGTCCGGACCATCGTCGCCCAGCAGGACATCGACCTGGTGGAGGTGCCCTTCGACCCCAAGGGCGGTCACCTGACCCGGACGGCCCTGGAGCCCCTGGCCAGCGAGCCATTTGCCGCCCTGGTGATCCCTCAGCCCAACTTCTTCGGTGTCCTGGAGGAGGTCGACGAACTGACCGACTGGGCCCAGGCCCAGGGGGCCCTGGTCATTGGCGTCGTCAACCCCCTGGCCCTGGCCCTGCTGTCACCCCCCGGAGAATGGGGTAGCCGGGGCGCGGACATTGCCTGCGGCGAGGCCCAGCCCTTCGGCATGCCCCTCGCCTCCGGCGGGCCCTATGCCGGTTTCCTGTGCTGCAAGCAGGCGCTGATGCGCCAGTTACCGGGGCGTATCGCCGGTCGTACCCAGGACCTGGACGGCAAGGTCGGCTATACCCTGACCCTTCAGGCCCGGGAGCAGCACATCCGCCGGTCCCGCGCCACCTCCAATATCTGCACCAATCAGGGCCTGCTGGTCAACGCCGCCACCATCCACCTGGCCCTGCTGGGGGCGGAAGGGCTGGCGCGGGTCGCCGCCGCCTGTCATGTCCATACCCGCCACCTGGTCGAACGCTTGCAAGAGACGCCAGGCGTGGTGCCCTGCTTCGATCGGCCCGTCTTCCACGAGCAGGCCCTGCGCCTGCCCGCGCCCGCGGGGGACGTGCTACGCTCCCTTGCCGCGCACAACATCCTGGGGGGTTACGATCTGAGCGCCGATTATCCGGAGCTGGACCCGGCAATCCTGGTCTGCGCGACCGAACTGCGCTCGGCGGAGGACATCGAGGCCTATGCCACCAAGCTGGCACGGGTCATCGCCACCCGCAGCCAGGCGCGCTGCCCGGTGGAGCCGAAGCTGTGACCTAGCGCCTCCCGGCGGGCACCCGGGAGCGATCAGACGCTCCGGGGTACCGCGCCACTTTCATGCCAGTCGGCCCTGTCGCTCAACCCTGATGATGTCCTGTTCCTGAACAAGGCACCGCCCCTCACCCCACCACCCTCATTTGAAGGAGTCTCTTCATGGCCCAGACCGCCCTGCAAGGCAATCCCGTTCAGCTCTCCGGCGACCTGCCCGCCGTTGGCAGCACCGCCCCGGACTTTTCCCTGACCGCCGGTGACTTGAGTGACGTCAGCCTGGCCACCTATGCCGGCAAGAAGAAGTTGCTCAACATCGTCCCCAGCCTGGATACCGGGGTCTGCGCCGCCTCCACCAAGAAGTTCAACGAGACCATGGCCGGGCGCGACGACGCCGTCGCTCTGGTCATTTCCGCCGACCTGCCCTTCGCCTCCGGCCGCTTCTGCAGTGCCGAGGGCATCACCAATGTCATCAACCTGTCCATGATGCGCTCCCGCAACTTCGCCAAGGACTACGGGGTGCTGATCGTCGATGGCCCCCTGGCCGGCATCACCGCCCGCGCCGTGGTCGTCCTCGACGCCGACAATCGGGTGGTCTACACCCAACTGGTGCCCGAGATCACCCAGGAGCCGGATTACGCCGCCGCCATGGCCACCCTGGGCTGACCGCAGATGACCGCGTGGCTGAATTGGCATCAGGCTGAGGCACGGTAGATGCGACACCAGGGTCAGCCGATGACAGCCAAGGTCACTTCCTCCCCCTTGCGGGGGAGGGCTGGGGTGAGGGGGGGCAACCCCAACGGCCACTTTATCCTGCCCCCTCCGCCTCCCTTTAATTAATCTACTCCGGTAGCTAGCCGCAGATGCTGATCTTCGAAGAATCCCGTCCCGGCCGCCGCGCCAGCGCCCAGGCCCCCCTGACCCGCCCCGAGGTGACGGGCCTGCCCGCGCACCTGTGCCGCCGTCAGGCTCCCGCCCTGCCGGAGGTTGGCGAACTGCAGGCGCTACGCCACTATACCCGGCTGTCACAGAAGAACTTTTCCATCGACACCCATTTCTATCCCCTGGGTTCCTGTACCATGAAGTACAACCCCCGGGCCTGTCACAGCCTGGCCTCCCTGCCCGGCTTTCTGGGACGTCATCCCCTGTCCCCACCAAGTCACAGTCAGGGCCTCCTGGCCTGCCTCTACGAGTTGCAGGAGATCCTCGCCGCGGTCACGGGCATGCACGCCGTCTCCCTGGCCCCGGCCGCCGGCGCCCAGGGCGAATTCGCCGGGGTGGCCATGATTCGCGCCTACCACCAGGCCCGGGGTGACCTGGCGCGCCGGGAGATCCTGGTCCCCGATGCCGCCCACGGCACCAATCCGGCGACCGCCGCCATGTGCGGCTTTCAGGTGCGCGAGATTCCCACCGGTCCGAATGGCGACCTGGACCTGACGGCCCTCTCCACCGCCCTGGGTCCCCAGACCGCCGGCATCATGCTCACCAATCCCAGCACCATCGGCGTCTTCGAGCGGGGCATCCAGGCGGTGGCGGAGGCGGTTCACCAGGTCGGCGGGCTGCTCTATTACGACGGCGCCAACCTTAACGCCATCCTCGGCAAGGTCCGTCCGGGCGACATGGGCTTCGACGTCATCCACATGAACCTGCACAAGACCTTCGCCACCCCCCACGGTGGCGGCGGTCCTGGGGCCGGTCCGGTTGGCGTCGCCGCCCGGCTGGAACCGTTTCTGCCCCTGCCCCTAGTGGCTCGGGAAGGGACGGACTACCGCTGGCTGGAAGAGGCGGACCGTCCTCAGAGCATCGGGCGCCTCACCGCCTTTGGCGGCAACATGGGCATCCTGCTGCGGGCCTACATCTACGCCCGTCTGGTGGGGCGGGAGGGGATGAAGCGGATCGCCGAGTACGCCACCCTCAACGCCAATTACCTCTTCCAGCGCTTGGTGGAGGCCGGGTTCGAGCCGGCTTACGGCCAGCGTCGCGCCAGTCACGAGTTCATCCTTACCCTGCGCCGGGAGGCCAAGGAACTGGGCGTCAACGCCATGGATGTCGCCAAGCGCTTGCTGGACTACGGTTTTCACGCCCCCACCACCTATTTTCCCCTGCTGGTCCCGGAGTGCCTGCTCATCGAGCCGACGGAGACCGAGACCCCAGAGGAACTGGATCGTTTCGTCGCCGCCCTGACCGCCATCCGCGCCGAGGCGCACGCCGATCCGGAACTGGTCAGGGGTGCCCCCCACACCCTGCCAGTGCGGCGGCTGGACGATGTCCGCGCCGCCCGGGAGCCGGACCTGGCCTGGCGACCGGCGAAAGACTCAGGCCCAAGTTCAGGCACCGGCTCCAGCTCCGGCTCCGGCGCGGAAAAGGCCGATGCCTGAGGCACAGCGCCGGCCCAGACCCAGGCCAGCATGGGGCGGGAAAGACGGCATCCGGGGAGGGAACCGGCGCCGTGGCTAACCAGAACGCCAAGGGATGGCGGCGTCTGGTCAATGCCTGGCACTTCTCCCAGGCGGGTTTCAGGGCCGCCTACCAGCACGAGGAGGCCTTTCGCCAGGAGGTCTGGGCCCTGCTGGCGCTGTTACCCCTGGGCCTTTGGCTAGGAGAATCGCCCGTGGAGCGTGCCCTGCTGGTGGGAAGCCTGCTGTTGGTGCCGATCGTCGAGTTGCTCAATTCCGCCATCGAGACCAATGTCGATCGGGTCGGCCTGGAGCGCCATGAGCTCTCCGGACGCGCCAAGGACATCGCCTCGGCGGCGGTGTTTCTGGTCATCGTCTTCGCCACCAGTGTCTGGGGGCTGGTGCTGTTGCCCAAGTGGTTATGAGGCGGTGCAATCCAGGGGCTGAACATCCCTGAAACGCACTGAAGAGTCACCTCCAGGGATCGATAGATCGCCCTAGGTTGAGCTGATCAAGCATTCAAGTCCGCTCATCACCAAGCCGCAAAATTACAAAGCCCCCAAACAAAAAGCCCCGCGAGCGGGGCTTTTTTTCGCTTGGCGTGTCTGAAGCCAAGAAGGGCTTCAGAACCAGCGGCTTACATCATATCCATGCCGCCCATGCCACCCATGCCGCCACCACCGCCGCCATGGCCATGGCTCTCTTCCTTGGGCTCCTCGGCCACCATGGCCTCGGTGGTGATCATCAGGCCGGCGATGGAGGCCGCGTTCTGCAGGGCGGAACGGGTGACCTTGGTGGGATCCAGGATGCCCATCTCGACCATGTCGCCATACTCGCCATTGGCGGCGTTGTAGCCGAAGTTGCCAGAACCGGCGACTACCTTGTGCAGGACGACGGAGGCCTCTTCGCCGGCGTTGGTCACGATCTGACGCAGGGGCTCTTCCAGGGCGCGACGGGCGATGTCGATACCGACATCCTGGTCATGGTTGGCGCCTTGCAGGTTCTTGACGGCCTGCAGGGCGCGGACCAGGGCGACGCCACCGCCGGGGACGATACCTTCCTCGACCGCGGCGCGGGTGGCGTGCAGGGCATCCTCGACGCGGGCCTTCTTCTCCTTCATCTCCACCTCGGTGGCCGCACCGACCTGGATGACGGCCACGCCGCCGGCCAGCTTGGCCAGGCGCTCCTGGAGCTTCTCACGGTCGTAGTCGGAGGTGGTCTCCTCGACCTGGGCGCGGATCTGCTCGCATCGGCCCTTGATCTCGGCCTCGGAACCGGCGCCGTCGATGATGGTGGTCTCTTCCTTGCTGACCTGGACCTTCTTGGCGTTGCCCAGCTCGTTGAGGGTGGTCTTCTCCAGGGACAGGCCGACCTCTTCGGAGATGACGGTACCGCCGGTGAGGATGGCGATGTCCTGCAGCATGGCCTTGCGGCGGTCACCGAAGCCGGGGGCCTTGACGGCGCAGACCTTGATGATGCCGCGGATGGAGTTGACCACCAGGGTGGCCAGGGCCTCGCCCTCGACGTCCTCGGCGACGATCAGCAGGGGCTTACCGGCCTTGGCCACGGCCTCCAGCACCGGCAGCATGTCGCGGATGTTGGAGATCTTCTTGTCGTGGATGAGGATGAAGGGGTCTTCCAGCTCGCAGTTCTGGCCCTGCTGGTTGTTGATGAAGTAGGGCGACAGGTAGCCGCGGTCGAACTGCATGCCCTCGACGACGTCCAGCTCGTTGTGCAGGGACTTGCCTTCCTCGACGGTGATGACGCCTTCCTTGCCGACCTTCTCCATCGCCTGGGCGATGATCTGGCCGATGGACTCGTCGGCGTTGGCGGAGATGGTGCCGACCTGGGCGATGGCCTTGTTCTCGGTGCAGGGCTTGGACAGGTTGCGCAGTTCACCGACCACGGCCTCGACGGCCTTGTCGATGCCGCGCTTGAGGTCCATGGGATTCATGCCGGCGGCGACGGCCTTGAGGCCCTCGCGGACCATGGCCTGGGCCAGGACGGTGGCGGTGGTGGTGCCGTCACCAGCGACGTCGGAGGTCTTGGAGGCAACCTCCTTGACCATCTGGGCGCCCATGTTCTCGAACTTGTCCTTGAGCTCGATCTCCTTGGCGACGGAGACGCCGTCCTTGGTGACGGTGGGGGAGCCGAAGGATTTCTCCAGCACCACGTTGCGACCCTTGGGGCCCAGGGTGATCTTGACGGCATTGGCCAGGACGTTGACGCCAGCCATCATGCGGATACGGGCGTCATCGCCAAAACGAACGTCTTTTGCGCTCATACTACTGATTCCTCAAGTGATTTTGATGCGATTCCGGAACGGGTGGTGAATAGGATCACCCTTATTCGATGACGCCCATGATGTCGTCCTCGCGCATGACGAGGTAGTCCTCGCCGTCGAGCTTGACCTCGGTGCCGGAATACTTGCCAAACAGGACGCGGTCTCCGACCTTGACCTCCAAGGCGCGGACCTGGCCGTTGTCCAGGGGCTTGCCCTGACCCACGGCGATGATCTTGCCCTGGATCGGCTTCTCGGTGGCGGAATCGGGGATCACGATACCGCCGGCGGAGGTGCGCTCCTCTTCCATACGGCGAACAACGACGCGATCGTGTAGGGGACGAATGTTCATCGAGAACCTTCTCCTGAGTGGAACTAATGGGATGGGATGAAAGTTAGTTGACCGCCGGGGGCGAAGGACCCGCCGCTGATGGACGGTCAAGTGGTATGGTGCCGTCTTGTTAGCACTCACCCTTGGCGAGTGCTAATGATAGGGGCTCACTCTGGTCTGTCAAGGGCGGAAGGCCGAGAGGAACAAAGAACGGATAAACGAAAGAGCTGAAGTGGTTGGCGGGAGAGAGGCTCCTGAGGGTTACACCTCAATCAGGGCTCGCGACGATAGTCACCCTCGATCACCCGGGGCCCGGCCGCGGTTGCCTGACCGGCCCCCACAGGCAGAACGGCGACATAGCGCCGGATGAGGTGCTGGCGGAGTGGCGGGATCAGCAACAGAAAGCCGATGGTGTCGGTGACGAATCCCGGCAACAGCAGTAAGAGCCCGGCGATCAGGAGCAGGGCGCCATCCAGGACGGCCAGGGCCGGCGGTTCGCCCTGGTCCTTGATCTGGCGCACCCGGGCCAAGACGGCGAATCCCTGGTGACGGACCAGGTAGCCGCCCAGGGCCGCGGTGAAGAGACTGATGCCAATGGTGGGCAGGACCCCGATCTCGCTGCCCACCTGAATGAGAAAATAGAGTTCCACCAGCGGAACCCCGACCAGCACCAACAGAAACAGGATCAAGCGCATCACCCCTATAATGATCAAGATTCAACAGACAAGCCCCGGGCACAGTGCCGGGGCTTGCAGTACTCGCGTTGCCCTACAGGTTACCAGAGCATGACCGACACCGCCCCTCCCGCCCCCCTGCTGCTGGCCTACTGCACCGCGCCGGACCTGGAGACGGCGGACTACCTGGGAACCCGACTGGTGGAGGAAGGACTGGCCGCCTGCGTCAGCCTGCTGCCCGGCATCCGCTCCCTCTATCGCTGGGAGGGGGAACTGCGGCGTGACGCGGAGGTCCTGTTGCTGATCAAGACCCGGGAGGCCCTGTTTCCCGCCCTGGCCGCACGCCTGCGTGAGTTGCATCCCTATGACCTCCCGGAGATCATTGCCTGCCCGATCAGCCAGGGCCTGCCCGACTATCTAGAATGGGTCATCGCATGCACCGCTTCCGCCGCCTGAATCCCTCCCTCACCACTTTGCTGCTGCTCCTGGCCTTGCTGGCGGGAGGTCCGGCCTGGGCCGAGGAAGAATTTTTACCGCCTGAACAGGCATTTCCCCTGGTTGCGGAGGCCGAGGGGCCCGGTCAGGTGGTCCTGAACTGGTCAGTCGCCGAGGGTTATTACCTTTACCGTAACAAGTTCCGCTTCCGCGGCCTCACCGCGGGGATCCGCCTCGGAGAGGCGGATATTCCCCCGGGGGAATCCCGCCACGACGAATTCTTCGGCGAGGTCAAGATCCTGCGCGGCGCGATCGAGGTCTGGCTGCCGATCGATCGGAGCCCGGGCAGTGGCGACCGCCTGGACTTGGAGGTGAGTTCCCAGGGCTGCGCCGACGCCGGTTTCTGTTATCCGCCCCATCGCCAGACCCTGGCCATCGCCTTGCCACCCCTGGCCCTCGTTCCTGACGCCGCGGCCGGAAACAACGCCTCCACCGCGGGTGATATCTCCCCAGCCGGGCGGACCTCCGCCGCGCCAGCCGCCGCCCCCATTGCCGCTTTGCCCGCTGATTCATCGGCCGTTTCGCCGGCCCGCCCGCCGGCCACTAATCCATCCCCCCCGCTGGCGACTGCTTCATCCCCTCCGCCGTCCACTGCTTCCTCCGCTCCGCCGTCCTCCGTCCTGACGCCCGTCCCGGCGTCCGCATCACCCAGTGGCAGCAAGGCGGGGCTCGCTCAGTCCCTGGGTCTGGGGGCGGCCGGTGACGAGCAGGGTCTGCTACCCGCTGAAGAGGCCTTTCGCCTGGCCATCGAACCCATCGCTCCCGATCGTCTGCGTCTGCGCTGGACCATCGCCCCCGGGACCTTCCTCTACCGGGACAAATTGGCCCTGAAACTGGAAGGCCCCGCCGGGACCAGCCTGGGTGAGGTGGCCTGGCCAGAGGCGGAACGGGTATCGAACGCCGTCCGACCGGATGGCAGCCTGGGTGATGTCCACCTCTATCGGGAGGGCATCGAGGTGGAGGTGCCCATCGCCGGTCTCCCGACCGACGCCCAGGCCCGGGCCATCGCCCTGACCGCCAGTTATCAGGGCTGCGCCGACATTGGCGTCTGTTACCCCCCCCAAAAGACCCGGGTTGAGTTGAGCCTGCCGGCGACTCAAGCCGAGGGGTGGCTGGCTGCTCAGGTCGGCGCGGCTGGAACAGGTGCGGCTCAGGCTGGTATGGCACAGTCAGCCGTGACTCAGGCTGGTGCGGCTGAGAACCAGGTGGCAGCCGCCAGCCCCCCCGTCACCGCCAGCCCCACCCCCGCGCCGACGCCGGTGCCAGCGGTGGCGTCAGCGTCATCTTCGACGCCACCCCAAAGCGAGCAGGACCGGATTGCCGCCACCCTGGCCAGCGGCAGCCTGTGGGCAACCCTGGGGCTCTTTTTTGGCTTCGGCCTGCTGCTGGCCCTAACCCCCTGCGTCTTCCCGATGATCCCCATCCTCTCCGGGATCATCGCCGGCCATGGCCCGGGGATCTCCACCCGCAAGGCCTTCTGGATGTCCCTGACCTATGTCCTGGCCATGTCCCTGACCTACGCCCTCGCCGGCCTGCTGGCGGGCCTGGGGGGGGCCAACCTCCAGGCGGCCTTCCAGGATCCTTGGATCCTTGGCTTCTTCGCCCTGGTCTTCGTCGCCCTGGCCCTGTCCATGTTTGGCTTCTATGACCTGCAACTGCCTTCCAGCCTCCAGACCCGGATCGCCACCTTCAGCCAGCGCCAGCAAAGGGGGCACCTGATCGGCGTGGCCATCATGGGCGCCCTGTCCGCCCTGATCGTCGGGCCCTGCGTGGCCCCGCCCCTGGCCGGGGCCCTGATCTTTATCAGCCAGACCGGCGACGCCCTGCTCGGGTTTGCCGCCCTCTTTGCCCTGGGCCTGGGTATGGGCGCCCCGCTGCTGGCCATTGGCACCTCGGCGGGCAAACTGCTGCCCCGGGCAGGGGTGTGGATGGAGGCGGTCAAGGCGGTCTTCGGCGTCACCCTGCTGGGGGTCGCCATCCTGCTCCTGGAGCGTATCCTGCCGGCTGCCGTCAGCCTGCTGCTCTGGGGGGGCCTGCTGATCTGCTCGGCCATCTACCTCGGGGCCATCACCCATCTGCCCCCCGACGCCAGTGGCTGGCGCAAGCTGTGGCAAGGCCTGGGGCTGGTCATGCTGGTTTACGGCGCCCTGATGCTGGTGGGGGCCGCGGCGGGTGGTAAGGACACCCTCCAACCCTTGCGCGGACTCAACCTGGGCCTGGGGACCGGTGGTTCCGCCGGCGCGCCGCAAGGGGTCCAGTTCAAGGCCATCAAGGGTCCGGCGGGGCTGGAGCGGGAATTGGCGGCGGCGCGGGGCGCGGGCCGCCCCGTGCTCCTGGACTTCTATGCCGACTGGTGCGTCTCCTGTAAGGAGATGGAGCGCTATACCTTCTCCGACCCCGCCGTCGCCGCCGAAATGGCCCGCTTCGTCCTGCTTAAGGCCGATGTCACGGCGAACGACGCCGAGGATCAGGCCCTGATGCAGGGTCGGTTCGGTATCCCCGGCCCCCCGGCCATGCTCTTTTTCGATGTCCAGGGCCAGGAACGCCGTGATCGCCGCATCGTCGGCTTCATGCCGGCGGCCGAGTTCACCGCCCATCTACGCGGTCTGTTGCCTTGAAGGCGGGCAAGGCGATCCTGGTCACCCTCCTGGCGGGTGCCATCAGCATCCTGATCGCCATCTTTGGCCAACCCTGGCTCGGGGATACCAAGCCCCCTAGCGTGCAATTACCCGATTTCCGGCAGGCGACCACGGAACGGCTCACGGAACTGCCCGGCTTCAGCCTGCCCACCCTGACGGGTGAGGAAATCGACAGCGCCTCCTGGGTGGGCAAGGTCCTGGTCCTGCACTTCTGGGCCAGTTGGTGTCAGTCCTGCCAGCGTGACCTGCGCCTCCTCCAGGCGACCCAGGGGGTCAGCGATCAGTTGCGGGTGGTGGGGATCGCCATCGACACGGCCACCGAGGTGAGGGCTTACCTGGCCCAAAACCCCGTCAGTTACCCCATTCTGTTGGGCGGCGGCGAGGCGGTGGAACTGTCTCGCCGCCTCGGTAACCGCTTACAGGGCTTGCCGTTCACCGTGATCTTCGATCACCGGGGCCAGCGGGTGCATGATCACTTCGGCGAGCTCACGCAGCAGGCCCTGGGGGACTGGTTGCCGCCGCTGATTACCCAGGCGGTCCAGGATCAGACCCGTTAATCTCCGGCTGCTCCAGTCCTGGCAGCGTCGTTTGGGGTACATCCGCCAGCGGTCCCGGGAGCCTTCATGGCTGCCTCCCCGCGGTCGTCACCCCCGCCAGGTCCATCCAACCTTCCCGCTGCCGAGCACAAGCGACTTCGTGCCGGGCAAGCAACCCGTGCCTTCCATTGACCGTTGTGCTGGACCAGCGGCGCGGAACTGGACAGCATCCCGGGGAATCCGCACAATCCGCCCCTACGCAGCCCGGAGTCACGCCCGGGTCAGGCCGCCAGCGACCAAGCTTGGTGTTCCTCCCCGCTCTGGCAAAGAATTCTCCATGGCATCCATCCTGGTCCTCAACGGTCCCAACCTGAATCTGCTCGGTGTCCGGGAACCCGGCCATTACGGTCATGTCACCCTGGCCGGGATCGAGGACCGTCTGCGTCGTCTGGCCAGCGACCTGGGTCAGACCCTGAGCTTCCGCCAGAGCAATGCCGAGCATGAGCTGATCGAGGCCATCCACCAGGCCCCGGCCCAAGGCGTGGCCTTCATCCTTTTCAATCCGGCGGCCTTCACCCACACCAGTGTCGCCCTGCGCGACGCCCTGGCGGCGGTGGCCATTCCCTTCATCGAGGTGCACCTGTCCAACGTCCACGCCCGCGAACCCTTTCGGCGCCACTCCTATTTCTCGGACCTGGCACTGGGCGTGATCAGCGGTCTGGGCGCGACGGGCTACGAGCTGGCCTTGCGCGCCGCCGCCGAGCGGCTGGCCCGGGACAGCACCCCTGACTGACAAGACACCCCATGGATATCCGCAAAGTCAAGAAACTCATCGAGCTCCTGGAACAGTCCGATATCGCGGAGATCGAGATCCGCGAGGGCGAGGAATCGGTCCGCATCAGCCGCGCCAGCGCCACGGCCGCCCCGCTCTACATGCCGGCCGCTCCCCTGCCACCCGCCACGCCGGTCTCGCCCCCGGCCCTGTCGGCCCCGGAGCCCGGCAGGACCACGGAAAGTCCCGGCGCCGAGTTCCCCGAGGGCAGCCTGGTGCGGTCGCCCATGGTGGGTACCTTCTATCGCTCACCCTCGCCCGGCAGCCGGGCCTTCGTCGAGGAGGGGGACAGCGTCAAGGTTGGCGACACCCTCTGCATCATCGAGGCGATGAAGATCCTCAACCAGATCGAGTGTGAGAAGGCCGGCACCATTAAGCGCATCCTGGTGGAAAACGGCCAGCCCGTGGAATATAACGAACCTCTGTTCGTCATCGAGTAGCCATCGCCTCTCAGGGTCCACGGGGCCGCGCCCCCGTCCTGGGGCAGGTGCTCCCCCTCTCCCCCTTGGCGAGCCTACCTCCCGAGGTCCCCACGGCATCGTCAGCGTTCTGACGCGGATCGCACCACCATGATCGAGAAATTGCTCATCGCCAATCGCGGCGAAATCGCCCTGCGCATCCTGCGCGCCTGCCGCGAACTCGGCATTAAGACCGTTGCCGTGCACTCCGAGGCCGACCGGGAACTCAAGCATGTGCTGCTGGCGGACGAAACGGTGTGTATCGGCCCGGCGCAGTCGGCGGGGAGTTACCTCAACATCCCCGCCATCATCAGTGCCGCCGAGGTCACGGATACCGTCGCCATCCACCCGGGCTACGGCTTTCTCTCCGAGAATGCCGACTTTGCCGAGCGGGTGGAACGGAGCGGCTTCATCTTCGTCGGCCCCAGGGCCGAGACTATCCGCCTGATGGGGGACAAGGTCTCCGCCATCCGCGCCATGCAGGAGGCGGGGGTGCCCTGCGTTCCCGGCTCCGATGGCCCCCTGGACGATGACAAGAAGCGCACCCTGCGGCTGGCGCGGGAGATCGGTTACCCGGTCATCATCAAGGCCTCCGGGGGTGGCGGTGGCCGCGGCATGCGGGTGGTCCATTCCGAGGCCACCCTGCTCAACGCCATCGCCCTGACCCGCGCCGAGGCCAGCGCCGCCTTCGGCAACCCCATGGTTTACATGGAGAAGTACCTGGAGAACCCGCGCCACGTCGAGTTCCAGCTCCTGGCCGACACCCAGGGCAACGCCATCCACCTTGGGGAGCGGGACTGTTCGATGCAGCGCCGGCACCAGAAGGTGGTGGAGGAGGCCCCGGCCCCGGGGATCACCGCGGAGCAGCGCGCCCGGATCGGCGAACGCTGCGCCGAGGCCTGCCGGCGCATCGGTTACCGGGGCGCCGGCACCTTCGAGTTCCTGTACGAGAATGGCGAATTCTACTTCATCGAAATGAACACCCGGGTCCAGGTGGAACATCCCGTGACCGAAATGATCACCGGGGTGGACATCGTCAAGGAGCAGATCCTCATCGCCTCCGGGGAGCCCCTGCGCTACCACCAGGAGGACATCCAGATCAGGGGCCATGCCATCGAATGCCGCCTCAATGCCGAGCATCCCGATACCTTCATCCCCAGCCCGGGGCGCATCGAGGAGTTTCACGCCCCCGGCGGGCCGGGTATTCGCATGGAGACGCACATCTACAGCGGCTACTATGTGCCGCCTTACTATGACTCCATGATCGGCAAGCTCATCGCCCATGGCGAGGACCGCCCCGCCGCCCTGGCCCGGATGAGCAATGCCCTGCGGGAAACGGTCATCGAGGGGATTCACACCAACCTCCCCTTGCAACGCCGCATCCTCACCGATGCCGCCTTCCGCGCCGGGGGCATGAACATCCACTATCTGGAAAAGAAACTGGGGCTCTGACCAACCCCTCTATCTCTTACCGCCAGGTTGAAGACCAGCGGGGCGATCCAGCCGGCGGGGCCAAGGCTTTGGCGGCGATAGATCGCCACCGACGGATACCCTTACTGCCGACGGCCCTCACGCCCCATGAATCCTGTCCGCCTACCATCCGCGCCCCCGCCCGACCTGACATGCCCTGGTTGCAACTGACCCTCGTCACCGACCGTGAGCGGGCGCCGCTCCTCGCGGCGGCCCTGGAAAATGCCGGCGCCCTGGCCGTCACCCTCGGCGACGCCGGGGATGAGCCCCAACTCGAGCCCCCCCTCGGGACCACCCCCTTGTGGGGCCAGACCCTGGTCACCGCCCTCTTTGCGGCCGACCCGGCCAGCCGTCAAACCGCCGAGACCCTCGCCGCCACCCTGGCAGATCTGCAAACCGCCCCACCCCGCTGGGAAGCGATTGCCGATCAGGCCTGGGAGCACACCTGGCGGGATGACTTCGCCCCCACGCGCTTTGGCGAGCGCCTCTGGGTCTGTCCCCGCGGCCAGCGCCCCCAGGGGGAGCAACCGGACGCCGTCCTGGTGGAGCTGGACCCGGGCCTGGCCTTTGGTACCGGCCACCACCCGACCACGGCCCTGTGCCTGCGCTGGCTGGATGGCACCCCCCTGGCCGGTAGCCGGCTGATCGACTACGGCTGTGGCTCGGGCATCCTCGCCATTGCCGCCCTCAAGCTGGGGGCCGCGGCGGCTCTGGCGGTGGACCATGACCCCCAGGCCCTGGAGGCGACCCGCGCCAATGCCGCCGAGAATGGCGTCGCCGAGCGCCTCCGGGTGCTGGCGCCCCAGGAATTGCCCACCGAACGGGTCGATTGCCTGGTGGCGAACATCCTCGCCGGGCCCCTGATCGAACTGGCGCCCCGCCTCGCCGCCCTGGTCCGCCCCGGAGGCCGCCTGGCCCTCTCGGGCCTGCTGGCGGACCAGACCCCGACTGTCGCCGCCAGCTACGCCCCCTGGTTCGAACTGGAGCCCCCGGTCGGCGAGAAGGAGTGGATCCTGCTCAGTGGACGGCGCCGTCCGACCCCGGTCGTTGCCGAGGCCAGCCCTCCCACGACGGGGACCGGCGGGTGATGACAACTTCACGGGATCTCCCGGTGGAACTGCTCCGCCCGGGCGGAGCTACCGCAGGCCCTGGTTCCACGCCCCCCGCCGCGTCGTGCCGCGCCGCCCCCGCTCCTGGCCCCGCCCCGAGCGGCCCGGGGATGGTGGCAGGGGTGCCGGGACATGCAGCGCCGTCCTTTACGGGACGGGGCCAGCCGCCCTCACCCCTGCGGATCGGTCCTCACACCCTCGCCAACAACCTGATCCTGGCACCCATGGCCGGGGTCACGGATCGGCCCTTCCGCGAACTGTGCCGCCGCTTGGGGGCGGGGCTGGCCGTGTCCGAGATGGTCGCCGCGGATCCCCGTCTCTGGGCACGTCGCAAGAGCCAGCGCCGCCTCGACCACCAGGGTGAGACCGGGCCCATCGTCGCCCAGCTCGTGGGCAACGAACCCGGGGCACTGGCGGAGGCGGCACGGCGCAACCAGGACCTGGGCGCGGACATCATCGACATCAACATGGGCTGCCCGGCGAAAAAGGTCTGTCGCCAGGCTGCCGGCTCCGCCCTGCTGCGGGACGAACGCCTGGTGGCCAGCATCCTGACCGCCGTGGTGGCCGCGGTCCCCCTGCCCGTCACCCTGAAGATCCGTACCGGCTGGTCGCCGGAGGAACGCAACGCCCCGCGCATCGCCCGCATCGCCTGGGAGAGCGGCGTCGCCGCCCTGACCGTCCATGGCCGCACCCGTGCCTGTGGCTTTACCGGCAGCGCGGAGTACGAAACCCTGCGCGCCCTGCGCCAGCTAACCCCCATGCCGCTGATCGCCAATGGCGACATCGACTCCCCCGAACGCGCCGGCTACGTGCTGAACTATACGGGGGCGGATGCTATCATGATCGGACGGGCCGCCCTGGGGCGTCCCTGGATCTTCCGGGAAATCGCCCACTATCTGACAACGGGCGCCCATCTTCCCCGACCCGATCCGGACTGGGTGAAAACCACCCTGCTCCACCATCTGCACGCCCTGTACGACTTTTATGGTGATCTCACTGGCGTGGGCATGGCCCGCAAACACCTGGGCTGGTACCTGCGGGGCCAGCGGGACGCGGCGGCCTTCCGGGAGGTCTTCAATCGTGCCGGGAGCCGGCAAGAACAAGTGAACCTCATCGAGGCCTCCCCCGCGAGCGCCTTCGGGAGTTGGCAAACGGAGGACCAGCAGGCGGCATGAACCACCTGACGGCACAGCAACCCAGCCTGACGTCCACCCTGAGCCTGGACGGTCTGTACGTGCAGCGCCTGGACCGTTCCGAGCCCTTGTGCGAATGCGTGCGCATCGCCGTGCGTTTCTATCTCCACCATTTGGGCGATCACGCGGGGGGCGACCTTCACGGCCTGGTCATGCGCGAAATCGAACGGCCCCTGATCGAGGAGGTCCTGGATTTCACCCAGGGGAACCAGAGCCGGGCCTCCGCCATGCTTGGCCTCAGCCGCACCACCTTGCGCAAGAAGCTGGCCCTTTACCAGCAGCCGAACGGCGACTCCTATGAAGCGCCCGACCCTAGCCTCCACCCGGCTCAAGATTGATTTCTGGCCCCATGCCCCCGGCGCTGATCCAGGCCTACCGCGATGGATTTTCCCCGCTGCCTCTCGATTTCCTTCTCACATCAACCGGTATGGGTTGATCCATGGCGGGAGTGCTTAGCGTGAAAGTTACTGGAAAGACTATCAATTTCAGGGGTATAACCACCCGCCTCGTGCCAGTTGGCGCGGGATGGAGTCTTCAATCCCAAGAAGGGCTATCCAGGGAATCCTCCCGTCAGAGGCCAGCTGAGCCGCCAAATTCAACCCTAGAGTGGCAATGCCCGTAGCCGAGGCGCGTCCCGCTTCACCCACTGCAATTTTTTGAGGCCCAAGATCCATGCAGCCCATTCGCCGCGCCCTCATCAGCGTCTCCGACAAGACCGGCCTGGTCGACTTCGCCCGTGCCCTGACGGCGCGGGGGATCGAGATCCTCTCCACGGGTGGTACCGCCAGCCTGCTGACCGAACAGGAAATCCCGGTCACCGAGGTCTCGGATTACACCGGGTTTCCGGAGATGATGGGCGGCCGGGTCAAGACCCTGCACCCCCTGGTCCATGGCGGCATCCTCGGCCGGCGGGGCATCGACGACGGGGTGATGCGGGAGAACGGCATTCACCCCATCGACCTGGTGGTGGTCAACCTCTACCCCTTCGAGGCGACGGTGGCCAAGCCCGGCTGCGACCTGGCCACCGCCATCGAGAATATCGACATCGGGGGCCCGACCCTGCTGCGGGCCGCCGCCAAGAATCATGCCGCCGTCTCCGTGGTGGTGGACGCCGCGGACTATGAGCGGGTCCTGACGGAGATGGCAGCCCACGGCGGTGCCGTTGGGGACGCCCTGCGCTTCGATCTGGCGGTCAAGGCCTTCGAGCACACCGCCCGTTACGATGGCGCCATCGCCAATTACCTGGGGCGTCGGGTAGCCGGGACCGGAGAGGCCTCGGACGGGGAGCCGGCGCCCTTCCCGCGGACCCTGAATCTCCAGGTCCGACTGCGCCAGGCCATGCGCTACGGCGAGAACCCCCACCAGGGGGCCGCCTTCTTCACCGAGGCGGACCTGTCCGGGGCGAGCGTCGCCACCGCGACCCAGCTCCAGGGCAAGGAACTGTCCTACAACAACATCGCCGACACCGACGCGGCCCTGGAGTGCGTCAAGCAATTCGCCGAGGCCCCGGCCTGCGTGATCGTCAAGCACGCCAACCCCTGTGGCGTCGCCCTGGGCGGCAGCCTGCTGGAGGCCTACGAGCGGGCCTTCAGCACCGATCCCGAATCCGCCTTCGGCGGCATCATCGCCGTCAACGGCGAACTGGACGCGGCCACCGCCAGCGCCATCGCCGAGCGCCAGTTCGTCGAGGTGATCATCGCCCCGCGGGTCTCCGCTGCGGCCCGGGAGGTCCTGGCGGCCAAAAAGAACGTTCGGGTGCTGGAATGTGGCCCCTGGGATGGCGAGTCGGGCCAGCGCCTGGATTTCAAGCGCGTCAACGGGGGCCTGCTGGTCCAGGACGCCGACCGGGCGCTCTACGCTGGCCTGCGCACCGTCACCCGGCGCGAACCCAGCGCGACGGAACTGACCGACCTGCTCTTTACCTGGCGGGTAGCCAAGTTCGTCAAGTCCAACGCCATCGTCTACGGACGCGACGGCATGACCATCGGCGTCGGCGCCGGGCAGATGAGCCGCGTCAATTCGGCCCGCATCGCCGTCATCAAGGCCGAACAGGCTGGGCTGGCGGTGCGGGGGGCGGTCATGGCCTCCGACGCCTTCTTCCCCTTCCGCGATGGCATCGACCAGGCGGCGGCGGCGGGCATCACCGCCGTCATCCAGCCCGGTGGCTCCCTGCGCGACGAGGAGACCATCGCCGCCGCCGACGAGCATGGCATGGCCATGATCTTCACCGGCATGCGCCACTTCCGGCATTGATGATCCATCCCACGGCCATCGTCGAGGCCGGCGCGGTCATCCACGAAACCAGCCGCGTCGGCCCCTACGCCCTCGTCGAGGCGGGGGCCATCATCGGTCCGGACTGCCTGATCGAAGGTCATAGCCGTATCTACGGGCTCACCCGTCTGGGTCGGGGCAACGTCGTTCGCCACGGCGCCACCCTGGGCTCCACCCCCCAGGACCTGAGCTACCACCCGGACAAGGCCAAGCCCCTGACCATTGGTGATTACAACCAGTTTCGGGAAAACGTCAACGTCAGCCATGGCCTCAAGACGGACCAGGGGACGCGGATCGGCAGCCACAATTATCTGATGGCCTTCAGCCATGTGGGCCATGATTGCCAGCTTGGCGACCACAACCTCCTCGCCAATGGCGCCACCCTGGCCGGGCACGTGGAGCTGGATCATCACGTCTTCCTCTCCGGCCAGGTGGCGGTGCACCAGTTCTGCCGCGTGGGCGCCTACGCCATGGTCGCCGGGGTCAGTGGCGTGCCCCAGGATGTGCCGCCCTACGTCACCGCCGATGGCCACCGCGCCCACATCGTCGGCCTGAACACGGTGGGGCTGCGGCGCAACGGCTTCAGCCAGGCCCAGCGCCGCCTGATCAAGTCGGTCTACCGCCTGCTCTTTCGCTCCGGGCTTCCCCTCCAGGTGGCCCTGGAACGGGCGGGGGGTGAATTTCCCGCCCCCGAGACCGAAGCCATCCTGGACTTCATCCGCGCCAGCCAACGCGGGGTCATCCGTTTCACCCGGGAGGGGGGCCAGGATTGACCAAGGTGGACTTGGCGAGCCGCAGAGCCCGCTTATGGCCATCGGCGTCAAGCTAAGGTGTTGTCGGCCAAGATGATACCGGCGATGCCCCGCCCCCGGGCTAACACCAGAAAGGGTTTCGTTCCCCCCCCAAGCCAATGGCGCCTGGCCCTGGCCCTAGGCGACTTCCCCTCTCACTTACCGACCACGCTGCCGACCACCGGAGCTCTCTGACATGAACATCCTCATCATCGGCGGCGGTGGCCGCGAGCATGCCCTGGCCTGGAAGGCCGCCCAGTCGCCCCTGGCCGACACCGTCTTCGTCGCCCCCGGCAACGGGGGCACGGCGCTGGAGCCTGGGGTCGAAAATGTGGCCATCGCCGCCGAGGATCTCGACGGCCTCCTGGCCTTCGCCCGGGACAAGCAGGTCGGCCTGACCATCGTCGGGCCCGAGGCGCCTTTGGTGGCGGGACTGGTGGATCGTTTCCAGGCCGCGGGACTGCCCTGCTTCGGGCCCAGCCAGGGCGCCGCTCAACTGGAGGGTTCCAAGTCCTTCACCAAGGATTTTCTCCAGCGCCACGGGATCCCCACCGCAGCCTACGGCAGCTTCACCGAGCTGGAGCCGGCCCTGGCCTATCTGCGCCGGGTGGGTGCCCCCATCGTCGTCAAGGCCGATGGCCTGGCCGCTGGCAAGGGCGTCATCCTCGCCCAGGACCTGGCCATGGCGGAGGCGGCGGTGCGCGACATGCTGGCGGGTAACCGCTTCGGCGCCGCCGGCCACCGGGTGGTGATTGAGGAATTTCTCACCGGCGAGGAGGCCAGCTTCATCGCCTTG
Source organism: uncultured Gammaproteobacteria bacterium (assembly GCA_937862735.1). Lineage (GTDB taxonomy): Bacteria > Pseudomonadota > Gammaproteobacteria > Chromatiales > Chromatiaceae > M0108. Next base: position 35,402 of record CALMDH010000036.1, read on the forward strand.
GTCGGCCAGGGCCAGATCCTACCCATGGCCAGCTCCCAGGACCACAAGGCCCGGGACGACGGCGACCAAGGCCCCAACACCGGCGGCATGGGGGCCTATTCCCCGGCGCCAGTGGTCACTCCGGAACTGCATGAGCGCATCATGGCCGAGGTGATGGCGCCGACGGTGGCCGGGATGGCGGCGGAGGGCCTGCCCTACACCGGTTTCCTCTACGCCGGCCTCATGATCGGCGCCGACGGTACCCCGCGGGTGTTGGAATACAACTGCCGCTTCGGCGATCCGGAGACCCAGCCCATCCTCCTGCGGCTCCAGTCCGACCTGGTGGCCCTGTGCCTGGCCGCCCTGGACGGCCGCCTGGGAGAGATGCGGGCTGACTGGGACCCCCGCGCTGCCCTGGGCGTGGTGATGGCGGCCGGGGGCTATCCCGATGGCTATGAGAAGGGCCAGGTCATCAGCGGGCTGGAGGCGGCGGCCCAGATCCCCGATACCAAGGTCTTCCATGCCGGCACCACCCGGGAGGACGGCCAGACCCTCACCAGCGGCGGCCGGGTCCTGTGCGTCACCGCCTTGGGCGATACAGTCGGCGCGGCCCAGGCCCGGGCCTACCAGGCCGTGGACCTGAT
>CALMDH010000037.1:0-22713 GCA_937862735.1 uncultured Gammaproteobacteria bacterium
GATGCACTGCTGATCGCCGCGGACACCGCCATGTACCGCGCGAAGAAGGACGGACGCGACTGTTTTCGCTGGGACCAGGATCCGCCGTGACAGGTAGCAAGCCGTTGCACTTGATTCTAGACCGAGCACCGAAAATGGCTTGACGATCGGTATATACTACCCATTGTCCGCCCGGATCCAGGCTGTACTCGGCGGCTTCCACCGAACTTCGCGGAGGCCCCCATGCATCGCATCAGTTTGACCCGGCAGCGCCTGACGGCCTTGGCCTTTTTCGGGCTCCTGCTCTTCTTCTCTCCCCTGATCGGGATTTTTGATCGGCCCATCGCCCTCCTGGGCGTGCCCCTGCTGCCCTTCTACCTCTTCAGCGCCTGGGCCTTGCTCATTGTCCTGAGCGCATGGATCCTGGGCGCGGGCAGGAAATGATCCCTGGCCCGACCCGTCTGGCGCGGCCCCGGTGCCTGAGTCCATGACGCTGAGCGGCCCCCTCATCGCGGCCGTCTCCTTTGCCTATCTGGGCATGCTGTTCGCCCTGGCCTATTGGGCCGACCGACGGGCGGACCAGGGCCGGTCGGTGATCGACCGGCCCACCGTCTATGCCCTGTCACTGGCCGTCTACTGCACCGCCTGGACCTTTTACGGCAGCGTTGGCCGGGCGGCGAGCGGCGGGCTGGGCTTCCTCGCCATCTACCTGGGGCCGACCCTGATCGTGCTGCTCTGGGGTGGGCTGCTGGTAAAGATCGTCCGGGTGTGCAAGGCCGAGCGCATCACCTCCATCGCCGATTTCATCGCCTCGCGCTATGGCAAGAGCCACCTTCTCGGCAGCCTGGTGACGGTGATCGCCGTCATTGGCGTGGTGCCCTACATCGCCCTGCAACTCAAGGCGATCTCCCGCAGCTTCACCATCCTCCAAGGCTACCCAGCCATCGTCATGCCGGACCCGGCCGCGACCCAACCAATCTGGCATGACACGGCCTTCGTGGTGGCCCTGCTGCTGGCCCTCTTCACCATCCTCTTCGGCACCCGCCACATGGACGCCAGCGAACGCCACGAGGGTCTGGTAGCGGCCATCGCCTTCGAGTCCCTCGTCAAACTGGCGGCCTTTCTGGCGGTGGGGGTCTTTATTGTTTACCACCTTTATGGCGGGGGTGACCTGACCCAGGCCCGGCTGGAAGCGGCGGCCGTGCCGGCCGCCCAGGCCCTCTTTCAGCCGCGACTCGGTGAATTCGCGAACTGGCTTGGCACCTCCTTCCTGGCGGCCCTGGCGGTCATGTTCCTGCCCCGCCAGTTCCAGGTGGCGGTGGTGGAGAACAGCGACGAGCGTCATATCCAGCGGGCCATCTGGCTTTTTCCCCTCTACCTGCTGCTCATCAACCTCTTCGTCCTGCCCATCGCCCTGGCGGGGGTCCTGACCTTTGGCGCGGGGGGCGTGGACGCCGATACCTTTGTCCTGACCTTGCCCATGGTCCTGGGGGAACCCTGGCTGGCGCTGTTCGTCTTCATCGGCGGTCTGTCGGCGGCGACGGGCATGGTCATCGTCGAGACCATCGCCCTCGCCACCATGGTCAGCAATGACCTGCTGCTGCCGGTCTTGCTCCGCCGCTGGGGGGGGACCCTGCCTCCCGAGGCGGACATGGGCCGGCTGCTGCTCCTCATCCGCCGTGGGGCCATCATCGCCATCCTCCTGCTGGGGTACCTATACTATCACCTGGCCGGGGATGCCTATGCCCTGGTCAGCATCGGCCTCATCAGTTTCGCGGCCGTGGCCCAATTCGCCCCGCCCATCCTCGCCGGTCTTTACTGGCGTGGTGGCACCCGCGAGGGGGCCCTGGCGGGACTGGCGGCGGGCTTCGCCGTTTGGCTCTATACCCTGCTGATCCCTTCCTTCGCCAAGTCGGGCTGGCTGCCCCTGGACTTCATCACCGCGGGGCCCTTCGGCATCGGCCTCCTCAAGCCCCAGGCCCTGCTGGGCCTGACGGGGCTCGACGAGATCACCCATGCCCTGGTGTGGAGCCTCACCGCCAATGTCGGGACCTTCCTGCTGGTCTCTGGCTGGCGTCTGCCCAAGACGGAGGAACTGGCCCAGGCCAGCGCCTTTGTCGGCGCGCTCAAGCCGCAGCGCCGGGCCTATCAGACCCTGTGGCGGGGCCGGGCCGAGGTCGACGCGCTGATGGCGCTGGCCGAGCGCTTCCTGGGCAAGCCCAGGGCGGTGGCGGATTTCGCCCGGTACGCCCGTTCCCGGGGGCTGGCCAGGGCGGAGGACCTGCCGGCGGACGCCTCCACGGTCTATTTTGCCGAGACGCTGCTGTCCGGGGCCATCGGCGGCGCCTCGGCGCGGGTCCTGGTCGCCTCCGTCACCAAGGAGGAGGTGCTGGGCTTCGATGAGGTCATGGACATTCTCGACGAGGCTTCACAGATCCGCGCCTACAGCCACGAGTTGGAGCGCAAGTCCGCCGAGTTGGAGGCGGCGACGGCGGAACTCAGTGCGGCCAACCTGCGCCTGCAGGAACTGGATCGTCTCAAGGACGACTTCATGTCCTCGGTTACCCACGAGCTACGCACCCCCCTGGCCTCCATCCGCGCCTTCGCCGAGATCCTCCACGATGACCCGGAGCTGAACCTGGCGGAGCGCCAGCACTTCCTTAGCATCCTGGTGAGCGAAACCGAGCGCCTCTCGCGTCTGGTCAATCAGGTGCTGGATCTGGCCAAGATCGAGTCCGGCCACGTGGACTGGCAGGCCGACGAGCTCGACCTGGCGGAGGTCATCGAACAGGCGGCCATCAGCGTCGGCCAGCTCCTGGAGGAGGGGGGCCAACGGCTGGAGCTGGACCTGGCGCGGGGGGGCGGCGCCCGGGTGCGGGCGGACCGTGACCGCCTCATCCAGGTCATGGTGAATCTCTTGTCCAACGCCGCCAAGTTCGCCCCTCCGGGTAGCGGCTGTATCCGCGTGGGGCTGGAGGCGGTAGCGGCGGGCTGGCGGGTCAGCGTCAGCGATAACGGCCCCGGCATTCCGGCGGCGGAGCTGGAGTGGGTCTTCGAGAAGTTCCACCAGTCCAATACCGGTGGCAAGAAGCCCCTGGGCACCGGCCTGGGCCTGCCCATTTCCAAGGAGATCGTCGCCCATTTCGACGGACGCATCTGGGCCGAAGCCCCCGCTGAAGGCGGGGCCCGCATCGTGTTCGAGCTGCCCGCGAGCCCCCGGCCCGTTTCCTCGACCGGAAGCTCATGACGGTGGCACGCCCATCGAACCCGGCAAGCCCCGACGAACTTTACCCGAACTGGATCACCCTCTACCCAACCTCTTTCCACATCCCCAACCCTAACCGGACCCTTAACCTGTACCCGGACCCCGCCTAGAGGTGAATCGTCCCCATGAGCAAGCACGTCCTGATCGTCGATGATGAGCCCCACATCGTCATCTCTCTGGAATTCCTTATGAAGCGCGAGGGCTACCTGGTGGCGGTGGCACGCGATGGCGAGGAGGGTCTCGCCGCCATCCGGGCATCGCCCCCGGATCTCGTCATCCTCGATGTCATGATGCCGAAACTTAACGGCTTCGAGGTGCTGGAGGCGGTGCGCGCCGACCCCACGCTGGCCGGGGTGCCCATCCTCATGCTCACCGCCAAAAGCCGGGCGGCGGAACATACCAAGGGCCTGGCCCTCGGTGCCGATGCCTACATGCCCAAGCCCTTTTCCACCCGGGAATTGGTCGAAAAGGCCAAGACCTTGCTGACGAAGGCAGCCTGACCACCATGAGTGAAGCCACCCCTCTCGCCCTGACCGCCACCGCGGTCGAAGCCGCCGACCCCCTGGCCCTGAGTCGCGAGGGCGGCGACCAGCTCCCCCTCCGGGCCCTGGCGAGTCGCTCCCCGCTGGTGATGCCGCCCGCGACGACCCTGCGCGAGGTCCTCTTCGCCATCAGCCAGGGGCGCGAGGACGCGGTGGTGGTGACCGACACCGCCAGTGGCCTGCCGCTCGGCCTGGTCACCCTCCGCCGGCTGCTGCACCTGCTCACCTTCGCGGATACCGACCTGGATGCCCCGGTGGCCGCCTTCATGATCGGCGCCCCCCTCACCCTGGCGGCGGATTCTCCCGCCCACCGCGCCAAGGTCCTGATGGCCAAGCAGGGGGTCGGCCATGTCCTGCTGGTGGAGCCGGACGGCCGCTTTGCCGGGCTCATCCATCAGGCCGATATCCTGGGGCTGCGCGCCGGCGGGGCGGAAGAACTGATCGGCGCCATCGCCGCCGCCCGCGATCATCAGGCCATGGCCGCCGTCGCCAGCAAGGTCCGGCGCCGCGGCGCCGAGCTGTTTCGCGCTGGCATGGGGGTGGAGGCGCTCTGCCAGTGGCTATCGGGTCTCAACGACCTCATCGCCATGCGCGTCATCGAGCTCATCGAGGACGAATTTGACCTACCCGCCGTGCGCTGGTGTTGGCTGCTCTTTGGCTCCGAGGGCCGCCTGGAACAGACCTTCACCACGGATCAGGACAATGGCCTGATCTTTGAACCGGGCAAGCCAGAGGATACCGCCAGCGTGCGCGCTGCCTTTCTGCCTTTCGCGCAGACCGTTAACGACGCCCTGCATTTTTGCGGCTTTGAGCGCTGCCGCGGCAACATCATGGCCGGCAATCCCCAGTGGTGCCTGAGCGCGACCGAGTGGCGGGAGCGGTTCGGTAGCTGGCTGAAGGTGCCGGATCCCGAGGCCCTGCTGCATGGCACCATCTTTTTCGACTTTCGCCCCCTCTACGGTCGCTACGAACTGGTCGATCAGTTGCGGGCCTGGCTGCTGGCCAGGACCCCCGAACACACGCTGTTTTTACGCTCCCTGGCCCAGCAGGCCCTGGAGGTGTCGCCGCCCCTGGGCTTCGCCGGGCGCTTCGTCTACGACCGCAACCGCGATTTTCCCCACACCATCGATCTCAAGATCCGCGGGGCTCGTCTCTTCGTCGATGTCGCCCGCATCGAAAGTTTGGCCAAGGGTATCTGGGCGACCAATACCGCGGAACGGCTGCGCGCCACGGGGACCGGGCCGGGACGCTCCGCCGGAGACATCGCCGCCGAAGTCGAGGCCTTCCATCTGGTCCAACGTTTTCGCCTCCACCAGCAATTGGCGACGACGGACCTGGATGGGGCCAACCGCGTCGACCCCGCCCAATTGAACGAGCTCAACCGGCTCATGCTCAAGGAGGCTCTCAAGCAAGCGCGAAAAATGCAGTTGCGACTCCAGCAGGGCTTGGGGATGTAGGGGATCCGGCGCCAGGTTTTGGGTGATTGCCGCTAGCCCCTGTCGCAGCGGGTACAGGAGGGCCGGACCGAGGAGGCGACCGGCTACCTGGAGTCCAACAGCACCGGCTTCGTCGGATGATCTCATTCAGCCTGGCCCCCGGCACCCCTTAAGGGAATGACGACACGGCATCCTGGCCACGGGCAGCGGGCACACCGCCACGGTCGCCCAGCCAGGCCCACAATTCCTCCGCCGGCATGGGCCGGGCGTAGAGATAACCCTGCACCTCGTCGCAGCCCATGAGCCGTAGATGCTCCGCCAGGGCGGCGTCCTCGACCCCCTCGGCGATGGTCTTGAGGTTGAGACCGCGAGCAATCTCGATCATGCCCTTGACGATGGCGCCATCTTCGGCATCCCGCAGGATGTTGCTGACGAAGGAACGATCGATCTTGAGCTTGTCCACCCTGAAGCGTTTCAGATAGGCCAGGCTGGAATAGCCGGTGCCAAAGTCATCGATGGACAGCCTGATCCCCTGGGCCTTCCAGTCCGCCACAATGGCGAGAATGCTGGCTTCATGGTGCAGCAGGAGGGACTCGGTCAGCTCCAGGTCCAGACAGGTCGGGTTGAGGCCACTGTCAGCCAATGCCGCCTGGACATCCGCGACCACCTGCCCCTGGCGAAACTGGACCGCCGACAGGTTGACCCCGACCATCAGGTCCGGCCAGCCCGCGGCCTGCCAGGCGACGACCTGGCGGCAGGCTTCGTGCAAGACCCAGCGGCCGATGGGCACGATCAGGCCACTCTCCTCCGCTTCGGGGATGAACTCCGTGGGTGGTCTCAGCCCCTTGTCGGGCTGGCGCCAACGGATCAAGGCCTCGACGCCGACCACCCGCCCGCTATGCAGATTCACCTGGGGCTGATAGTGCAACTCGAATTCCTGGTTGACCAGGGCTAGGCGCAGGGCATCCCGGGTCAGCACGAAGCGGGTGATGGCCGCGTTCATGCTAGGCTCGAAGAACCGGTAGCTGTTCTGCCCGCTCTTTTTGGCCTCAATCAGGGCCATGTGCGCGTTGAGCATCAGGCTTTCCGGATCATCGCCATCCTGCGGAAAGAGGGCGATCCCGATCGACAAGGCCGCGAACAGCCGCAGGCCGTTCACCTCGTGGGGTTCGGCGATACTCGCCAGGATCCGCTCACAAATCTCCGCCAGGTGCATGCTGAAGTTGTCCACGGGCAAGCCCTGCAAGATCAGCATGAACTCGTCGGCGGAGAGTCGGCACAAGGTATCCTCGGCGCGCAAGTCCTGGCTCAGTCGCTGGGCCACGCTCTGCAGTAAACGATCCCCGGTGGCATGTCCGAAGGTGTCGTTGATGTACTTGAACTTGTCCAGGTCGAGATAGAGCACGGCCAGGCAGGTCTGGCGCCGCTGGGCGCTGGCCAGGGCCTGGCGCAAGCGATCCTGGCATAGCAGCCGGTTCGGCAGACCGGTCAAGGGATCCTTGTAGGCCAGGAACTCGATCCGCTCCCGGGCCCGTTTCTGTTCGGTGATATCGTTCAAGACCGCGTGGAGCAGGCCCTTGTCCCCTGGCCGGATCACCGTCAGCGTGATCCGGGCGATGAAGGGCTCGCCGTTGGCCCGCCGGTGCTCCCACTCGAATTCGTTCGCCCGCTGCGCGAAGGCGAGGCGGATCAGTTCCTCCGCTTTTTCGGCGGACCCCCGGCCGTCCGGTTGCAGGGGCGGGGAGATATCCGCCGGGGTCAGGCCCAGAAAGCGCTCCACGCGCTCGATGCCCAGCATCGCCAGGGCGGCGCGGTTGGCGGCGGTGAACCGGCCGTCCTCCACGAGCAGGGTGGCCTGGCGGCTCTCCTCGAACAGGGTGCGAAAGCGCTCCTCACTGTCCCGCAAGACCGCCTCCGCCCGTTGGCGGGCGGTGATGTCGCGGGAGATGACCAGAAAGCGGTCTTCCTCACCCCAGGTCTGGGGCTTCCTCGCGACCGAACGCTCGAACCAGTGCGGGCCGTCCGCCATGGGCAATTCAATGACCTGGCCCTGGCTAAAGCCGGTCCGATCGGCCTCCTCGATGGCTGCCAGACAGGTCTGGGCCGCGGCGGCGGGCATGACCTCCGCCAGGGTTTTGCCGATCAGGTCCCCGGGGGCCAGCAGCAAATTCCCGCATTGGCTGGCGTGGACCGCCAGGTAGCGGCCGTCCCGCGACATCTCGAACAACAGATCCGGCAGGGCCTGGAGCGTGACCTCCAGTTGGTTGCGCGTGGCGTACAGCCGCGCGTAAGGCTGTAGCACCGTGTCCACGAACAGGGCACGGTAGAGGAAGAGGTAGGCAATGACCTTGTAAAGGTGCCCCGTCAGGTTGTAGATGTCCGTGACGCTGGCGTAGAGGGTGAAGCAGAACTCGCTCATGGCCATGATCGCCGCCGCGGCGAGCAGGTCACTGGCGGCGAAGGTCCGTGGCCGCTGGAGATGGCGCCAGAACAGGACCGCGGCCAGCAGAGAGACGGCAACCAGGAGGTATTCCGTGGCGATTTTGAAGGGCGTTAGCCCCTCCCCGGGGGCGAAGGTGCGCGGCAGCCAATCCTGGTGGAAAAGGAACAGCAAACTGATCGCCAGCACCAGGATCAGGACGGCCCCCAACAGGCCCAGGGCCTGTCGCTGGCTGATCGGTTGCCCCCAAGGCAGGATGGCGACGGCGAGCAGGGCCAGCGCCGCCAGGACCCGTGCCGCCAACCAGAAATTGATGGCCTTCTCCACCCCCGAGGGGGTCACGAAGTCCGGCATGCCGAAATAGGAGAGGGTATGCGCCAGGTCCAGCAGCGCCACGCCGAGGAAGGTACAGGCCAACAGCAGGATGTTGCGGGAGCTTTCCGCCCGGGGCGTGTTCCAGCCGATGGCGAAGATCAGCCCACCCACCACGATCGCCAGGGTCTCCAGGGCGGTATGCAGGGGTAGGTATTGGGCAATGCCCTTGAGGTCCGCGGGAACTGGCATGACCCAGACCAGGAACAGCAGGATGCCGAGCAGGGCCAGGATCCAGGCCGCGGGTCGGGCTTCGTCGCGATGACTGGGGTGGATCTTCATGGGCGCAGGCTCAGTTTCGTCACTGAACCTTAATACGAAAAGGCAGGCGGATTGATACCATGATCGGGTACTGCGACGGCGACTTGTCTTTTGGGGCGAAATGCCCTGGGTGGATCGGCTTGGCCACGGCCTGCCGTGCCCGAGCCGCGGGTTTGGCCGGCACCCAGGCATAAGGAGAAACGGCGAAGCTCGATCCCCTGGTCTGCGCCGCCGCAGGCGCGGCGAGCAATGAGCATTAGCTGGTACTCGCCGCCTTCATCAAAAACCGTCTCTCCTCCATGTGGGACCCTCGACGCGGCGGATAGTCCGGGAAGAGCCCTGATCTGTCCAATACCAATTCCGCCAGGATATGATACCTTCCAGGTATCATGATCAAACTGCAACAGCTATTGCATGCCTTGGAGCTGAGCCGCTGCGGCAATTTTCACCGCACGGCCGAGGTGAAGCACCTCTCCCAGCCCGCGCTGTCACGGAGTATCCGCAATCTGGAGGCTCGTCTGGGGGTGCCGCTCTTCGACCGCCAGCGCACGGGGGTCACGCCAACGATCTACGGTGAGGCCCTGTTGCGCCGCGCCGAGGCCATCCTTGAGCAGACGCAGGAACTGGAGCGCGAGATCGAGTTGCTGCAAGGGCTCGACAAGGGATACCTTGCCGTCGCCCTGGGGGCTTACGCGGCGGATTTGTCCGCCGGGCGGGCCGTCGGCGAACTGCTCCAACGGCACCCCAAGCTGCGGTGCCGGGTCATGCTGAGCAGTTGGCGGCAGGTGGCCGAACGGGTGCGCGAGCGATCGGTCGATCTCGGGGTGGCCGAGATCAGTACCCTGAACGCGGACCTGGACTTGCAGGTCGAGTCCATCGGAGCGCACGCCCTGGTCTTCTATTGCCGGCGCGGGCACCCGTTGCTCGCCCGCGCGACGATCTCGAAGGCGGACCTCGATGCCTTCCCCCTGGCATCCATCCGGGTCCCGCCCCGCGGGGCTAGTCTGATGCCAGGCAAGAGCAGTCTGGACCCCGACACGGGCGATCTGATCCCCCAGGTCGAAGTGGACGAGTTGGCGACCGCCAGATCCCTGATACTGGGTAGCGATGCCATTGGTCCCGCGGCCCCGGTACAGATCGAGCCCTGGCTGCGGAGTGGGGAGTTGGCCGTCCTGCCCTTCCGGCCGCCCTCGTTTCAGCTGAACTATGGATTCATTTATCTGAGAAACCGGCTGCCAACACCGGCCGCGGTGCGGTTCATGGTGCTCGTGCGGGAGATCGAGGCCGACCTGGCCATCCGCAATCGCCAACTGATGGATGAGTTTTTTCCGTCATCTCCCGATCCTGGCCCCGACGCGGATGGCGCCGGGCCCTAAAACCCAGCAGTTCTCCTTTTGGCAATCACCAAGCCGAGTGGCCGGATAAGACTTGCCTGGAAGCCCCCCGCCTGGCACCGATGCCCAAGACGCGAGGCTGGTCGCCGAACGCATCCGCGCGGCGATCGCCGGCCTCGCCATCCCCCACCCCACCTCGCCGATCGCCGACCGGCTGACCGCCAGCCTCGGGGTGGCGACCCTGGTACCCAGCGAGGACCAGTTAGCGCGCGACCTAATTCACCGCGCCGACGTGCAGCTCTACCTGGCCAAGAGCGGGGGACGCAACCGGGTCGCCGGCTGAAAGGGTCACCAGCTTCCGGGTTGCAATCGGCTGGAGGGTGGCGGGTCTGGCTCGCACCTGGCCAATCCGCCTGGGGCGGATGGATATGGATCAGACCTTGCGGTAGGCATTGGAGACTGCCGGGGCCGGTCTCCGTGACCGGCTCCAGGGGTAGGGTGCCCGTTCATACCCCCTCTCCCCAACCCTCCCCCACCAGGGGGGAGGGAGGAGGAGAACCAGCGGCTTGCGCTAGCGAAGCCCTCCTTGGAAGCGGGGGGCTGGACTAACTTGCATGAGGGGACGCACCACACCCCTGATAAAGAAAGGCTCTCCCGTGACTTTCACGCTAAAACGGGGTAAGCAGGGAGGGGAGTATGGTTACAGGGGATCAGGCGATCTGGACCACGATGTCGTGCAGGACGCTGCCGGCATGTTCCAGCTTGTCCGCGGCATTGGAGAGGTGGCGATAGACCTCGCGCCGCTTAAGTACCTCCATCATGTGGATGAAGGCATCGGCCTGGGCCCCGGGGGTTCCGGCGCGCAGGGCGGCCTCGAGGTCCTTGTCCGGGCTGAACAGATCGGCCAGGGCGCTGCGGTATTCCTTCTCGGTGTTGCGCTCGCCCTTGCGCGTAGCGGCGGCGTCCACCTCGGCGTCCATGGGGTTGGTGGAGAGCTTGCCGTAGCCGCTCTTGAGGCTTTGCGCCCCATCCCGTAACAGTTGGGCGATGGCCACCATGTGCTGGTCAGGACTGATGCCCAGGGCCTCCATCTCCCGCACCGTGGTCTTGGCGTAGTTCAGGACCTCGTCGATGGCCATGATGGCGCGGAAGATGTCCTCGCGGTCCATGGGGGTCGCGAAGGCGCGGTTGAGGATTTCCATCTGCTGGGTCTTGAGCTCGTCGCCTTCCTTCTCGATGGCCCGGACCTGGTCGGCCTTAGCCATATCGCCGGTTTGCATGAACTCCAGAAAGACATCCATGCCGCGGGCAGTGACCTCGCACTGCTGGACCATCATGCCGTAAAAGTCCGGCATGACCGGGAAGATGCGGGCGGTTAGTTTGGTAATGATGGAGTTGTTGCCACCACTCATGGGGTTTGTCCTCGCTTGAAAGGGTCTAAATACGGATTATTCGGTTGGGAGCGGCCGGGTCAGAGCCCCGGGACCAGCAGATCGAGCACCAGGTAGGTCAGCACCGAGACCACGCCGGCGCCGGGGATGGTGATGATCCAGGTGGTGACGATCTCCTGGGCCTTGGCCCAGCGCACCGCCTTGGGCCGCTCGGCGGCGCCAATGCCCATGAGGGCGGAGCTGACGACGTGGGTGGTGGAGACCGGGGCGCCGATGGCGGAAGCGGTCATGATGACCGCCGCCGAGGTGAGCTGACCGTCAAAGGCGTGAATGGGACGGACCTTGAAGATACCGAAACCAATGGTGCGGACGATGCGCCAGCCGCCGGAGAGGATGCCCAGGGTGATGGCGATGGCGCAGGACAGGACCACCCAGAAGGGCACCTTGAACTCGTCGATGAAGCCGCCGGTGAGCAGGACCAGGGTGATGATGCCCATGCTCTTCTGGGCGTCGTTGGCCCCATGGGAAAAGGCCAGGCCAGCGCAGGACAGGAACTGGATGCGCTTGAAGAACCGGTTGAGGGAGGGCTTGGCCCGGCAGGTCAGGCGGAAGACGGTGCGATGGACGATGTAGCCCGCCGCGAAGCCGATCACAGGGGAGATGATCAGGGCCAGCAGGACCTTGGTGACGCCGGTGAACTTGCCCTGAGTGAAGAGCTCGGTAAAACCCCAGACCACGTGATCCACGCCCACGCCGACCATGACCGCGCCAGCGAGACCACCGACCAGGGCATGGGAGGAGGAGGAGGGGATGCCAAACCACCAGGTGATCAGGTTCCAGAAGATGGCCCCGGAGAGTCCGCAGAGGATGATCGTGACCGAGAAGACGTCCTTGACCCCTTCCAGATCGACGAACTTACCGATGGTGTTGGCCACCGCGGTACCGCCCAGCAGGGGGCCAAGGAACTCAAAGGTGGCGACGATGACCACCGCCTGGACGGGCGTCAGGGCCCGGGAGGCGATGGGGGTGGCGATGATGTTGGAGGCGTCGTGGAAGCCGTTGGTGTAATCGAAGATGAGGACCACCGCAACGGCAACGTAGACAAGGATGGAAAGTAATTCCATGGGTGGCGGGTCCCCCCGGGCTGTCGTTGTTGTCGGAGGGACACAGTGTAGTAATTTTTTCGTAACAATGGAGAAATTTTTTCGTCATTCGCCGCTGATGGCGACCAGTTCCCAGTGGATCGCTCACGAAGCCCGGCCTGGCCCGTGGCCGGTCAACCAGGGCCAGCCCGCGGAACAGGCCGAATCCGGGCGCGCAACCCCCGTGGTGGCAGGCGCCGGGTGGGGTTGGCTCATGCCCTATTGTGCGAATAAAACAACAGCGGTGAAAAAGCCCAGGCCCATCAGGTGGGGGCCTGATGGGCCTGGGTGATGGCGGAACGACCAACCTGGCCTGACCTGGCGGGTCTGGACGGAGCGGTACTTGGTGGGGCGGTACTTGATTGGGCCATTCCGTTGGCCGGGTCTCGTCTGGGTGGGACTAGGCGGGGTGGGCCGGGAGGTTGGGATCAGACCTTTTCCGCCAGTTCCTGAAGGATCCGTTCGCCCTTCTGCCGCTTGGCCGTCACGACCTTCAATTGCTTGGTGAGCTTGTCGCGCTGCTTATCGGTCTGCTCTGCCGCCAGACTCGCCTCAAGCTCTCCCTGGCGGGCCTGGAGGCGGCCTACCGCCTCCTCCAGGCAGACCTTCTTGTCCTTGCACTTTTGTTTGCTGAGATCGAAGAGCTCGGCGACCTGTTTGAGGAATTTTTTGACGGCCATTGTCGGCATCTCCCGGAGGTGGATAAGGGGGCGGCGGTGTGGGGTGAACACCGCCTTCCCTAAGCATAGCGGCTCAAGCGGGGTTGCGCACCAGTTGGTCCAGTTCCTCTTCGTCCAGTTCGATGTCCTCGGCCGCCTGGCGCATGCCAAGGTCGTGGGGACCGAAGAGCCCCGCGCCGGCGGCGATGAGGTTTTTCGCCACGTCGTAGGAGTAACTGCTGTCGTTCATCAGCGAGGTCGCCATGGGGGCGGTGATCCGGCCCTCGCGGATGAGGCGGTCCAGGTCGCCGTTCAGGGTGACGTCATTCTCCTCCATCTGCAGGCGCAGGCCGTCCAGGGCCACCAGGTCCGCCGCCTCGCCGGCATCGCGCAGGGTGGTGAGTTCCCGCAGGATCTCGCCCAACTGGGCGCGGATCTTGTTGTACTCCGCCTTGATGCTGGAATTGTCCGAGACGATGTAGGTGATCAGGTTCTTGCGCATGTGCTTGACATCCTTGATGGCCTCGACGATGTCCCGGGCGGCCTCGCGCATGACGTAGATCCGTTCCATGTGCTCCTGGGGCAGGTCGCCCGGGGTGCGGCTGGTGAACTCGACGATGGCGTTGTACAGCACCTTGACCTTGCGAGCGTAGATCTCGTCGATATCGAACTCCATCAGTTTGTCGGGCCGCTGGGTGAGCTCGAACAGGTCCGCGTCCGAGCGGATATCGTGCCGGTGGAGGTTGAGGCCATGGGCCAGGACCTCGAAGGCGTTGTCATAGAGGTGCAGCACCTCCTTGCGCACGGTTTCCACCAGGGTATCGGGAAATTCGGTGACCGCCTCGTTGAGGTACAGGGGCGCCACCAGGTCGGCCTTGGGCTGGGGGAAGATCCGGTACAGCACCTTCACCAGGGTACCCATCAGGGGCACCATGATGAGGATGCCCAGGGTGTTGAACAGCGAATGGAAGATGGACAGCTTGAGGGTCCAGTCGTCCGCGGCGATGCCGATGTGGGCGGCGATCCAGTCCACCACCACCAGGATCTGGTTCATGAAGATGATGGCCACCACGCCGGTGGTGACATTGAAGATGAGATGGGCGGCGGCCAGGCGGCGGCCATCAACGTTGGCGCTGATGGCGCCGAGGATGGCGGTGATGCAGGTCCCGATGTTGGCGCCGATGGCCAGGGCCAGGGCGTTCTCATAGGTGATCTGCCCGGCGGCGAGGGCGGTGATGGTGATGACCAGGGAGGCGTGGCTGGACTGCATGACCACCGTGGCGAAGATGCCGATGCCGGTATAGAGCAGCAGGCCGGCGAAGCCCGGCACCGCGAACTGGGAGAGGTCGATGGTCTCCTTGAAGGTCTCGAAGCCCTCTTTCATGTGGTGGATACCCAGGAAGAGGAAGCCGAGGCCGGCGAGGATGTAGCCCAGGCCCTTGGCGGTCTTGGAGCCCTGGAAGGCGAGGATGATGCCGAAGACCAGCATGGGCATGGCGTAGGCGGCGATGTCGATCTTGAGACCGAAGCCGGCGATGAGCCAGGCACCGGTGGTGGTGCCGAGGTTGGCGCCAAAGATGATGCCGATGCCGGCGGTCAGGCCGATGAGCCCGGCGCTGAGGAAGGAGATGGTGATGACCGACACCAGCGAGCTGGACTGCATGATGCTGGTGGAGACGATGCCGAAGGTCATGCTCTTCCACAGCTTGTCCGTGGTACGCTTGAGAATCTTCTCCAGCACGCCACCGGTGTAAGCCTTGAAGCCATCCTCGAGAAACAACATGCCGAACAGGAAGATGGCGACGCCCGCGGCGATCTGCTTGAAGTCCGGGCTGATCCAGAAACCATAGGCCAGGACGGCGAAGATGAGGGGGAGGACGATCTTTCTCACGCTCGGCGGTGCTCCGGGGGTGGGGGAAGGGCAAGGAGCTGACGCCGACCCCTGGGACTTCGTCACCCAGGGATCGACGCGCGGGCTCCGATGGGGGGGATGGAAGGTCGCCGACGCCTGGTCAGCAAAGCGGGGGAGAGGTGACCAGTCGTATGTCTTCCGGTGTCAGTTTGTAACAAAAGTGTCATTTCAATGCAATAATTTCGTCAAACGTCGCCAATCCCCCACATGATCAACCCGTTCCTCCCGGAGTCCCCCGGTTGTCCGACGAGGCCCCGCCGGCGCTGGCGCCTGGCGCCCGATCCAGTTGCCCCCTCCTCCCATCGCGACCTGACACTATCCATCTGGCACGGATCGGTCAGGGGCAGGCCGCCGCTCCCACGGTGGCTCCTGGGCATTCTCCTGAGTTTCGCCACGGGGCTGGCCTGGGCGGACCCGGCCGCGGTCGCGGCCCCACCGGTCGCAACCATCGACTGGGAGGCCATGATCATCGGCCTGCTGGGCGGGCTGGCCCTGTTTCTGTTCGGCATGGAACGGATGTCGGACGCCCTCAAGGCCGTCGCCGGCGAGCGCATGAAGGACATCCTCGCCCGCCTGACCGCCAACCGCTGGCTGGGGGTGGCGACCGGCGCCCTGGTCACGGCGGTGATCCAGTCCTCCTCGGTGACCACGGTCCTGGTGGTGGGCTTCATCACCGCCGGCTTCATGACCCTGACCCAGTCCATCGGGGTCATCATGGGCGCCAATATCGGCTCCACCCTCACCGCGCAGATCATCGCCTTTCAGGTCGATGAACTGGCCCTGCTGCTGATCGCGGTCGGTTTCCTGCCGATGTTCGTCACCCGCCGGGAAACCTGGCGCCAGTATGGCGCCGCCACCCTGGGCATCGGGCTGATCTTCTTTGGCATGAGCGTCATGAGCGAGGCCATGGCCCCCTTGCGCGGCTATGCCCCCTTCTTGGATGTGATGCGCGGCCTGGAGCGGCCCGTGGTCGGCATCCTGGTGGGGCTGGCCTTTACCGCCCTCATCCAATCCTCCGCCGCCACCACCGGGATCGTCATCGTCCTGGCGGGCCAGGGGCTGATCAACCTGCCGGCGGGCATCGCCCTGGCCCTGGGGGCCAACATCGGCACCTGCGTCACCGCCCTGCTGGCCTGTATCGGCAAGCCCCGGGAGGCGGTGCGGGCCGCCCTGGTACACCTCATCTTCAACGTGGCCGGGGTGTTGATCTGGTTCGAGTTCATTGCCCCCCTGGCGCACTTCGTGACCTGGCTGTCGCCGTCCCATCCGGAGCTGACGGGGGCCGAACGCCTCGCCGCCGAGGCCCCGCGCCAGATCGCCAATGCCCACAGCCTGTTCAACGTCGCCAATACCCTGCTCTTCATCGGCTTCACTTCCCAGTTCGCCCGCCTGGTGAACTGGCTGGTGCCGGAGCGGCCGGAGGAGGGAGCGGAACGGGTGGGGCGGGCCCGCTACCTGGATGAGGAACTGCTCGCCACCCCGGCCCTGGCCCTGGACCGGGTGCGGATGGAGGCCCTGCGCATGGGCGATCGGGTCCAGGAGATGCTGGCGCGCATCCTGCCCGCCATCATCGCCGGCAACCGCGACAGCCTGGCGGAGGTCAAGGCCATGGACGATGCCGTGGACAGCCTCCACGCCCAGATCATCGACTACCTGGGCAAGATCAGCCGTCTAACCCTCACCGAAGCCCAGACCGCCGATCTCATCCGCCTGATGAGCGCGGTCAACGACCTGGAGAACATCGGTGACGTCATCGAGACCAATCTGGTGGTCCTGGGCAACGAGCGCATCGATCAGGGCTTGTCCATCAGTCAGCCGACCCGGGAGGTGCTGAACGGCTTCCACCGGGCGGTGACCAAGTCGGTGTGGGGGGCGGTGCAGGCGGTGGCGCAGAAGAATGTCCTCGCGGCCCAGACGGTCATGGACATGAAGCAGGAGATCAACCGCATCGCCGACTCCGCCGCCCTGCATCAGGCCCGCCGCCTGGTGGCCGCGGAACCCAAGCGTATTCCGGCCTACACCATCGAAATGGACATCATGGAAAAGCTCAAGCGCATCTACTACTTCAGCAAGCGCATGGCCAAGTCGGTCACGGGGGAGCCGGAGCCGCGGGAGGGGGGCTGAGGGGCGAGCCGCTGGCATCCGGAGCGCCGACCGAGGCGACGACGACCCGGTCACGACCACCGCGCTTGGCCGCGTAGAGGGCGGCATCGGCCAGTTGCATCAGGGTTTCCAGGTCATCGGCGTGCGCCGGGAAATTGGCCAGGCCGATGGACAGGGTGGCGGTCAGGGTCCGGCCGCCGCAGTGGACGGCGAGGTCGGCGCAGGCCAGGCGCAGTTGCTCCGCCCGCTCGATGGCCGGGGCGAGCGGCAGTTGGGGCAGCAAGAGCAGAAATTCCTCACCCCCGGTCCGGCAGACGATGTCCGTCGGCCGGGTCTGGGCGCGCAGCAGGTCCGCCAGGGCGATCAGCATCTGGTCGCCGGCGGCATGGCCATGGGTGTCGTTGACCCGCTTGAAGTGATCGATGTCCAGGATCAGGAGGGTCAAGGGCGTGCCACGGGTCCGCGCCTGGTCCAACGCCTGGCCGGCGGTTTCGTCCAGGTAACGCCGGTTATGGAGGCCGGTCAGGGGATCGAGCAGGGCCAGTTGCTGGAGCTGATCATGCAACAGATCCTTTTCCTGGATGCGTTGCTGGAGTTCCCGGGATTCCCGCCTCGCCTGTTCGGCCCGGCGGTATTCCAGCGCCGAGCGTCGCCATTGGTAGAGGGCGGCGCCCCCCAGCAGGAAGAGAATGGTGAGGGTCGGCACCACGAATTGCAGGACCGAGTCCCGGTCCTGACGCCAGGTGGTCAGGGCCTGGGCGATGGGGATGTGCATCACCGCGATCATGGGGTAGTGGCGGGAGGCGCGATAGGCGGCCAGGGTGGGCTGGGACGCGAGCCTGGCCGCCGGGGATTCGCCGATCTCCCGCTCGGGTGGAATCCCCGACTGGAAGGGGAGGGCGCCCGGGTCCAGCAGACCGGGCCGGCGCCGCTCGTCGGTGGAAAACATCAGGATGGCGTCGTAGCGGAAGACCTCCACCTGCCCGCGCTGGGCCTCCACGTTGTGGACGTAGTGGTTGATGAAGAAATCGCTGTTGACCGCCGCCACCAGATAAGCCGCCCGGCCCTGCCAGGCGAGGGGTTTGATGGCGGAGAAGAAGGTCCGGCTAGCGGGATTGGCGCCGGTGGCGGCGATGGGGTGGCTGTCGTGCAGGTCCCGGCCCACCCGGGGGGCGCTGAGACGGAGCTGGTGGGTGCCGGCCTCCAGGGGTGGCAGCAGATCCGCCAGGTTGATCCAGACGCCGAGGTTGGCGGCGGTGGTGCTGAAGAGGATCAGTCCTTCGGCGTCGGCCAGGGACAGGGAACGCAGATAGGGGGCGTGGCGCAACGCCCGCGTCAGTTCCGGGCCCGGGTCCGGACGGTCGCCCTCGAGCAGGCTTTGCAGGGTCAGGTCAATGACCCCCAGGGTCTGGGTGAGATAGTCCTCCGCCGCCCGGGCCTGGAGGGCGGCCAGGGCCTGCTGGGTCTCCAGGACCGTGTCGTAGGTCCGGTTGAGGTGCAGGGCGGCGCCGACGCCGATGGACAGAAAGAGGGTGAGGACAAAGACGATGAAGCCGGCCCCGCTGGCTTGGCGCCCGATGGCGGCGAGGGACGGGCTCACGGGAGAGCGCTCACGGGACGGGACTCACGGCAACAACGAACGGGCGCAGTGGACCGGCTCACCCGAGCGGGCTCACGGACTGGGCTCATGAGATTGGCTCAGTGGAGTGGAGCTTTGGAAGTGGGCGCGCAGGACTGGCTCATAGGATTGGCTCACTGGCGTGGACTCAAGGGGACTGGGCTGACGGGTGGGCTGACGGGAACGGCCTCAGTCGTCCAGGACGACGATGGGGTCGAGTTGGAAGCGTTTGGCTGCCGCCAGCAGCCGGCCGTCCTGGCGGATATCCAGGATGAAACGGTTCAAACGTTCCAGCCACGCCTCATCCCCGGGTGCGACGGCATAGCCGTAAGGGGTGAGGTGATAGGTGGTAGGCGGGGTGATCAGCCGTGCCCAATCCGTATTGGCCAGCATGCGCTTGCTGTAGGGGAAGTCGGTCATGAAGACGTCGGCCCGCCCCGACTCCACCTCCTGCTCGCGGGCATGGGGCGTATCCAGGACCAGCAGGGTGGCGGCCTGGAGCTTGTCCTTCATTACCGACTCGTGCAGGGTGCCCTTGGCAACGGCGACCAGCACCCCAGGCCGGTCAATATCGTCCCAGGTCTTGATCCGGCGGTTGGAGAGCGTGGTGATGGCGTAGATGTCGCTGCGCAGGTGGGGCCGGGTGAAGCGCAGGTGGGCGGCCCGCGGGGGGGTGTTCCCGATCGCGAACATCGCCACGTCGCAGCGATCCGTGGTGACGTCCTCGATCAGCCGGGCGAAAGAGCTGTCGACAAAGGTCACCCCCACGCCCAGGTCCTTGGCCAACTCCCGGGCTAGATCGATATCGATCCCCGAAAGTTCCAGCGTCTTGGGGTTGCGGTAGGTGATGCCGTAATAATCCGGCCAGATGCAGACCCGCACCTGGCCGCTGGCGGTGATACGTTCCAAGTGACCCGCGCCCGGGCTCGGTGGCTCCTGGCTGCCGGCAAGGGCCGGGAGCAGCAGCAACGGGAAGGCGAGCAGGAGCCGCGCGATGGGGTGAGACCAGGCGGATACGGACGAAGCGCGAGGCAGGGACATGGCGGGTCTATTGGCGGATGGGCGATGGCAGATCGCGGATGGTTGATGGGCAATGGAGGGTCGCGGATGGCGGTGGCGCCAATTCTACGCCATGGGCCCCGCCAGTCGAGATCGCGGCGCGGATCAGCGCCTGGCCCTTGCCCCCGGAGGGCTGGCTCGTTAGGCTTCCCCGCCTGATCAGTATCCAGTTCTGACCTCGCGCGGAGCGACTGCCATGACCGATGCCCATCGCCGCTTCACCATCAGCCCGGAAAGCCTGCGGGAACGGAGCCGGAATATCGCCTATGGTTTCTTCCTCAGCCTGGGGCTGGTCCTGGCGGTCTACTGGGGCAACCTCCGCTTTCCGGAGAGCTTCAACCACGCCCTACTGGTCTCGGTGGTGCTCTTCACCGGCTTCGCCAACCTTATCAATTATGTCCGTCACCGCCGCTACCTGCGCCTGGCGCGGAACCATTGGCTGGAGGTCCTGCCGGACCGGGTCCGCTTCCAGTCCGCCGGCACCGTCACCGAGCTGGACCTGAACGATGTGGCGGCCCTGAACGTCTACCGCCGCCGCGGTCGCCCCTACCTCCTCCAGGTCAAGCGCAAGGACAACCGCGGCATCCGGCTGGAGGGCTACGGCGATCTGGAAGGTCTGGCGACGGCCCTCAAGACCCTGATTCCCGCCGCCCATGTCAACGATCGTGGCTCTCCTGGCCAGGCTAACTGACCGTCACCGCGCGAGCATGGCACCGGACCGCCGCCAGTTTCCTGGCCAGAGACTTAGGACCGCTGGTCGGGTCGATCCTCCACCCTCCTGCCATCAGGATGCGACGGGCGTAAATATTTTCACCCCCCATCGCTGCCTGGGCTGACATGGACAGGACCAGCCTCCGATGCTCTTGCTCCCCCCCCTCGTGGGGCAGGGTTGGGGAGAGGGGGTTGAACGGTTACTTTCACGCTAGCTCCCATTGGATAGAAAAAATAGGTAAAATAATGACTTGTAAATATCTCCTTGCCGCCGGCCTGGCCGGTCTGTACCTGCTCCCGCTGGCGGCTCCGGCCAATGACGAGGGCACCCCGCCGCCCGAATCCCCCCATAGCTTCAGCGCCAACGTCGGCGCGGTGGGTAACTATGTCTGGCGCGGTCTCACCCAGACGGACAATGGCCCGGCCCTCCAGGGTGGCCTGGATTACAGCCATGCCAGCGGCCTCTATGCCGGCACCTGGGCCTCCAACGTCGATTTTGGTGAGGACAGCCCGAGTTTCGAACTGGACCTCTATCTCGGGTATAGCGGCTCGCTCCTGGAGGACCTGGAGTATGACCTCAATGTCATGTACTACGCCTATCCCGACGGTGACGACAGCGACTTCGCCGAGGCGGCCGGCAACCTGACCTACAAATGGTTCACCCTGGGCCTCGCTTACACCTTCTACGGTCAGAATGAGGATGGCCTCTATGACCAGGGTGACTGGTATTTCCAGGGTGACTTCGAGTACGCCGAGCTGCCCTTCGACCTGATCCTGGGGCTGCACCTCGGCTATACCGACTTCAAGAACGGCCGGATCGACGACCTGCCCAATGCGGACTATTGGGACTATGGCGCCAGCCTGGGCAAGGAGCTGGGCGAGTTCGGCACCGTCAGCATCAATTACGCCCAGAACAACGGGGACCCGGACTCCGACATGGGCTTCGACAACGACCCCATGTTCTGGCTCGGCTGGCTCAAGGAGTTCTGACCGTTCAGTTCCATTGGCGGTTACCCACTGAGGATGCTGGGTGACCGCTCAGTATCATTGGCGTTCACCCAATATCCTTGGTCGGCAAGGCATATTCGTCCACACCACTCGCCCCCAGGTGGGCTGTGGTGGCGCAAGCTGCCGATGTTCTTACTCCCTCCCCCCTGGTGGGGGAGGGTGGGGGAGAGGGGGCTGAACGATTAGGATGAGGCCAATGATCGGGATCGGCTAGCCGGCAGCGCTCTGGTCGCCAAAGTCCCCGTCTTTCCAGGGATTGAATACGGGGACGCCAGCGGCGACGAATTCCTTGACGTTGCGCGTCACCACCGTCAGTCCGTATTCCGCGGCCGTAGCGGCGATCAGGACATCCGGATGGCTGAAAGTGTGACCACGTTTTCGCCCTGACTCGATCATAAGCCGCCACTGGAGGAGGATATCCTCGGTGAGGGCGAGTGTCCGCTGTTCGAACAGAGGTCGCAATCGCTGGTCCAGCCAATGATGCAACTCCGCGCGTCGGACCGCATCGTCGATCAGTTCAATGCCGAAGCGAATCTCGGCGAGGGTGACCTCGCTGACATACAGACTCGTCAAGGGTTGGCCGGAGACGAATCGCGCCACCGCCGCTTCGGGTTGTTTGCGGCGCAATTCCGACAGGACATTGGTATCCAGGAGCCACCCGCTCACAGATCCACATCCCGCACGGGTCCAACCACGGGTGGGTGCTCAAATTCAACATCCGCGAGGGGTGAGTTCGCGAGGAGTTGAACCAGTTCCTGGCCGGTTCGGTGACCGGTCAGGCGTTCATATTCCCGGGCCGAGACCACGACGGCGCATTCCTCGCCATTTACCGTCACATGTTGCGGTCCTTGTTCGACCGCGCGACGCACCACCTCGCTGAAACGCGCCTTGGCCTCCTGAAGCTGCCAAAAGCTCGTGCTACCTGGGTGGGAAGTCTCACCCGTGCTAAACGAATCCATCATGTTGATGCCTCTGATCTGGTCAGCCTGACCAGAAGGTAAACCCAGAGACAGTGAGGGTCAACCCAGAGATCGCACCCAGAGGCCGCAAGGGTCAACCGCTACCGCAACCGTTCAGCCCCCCTCTCCCCAACCCTCCCCCGCCAGGGGGGAGGGAGCAAGGGAATCCTCTGCCACCTTCGCCGTAAAGGCTGAGTGAACAAGGGTTGTGCGCCGCCAGGGGGTAAGGAGTAAGAGAACCAGCGGCTGGCGTTACCAAGGCCCTCTGAGTGCACGGGGGGTCTCAACGAACATTGCTACCAACCCCACTCCTTAAAGCACGAGGGGGCTGAACGAACATTGCTACCAGCCCCGCTCCAGCAGGGCCTTGAGGTAGCGGCCGGTGTGGGAGGCCGGGTCGGCGGCCACCTGCTCCGGGGTGCCGCTGGCGATGAGGGTGCCGCCCCGGTCGCCGCCCTCGGGGCCCAGGTCGATGATCCAGTCGGCGGTCTTGATCACGTCCAGGTTGTGCTCGATGACGAC
>CALMDH010000038.1:0-7724 GCA_937862735.1 uncultured Gammaproteobacteria bacterium
CAGCCACCCATGCCGCGCCTGGATTGAGGCAGGCCAGGTGAGCTGAATAGATACCGTAAATCCATTCCAACAAATCAGGCATTTTCTTGAACAGCAACAGCACTGCTAACCCAAAACCGGATCAGCCCCTCGATCCTGCCCTGCTCGCCGACGATGCGGATTCTCTTGCCGCCGGCACTTCACCCGACTTCCCGGATGACCCCATGGCCACCCGCGGCGACTGGCTAAAGGTGCCGGCGGCCAGCCCCCATGCCGCGGCCCGGCAGGCAGCGGCGGAGCGCCAGGCGGTCCTGACCAAGCCCCCGGGCTCACTCGGCATGCTGGAGACCATCGCCGTGCGCCTCGCGGGCCTGCAAGGCACGCCCCATCCCCACCTGGACCGCGTTTGGATCACCATCTTCGCCGGCGATCATGGCGTGGCGGCGGAGGGCGTCTCCGCCTTCCCCCAGGCCGTCACCGTGGAGATGATCCGCAACTTCGCCCGGGGCGGCGCCGCCATCTGCGTCGCCGCGCGGGCCCTCGGGGCCGAGCTGGAAATCATCAACCTGGGCACCGCCCTGACCCTGGAGCCGGAGGCCGGCGTCAAGGACCAGATCCTGGGCCCTGGCACCGCCAACTTCACCCAGGAGCCGGCCATGACCGAGCATCAGCTCGCTCAGGCCCTGGGCGCGGGCCGCCACGCCGCCGAGCGTGCCCGCCTGGCGGACTGCCAGCTCTTCATCGGCGGGGAGATGGGTATCGCCAACACCACGTCCGCCGCCGCCCTGGCCTGTACCCTGCTCAACGCCAACCCCGTGGTCCTGGCGGGACCCGGTACCGGGCTCGATCAGCGGGGCGTCGCCCACAAGGCCGCCGTCATCCAGCGCGCCCTGGACCACCATGCCGGGCACCTCGCCTCGCCCCTGGAGGCCCTGCGTCGGCTCGGCGGCTTCGAGATCGCCGCTCTCACCGGCGCCTACCTGGCCTCCGCCCACATGGGCCTGCCGGTGCTGGTGGACGGCTTCATCAGCTCCGTCGCCGCCCTGGTCGCCACCCACATCCAGCCTAATGCCGCGGACTGGATGTTCTTCGGCCACGCCTCGGCCGAACCCGGCCATGCCGCAGTCATCGCCGCCCTAGGGGTCACCCCCCTCCTCGACCTGGGCATGCGTCTGGGCGAGGGTAGCGGCGCCGCCGCCGCCGTCCCCCTGCTGCGCCTGGCCTGTGCTCTGCACAATGAGATGGCGACCTTCGCCGAGGCGCAGGTCTCCACCCGCTTGTGAGGCCCCTACTGGCATGCTACCCGTTCAGACCCCCTCTCCCCAACCCTCCCCCACCAGGGGGGAGGGAGCAAGAGATTCAGCGCCTTGTGCCACCAAAACCATCCTAGTGCGCGAGGGGTGTGAACAAATACCTGGCATGAGGGGCGCGCCACCCCCTCAGAATGATCATCCTTGCCATGACCTTCCCGCTAAAAAGCAGAATGGCCCCATGGTCCCTATGACTCCGATGATCCCGACGAGCGGCATCGACTTGCTGCGTCACGGCGAGACCCAGGGTGGCAATTGCTTTCGTGGCCGAACCGACGACCCCCTGACCTCCGGGGGTTGGCGGCAGATGTGGACGACCGTCGCTAACTATCACGAGGGGGTGCGCCTCACCCCTGATGACGAAAGCCCGGTTCGTGATTTTCACGCGAACTTGCATGAGAGCTTTGCCACTCCCCCGTTGATGAAGGAGCGGGCTGGTGACTTCCACGCCAACCCTCATGAGGGGGCAAGCCACGTCCCTGAAAATAAAAGTCTTTACCGCGAATTTTACACAGACCAAGCGGTGGTCCCGGGACCACGGGATGCGCCGCCCCGGCCTTGGGATCGGATCATCGCCTCGCCCCTGATCCGCTGCGCCGACTTTGCCCGCGCCTTGAGCCAACGCCTGGATCTCCCCCTCAGCCTGGACCCGCGTCTGGTGGAGCTAGACTTCGGCGCCTGGGAGGGGCGCAGCGCCGCCGACCTGATGGTCTCGGACGCCGAGGCCCTAGGGCGCTTTTGGGCCGACCCAGTGACGCATTCCCCACCGGGCGGCGAATCCCTGCCAGCCTTTCAGGCCCGGGTTCTGGCCGCCTGGCAGGACCTCACCGCACAGGCGCTGACCAACGGGGAGCGGCTGCTGGTCATCAGCCACGGTGGCGTTATCCGGGTGATCCTCTGCACACTGCTCGACCACCCCTTGGAACGTCTGCTGGAGCTGGACGTTAGCCATGCCAGTCTGACCCGCGTTGGTCTCGACCGGAACGCCGCGGGGACATTGCCCGCCCTGGTCACGTCCCGATGATCCGCCCCTTCCTCATCGCCCTGCAATTCCTGACCCGCCTCCCGGTTCGCCTCTCCGGCGAACTGTCGGTCGCGGACCTGGGCCGGTCCCTGCTCTACTACCCCCTGGTCGGTCTGCTGCTGGGTGGTTTGCTCGTCGCCGGCGGCTGGTTATTGGTGGGGGGCTGGTTGCTAACCGGCGTCGCGCCCGTCCTAGCGGCCGCCCTGGTCCTGGGCCTGTGGGTCGGGCTCACCGGGGCCCTCCATCTGGATGGTCTCGCCGACATGATCGATGCCTGGGCCGGCGGCCGGGGTGACCGCGAACGTACCCTGGCCCTGATGAAGGACCCCTGCAGCGGCCCCCAGGGCGTGACCGGTCTGGTCCTGGTCCTACTGCTCAAATTTGCCGCCCTGGCGACCCTGCTGGAGTCCGGCGCCTATCTGCCGCTGCTCCTGGCGCCCTTGCTGGGGCGGACCGCCCTCCCCTTGCTGTTTCTGACCACCCCTTACGTCCGCCCCGGCGGGCTTGGCGCCGCCCTGGCGGCTGGCCTGCCCCCTCGGCCGGCCAAGAGGGTCCTGATCCTGGTGGGCCTCCTGTTACCGCTGGTCGGTGGGGCCGTGGGTATGGTGGCGCTGATGACGGCCTTGGCCATCTTCGTCGGTCTGCGCCGGACGATGATCAACCGCATTGGCGGCACCACCGGCGACACGGCCGGCGCCCTGATCGAGATCGTCGAGACCCTGACCCTGGTCGCCATGAGCCTGGCGGTCTGAGACCTCATCAGGGGCGGCTTTTTTCCGGGCGGTTTTTACCGCATGCATTTCTCCCTGTCCCTCGTATAATGGCGGCCGCCAGGGGTCACCCCACCACACGGGTTGACGGGCGTTTGGAGAGGTGCCGGAGTGGCCGATCGGGCTTGACTCGAAATCAAGTGAAGGCGCAAGCCTTCCGTGGGTTCGAATCCCACCCTCTCCGCCACTTAATAACAATTAGATATTTTTAGATCAGTTAGTTAGATCGTTATCTTGTGAAGTAGTCCGTTTTTCAGCAGGTAGTCCGCCTTACGGTCCATCCTGCCAATGCTGGTTTTGGACTTCGATTGATAGCCAACCTGATCCTACACGGTCAGGCAGAACTGAATTCCTGTTCTCTCGCGGGAGAGTCACCGAAGCACCGATTCACCACCAGGTGTTTGACCCGCGTGACGGGAATGGTCGGCGATCCGGTCTCTTCCCCTTAGGAGTTGATCAAGTGACGGCAGGACATCAAACGATTTTCCCCCCCTTGCCAGCGAGTATCTCGGCTTCACCGACCAAGGCTGGCTAACCCCAAGTGCTCGATGCCGGACGCTACAAGGCCAACTTCAGCCGAGGCGGGCTGATGGTGCCGGAGAGCCGCATCATTGCCGATCTGCTGCTGCGGGGCGTCGACCCCCCGGGCTGGAAGCAGGCCATCGAGGTCGATAACGTCCTCGCCAAACGCTCGCCCACCACGGCATCCACCAAGGCCACGTTGATCCGGGGACGTCTCAGGACGCTTACCCCCGCGCTCTGGCGTCTGATCCGCGACGGTAGTAAGCCGGTCGCGACCCATGCGGTTCTGGCCGGAACGGTGAATTACTCCCCCCTCCTGGGCGATTTTCTGGAGCTGGTCCTGCGCCCGCTCTTCCGCCGGTTCGAGCCAAACCTGAAGCCCCAGCACTGGGATCGGTACCTTGAGGATTGCCGCACGCGGGACCCGGACATGCCCGCCTGGTCGGCGGCAACCCTGGAAACGCTGCGAACACGGGCCTTTGGCATGCTGGCCGAAGCGGGCTATCTCTCCGACGCCCGCCAACGGCGACTCCTGCCCCTGCGACTCGCCCCCGAGGTCGCCCTTGCACTCAAGGATGCCGGCCAATTTGAAACGCTGCGACGGCTGACGGTCGGCGCTCCGGATAGCGAGAGCCTTGGGGCAGTGACAGGGTCGAGTGGGGAGGCGGGTGCGACCGGGGAGGCGGGAGCAAGCGGGGCTGCGGGTGCGACCTGGGTGGCGGAAGCGAGCGGGGTTGCGGGTTTGACCGGGGCCGCAGGAGCGACTGGGGTTGCGAGTGCGAGCGGGGTTGGGGGACCAAGCGAGGTTGGGGGACCAAGCGAGGTTGCGGGAGCGACCGGGGTGGCGGGAGCAAGCGGATGAACAACGACTTCAACGCCCGTCTGAACAAGATCCTTGATCGCATCACCGACGACGACTTCATCAGCGGTCGTGGCCTTGGCAACGAAATCCCCTTTTACGCCTTCGACTACCCGCCGGAGCTCGAGCCGCGGATGCGCGAGCACATCGCCTTTCTGCTGCAACAGCTTCCCAAGCGACGACCGGGCCTGCGGGTCGCGCATATCAACCTGTTTGCGCTGATCGTGCAGTACCTGAAGGAGCGCGGCTTTTACGCCAAGGCACTGGACCTCCAGACCCAGAAGGGCGACGCCGCGCTGCTCAAGGCCCTGGCCGCCCCCCTCGATGCCGGCAAACTCGCCGCCGCTTTCGCCGACCAGGCGCGGCCCGAGTCACAGGACTTGGTGCTCGCCTCCGGCATCGGCTCCGCCTATCCCCTGCTGCGCACCCACAATCTGCTGAACAACCTGCATCACCGCATGGGCGGCACGCCCCTGGTGCTGTTCTACCCCGGCGTCTACGACGGCCAGTCGCTGCGGCTGTTCGGCACGCTGCAAGACAAGCCGTATTACCGCGCCTTCAGACTCGTCGCTTAGGAGCACGCCCATGCCGATCCCGCCCAGCCAGATCAGGGCGCTCTTCAGCAAGCCCGTCGACCGCCCCATCAACGGCGTCATCAAGGCCGATCAGGACGATGCCGCCTCGGTCTGGCAGGAGCTGGAGGAATACGTCGTCACCATAGAGCTGGATCGCCACCTCCGCGGCTTCTTCACCGCTTTTCTCAACGCCAGCGACAACCTTGGCGATCCACGCATCCTCGGGCTCATCGGGGTCTGGATCTCGGGCTTCTTTGGCTCGGGGAAGTCGCACTTTCTCAAGATCCTCTCCTACCTGCTTGAAAACCGTCAGATTACCTACAACGGCCAGACCCGGCGCGCCCTCGACTTCTTCGACGGCAAGATTCAGGACGCCATGCTCGCCGGCGACATCAAGCGCGCCGTCAAGGGCGACACCGAGGTCATTCTGTTCAACATCGACAGCAAGGCCGACAGCGGCAGCGGCCGCGACGTCATCCTGCGGGTCTTCCTCAAGGTCTTCAACGAAAAGCGCGGCTACAGCGGCGACCATCCGCACGTCGCCGACATGGAGCGCCGCCTCGACGGCCTTGGCAAGCTCACCGACTTCAAGGCCGCCTTCCACGCCGTGGCCGGCGTCGCCTGGGACGCCGAGCGCGATGGCTACAGCTTCTACCTCGACGAGATGGTCCAGGCACTGGCCGACGCCCTGGGCAAGAGCCCCGAGGGCGCCCGCGGCTGGCTGGACAAGGCCGAGGCCGACTTCGCCGCCCTGCTCACGGTGGAGAACTTCGCCGGCTGGGTGCGCGAGTATCTCGACAGCCGCGGCCCCGCCCATCGCCTGGTCTTCCTGGTGGACGAGATCGGCCAGTTCATCGGCCAGGACACCCACCTGATGCTCAGCCTCCAGACCATCACCGAGAACCTCGGCACCGCCTGCGGCGGGCGCGCCTGGGTGGTGGTCACCTCCCAGGAGGACATCGACGCCGTCCTCGGCGAGGTGCGCGCCAGCAAGGCCAACGACTTCTCCAAGATCCAGGGCCGCTTCAAGACCCGGCTGTCCCTGTCCAGCGGCAATGTCGACGAGGTCATCCAGAAGCGCCTGCTGGCCAAGACCGACGCCGCCCGGGCCGAGCTGACCGCGCTCTACCGCGCCAGCGCCGACATCCTCAAGCACCAGCTCAGCTTCAGCCACGTCGGCATGACCTTCAAGCCCTATGCCGACGCCCAGGACTTCGCCAACGTCTACCCCTTCGCGCCCTACCAGTTCCAACTGGTGCAGAAGATCTTCGAGGCCATTCGCCGCCATGGCGTCACCGGCCTGCACCTGGCCCGTGGCGAGCGCTCCATGCTCGACGCCTTCCAGTCCGCCGCCGTGCAGCTCGGCGCCGAGGCGGTGGGCGTGCTGGTGCCCATGGACCGCTTCTACCCGGCCATCGAGAGCTTCCTCGAAGGCGTGGTCAAGTCCACCATCGACAACGCCGAGGGCAACGACAAGCTGGAGCCCTTCGATGCCCGGCTCCTCAAGACCCTGTTCCTGATCCGCTACGTCGACGAGATCCGCGGCAATGTCGACAACCTGGTCACCCTCTTCGTCGACCGCATCGACGCCGACCGCCTGGCCCTGCGCCGCCAGATCGAGGCCAGCCTGCTGCGCCTGGAGCGCGAGACCCTGATCGGGCGCAACGGCGAGGACTTCTTCTTCCTCACCAACGAGGAGCGCGACATCAGTCGCGAGATCAAGGACGTGGATCTCAGCTCCGCCGAGGAGACCAAACTGCTGGCCGAGCTGATCTTCGAGGACGTGCTCAAGGGCCTGCGCAAGCATCGCTTCCCCGGCAACAACAAGGACTTCGGCCTCACCCGCCTGTGCGACCTGCACCCCCACGGTAGCCGCACCGATGGCGATCTGGTGCTCTCGGTCATCACCCCC
Source organism: uncultured Gammaproteobacteria bacterium (assembly GCA_937862735.1). GTDB lineage: Bacteria > Pseudomonadota > Gammaproteobacteria > Chromatiales > Chromatiaceae > M0108. The sequence goes on from CALMDH010000038.1 coordinate 6,952, forward strand.
CTGGCGGACGACTATGGCCTCTACGACGAGACCCGCTGCCTGCTCAACAGCGCCGCCGAGGGCGGCCAGTTGCTGCTGCGCCTGGACGACGACAAGCGCCTCGCCCGCGAGATCCGCGCCTTCATCCAGACCGACAAGTATGTCAGCCGCAAGAACGACGGCACCGCCTCCCACACCACCCTGCGCATCCTGCGAGAGCGCCAGGAGGAGAACCGCGAGCGCCGCCAGCGCCTGGTCCTGCAACTCGAACAGCTCTGCCGCGAGGCCGCCATCTTTGCCGTGGGCCAGCCGCTCCAGCCTAAGGGCACGTCAGCCGCCATGGCCATCGCCGACGCCCTCAACTACCTGGTGCGCAACAGCTTCAACAAGCTCGGCTATCTGACGCACCTCTCCGCCAACCCCCAGGCCGAGATCCGGGCCGTGCTCAGCGCCAGCGACATCGACGATCTCGGCTTCTCCCTGGAGGCCGGCCAGGGCAACCAGCAGGCCATCCACGAGCTGGCCCAGTACGCCGACCTCATGAGCCAGGTCAGCCGCCAGATGGTCCTCGAAGACCTGGTGCAGGAGCGCTTCGGCCGCCGCCCCTATGGCTGGCCGGAATGGGAGGTGGTGCTGCTGGTGGCGCGCCTGGTGCGCCGGGGCGACCTCAGCCTGGTCATGGACGGCGATGTCCTCGCACTCGACAAGGCCCATGAGGCCCTCAGCTCACCGAGCAAGTGGCGGCGCATCAGCCTGGTCAAGCGCAAGGTGGTGGACAGCGGTCAGTTGCAGCA